>NZ_JALGQI010000001.1:0-745777 GCF_022810385.1 Rhodococcus sp. ARC_M12 | reverse complement strand
GAACGACACCAGCCCGTCTTGGCCGACGAGGTATTCCACCGTGCCGGCTCCGTAGTAGCCGGCTTCGAGGCAGATGGCTTTGGCGCTGGAGTGGATTTCTTTGCGTTGGGCGTCGGTGAGGAACGGGGCGGGGGCTTCTTCGACGAGTTTCTGGAAGCGGCGTTGCAGGGAGCAGTCGCGGGTACCGGCGACGATGACGTTGCCGTGTTGGTCGGCGATGACCTGGGCTTCGACGTGGCGTGGCTTGTCGAGGTAGCGTTCGACGAAGCATTCCCCACGCCCGAATGCGGCGACGGCTTCGCGGGTGGCGGAGTCGAACAGTTCGGGGATTTCCTCGCGGGTGCGGGCCACTTTCATGCCGCGTCCGCCGCCACCGAATGCGGCTTTGATGGCGATGGGGAGGCCGTGTTCGTCGACGAACGCGAGGATTTCGTCGGCGTCCTTGACCGGTTCGGAGGTGCCGGGGACCGACGGTGCTTTGGCGCGGGCGGCGATGTGGCGGGCGGTGACCTTGTCGCCGAGGTCGCGGATGGACTGGGGGGACGGTCCGATCCAGATCAGGCCGGCGTCGATCACGGCCTGGGCGAAGTCGGCGTTCTCGGAGAGGAATCCGTAGCCGGGGTGGATGGCGTCGGCACCGGACTTGGCGGCGGCGTCGAGGATCTTGTCGATCACCAGATACGACTCCGCCGACGACTGCCCACCGAGCGCGAAGGCTTCGTCGGCCAGGCGTACGAACGGGGCATCGGCATCGGGCTCGGCATACACAGCGACACTGGCCAACCCGGCATCGGCGGCCGCCCGGATCACCCGCACCGCGATCTCACCACGATTGGCGACAAGAACCTTGGTGATCTGAGCACTGGCATGGCTGGGCACTGAGCCTCCTACGGATGTATTTCTCGCGTGCATCGTTGCGAACGTCACGTCGGAGTCTAAGCACCGGCACTGTCATCGCTGCAATCGGTCCACACAGCTGCAGTGCATCGGTGGCGAGCCGCCGGGGGCTACTGATTGGTAGCGATCTGACCGGAGTCGAGATGCCCGATATCGGAGCGCTCGTCGTCCGCATGAGGGAATCGGGCGGTGCCGGTGTCCGCGACATCGGTCAACAGCTTCCGGAAGGCACCGACGTACTCGTGGACCCGCGCGGTTGCCTGCTCGGTGTTGGGGTAGCGCGCCGCGATATTCATTCCCTGCGGTGTGCGATTGATCCAGATGTAGACGTCGTGCTGATACTGCTTACTACGCAGGGCTCGGGCGTTCCAGTCCGGCCAGTGCTCGGCGGCCGGTGCGAACCGGACATCCATGAACGACACGACGAAACGCGGGCGGGCGGAGTAGCCGAGAGTGGTGAACACGCGATCCAGAGGAACGCGGGCGATCGGTTTGGTCTTCTTCACCTCGGCCGAGGCCGCTGCCACCACCGAGCCGAACGAGTCCGTGCCGGCGATGTCGAACGATATGGGGCACAGTCCGACGAACCAACCCAGCGCGGAGGCCCATTGGGGCTCGTCTCGGGTGTGGACCGGAGTCACCGTGCGAAAGCGAGTGCCGCCGCCCAGTTCGGAACCGGTGATGGCCAGCACTGCGAGCAAACCGGCGAACAGGCTGTGCCCGGTCTTGCGGCACGCGACCGAGAACGCGTCGGCCTGATCGGGGTCGAGCACCCACGCGGACAAACCGCCCTGGGGCAGATCATCCGGGCTCGGATCACCGATGTCGAGGGGAAAGGCAGGTAGCTCGCCGTCGCCGTCGACGAGAAAGTCCCGCCAGATCCGCACAGCGTCGTGCGAATGCTCCAGTTCCGCATTCCTCTCGCGTTCGGAGGAACCGAAGTCGAGGTAGCTGCCGGCCTCGAAGAGGGCGGCAGGCGCACCGCCGAGTTCTTCTCCGTACAGAGCAGCGATCTCGTGGGCCACCAGCACCGTGGACAGCCCGTCGATGATCGAGTGATCCGCTGCGAAGAACACGGTGATCGGACGCGTCTCGTCCACCGGTTCGAGCGTCACGAAGGCATAGGCCGGCCAGATCAACGGCGAGGTGAACTCGTCGAAGAGATACTGCAGGTGCTCGAAGACCTCGCTCGATTGCGCGCACCGCTCCTGCTCGACCTGCCAGATGTCGATAGCTCCCTGTGCGGCGGTCACCCGCGTCATCTCGCCCGTCACCTCGTCGATCGACGCGCTCGAACGCATCGCCTCGTGCCGGTCTATCCAGTTCAGAACTGCCCGGCGAAACGCAGGCTTGTCCAAGGGGCCCGCGATCTCGAAGGCCGCGCCGAGCCATGACTCACGACCGCGACGAGGACTGCTCAGGCTCGTCCGCAGGTGTGCCTCGTGGACGTAGGACGTCGGCCTGGCGTCGGGCCGCCACCCTGCCGCTTCCGGCGTACGGGCCTGCGGGCCGACGCTGGGTATCCACTCGGTGAGCGTGCCCGCGGGAACCGCGTAGTCCGCCAACTCCGTGAACTCCATATCGGCAGCAACCAACCTTCGTCGTACGCATCGGGGGACAGGGCCCTTGCAGCCCTGCCGCGGAGTCTAACGACGACCCGTTGTATCGATCAAGACGACGGCGCGCTACCGTCGCCGTCGCCCGTCAACGCAGGTGACGCTTGATCCGCGCCAGCATCGCCGACATTCCGCGCAGTCGTAGCGGGCTGACCGCGTCGCTCAGCCCCAGCGCCGAGTAGAAGTCGTCCGGCACGTCGAGGATCTCCTGTGCGCTGAGACCGTCGAGTCCCTGCGCGAGGATCGAGGCGAACCCCCGCGTGGTCGGCGCTTCCGGCGGGGCGCTGAAGTACAACTGGATCCGCGCCGGATCTCCCGCGTCGACCGACAGGAACAGCGGAGACTGGCACTCCGGCACCGGTTCCATCGCATCCTGGGCCAGGTGCTCGGGCAGCGGAGGCAGTTCGCGACTGAACTCCAGCAGCAGCTGCAGTTTGTCCTGGCCCTCCACTGCGGCGAAGTCCTCGACGATCTCGGCCAGCGATTCCGGAAGGGAACTCATCGAGCCGCCGGAGCCGATCCGGGCTCCTCGCCCTTGGCGATCGGGACGCGAACGGCGTTGCCCCATTCGGTCCACGAGCCGTCGTAATTGCGAACCGAGTCGTATCCGAGGAGGTGGGTCAACACGAACCAGGTGTGACTCGACCGCTCACCGATGCGGCAGTAGGCGATCACCTCGTCGGTCGAGGAGGTGTCGGAGTAGATCTCGTCGAGTTCCTTGCGGGAACGGAAGCGTCCGTCCGGTGCAGCCGCCTTGGCCCACGGGATGCTCACGGCGGTGGGGATGTGGCCTCCTCGCAGCGCGCCTTCTTCCGGGTAGTCGGGCATGTGGGTGCGCTCGCCGGTGTACTCGGCGGGGGAGCGAACGTCGATCAGTGGCACGGTGCCGAGCGAGCCGAGCACGTCGGAGGCGAACGCACGGATGGGTGCGTCGTCACGCTCGACTACCGGGTAGTCGGTTGCGGGGAACTCGGGGACATCGAGCGTGGTGTCACGGTTCTCCGACAGCCAGGCGTCACGACCTCCGTCGAGCAGACGGACGTCCTGATGGCCGAAGAGGGTGAACACCCACAGTGCGTACGCGGCCCACCAGTTGCTCTTGTCGCCGTACACGACGATGGTGTCTTCTCGCGAAATACCCTTGCGGCTCATCAGTGTCGAGAACTGCTCGCCGTCGATGTAGTCGCGGGTGACCGGATCGTTGAGGTCGAGATGCCAGTCGATCTTGACGGCACCGGGGATGTGGCCGACGTCGTAGAGCAACACGTCCTCGTCGGATTCGACGACGCGAAGGCCGGGGGTGCCGAGATGAGCGGACAGCCATTCGGTCGATACGAGACGATCCGGATGCGCATAGTCGGCGAACGTTGCGTTGGAATCGGTTGGTACAGGCACGTATCGGCTCCTACAGAAGATATTCGGCTCGCGGCCCGCCCGGGGGTGAACGGACTGCACTGTCGATCCTATGCGGAATCGGTTCGTCAGGGCGTCAGGGCAGCGATGTCGGGCTTCGTTGTGCAGGCCCGCATGAGGGCGACGAGTTCGGCGGTGAACGCGGCCATCACCGCGCGTGCCGTGGGTGTGTCGGGGAAGCGTGCTCGCAGGGCCAGGCCCGAGGGGGTGTGGGAGACCCAGAACTGGGCGTCGTCGGACACCGTGGCATTGCTGATGTGGTGTGCGTTCGAGTCCTCGAAGAGTTCGTGTCCGTCGATTCTCGTGTAGTCGATGTAGGACACCATGAACACGTCTCGACGCGACAGCGTGAACGCATCGCCGAGATTGGCCAATACCTGGGGGATCGGGACGGTGCTCAACGGCAGTGCCGCCCGAAACGCGCTGTGGGCGGCGGTGATCGTGTCGGAGAGGTGGGTTCCGACCTCGACGGTCATGGGGGCATTGGTGGTGAACCAGCCCAGGGCTCGCGACCACTTCTGCTGATGGCGGGTGTGGAGCGGGAACAGAAACGGCATGCGGCTCGGTCCGCCGATGGCGGCACCGGCCTGCGCGATGGCAGCGACGACGCCTGCGAACATGCCGGCTCCCGATCCGGCGCAGAGCTGCTCGAATTCGAGGGTGTGCCGCGCATCGAGCAAGGGGGTGAGCGCCGTTGCCTGTGGCGCGGCGTCACCGTCGGCGAGGCCGAGGTCGAAGGGGAAACGCGGCGTGGTGCCCCCGCACTCGGTGAGAAAGTTCGCCCACCGCACCATGCGCTCGTCCGCGGGATCGACGCGCGGCTCGGTTGCCTCGATGCGGCAGTACTCGACGAACCCACCTACCGGAGGCAGGTCCACGTCCGGGCTCGACGGGCAGCGACGGTAGGCGTCGTACAGGGTGTGTATCTCGTCGACGACCACGGCGATGGACATGGCGTCGACGTTGGCGTGGTCGAATGCGCACAGCACGGTCGAGGTGTCCGGCCGGTCGATGCCGAAACAGGTGTACGACGGGAATTGCCGTGCATCACAGTGTAGTTGGAGTGCGCTTCGGAGCTGATCCCGAAGCGTGGACGCCGACGCGACAGCGGATCGAGTGGACTGCCGCATCTCGACGGCACCCGGCTCGTAGAGCGTCCGTTCGACCCCGGACGTTCTACGGACGAACGCACTGCGCAGGGTGTCGTGGCGGTCGATCAGACGCTCGAATGCCCACCCGAGTGCTTCGATATCGATGCTGCCCTGGACATCGAAGGACCCGGCGATCCAGACGCGCTCGGCCTCGTCCAGATCGCCCAGGTGAAACAGCTGGTTGAACGACGGTGGAATGGGCGAGGGTCGCGGATCGCCGGTGACGACGGCGGTGAACTCGATCAGCGCACCCGCACGCGGGGTGTACTCAGTGATCGAGGTGACCCGCACCGGCCGGCTCCTGAACGAGATGGTCGAGCGTGATGTCGTAATCACCCTCGCGGGCAATGGTGTTCAGCACGTGCGCGAGGTGGTCGTGGTATCGCTGCACCGCAGCGGCGGCGACCTCGGTATCGGGGGTTTGTGCCACCAGATACAGGTGCTCACCGTCTCGGTTGATCCACATCGATGCGTTGGACGTCGAACCTTCTCCGGTGAAGTGCTTCGCGCGTGTGTCGGCGTCTCGCCCGACGCCGGGGAACCAGCGAAAGTCGATGTACGAGAGCATGTTCGGGCTGACCGCCAGCTCGCTACCCAGAGTGCCGTCGGCAGCCAGAGCGCCGAGTACGGCGTGCACCGGGGCCTCGGCGATCTGTTTGGCCTCCTCGAAGCCTCGGTGCGCCAGGGCCGCGACGTCGGAGAACGTGTCGTGTCCTGCCACCTCGAACGCGACCGGAGCGAAATTGACGAACCAACCCTGAGACTGTCCGTAGTCACCGTAGTGCCGGGTACTCAGTACGGTGATCCCGAAGTAGTCGGTGGCACCGGCCAATTCGAAGTCGGTGATCCCGACGGCGGCGAAGATGCCGCTGCTCATCCGGGCCCCGGCGGCCTTGCATGCGGCGTCGAATGCGGCAGTCAGGTCCTTGTCCAGCAAGTGACGTTCGACGATGCGAACCGGGGCTTTCTCACCGGGTGCGAGCCCGAGGTCGAGTGGGAATCGGGGCATCCGGCCGTCGTGCCGGGTGAAGATGTCTCGCCAGGCGGCGATTTCGGGAGCATCGGACCCGAATGTTGCCGCTCGTGCCCGTTCGTCGGCGGCGTAGGTCAGATGGCTACCTACTTCTGCAAGTTCGGGTACCTGTGCTCCGGTCTCGAGGGCGTACAGATCGGCCAATTCGCTGATGACCAATGCCTGCGAACCGCCGTCGGTGAACGCATGGTCGGCACCGTAGTACAGGGTGAAGCTACCGGGCCTGGCGACGACACCGACGACGAAGCCGGGCCAGACGTCCGCGGTTGCCTCGGACGAGAACCGTTGGCGCACATAGCGTTGGAACTGCTCGTCGTCCGTCGACTCACCGGCGTCCGACACCTCGAACGCGGCTACCTCGGGGGTGGCGAGATGTCGAACGACGGTGTTGTTCTCGACCTCGAACCAGCAACGCAGGCCCTCGTGACGCACTACGTAGGCGGCCAGCGCGCGGCTCATCGCGTCCGTGTCCACGTCACCGTCGATCTCGGTTGCGACCCCGGTGTAGGCGGTGTGAACATCGCCGCGTTCGCGTGCCGCCCAGGCCGCCTTCAGATGGTCCTCCTGAAGAAACGACGGCGGAGCCGAATCGGCCGGTGCCGCAGCGGCGATCGCTTCGGCAGCCGCCGTCGGATGCCACTCGAGCAGACGGCCGGGAGCGGGATTCCACCTGCCCATTGCGGTGATGATCATCGTCGCTTCATCCTTTTCGGTTGGGGCCGCGGCCTGATTCGATGGCTCACTCTGCGGCGACGACCACCGACTGCGAGGCCGACGTGAGCACCGTATCGGCACCGCAGTCGGAGTCGATCACCGCCGTCAACACTGCGACGAACTCGGTGATGAAACGGTGGACGTTGGTGGATGCAACATCCGAACTGGGGAAGCGCGCGGAGATGTTGAGGCCTTCGAGCGTCCTGTTGACCCAGAAGTACACCTCGTCGTCGGCGTGGCAGTTGCTTCGCAGAGCCCGGCCCTTGCGGCCCTGCCACTGCGCGGCGTCCGGAAGGAACCGAAGGTCGATGTACGAGACCACGAATCGGGGAATCTCCGTCGACTCGAGGATCTGGGCGATCTTCGAGTACGGCATACGTGCCAGACCCTTGTTGGCCGCGCCCGCAGTTGCCGCGGCTTCGAGTGCCTCCCCGAAGGTGTGTGCGTTGTCGAGCTCGATCTCCATGGGCAGGATGCCGACGTACCACCCGACCGACGCAGCCCACTTCTGCTCGTCTCTGGTGTGCATCGGCATCACGGTGCGCAACGACGAGCGGCCGGACAGGCGCGAGTTCGTCAAGGCGAGAGCCGCGAGTATTCCGGCTTGCATGTTGTACCCGGCGGTACGGCACGCAGAGTTGAAGGCATCCGACTGGTCGGACGTCAGCAACCACGACGAGATGCTGCTCTGAGCAGCTGGACCTGCGGCAGCGGGTGCCCCGTCGACCGTCACCGGCAGTGGGAAGGCGGGGAAGCGTCCGTCCTCCACCGACAGAAATTCCTGCCAGGTGCGCACTGCGCTGTGGTCGCTGGTCAGCGTCTCGCCGAGAGTCCTCTCGGACTGGCTGAAGTCGACATAGCTACCTACTTCGGGTAACTCCGGGTCGATGCCGTCGAGGGCGTGTGCGTACAGGCGGTCGATCTCGTTGATGGCATAGATCTGGCTGTAGGCGTCCATCACCGAGTGGTCGGCGGCGAACGCGAGCAGGAACGACTCTCCCGGCCCGTTCGCCAGAGCGCGGGATGCGTCGTCCGGTTCGATGGTGGCGAGGACGAAGTGCGGCCACGCCGTCGGAGACACGGTTTCGCCGAACCAGGAGTGCAGGTGGCTGAAGACCTGAGTCTCGGTCCGGGGTTCGGTGTGTGCCCGATCGGTCACCTGCACCGCATCTGCCGGAGCGGTGTGGCGCAGCCACGAACCGGATTCCTCGTCGCGCCGAACCTTGGTGCGAAACGCCTCGTGGCGAGCCATGTAAGCGGCGATCGTTGCGCGCACTGCCTCGACGTCGTAGCGGCGATGAATCTCGAACACCGTGCCGATCCACGAGCCCGGTGCGCTGCGCTCGCAGTGGTCCTGGTGCGTGAAGGACAGGCCGCGGGGGTCCGGCGCCCAGCGGTCGTCGTCGACGCGGGGGACCCACTCGGTCAGGCGACCGGCGGGGAGGGGGTAGTCGGCGAGTTCGGTGTATTCCATGGGAGTCCTCTTCCGTTCCGGGCTCGGTCAGCGATGTTCGGCGTTCGTTCGGTATTGCGTGTCCGATTACGGTTGAGCCGCGCGTGTAAAGCAGCGGAGCGGTGCCCGTCGCGTCGACTCGTCGTTTATGTGTTTGCTGTTGGATTGCTGCTTTCATCATTGAAAGAACAACGTCATTGCCGTCGACCCGAAGTGAGTCCAGAACACACGATAGGGCGAAACCAAAATTATTTCGCTACGCGTAAAAGTAATACTTCTCACTGCCGAGCGTCTTGACCTGTCGATCCCGGATCTCCTGCCGAAGACGCCCCGACTGTCTCATCGTACGAGCGCATCACTGTTTTTGCTGGTCTTCTTCATGAATGTTCACACGGAAAGTGTGGTGCGGCACGGCTCGGACGACGAACTACGAGCCACCTCACTGGATAGGCCGAACATGATGCGGGGCACAATTCGGCGTGCATATCCTTGCACCTATTGTCGATTGCTAATACGTGGTAAGTGGCGAATTCTCACCGCTGCCTCGGTGTCGGAGATGTAGTACGTTCGGCGCGTGACTCGAATTGGATTTGCCGATCACCTATTCTTGAGAATGCACCACGGCATCGGATATCCCGTCTATAACCAGTTTTTGTGGTGGTTCGGCGAAACCGTCCGGCGCGACGACCTGGAAAATCTACGCAACAACCTGTCCGACGGTTTGCTTGCGCGCCGAGTGGTCTCCCCGACCGTGCCGACTGCTCGTGCTCGATGGGTGCGATCACCCGTCTCCCATTCACTGGACTTTCACTCGCAGTTCATCGACGAGGCCGACATACCGGCGTGGGCCGACGGCCGTCTCGATCCCGACATCGACCCCGAGACCGGTCTCGGATGGCGTCTGGCGGCGGCACCGGTGGCGAACGCCGGGACGGTCGTGTCCTTGGTCGCGTCGCACATGGTCGCCGACGGCGGTGCGCTGATCGAAGCAGTCCGTGCTGCGAACAACCGGTCGAAGCAAGGCCGGTTGGCTCCTGACGCCGACGGTATCGCAGCCATCGGCTCGGACCTCAGAGACGCCGCAGAGCAAGCGTGGTCCGTCGCTGGGTGGCTGGTGAACGCCGCCGCCGACGCACTGCCGATCCCGACCCGAACCGAGCCCGACGCGGTCGCCCCACGATCCCGCCCGACCCGGTCACAGGTGCCGGCCGACGCGATGGACTCCGACTGGGTATCACCTCACGCCGTGGCAGAGGTGGACGCGGGTGCCTGGACCGCAGCCGCCGAGCGATGGGGTGGTACGTCCAATTCGCTGTTCATCGCCGTCCTGACGGCAGCGTCCGGGAACGCCGGACGTGCCTCGATCGGCGACTCGGTGCAGTGGTCTCTGCCGGTCAGTGACCGCACCCCGGCCGACACCCGTTCCAACGCCACCAAGATCGTCAAGATCGACGTCCCCGTCACCGACGCCTCGGACCGCGACCTGACGACGATTCGGTCGATCAGCAAGGCGGCGTTCACCGCTTTCGCCGTGAGGCAGGCCGAAGGGCAGGCACCCACAGGCATCTCGCAGGCCCTCGTCCAAATGCTGCCCGACGCCGTGGTTGCGCGTGTTCCACAGCCGCGAGACGGTGCCGAAGGGCTCGCGTCCAACCTCGGTGTGCTGCCCGAGGACTTCACCACGGTGGCCGGCGTTCGGGCTCGCGCAGTCTCGGGCAGGGCGACGTTCGCGGGAGCCGATGCCGCATTCGCCCGGTCGCTCGACGGTGGTCTCACGGCCTGGGTGTGCGAGACGGGATCGAGCGTGACCGTGACCGTGCACGCCATGGATCCCGATCGCTTTGCCGACGAGGACGTCCTGCGTGAACACCTGACCGAGGCGCTCGCTCGATGGGAGCTGTCCGCGCGTTTCTGGTGACTGCGTCAGCGGTCGCGCGCGGCGGCTTCGGCAATGTCGGCAGCTGCAGCCACCGCCGTTGTGGTCGGGGCAACGACGTCGGCGAGTCGACGCGCCGCCTGCCTGGCGCGGTCGGTAGTGATATCGGTAATGGCCTGCTGCAACACGGATTCGGTCAGTGTCGAGAACTTCGTGCTGGCTCCGGCTCCGATCCGTCGTAGAGCGGTTCCCCAGTACGGCTGATCGGCGCTGAACCAACACACGAGCGTCGGTAGACCCGCCCGCGCAGTGGCCGCCGTCGTACCCGCGCCGCCGTGGTGCACCGCGGCGAGGCACTGCGGGAAAACAGTCCCATGATCGACCGAATCCACGATCTTGATGCTGGAGTTCGTCCGAGTCGCAACAGAATCGGCACCGACGAGGTTGCTCCAGCCGGCACAGACGAGAGCGCGAACACCGAGTTTTTCCACGACGTTCTCGATCATGCGCAGGAGGGCGGCCGGGTCGGGAACAGGCATGCTGCCGAATCCGAAATACACCGGTGCCGAGCCGGCCTTCAGCCATTCCTCCAGCGTTAGATCGGCCTCGAAGCGTCCACTGCTCAGGCCGAGGAATCCGACGAACGGACGAAGCGGTCCCCATTGCTCGGCGAGCCCTGGGAACAGCGCCGACTCGTAGGCCTGAATCTCGACCCCGCCGTAGCGTTCGGAGCGAACGGGCAACGAATCGCCGGTCGGTGCCATTCCGAGGGACACTCTCTGCGCGTTCTCTCGGGTCTTCATCGACTTCCAGCGCATCGACTCTGCCAATGCCCACATCGATCGATTGAGCCGGCCCGGCAGGGTGACTCCCGGAACCACGGGCACGACGTCGTTGCGCCGGAGTGGGCAATAGTGCAGTGCCACAAAAGCACTGCCCGCAGACTCGGCCATGTTGAAGGCCATTTCCTGCCCCAGCGAACCGGTGACGACCGCATCGCAACCCTCGGCCATCTGCTCGAGTTCGGCTGTCATCCGGTCCCAGCCGTAGTTGGCAAGCTCGGCCAGTGCCGCCAACCTGGTCCGCGGATTGCGTGATTTGATACGCACCCTGATCAGCTCGGACTCCAAGAGGCGCTGGGTGTCCGGGCCGAACGACACCACGCGGATCGGGTCGCACTCGGCCGTTGTCGTGCGCGCGAAGTCCAGCAGATTCGGCGGTGCGCCGAACACCACCTCGTGCCCGCGCTCTGCGAGTTCGACGCCCAGCGCCAGACCGGGCGTCACATCACCGCGGCTCCCGTTGAAGGGCATCACGAACTTCATACGGGCACTCGCAGTCGCGTCGGTTTCGGAGAGCGATCACAACCTATCAGCTTCGCTCGCAGTAGCCCGGTGCGGAAAACATATGGTGCGAAACACATTTGCGGCCCACCTGCGTCTGCACTCGTGCAGCGATAGTCTCTCGAGGTGGAAAGACTGACGTACGACGACGACCTGTTCCTCCGCATGGAATGCGTACTCGGGGTACCGGTGGTGAACCAGATCGTCTGGAAGTTCGACGGTGCCGTCGCACTCGACGCACTCGAATCGATGTGGCGAATGCTCGCCGCAGGTCCCATCGATCGATCCGTTCGGCGGACGCGGATGCCCGGAGCCCGTGACAGTTGGACGGCGGCGCGCCGATCGGCCGATCCCGTGGCGATCGAATCGTCGATCGACCGCACGGCGGTCGACAGGTGGATCGAGGACGAAGCCGCAGTGACGTTGGACCCGATCGGGGGACCGGCGTGGCGCTTGTCGGCCACCTCGGTCGACGGAGGCGGCACGATCGTGTCGCTGGTCGGCTCGCACGTGGTCGGCGACGGTGGGGCACTGACCTCTGCCGCCGCGGCTGCGCTCGCCGGACGCGCTGTACCCGACGACTTCGTACGCGTCGGACTCGATGACGACTCCGCGTCCTCGATGACGCTCACGGGAGCCGATGTGTCCGATGGTCTCGGCCGGATCGGTGCGTCGCTCTCGGGTGCGGCACGAGCGATCGGCCGCACCGCGGTGGAGACGGCGAGGGCACGGTTCACGGCGTCGGCCGGCCGGAGCAACGCCGCGCCGGACCCCACGAGCGCCGATCCGGACCGTCCGCGCGTGTTGGTCGCACCCGAGAACGGGGCGTGGGTTCCGAGCACCGTCGTTGTCGACTGTCTTTCCTCGCAGTGGTCCGCCGCTGCAGCGAGCAAGGGCGGCAGCTCCAACAGTCTGCTGGTCGCGGTGGTGCTCGGAATCCTGACCGGAAGCGGCAGGATCACAACGGAGGACAGGGTTCGCGTCGCCCTTCCGGTCAGTACCAGGACCACGGGAGATCGGCGCGCCAACGCGACCTCCGGTGTCTCGATTCACGTCGACGCCGGAGGGGCGTACCTCGACGATCTCGGAGCTATCCGCGCATCGAGCAAGCAGGCCTTCAGAACCCAGGCCGATCGCACCGTCACGACGACGTTCGAGCTTCTCAAACCGTTGATGCAGTTGCTGCCGGACGCGATCGTCGCCAAGCTCGCCGCGTCGGGATCGGCTCCGCTGTGCCTGTGTTCGAATCTCGGTGCACGAGGCGTCGCGCTGCGCACCATCGGCGGTGTCGACGCCACCGCGGTCGCGATGAGGTCGATCACGCAGAACACCGATGTGGACCTGCTGCGCCGCACCGGCGGCGGCGTCAGCGCCTGGTGGAACGAATCGGGGGAGCGCGCGACACTCTGCGTCACCGGGCTCGATCCGGACAGGTTTCCCAGCAAGGAGCACCTGCGTGGGCTCGTCGAGGCGGAGTTCGAACGATGGGGCCTGACGCCCGAATTCTGGTGACCTCGAGACAAGTCACAACTGCAGGCGAGGACGGATTTTCGACCGGATCGCCGGTGCGGCTATGCTTTCCGACTGTTCGAGTGTTCGAGCAGGTGTGAGAAAGGGGAGCGATCCATGGCAGTGGTCGTGTTGTTCGGGTCCGAGACCGGTACGGCCGAGGAGGTCGCCGACAAGATTGCGGACGTGCTGAGCGATCATGACGCCGAGGTACGCGACATGCTCGAGTACGAGGTGTCCGACATCGACACCGACGACTTCCACGTCGTCGTCTGCTCCACCTACGGAGACGGCGAACTCCCCACCGGTGCAGAGCCGTTCTTCGATGCACTCGTCGAGGACGCTCCGGATCTCGCCGGACTGCAGTTCGCGGTGTTCGGTCTGGGAGACCGGGTCTACGAGGACACCTTCAACCGTGGCGGCGAGATCCTCGCGGAGAAGCTCACCGAACTCGGCGGCAAGCAGGTCGGAACCCACGCTCGGCACGACAGCTCGTCGAACGTCAAGCCGAAGTCCATGGCCGAGGAATGGGCTCGGGAGTTGATCGACCTACTGCCCTGACGGTAACGACCGACCGCGACGGGTACCTTCCGGCGGAGCCGGGACGATCACGACGGTGTTCGGTCCCAGAGGGCAGCCAAGGACGTACCGACACGGGTGAGCAGCGTTCGCACCAGCGGCAGGCCTATTCCGATCACCGACGACGGATCGCCCTCGATGCGGTCGACGAACCAGCCGCCGAGGCCGTCCAGCGTGAACGCACCTGCCACCAGTAGCGGCTCACCGGAGGTGAGGTAGGCCTCGAGATCCACCGAGGACGGCGTCGCGAAATGCACGATGGTCGAGCTGTGCGCTGCAGCCTGCGCCACGACCACACCGTCGGTCACTCGGAGCACCGCGTGGCCCGTCAACAATTCGCCACTGTTGCCCGCCATCGACTGCCATCTTTCGCGCGCCACCTCGACCGAATGCGGCTTGCCGTGTAGTTCGCCGCCGATGGACAGCATCGAGTCGCAGCCGACTATCACCAGATCGTCGGCCGAATCCGAAAACGTCTCGGCCACTGCCGCTGCTTTGGCTCGGGCCAGCTCGGTGACCACCGTTTCCGGAGACGCAGACGGACCGAGCGCTGCGCTCAGTGCATCCTCGTCGACACCCGACACTCGGACGATCGGCTCCACACCGGCACCGCGGAGCACCGACAGGCGGGCCGGCGACGCCGACGCCAAAACCAGACGAAAAGGGCTTGGCGCAGCGTCGGAGGGCTCCACCGTCACCGCGGGTGGCGACCCGACGCGGCATACGAATACGCCGATCGAGCCACGAACCCACGATGCAACGATTCCGGCGAACCCCACAGCTCGCGGGGACGAGAATCGAACGTCGATTGCGACCCGTTCTGGGCCGCCGTCAGAACCGCCACCAGAGCGGCAAGTTCCTCGTCACTCGGATTGCCCTTCACCACGCTGACGGCAACGGGTGTTCCGGACTGTGCGGCGGCATCCACTGCGTCAAGATTCGCTTCGCTCGCTGCGTCGTGATTCGCTTCGCCGCTCATAGTGGGATGTTTCCGTGTTTCTTGGGTGGGAGGGTGACTTGTTTGCGTTCGAGCAGTCGTAGCGCGGTGACGATCTGGCCGCGGGTGTGACTGGGCGGGATGACGGCATCGAGGTAGCCGCGTTCGGCAGCGATGTAGGGGTTGACGAGGGTGTCCTCGTATTCCTGCTGCAGTGTCAACCGGAGAGCGTCGACGTCCTCACCGTTCTTCGCGGCCTCCAACAGTTTCTTGCGGTAGACGAACCCGACGGCACCGGAGGCTCCCATGACTGCGATCTGCGCGGTCGGCCACGCGAGGTTGACGTCTGCTCCCATGTGCTTGGACCCCATCACGTCGTATGCCCCGCCGTACGCTTTGCGGGTGATGACGGTGATCTTCCCGACGGTCGCTTCCCCGTAGGCGTACAACAGTTTCGCCCCACGCCGGATGATGCCGTTGAATTCCTGCCCCGTCCCGGGCAGAAAGCCCGGTACATCGACCAGGGTGATGATCGGGACGTTGAAGCAGTCGCACGTGCGGACGAAGCGGGCTGCTTTCTCGGAGGCATCGATATCGAGGGTGCCCGCGAACTGGGTGGGTTGATTGGCCACGATCCCCACCGACCGGCCGTCGATCCGCCCGAACCCGACGATGATGTTGCGGGCTCGACCTTCCTGGACTTCGAGGAATTCGTCGTCGTCGAGGATCCGGGTGATCACCTCGTGCATGTCGTACGGGGTGTTCGGTGAATCGGGGATCAGGGTGTCGAGTTCGAGGTCCTCGGCGGTCAGCGAGTCCTCGATCGCGCCGCTGATCGGATCCGACGCCGCCGTGCGGGGGGCGTCGGCGCGATTGTTCGACGGTAGGTAGGACAGCAGGTCCCGGACGTAGTCGAGGGCGTCCTGTTCGCCGGAGGCGACGTAGTGCGCGACCCCGGATTTCTCCATGTGGGTGTGGGCGCCACCGAGTTCTTCCATGGTGACGTTCTCACCGGTGACGGTTTTGATGACGTCGGGGCCGGTGACGAACATCTGGCTCGTGCCGTCGACCATGACCACGAAATCGGTCAGGGCCGGGGAGTAGACGTGCCCGCCTGCGGCGGGTCCCATGATCACCGAGATCTGCGGGATCACCCCGGACGCGCGGACGTTGCGGTGGAAGATCTCCCCGTACAACCCGAGGGAGACCACCCCTTCCTGGATGCGGGCTCCGGCACCTTCGTTGATCCCGACCAGGGGCCGGCCGGTCTTGATCGCCAGGTCCATCACCTTGACGATCTTCTCGCCGTAGATCTCCCCCAAGCTGCCACCGAAGACGGTCGCGTCCTGGGAGAACACGCACACATCGCGGCCATCGACCGTGCCGTAGCCGGTGACGACACCGTCACCGAACGGCCGGTTGTCGGCCAACCCGAAATTCTGTGAGCGGTGCCGCGCCAACGCGTCGAGTTCGACGAACGATCCCTCGTCGAGCAACGCCGTGATCCGCTCCCGCGCAGTCAGCTTGCCCTTGGCATGGACCCGCTCCACCGCTGCCTCACCCGACGGAATCTCCGCAACCGCGAGACGTTTACGAAGATCGGCCAACTTACCCGCAGTGGTATGGATATCAGGGGTTTCGGCCGACCCGTGTGCAGTGGAATCCTGGACGCTGGTCATGGGGCACCACTTTAACGGCGAGTGTGATCTGGGCCCCGACCGAGGGTGGTTCGCCGAAGCCGATCGTGCCTCGCCGAGCCCATATGCTGGTCGGTATGTGGACAAACCTCGATCGCCCACCACTGGACGTTCGCGCGCTTCGCCGGGCGCTGGTGGATGGACCGCAGGCATCCTGGTCTCGGTTGGACGTGGTGGCCGAAACCGGTTCGACCAATGCCGACCTGATCGCGGGGGCTGCGAACTACGCAGACCGAACAGCCCTGCTCGCCGAGCATCAGGGCAGCGGACGCGGCAGGCATGCGCGACCGTTTTCCGGTGCGCCCCGGTCGCAGATCCTGGTATCGATGCTGTTGAAGTTTCCCGGAATCGATCCCGCGGTCCTCGGGTGGGTGTCGCTCATGACCGGAATCGCACTGGTCGACGCGTTGCGCACCGTCGGTGAAGTCGATGCTCGACTGAAATGGCCCAACGACGTACTGATCGATGGCAAGAAGGTCTCGGGCATCCTGGCCGAGGTCGCCGCGCACGGGCCGTCGCCCACTGTCGTTATCGGACTCGGGGTGAACGTGTCGATGACGGCCGACGAGTTGCCTGTGCCGACGGCGACGTCACTGGCGCTGGAGGGGGCTGCGGTTCTCGACCGCGACACGTTGGTGCGGGCGATTCTGCGTGCGATGGCCGCCGAGGTGGATTCGTGGCGGGACTCGAACTGGAACACCGATGCGCTCGCTCACCGGTACCGGGAGAGGTGCGGCACCATCGGGCAGCGCGTGCGGGTGGACCTGCCCGGCGGCGACGACAAGGTCGGAACTGCGGTCGATGTCGACGAGCACGGGCGCATCGTGATCGAGGTGGAGCACACCGGGACCGAGAGCCCGTCGGTGTTGGCCGTTGCCGCCGGTGACGTCACCCATCTACGACCTCTCACGTGAGACCATCTCAGCTCGACGGAAGCTGTAGCAAGTAGTCAGGAGTGCACGGTGGGCTATCCCCAAGATGCGTTGGCCGATGAGGAAGAGCTCCTGCTTCATCATCACCCGCACTGGAAGATGCTGATCCTGCCGTCGATCACCTTCGTGATCGCCACAGGTGTGGCGGGCGTCGCCCTCGGCGCTGCGAGTGCACGGCTCGAATCGACCGCTGCGAACGTGGCGATGATCGCCGCGGCTGTGCTGTGGGCGGTGATCGTCGGGTGGCGTTGTCTGGTGCCGCTGATCAGCTGGAAGTGCACCCATTTCATCGTCACCGATCGGCGGGTGTTGATTCGGCAGGGTGTGCTCACGCACTCCGGTATCGACATTCCGATGAGCCGGATCAGCAACGTGCAGTTTCGACACGGGCTGGTCGATCGGATGTTGCGCACCGGCACCCTCATCATTGCCTCGGCATCGGACGATCCACTCGAGTTCGACGACATTCCCCAGGTGCAACGAGTCCATTCATTGCTTTACCAGCAGGTATTCGACTCGATGGAATACCGCCGCGAGTCCGTGCACGGGCGGGAGACGGCGTTCGAGTCCATGCCCGAGGATTCGGCCGCCGAGTCCAAGCCCGGTTGGCGCGCGGGCAAACGCAGGTAACACAGGCTGTTCTCACCTTCGAACCGTATGGTGACCGATGTGACCGACGTGCTACTTGCCGAAGACGACGAAGCCATCGCTGCACCCCTGTCTCGCGCCCTCGGGCGCGAGGGCTACACGGTGACCGTCGAACAGACCGGTCCCGCCACTCTCCAGCGTGCACTGGACGGAAAATTCGATCTGCTGATCCTCGACCTGGGCCTGCCGGGGATGGACGGTCTCGAAGTGTGTCGGCAGGTTCGCGCCAACCGATCCGAGGTGGCCGTCCTCATGCTCACTGCACGAACCGACGAGGTCGACTTCGTCGTCGGCCTCGATGCCGGAGCCGACGACTACGTCGGCAAGCCCTTCCGGCTCGCCGAGCTCATGGCTCGCGTACGTGCGCTCCTTCGTCGCCGGGGTGCCGGAGATGATTCCCCGATCGAGGTCGGTGCCATTCGCCTCGAACCCGCCGCTCGACGCGTCCTCGTCGGTGGCACCGAGATATCCCTCGCCAACAAGGAATACGAGCTGCTCAAGGTCCTGCTCGACCACGCGGGCCAAGTCGTCTCTCGCGAGGTGATCCTGCGCGAGGTCTGGGGCGACGCAGAGCTGCGGGGGTCGAAGACTCTCGACATGCACATGTCCTGGCTGCGGCGCAAGATCGGTGACGAAGGACCTGTGGCCGAACGCCGTATCGCGACGGTTCGCGGCGTCGGATTCCGCATCAACAGCGACTAGCGGTCGATGCGCCGTCGAATTCTGGTCTCGATTCTCGCTGTCGTCGTCATGACGGCTTTGCTGCTCGGTCTGCCCCTGATGTACACCGCGTGGCTGTGGGTGGAGGATTTCACTCGCAACGACCTGCAGGCCCGCCTGGACCGGATGGCGGCGGAGATCATCTCGCAGGAAGGGTCGGCGGGGCTGATCGAGGGCCAACTCGACATCGGTTCACTTCGGCTGGCGATCCCGCAGGGCGGTCGCCTGGTGGTGATCTACCCGACCCCGGAGGACGCCGCCTCGCGCGCAGACATCGGCGAAGCGTCCGTGCCTCGTCCGCTGGTCGAGTCCCTGTCGATGGGTACCTCGGGTTCGCTTCGACTCGAAGTGCCGTCGGACGACATGCGTTCACTGCAACGCCAGGCGCTCGGAGCGGTGACTCTCGTCGTTCTGGCGTCCGCGATGGCGGGCACGGTTGTCGCTGTCGTCACGGCGAAGCGCTTGGCCGATCCGCTGCAGGACGTGGCACGTCGAGCTGCCCGACTCGCCGAAGGTGACTTCCGGCCGGACCCACGACGGCACGGGATCGCCGAACTCGATCGAGTCTCGGAGGTTCTCGACTCGGCCACCGTGGAGATCGCCGGCCGGCTGCAGCGCGAACACACGTTGGTCGCAGACGTCTCGCATCAACTTCGCAGCCGCCTGACGGCCGTTCGTCTGCGCCTGGACGAAATCTCCACGCACCCGGACCCGGCGGTGGTCGACGAGGCCAACGAGGCGATGGATCAGGTCGATCGGCTGACGCTGGCCATCGACGAGCTCGTACGGTCCTCTCGCAGTGACGGCGCGGCCGGGGCACACGAAGTGTCGGTGGTCGAGGAACTGATCGGGACCATCATCGAGTGGCAGCGAAACTTCGAGGACGTGGGTCGGACGTTGGTCATCAGGGGAGACGAGGATCTGAAGGCGTCGGTGACGGGATCGCGATTGCGCGAGGCCGTCTCGGTGCTGATCGACAACTCTCTGGTGCACGGCGACGGAGCCTGCATGGTGGCCGTCCGGGCGGTCTCGGCGAAGGAGAGCACCGAGCGACGCCGCGAACCTCTGGTCTGCGTCGAGGTCTCGGACGAGGGCCCGGGGGTGAGCAACGAACTCGCCCCGCACATCTTCGACCGCGGATTCTCCGGTGCCGGCTCCACCGGTGTCGGGCTCGCGCTGGCCCGGGCCCTGATCGAGGCGGACGGCGGCAGGCTCGAACTGCAGCGGCGCCGACCCGCTCTGTTCTCGGTGTTCGTGCCTGCATGGCGTGAACCGTCGCCTGCCGTGCGAAGCAGCGAACCGCGCTGAGTCGGTTCAGGGTTTGTCGAGTGCGTCCGCTGCGTCGGTGGGGTCCTCGTTGCGTTCGGCGTCGACCTCGAGGATCGTGCGCGCGTTGTCCTCGGGAAACGCGAACCGTCGCAGAGCCCAGAATCGGAACGCCATCTGCAGCAGATTGCCGATGATGTAGTTGAGGACGAAGTCGATGACCACCAGCGTGGTCAGCGATTCGCTGGTCTCGCGAATGTCGAAGATGTTGTTCGCAATCCACAGCGGACCGGCCGCGATGAGCACGCCGATGCCGCTGATGGCGAAGAACAGCAGCGCCTCGTGGTGCCGTTCGCGTCCGCCGCGGTGCTTGAACGCCCATTCGCGATTGAGGAAATAGCTCAGCAGGGTGGCGAGAACGCCGGAGATGATCTTGGCGATCACCGGCTTCTGTTCGAGCACCGTCAGACTCAGCGAGTAGAAGATGACGAGGTCGAAGACCATTGTCGTACCACCCACGATGGCGAACTTGATCAGCTCACTGTGCCGAATCGCGAGGTCACGAATGGGCGTGGGTAAGCGATGAAGCACGCTGTCGATCGTCGGCACAACGCTGAAGTCTACGAAACACCCCCTCGATCCGACGAACCGACGCTCTGATCATCAGGGTTTCCACAGGTCCGCACCGACTCCGCGGTCTCGCGTGCGGCTGCCGGTTCGGACCGATGTCGCGCGACATGACACCATGGTGAGCCGTGACAGGTACCGAACCGCGCCCCACTGCCGCGCGCCCGTCGTCGACCGGAATGCCCGTGGTGACGATGATCGGCGGTGGTCAGCTCGCCCGCATGACCCATCAGTCCGCGATCGAGCTCGGACAAACTCTCCGCGTGCTCGCCGCGGGTGCCGACGAGCCGGCAGCGCAGGTCAGCCCCGACGTCGTTTTCGGTCACCACGACGACCTCGATGCTCTGCGCACCGCCGCTACCGGTTCCAACGCGCTGACCTTCGATCACGAGCATGTGCCGACCGAGCACCTCGAGACTCTCGTGGCCGAGGGCGTCAACGTGCAGCCGCCGCCGAGTGCGTTGATCTACGCGCAGGACAAACTGCGCATGCGACGCAAACTCGCCGAGCTCGGCGCGCCCGGACCCGCCTACGCGGAGGTCTCGTGGGCGCAGGACGCGGTCGCCTTCGGTGACGAGCACGGGTGGCCGGTGGTGCTCAAGGCCGTCCGCGGCGGCTACGACGGCCGCGGGGTCTGGATGCCCGCCGACGCAGAGGAAGCCGAGGAGATCGTCACCGCACAGCTCGACCTGGGCGTACCGCTCATGGTGGAGGAGAAGGTCGCCATGCGCCGCGAGCTGTCGGCCATGGTTGCTCGGTCACCGTTCGGGCAGGGTGCGGCCTGGCCCGTCGTGCAGACGGTGCAGCGCAACGGCCAGTGCGCCGTGGTGCTGGCACCGGCCCCTGACCTCGATGAGGACGTCGCTACGTTCGCGGGCAAGCTCGCCCTCGACATCGCGAGTGCGCTCGGTGTGGTCGGAGACCTTGCGGTCGAACTGTTCGAGACCACCTCGGGCAAGCTTCTGGTGAACGAACTGGCCATGCGACCACACAACTCCGGTCACTGGACCATGGACGGGTGCCGCACCTCGCAGTTCGAGCAGCACCTACGCGCAGTACTGGACTACCCGCTCGGCGACACCGATCCACTGGCTCCCGTGACGGTGATGGCCAACATTCTGGGCGCGCCGGATGCGCCCGAGATGACGATGGACGAGCGGCTGCATCACCTGTTCGCACGCATGCCGGATGCGAAGGTGCATCTGTACGGCAAGAGCGAGCGCAAGGATCGCAAGATCGGCCACGTCAACATCCTGGGCTCGCAGTCGGGTTCGCTCGCCGATCCCGACTATGTGGCCTCGGTGCGCGAGCGAGCCGAACGCGCAGCGCACTGGATGTCGCACGCCGAATGGACCGATGGATGGGACCCGCACGATGCCTGACACCTCCAACTCCACTCCTGCCGTCGGCCTGATCATGGGCAGCGACTCCGACTGGCCGACGATGGAAGCCGCAGCCGAAGCGCTGGCGGAGTTCGGGATTCGGTTCGAGGTCGGCGTCGTGTCGGCGCACCGCACTCCGCAGCGCATGCTCGACTACGCGCGCGAGGCCGCGGACCGCGGCATCCGAGTGATCATCGCCGGAGCCGGGGGAGCAGCCCACCTGCCCGGCATGGTGGCGTCGGCGACGCCGCTTCCGGTCATCGGTGTTCCGGTGCCGCTGAAGTACCTCGACGGTATGGACTCACTGCTCTCGATCGTCCAGATGCCTGCAGGTGTTCCCGTGGCCACGGTCTCCATCGGCGGCGCTCGGAACGCAGGTCTGCTCGCTGTCCGGATTCTCGGTGCGTCCGATCCGGCTCTGCAACAACGGATGTCGGAGTTCCAGGCCTCACTGGAGGCGATGGTGCTGGAGAAGGACAAAGCGCTGCGCACCACCCTGCTGGGGTGAGCGGAACCGTGTCACGGCGCGAGCAGCTCAGGCGCGCAGGTCGCGGTAGTCGGCAGGCCGTGTTCGTGACCCGGCTCGCCTTGCTCTACGCCGGGCTGTGGCGCGGTACGGCGAGCTTCGACGACGAGTTCGAGATCTTCGTGTGCACGGGGCTGCGCGGCGGATTCGGGCGCGGGGGAACGACATTCGGTGGTGCCTATCTGACGAAGGGCAACACCGCTCGGCGCGTGTTGCGACACGAGTCCGTGCACGCCGACCAATGGGCCCGTTTCGGGCTCACCTTCCCGTTCCGCTACCTTGCCGAGGAAGCCCGACATCGGGGCCCGGCCAACAAATACGAGAGAGAGGCCGGACTGGCAGACGGGGGCTATCGTCAGCCCGGCTGAGCGATGGTGGCGGTGACCTTCTCGGTCTCGGCGCGCCGCTGTGACTTCGTCTCGTCCGGATTCGCCACCTGAACCAGTGACGCTCCGGTGACGAGCACCGAGAGCAGCCCGTCTGTCAGTTCGTCGGCTGTGGTCCAGTGTGCGCTGGACATCACCCGGTCCGATGCGGTCAGCGACCTGGCGTCGGCCCGATCACGTGCGGCAGCGAGTACCTCGTCCACCGAACGCCCGTCCAGAGCCGCACTTTCACCCCCGGAATCCATGGCCCTGAATTGATCGCCGTGCACCCGCACCGACGTCGCGTAGTCGGTCATTCCGATGGGCAGATCGGGGACGGCCTTGCCGAACGCGTCGAGCGAGAAGGCCAGCACCTCGTCGACGTCGGGGGCCTCGTCGAGGCGATCGCCCGAGACCAACGCCACGTCGGCGGAGTCGTCGGCCCCGAGGATCACCTCGCCGCCCGCCCACCAGATCCCGAGTAGCGCCGCAGCCGTCTGCCAGTGCGCGGGTAGCAGCACACTCACCCTGCCACCCACCTCGAACGCGAACTCGTCGCGCAACAGATTGGCGGTCTTGGCCGCCCAGTTCGCAAGGGTCACCGCCGACACCTCGACCCGCTCGCCGGTCGCATCGTCGTAGAACGTGACGCGCGGACCGGCCGGATCGGCGGCGAGAATCGGGTCGAGCAGGGTCTGAGTCAGATTCGAGGCCACCCCACGACCCTAGATGACGCTCGCCGATACAGATTCACACGCTGCGAGCGGCATCGATCAGTTGACGCACATCGGGCCGGTTGAACCGGCGTCGATCGGAGCCGCGGGTGCCTCGGGAATCGCAGCACCCGATTCGGGAGCGATGATTTCTGCCGTCGAGGCCTGGCCCGAGCCCGGTCCTGCGTAGTCATCTGCGAGTACCACCCGCACAGTGTCGTCCGCCAGCGTGTCGTCGGCCGTGATCTGCAGGTCGCCCAGTGCCGCCGAAACGGCACGCGCGGCATCGCTGTCGACATCTGCGGCCTGGATTCGGCTCGCGGAGATCGACGCGCCCTCGTAGTTTCCGATGGTGCCGCCGACGTATCCCAATGCCGTCAGCGAACCGGCGACACCGTTGGCGAGTCCGTCGATCCCGCTGTCGTTCGCGACGTCCACCGTCACTGTCGAGGGATCGACGTCCGGAGCGTCGGCGTTCTCGGCGTTGGTCTCGGCGGAATTGCCGTCTCCGAGCAACCCTGCGACGTATTTCTTCACCGCCGCCGGATCCACCTGCACGATCGACTCGCCGTAGTCGGTCGTCGCATTGATGTCGACTGCGGGGACGGTCTCGAACTTGACCTTTCCGCCGGCAAGATCCTGCAGGCGAGTGGCGAACTGCAGAATGTCCCAGTCGGAATCGAGTGTCACCGATCGCTGGACCGCGGTGCTGAGCTGGCCCAGTTTGCCGGGGTTGCTCAGCGTCTTGGCGCTGAGCACACTGCGCACGAGCGAGGCCATGAACACCTGCTGGCGCACGATGCGGTCCAGATCGCCGCGGGGAAGGTCGTGCCGCTGTCGCACGAAACTCAGAGCCTGCGAACCGGACAGCTTCTGCTCGCCCGCCGGGAAGTTCGCACCCGAAAGAGGCTCCTGGACAGGGTTGTTCAGGCATACCTCGACGCCGCCGACGGCATCGGTCAGCAGCACGAAACCGAGTAGCCCCACCTCGGCGTAATGGTCGACGGTGATACCCGTGAGGTTGGCGACCGAGTCGATGAGGGCCTCGCGCCCGGCCTCGGTGGCCTGGCCCTCCGCATCGGCGTCCGGGACACCTTGCTCCACCAGTTCGAGCCGCTTGTTCTCCTTGGTCGCGCCGTAGGCAGCATTGATCTTCGACATCCCGATGCCGGGTACTTCGACGTACGAATCGCGTGGGATGGAAATGGCGGTGGCCGACGACCCGTCGTTGGGGACACGAATCAGCACGATCGTGTCGGTGTTGGACGCCACCTCTTCACCAGCGTTCAGGGATGCCAGTTCCTCGGGGGACAGCGCGTTGCCGTGGGCGTCGGTGCGGCTGTCGGTGCCCACCATCAGGATGTCGACGGCACCGTCCGCGGCACCGCCGAGGCCCAGGCCACCTGCGGTGGCGATGTTGGACCGCAGACTGTCGACGCTGCGCCACGCGAAACCGGTCACCAGTAGGACGAGAATGGACAACACCGCGACCGCGACGTGTGTTGCAGGCCATCGCGCACCGCTGCGTCCGCGAGACGACCGATCGTTCGATTGAGCACCGTCGACGGGACCGCGAGGCGTGCGCTGCGCCGACCGCCGGGACCGGTCGGAGGCGTCGCTGCGATTGCCCTGTCTGCGTTCGCCCTGCCTGCGTTCGCCGGTGCGGCGGTCCCCGCGCGGTTCGTCGCGCTGTTCGTCGTCGCCGTGTCGATGGGCTGCTCGTCCCGCGAGGTCACGCGGGCGACCGGAGGTTCGCGGGTCGGGGCCCTCGGGTCGCCGGGGAGCGCGTCGCCTGGGCGGGGGAGTGCGCTCACCTCCTGGCGTGCCTGGATCTCGTGGCACCGTGACGACCCTCTCTGGTTTCCGGCCGGCGTGAAACGCCCGCCTGCTTCGTTGTTGTCCCCCCGCCGTTCGAAGGTTACTGGTCGGCGGTCGCTGCCTCGCCGAAGCGAACACGGCGTGCCACACTTGGCAACCGTGAATGCGATCGTCGTGACCGGTGCACACGGCCAGTTGGGCCGCCGAGTGGTTTCTCTCGCCGCCGAACGAGGTGACGGTGTCGAGGTGTCCGCCTATTCGTCCGCCGACCTGGACATCACCGACCCCGATGCCGTCGCTGCCACGGTGAACGCGGGGACGACGGTGATCAACTGCGCCGCGTACACCGCCGTCGACGCCGCCGAGACGGACGAGGCCAGGGCATCGGCGGTCAACGCGGACGGCCCTCGAAATCTCGCGCGCGCGTGCGGGCGTGTCGGAGCCCGGTTGATCCACGTCTCCACCGATTATGTGTTCGACGGCACAGCAACCGAACCGTACGAGGTCGACTCGAGGACCGCGCCGCAGTCGGCGTACGGACGCACCAAGCTCGCGGGTGAGCTCGCCGTGCACGAGGAGCTGCCCGAGGCCGTGGTCGTACGGACCGCGTGGGTGTACGACAACACCGGCAAGAATTTCGTGACCACGATGCGTCGACTCGAGGGCGAGCGCGAGACCGTCTCGGTGGTGAACGATCAGATCGGTTCGCCCACCTTCGCCCTCGACCTCGCGTCGGGCCTGCTCGAGATCGAAGCCGACCCGGACCTTCGCGCGCGGACTTTGCACTACACCAACGCGGGGCAGGCCAGCTGGTTCGATCTCGCCCGTGCGGTGTTCACCGGGATCGGTGCCGATCCCGACCGAGTGAAGCCGTGTTCGAGCGCCGAGTACGTCGTTCCGGCACCTCGGCCCGCCTACTCCGTGCTCTCACCGACGGCATGGGTCGATGCCGGTCTGACCCCGGCGCGGCCGTGGTCGGAGGCGTTGGCCGCAGCGTTGGCGCAGTCGACATGAGGGTTCGACGCGTCCTCGGGCTAGTCTTGCCCGCGTGAGTTCCGAGCTGGCCGTGGTGACGGTGACCTATTCACCCGGCGAATACCTTGACCAGTTCCTGACGTCTCTACGTGAGGCGACGACGCGTCCGCTTCGGGTGATCATGGCGGACAACGGCTCGGTCGACGGTGCGCCCGAGGCCGCCGAACTCGCGTTCGACGAGGCGGAGTTGCTGCGCACCGGCGCGAACATCGGCTACGGCGCAGCAGTGAACCGCGCGGTGGCCGAGATCGATCCCGATGTGGAGTTCGTCGTCGTGGCCAACCCCGATGTGCGGTGGCACCCCGGATCTCTCGACGGTCTGCTCGAGGCGGCGGCGCGGTGGCCACGCGCGGGTGCTCTCGGACCGCTGATCCGCGAGCCCGACGGCTCCCGATACCCGTCGGCGCGCTCGGTGCCCGATCTCACGTCCGGTGCGGGCCACGCGGTGCTGGGCAAGCTCTGGCCCGGAAACCCCTGGACACAGCGGTATCGCCAGGAGAACGAGACGGTGGCCGAGCGGCCCGTGGGATGGCTGTCGGGATCCTGCCTGCTGTTGCGGCGGTCGGCGTTCGACTCGATCGGCGGATTCGATTCGCGCTACTTCATGTACATGGAGGACGTCGACCTCGGTGACCGGCTCGGCCGAGCGGGCTGGCACAACGTCTACGTGCCCGGCGTCGAGGTGACCCATTCGAAAGGTCATGCGGCAGGACGGCATCCGGAAGTGATGTTGCCCGCACATCACACGAGTGCGTACCGATTCCAAGCCGATCGACACGCCCGAACGTGGCAGGCGCCCTTACGATTGGCCTTGCGTGTGGGTCTCGGTCTTCGCTCGAAGATCGTTGTGGCTTCGGCGCTGCGGGCCCGCGCAGTCGACGGACGAGAATCGGACGAGAGAACAGAGGCTGGACATGTCGGATAGTTCCCCATCGGTCGCTGCAGGTACGGATGCAGTGATCTTGGTCGGCGGCAAGGGAACTCGACTGAGGCCGCTCACGCTCTCGGCACCCAAGCCGATGCTTCCCACCGCGGGACTGCCGTTTCTGACGCACCTCTTGGCGCGCATCAAGGCCGCGGGTATCGAGCACGTCGTCCTCGGTACCTCCTTCAAAGCCGAAGTGTTCGAGCAGCATTTCGGCGACGGATCCTCGCTCGGTATCGATCTCGAGTACGTCTTCGAGACCGAACCGATGGGCACCGGCGGTGGCATCAGAAACGTGCTGCCGCGTCTGCGTGCGGACAATGTCATGGTGTTCAACGGCGACGTTCTGGGCGGCACCGATCTGACTGCAGTTCTCGATACCCATCGCATCACCGATGCCGATGTCACGTTGCATCTGGTGCGCGTGGGTGACCCGCGCGCGTTCGGTTGCGTGCCCACCGACGAATCCGGCCGGGTGACAGCGTTTCTCGAGAAGACACAGGATCCGCCGACCGATCAGATCAACGCCGGTTGCTACGTGTTCAAGCGTGAGATCATCGAGTCCATTCCGTCCGACCGACCGGTGTCTGTGGAGCGAGAAGTGTTCCCCGCCTTGCTGGCCGAGGACAAGAAGGTCTACGGGCACGTCGACAGTGCGTACTGGCGCGACATGGGAACACCGGAGGACTTCGTGAAGGGCTCGGCCGATCTGGTTCGCGGTATCGCGCCGTCGCCTGCACTGCACGGTGATCGCGGGGAATCGTTGGTCCATCCGGGTGCCGGTGTGGCACCTGGTGCCTTGCTGATCGGTGGAACCGTCGTCGGACGCGGTGCCGAGATCGGGGCGGGTGCCCGCCTCGACGGTGCCGTCGTGTTCGACGGTGCGATCGTCGAAGCAGGGGCCGTCGTCGAGCGGTCCATTCTCGGCTTCGGTGCCCGTATCGGACCCCGCGCGCTGGTGCGCGATGCGGTCATCGGCGACGGTGCCGACATCGGGGCCCGCTGCGAGTTGCTCCGCGGCGCGCGCGTGTGGCCCGGGGTCACGTTGCCCGACGGTGGCGTCCGCTTCTCCACCGACGTCTGACCGGACGGCATCCAGCGGGTCGATCGGTCAGCGGAGCGCCGCGAGCGAGACGAGGTGGTCGATCGTCTCGCGCTCGGCGTTCTCGGGCAGAGCATCGACCGGCCACCAGCGCAGGTCGGTCGATTCCTCGCTGCGTACTGCTCGCGCGCCATCCTGAGCCCGGACCAGAAACCTCAGGTCGAGGTGCCGCGTCGGCTTACCGAGCGAGCACGTGATCGGGTGCGTGTGCGCCGAGAGCAGAGCCGAATCGATGCTCAGATCGGCAATCCCAGATTCCTCGGTTGCCTCTCGTAGTGCCGCGTCGACCACTGTGCGGTCGGTCGGTTCGCAGTGGCCGCCGAGTTGAATCCACCGACCCACTTTCGGATGCAGCGTCAGCAGCACATGGGTTCCCGAGGCGTCGAGCACCAACGAGGACGCGGTGAAGTGACCGGCCTCGTTGGCGCGCAGGCAGGCGTCGGGGTTGCTGTCGAGAAACGCCAGCATGGTGTGCCGGAGCGATTCGTCGCTCGAATCGGACGGTGCCCATCGATCGAGCGATGCTCCGACCGAATTCCACAGAGTCGAACGAGGCGACGTCGACGCCGACACGTCAGAGCTCCACTAGCGAGGACCCGGGCACCACCGGATCCCGCACGGTCAGCGGCTCGGTGGAGTGTCCGATTGCGATGGCCCCCATGGCTTTCCAATCGGCTCGTAGGCCCAGTTCGGCGCGCACGGTGTCTGCGGCGAAGATCGTCGAGCCGATCCAGCAGCTACCCAACTCACGCACCGCGAGAGCGACGAGCAGACCCTGGACGGCGGCACCGACGGCAACCGTGAACATCGTGTCCTCCGCGGCGCGACGCCTGTCGTCGGGGTAGGAGTGTGCGCCGTCGGGCACACAGAACGGGATCACGATCTCCGGGGCGTCGAAGAGAATATCGCCGCGGCTCAGTCTGGCCGCGATTCGTTCCTCGCTGAGCCCGTCGGCGGTCAGGTCGGCGCGCCACTGCTCACGCATCGTCTCGAGCAGGCGACGCCGCACCGCGGGGGTCCTGACCCACACGAACCGAACCGGACGAGTGTGGTGCGGGGCCGGGGCGGTGAGGGCATCGGCAACGGCCGCACGAACGGACTCGGGATCGACGGGTTCGTCGGAGAACGAGCGCACCGATCGTCGGCGCAGCAGAGCTTCTCGTCGGCCGCGATCGAGTGCCTCGGCGGTGCCGAGCCAGAACAGATCGTCCTCACCGCCGCGCAGCAGGGTAGCCGCGGTGGAACCGTCGTCGACGGGGCTCAGTCCGCGGACGACGGCGATCGGAACCCCGCCCAGCTTGCCCTTCACCAGATCGCCTGCGGCAGCGAGTTCGTCGGCGATCGCGACCTCGGTGACGACGAGCTCGTTCCCCTGACCGTCCTCCGCTCCGGCATACGCGTGCACGACGCCGAGGCCCGCAGCCCCGATGGCGGCGTCCGTCTGACCGATTCGCCACGCACGTCCCATGGTGTCGGTGACGACGACGGCCACCGTCACCCCCAGCAGTTCTCCGACAGCTGCGCGCAGAGCTGCGGCGCTGGCATCGGGGTCCTCGGGCAGCAGTGCCAGTTCGCCACCGTCGACGTTGGAGCCGTCGATTCCCGACGCGGCCTGCACGATGCCGAGTCGATTCTCGGTGATGAGGGTTCGGCCCTTGCGCGCAACGATGCGCACGGCTTCCTGGTCCACGAGAACCCTGCGGGCGGCATCTCGCTCGTCCGCATCACGAGGTGCCTGCACCAGGCGGCCCTCGACCTTGGAGACGATCTTGCTGGTGACGATCAAGATGTCGCCGTCGCGTAGCCACGGCGCACGGTCTGCGACGATCGCGGCCAGATCGTCGCCCGGTCGGAACTCGGGAAGTCCGGTGACGGGCAGGATCTCGATCGAGCCGCCCGGAGCGTGATCCCCGGGTGCGGACCGGATCGATTCGATGTCGCGAGGCTCGCTCACAGGTCGAGTCCGGCCGCGCGCAGAGCGGTGCGTGCCATCACCGCGGTGGTCTCGGGGTCGGTCATCAGCAACGGAACGGACTGCACGTCCACTCCCTCGACCTCTGCCGTGTCGGTGGTGTGCACCAACCAGGCGTCGAGAATGCCGGTACCGCTTCGGCTTCCGTAGTGGCGGCCGACCGCCTGCGCCGTCGTCTCGACTCCGATGACGGACAGGCACTCGTCGGCCATGCCGCGCAACGGCTTACCGTCGACGACGGGGGAGAGGCCGACCACCTTGGCGGCCGTCGTGCGCAGCGCCCCGCGGATGCCCGGCACTGCGAGGATCGCGCCGACGCTCACCACCGGGTTGGACGGCGCGAGGACGACGGCGTCGGCCTCGGAGATCGCCTCGACGACTCCCGGTGCCGGAGTTGCCTGTTCGGCACCGATGTTGGCGAAACTGTGGGTCGGAATCTGGGCTCGGTATCGAACCCACCACTCCTGGAAGTGAATTGCGCGCTGCTGCTCACCGCTCGGGTCCTCGGGGTCGGTGACGACGACGTGGGTCTCCGAGCGGTCGTCGGTGACGGGCAGGAGCCGGACACCGGGTTGCCACCGGTTGCACAGGGCTTCGGTGACGGCGGACAGCGGAAAGCCGGTGCGCAGCATGCGACTGCGGATCAGGTGCGTGGCGATGTCGCGGTCGCCGAGTCCGAACCAGTCGGGATCGGCACCGTAGGCAGCCAATTCGTCCCGAGCGTTCCAGGTCTCCGCGATGCGACCCCACCCGCGATCGGTGTCGATGCCGCCGCCCAGGGTGTACATGCACGTATCGAGATCCGGGCAGATACGGAGTCCATGCATCCACACGTCGTCGCCGACGTTCACCACGGCAGTGATCTCGTGCTCGGACTCGTCGCCGAACAAGGATTTCAGGCCCTGCAGAAACCGCGCTCCACCGACGCCACCGACCAGAACAGTAACTTTCACAACACACGACCCTAATGGGGTTGCGGCGGTGCTGGGCGAGCGCCCACCCTCACCGTCCGCGCGGACGGTGAGGGTGCGAGAACCATTGCGACACGCACGCGACGGGCTTCGATTCGGGGAGAGTGCCGATTTCGGGCATGTGATGGTATTGGATTTGTACGATCGGCTTGACCGCGACACACCTGGACGTGTCTAATCACAGGTATGTCATTCAGTGTTCGCCGCACGAGTTCGATTGCAGCGAACCTGGTTTCGAACACTCGTTCCCTTCCTGTTCGTTCCTGAGTGGACGTCGAGTAGAGGTCGAGAGTCGGACGGGCGCGACGTAATCGTCCGGACATGCTGCTCGATCGAATATCGGCGCGGGGCAAGGTATTCGAGAACGCGAGGATCGAAAGTATCTGCGCTACCACAGGTGAGGAGGCGGAAGCGATGTATGACCAGCACGTGACACGTGATCAGCGGGGCGAACCCACTGCACATCTCAGCGCTGTCGACGACGCGCCGCAAACCGAGTCCCGCATCGGCGCAGATTCGAGCGTCTCGATCGACGCGGGCTCTGCGTATGTTGCCCGAACCGTCGAGGCCGCTGTCGACACCGATGCATCCGACACCGATGTATCCGACGCCGGCGTATCCGATGGCGAGCTCGAGTCGGATACCGACGCCGACCTGATGCCGTTCGTCGCCGAGTCGGTTCCACCGGCGAAGCCGTTTCTCAGTGTCGTCGCGGGTTTCGACGAGATGTTCGAGGAAATCGAGGATCAGTGGCAGGAGCGCGCACTGTGCGCGCAGACCGACCCCGAAGCCTTCTTCCCCGAAAAAGGCGGCTCCACCCGCGAAGCGAAGCGCATCTGCCTCGGCTGCGAGGTGAAGGACGAGTGCCTCGAATACGCGCTCGCCAACGATGAGCGATTCGGTATATGGGGCGGGTTGTCCGAGCGGGAACGTCGTCGGCTCAAGCGCGGAATCGGCTGAGCGGCACCGCAACCGATCGATAGAGGGCGGTGCCCGATCGATCATTCTCCGGCAGGATCCACCTCGTCGGGGTCGACGCCGAGATACGTCGCCACCTGCTCCACCAAGACCTCGAACAACAGGTCTTCCAGATCCTCCGGATGCTTCGCGCGACGTTCCAACGGTCTGCGGAAGAGCACCACTCTGGCGCGTGTCGTCTCCCCGCGCCTGTCGATGCCTGCCGGCACCAACCGCGAGAGCGGCACAGGGCCTTCCGCCACCACCTCGGGTGGCCACGTCACAGATTCCGGATCCAAGGCCCTGATCTTGGGAACTTCGTCCACGGCGATGTCCAGCTTCGAGAGCTTCTCGTGCCACTTGTGATCGATCCGCGCGAACGCGTCGAGCACCAGTCGATCGAACTTCTCGGCCCTGGAGCGCCTCGCCGGGATGTCCTCGGGCAAAACCGGGCCGCGGATGCCTCGTCCGTGCCTAGCAACGGACCGGGAGGTGATCCTGCGCGGGGTCGAGTATCGAGGCATAGGGGGAGGTTATCGCGCTCGCCCGGTGTGTCGGTGGGTCGGTCGGTTGCACCCACCGGATACTCTGCAGTCGTGAGATCACTGCGTGGCTGCTGCAGGCCTGGTTGCAACCGTTCTGCCGTTGCGACGCTCACATATGTCTACTCCGATTCCACTGCGGTCGTCGGGCCGCTGGCCACCGTCGACGAACCGCATTCCTGGGATCTGTGCGAGGTGCATGCGTCGACCACGACCGCGCCCAAGGGCTGGGAACTGGTGCGGTACGAGGGTGGCTACTCGACGTCGAGCCCCGACGAGGACGATCTGACGGCCCTCGCCGAGGCCGTGCGTGAGGCGGGCCGCGGCGATCGCGTCCGATCCGAGGACCGTGAGGGCTCCGACCGCTCGATCTCGCGGGCGTCCGACACCGAACGCCGATCCGCTCCGGCCGTCCGAACGGGCAGGCGCGGGCACCTTCGAGTGCTTCCCGACCCCACGTCCTGAGCCGTCCGCGCGCCACGGTTGTGGTGTGCAGCGGTCCGACTGGCCGGTCGGTCTGCCGTCTGGCAAGGTTTGCAGAACAGGACCGAAACGGACAGTGCCGGTCTGCCGATACTTGGTGTGGATCGCACCGCTACCGACGCTCGATGTTCGACGCCGATGTGCGGCGTCGTCAGAACGATCACCAGGAGAATTTTCGTGGCCCGAACCGCAGAGTCCGTCAACGCCGTCATCAAGGCCTACGACGTCCGTGGCGTCGTAGGCGAGCAGATCGACGAGGCGTTCGTGCGCGACGTCGGCGCATCCTTCGCACGGTTGGTTCGCGACGAGTCGGGGGCCGCACAGTCGGTCGTGATCGGCCACGACATGCGTGATTCCTCGCCCGCGCTGTCTCGGGCCTTCGCCGACGGCGTGACCGCCCAGGGCCTCGACGTGGTGCACATCGGTCTGGCGTCGACCGATCAGCTCTACTTTGCTTCCGGCCTGCTCGAATGCCCGGGAGCGATGTTCACCGCCAGCCACAATCCGGCGAAGTACAACGGGATCAAACTCTGCCGCGCGGGAGCGAAGCCGGTGGGACAGGACACCGGCTTGGCCACGGTCAAGGCCGAACTGGTGGACGGGGTTCCGGAGTTCGACGGCCCGTCGGGAACGACCACATCGCGCGACGTGCTCGCCGAATACGCGCAGTTCGTTCGAGATCTGGTCGATCTGTCGGGAATCGGATCGATGAAGATCGCCGTCGACGCCGGAAACGGAATGGGCGGACATACGGTGCCTGCGGTCTTCGGACCACTACCGGTCACGATCGAGCCGCTCTTCTTCGAGCTCGACGGCACTTTCCCGAATCACGAGGCCAATCCGCTCGATCCGGCGAATCTGGTGGATCTGCAGCGTTTCGTCGTCGAGACCGGTGCCGACATCGGACTCGCCTTCGACGGCGACGCGGATCGGTGCTTCGTCGTCGACGAGAAGGGAGACCCGGTCTCGCCGTCCGCGGTGACCTGCCTGGTGGCCGAGCGTGAATTGGCCAAAGAGCCGGGTGCGGTGGTCATTCACAATCTGATCACCTCGCGTGCGGTGCCGGAACTGGTCACCGAGCTCGGTGGTACACCGGTTCGCACCCGAGTGGGGCACTCCTTCATCAAACAGCAGATGGCCGACACCGGCGCGATATTCGGCGGTGAGCACTCTGCCCACTACTACTTCCGTGACTTCTGGGGTGCAGACTCGGGCATGCTCGCCGCGCTGCACGTGCTCGCTGCACTCGGAGCTCAGGATCGCCCGCTGTCGGAGATGATGGCCACCTACGAGACCTACAGTGCATCGGGCGAGATCAACTCGACCGTCGACGACGCAGCCGCGCGAACCGATGCGGTCCTGGAAGCGTTCGCCGATCGGACTACCGGCATCGACCGACTCGACGGGGTCACGGTCGATCTCGCCGACGGTGCCTGGTTCAACCTGCGGGCCTCGAACACCGAACCACTGCTTCGGCTCAACGTGGAAGCGCGAACGAGTGCGGATGTCGATGCGATCTCGACCGAGATTCTGAGCATCGTTCGCGCCGGACTGGAATAGTGGTTGTCAAGAGTTCGTGAGTGGGTATGCAGTGGTTTCGAGCGGGTGACGAAGGGGAGGTGTCGCAGCCATGACAGCACTGTCGTCTCTGGTCGATCTCGACGATTCCGACGCCCTCATCGCAGCCGATCGTGACGGCTCGTTGCGCAGTGCCGCACTGGCGGGCGCGCAGGTGCGCGCCGTCGCCACCGCAGTCGACGAGTCCGTCCTCGCTCGACTGACGGATCTGCGTCCCCGCAGCGTGGTGATCGTGACCGGCGACGGCCGCAGCAGCCGGGCCGCGTCGCTGCTCGTCGCCGCTCTCGGCGACCGACTCGGGGTGCCACTGGTACGAAGCACCGGCACTCCGCCGTGGATCGGCCCGCTCGACGTGGTCGTGGTGGCCGGGGACGACGCCGGAGATCCGCGACTGGCCGAGTCGATGGATGCGGCATCGCGCCGCGGGGCGGAAGTCGTCGTGGTTGCGCCGGAAGAGGGGCCGCTGCGAGCCGTCCGGGGGCCCCGAGCGATGTGGTTGCCGCCGCGAATAGCGGTTCGGGACCACAATGCGCTGATGCGTTATCTCGCCGCATTCGTTGCCGTACTCGGCGCGGTGTCCGGTGGGTCGTGGAAGACGTTGCTGCCCAATTTGTCTCGTCTGGCGGATCTGCTCGACGCAGAGGCCGTGCGAAACAGCCCGTCCAATGAGGTGTTCCACAATCCGGCCAAGGCCCTCGCCAGTGGATTGAACGGTAGGCGCGCGGTACTGACGGGTGGCAGCCCCGCGGCAGTCGAGGTCGCTCGGCACGGCAGCGAGGTACTCCTGCGGGTTGCGGGCGTGGTCGTCGGTGCGGGGGAGTTGGGCGATGTCATCGCCGCGTCCGTTCGGGCATCGCTCGTCGAATCAGGGGGTGCGCCATCGACATTCGACTCGATCTTCCACGACGAGCAACTCGACGGCCCACCGCCCGCGCTGCCGATGCGGGTGATCGTGGTGGCGTCCGAAGCCGATCGTGCGATCACCGAACGACGAATCGCCGGTGTGCCGGAATCCGAAGTACTGCTCGCCGATTCGAGCCAGCCGCTGTTCGGCGGCGAGCGCCCGAGGTCCGAATTCGACAACCCCGCTCCGTCGGCGGATCCGGCTACACTCTCGGTGCTCGATACGATGTCCGTGTTGGCGACGCGGTTGGACACCACAGCCGCGTATCTGTTGTTGATGGGCGGTAGCTAGTGCAACTCTTGCGAGGCGCGGTTCGGTCGTACGCATGGGGTTCACGAACCGCCCTGGCTCGAATACAAGGTCGCCCGGTTCCGTCCGATCATCCCGAGGCAGAGATCTGGCTCGGTGCTCACCCGGCCGATTCCGCGCACGTGGTGCACGAGGGTGGTAGTACGCCTCTGCTCACTCTGATCGACGACGATCCGAGCACCCAGCTCGGCGGATCTGCGCAGCACTACGAGTCACGGCTGCCGTACCTGTTGAAACTGCTGGCCGCAGAAGAACCGCTGTCGTTGCAGGCGCATCCGAGCAGCGCCCAGGCCCGTGAGGGCTTCGCGCGCGAGAACTCCGCCGGCGTCCCCATAGATTCTCCGGTACGCAACTACCGGGATCCGAACCACAAGCCCGAGTTGATCGTCGCTCTCACCGAGTTCGAGGCATTGGCGGGGTTCCGGCGACCCACCGACACCGTCGAATTGCTCGACGCGTTGGCCGTTCCTGCGCTGGCCGGGTATCGCACTCTGCTCGCCGCTCAGCCCGACGCTTCCGGGCTGCGCACGGTGTTCACTTCGTGGATCACGCTGCCCGGCCAGGCGTTGGACGATATCTTGCCTGCCGTCGCACAGGGATGCATCGACTACCTGTCCGGTCCTGCGCGTACGGACGGTGGACGATTCGCAGCCGAGGCGAGAACCTTGCTCGAGCTCGGGGAGTCGTATCCCGGTGACGCCGGAGTGCTTGCGGCGCTACTGCTCAATCGGGTGACGCTCACACCCGGCCAGGGTCTGTACCTCGACGCCGGAAACTTGCACGCGTATCTGCGCGGCACGGGCGTGGAAATCATGGCGAACTCCGACAACGTGCTCCGCGGCGGACTGACTCCCAAGCACGTCGACGTCCCGGAGTTGTTGCGGGTACTGGACTTCGAGCCCGCCGACATATCGCCCATCACCCCGGGCGAGAACGATCGGCCTACGTACGTGTACCCAACGCCCGCACCCGAATTCGCCCTGAGCAAGACGGCGGTGACGGCGGGGGAGACGGCCGATCTATCCGGATCCGGTCCGAGAATTCTGCTGTGCACCAGCGGAACGGTCGTGGCGGGAACCGACGGGACGCGGTCCGGTCTGACGGTGTCTCAGGGCAGTTCGGTGTGGATACCGGCCTCCGACGAATCCGTTACCGTGACCGCCGAGTCGGGCGACGCCGAGGTGTTCGTGGCCTCCGTCGGACGCGTGTAGATCGGGCAATTCGGGCATCGTTGCGCCGCTTGCGGTTTGGAACTGCGTAATGGTGCGAACGGTCCGCCCGGAGGCAATAGTCTGATGCCACAGTGAATCGAAGTGACGGATGTGTTCGGTGATCCGTCGGTAGATGTGAAGTGGCGATACGGAGACCCGATGACCAGAGCAGACCGGCCCGCGAAGACCCCGCGCACGACGGGTTGGTTCCGGACCAAATCGATCGAGCAGTCGATCCAGGACACCGACGAGCCGGACACGAAACTCCGGAAAGAGCTCGGATCCTGGGACCTGACCGTGTTCGGCGTTGCCGTGGCTGTCGGTGCCGGCATCTTCACCCTGACCGCGCGGACTGCCGGAAACGTTGCGGGACCGGCAGTGTCGTTGGCCTTTGTGCTCGCGGCGATCGCCTGTGGCCTCGCGGCGCTGTGTTACGCGGAGTTCGCATCCACGGTGCCGGTGGCCGGAAGTGCGTACACGTTCTCGTACGCCGCGTTCGGTGAGTTCATCGCATGGATCATCGGATGGGATCTCATCCTCGAGTTCGGCCTCGCAGCCGCCGTGGTGGCGAAGGCGTGGTCGCTCTATCTCGGCGATCTGCTCGGTACGGCCGCTCCGGTGCTCGAGATCGGCTCACTGAACTTCGATTGGGGCGCACTGCTGATCGTGGTGGTCCTGACGGTGCTCATCGCATCGGGCACCAAGTTGTCCTCACGAGTGTCGCTGGTCATCACGGCGGTGAAGGTGATCGTCGTTCTGTTCGTGGTTGTGCTCGGAGCCTTCTACATCAAGGTCGCCAATTACGACCCGTACATTCCGCCGTCACAACCGGGCTCCACGGGCGAGGGGCTGCATCAGTCTCTTCTCTCGTTCGTCACGGGAGCAGGCGGCAGCACGTTCGGTGCCTACGGACTGCTGGCCGCGGCGTCGCTGGTGTTCTTCGCATTCATCGGGTTCGACGTGGTGGCAACGACCGCCGAGGAGACCAAGGAACCGCAGAAGGCACTACCGCGAGGAATCCTCGGATCGCTCGCGATCGTCACCGTGCTCTACGTGGCTGTCACCCTGGTTCTGACCGGAATGGTCAAGTACACCGATCTGGCCGGTGACAGTTCCACGCTGGCGACGGCATTCGAGCTGAACGGGCTGACCTGGGCCAAGAACATCATTTCGTTCGGTGCACTCGCCGGTCTGACGACCGTGGTGATGGTGCTGATGCTCGGGCAGACCCGGGTGCTCTTCGCGATGTCGCGAGACGGACTGGTGCCGCGGGCACTGGCGCACACCGGAAAGAAGGGCACGCCGGTCCGGACGACGATTCTGGTCGGTGTCATCGTGGGCCTGCTCGCCGCGTTCGTTCCGCTCGGCACGCTCGAGGAAATGGTGAACATCGGCACGCTGTTCGCGTTCGTGCTGGTCTCTGCCGGGGTTCTCGTGCTGCGCAGAACTCGCCCGGACCTCCCGCGTGGTTTCCGTGTTCCCTGGGTTCCCCTGGTGCCGATCCTCGCGGTCCTGGCGTGCCTGTGGTTGATGCTCAACCTGTCGGTCGAAACATGGCTGCGTTTTCTGGTCTGGATGGCCGCCGGTGTCGTCATCTACGTCGTGTACAGCAGGCGGCACTCGGTGATGGGTCTGCGGGAAGCCGAGAAGACTCGTACCGAGAAGTCGGAGCACTGACCCGAACAGGGGTCTTTTCGCCCGGGATTTGTGCGCTCCGACCAGCGCTCAGAGTTTACTTTGGGTAGCTTCGCATCCGACCGCTGGAATGTTATACCCTCGAAAACAGACTTGGAGGACTCGAAAAGTTCGATGAGAGGGTGTCGAGACAGTGAGCGTGGACGGCCGAATCACTTCTACGGAGGGTTCGGGTGTCGCTTTCGGGGGGCGGGATTCGAAGGCCGGTGAACGATGGGGTCGCTGGCAGGACAACAAACGCTATTTGTGGATGCTGGGGCTGTTGGCCCCGGCATCGGCGCTACTGCCGTCGCAGTTGGTCTACTGGACGGGGATGCCACTGTTCTGGTGGAGCGGTGTGCTGGTGTTCTTCGTGATCATTCCGGTGATCGATCTGATCGCCGGCGAGGACGGACATAATCCGGACGCGTCCGCCAGCGAGAAGCTGCAGAACGATCGGTACTACCGCTGGTGTACGTATCTTTTTCTCCCCATCCAGTTCATTGCGCTGATCGTCGCATGTTGGATGTGGGCGTACGGCGGGCTGAGTGTGGTTGACAAGATCGGGCTTGCGGTGACGGTGGGCCTGGTGGCGGGCACCGGAATCAATGCCGCCCACGAACTGGGTCACCGCATCGAGCAGCACGAGCGGTGGTTGGCCAAGATCGCGTTGTCCCAGACGTTCTACGGGCACTTCTTCGTCGAGCACAATCGGGGGCATCACGTTCGAGTGGCCACGCCCGACGACCCCGCCAGTGCGCGGTTCGGCGAAAGCGCGTGGACATTCGTGCCGCGCAGCACGATTCTCGGTCTCGCCTCCGCGTGGAAGCTCGAGGCGCAACGCCTTCGCCGTCAGGGCCGCTCGGTCGCGAGCCCGACGAATGCCCTACTGCATACGTGGCTGCTCAGCGCCGTGCTCTTCGGCTCGTTGCTGATCGTGTTCGGGTGGTCCATCGCGCCGTATCTGCTGCTGCAGGCCGTCGTCGGATTCGTGTTGCTCGAGATGGTGAACTACGTGGAGCACTATGCCCTGCTCCGGGAGACGAACGACCGCGGCAGATACGTACGTTGCTCGCCACGCCACAGCTGGAACAGCGACAGAATCTGCACCAATATCTTCCTGTATCACCTGCAACGACACAGCGACCATCACGCCAATCCCGGAAAGCGATATCAGACCCTGTTGTCGTGCGACGAGGCACCGCAGCTTCCTGCCGGCTACGCCTCGATGGTGATGCTCGCCGCAATTCCGCCACTGTGGCGTCGGGTGATGGACCCGCGGGTACTGGCGCACTACCAGGGCGATATCACCCGCGCGAACATCCTGCCCCGCAAACGGGGTCGGATTCTGGCGCGAGCCGGACGAAACGGATAGAGCAGGCGGCGGCAATCGCGTCGCGTCACCGGCTCCGTGCCTGCACCTCCGGGCAGCCGGTAGTTCCAACGCGCGGACCCGATAGCCTGGACGGCAGACACTCAGTCAACAGGAGAGGCAAGATGACGACCTCAGTTACGTCAGACTCGGCACTCACCGTGGATCACCGCGGTGGAATCGATTTCAAGGTCGCGGACCTGTCGCTCGCGGAATTCGGCCGCAAGGAAATTCGGCTCGCCGAGCACGAGATGCCCGGCTTGATCGCGCTGCGTCGCGAATATGCCGATGTACAGCCGCTCAAGGGCGCACGAGTATCGGGATCGCTGCACATGACCGTGCAGACCGCAGTGCTGATCGAGACCTTGGTGGCGCTCGGAGCCGAGGTGCGCTGGGCGTCGTGCAACATCTTCTCCACCCAGGATCACGCCGCTGCGGCCGTCGTCGTCGGCCCGTACGGCACCGTCGAGGAGCCCAAGGGCGTCCCGGTGTTCGCATGGAAGGGCGAAAGTCTCGAAGAGTACTGGTGGGCGGCGGAGCAGATGCTCACCTGGCCCGAGCAGCCCGCCAACATGATTCTCGACGACGGCGGCGACGCCACGATGCTGGTGCTGCGCGGTGCGCAGTTCGAGAAGGCAGGGGTCGTCCCGCCGACCGACGACGATCACGATTCGGACGAGTACAAGGTGTTCCTCGGACTGCTGCGTCGCTCGCTCGAGGCGTCGAAGTCCAAGTGGACCGAGGTCGCCGAGTCCGTGCAGGGCGTCACCGAGGAGACCACGACCGGCGTGCTGCGGTTGTATCAGTTCGCTTCGGCGGGGGAGCTCACGTTCCCGGCCATCAACGTCAACGACTCGGTCACCAAGAGCAAGTTCGACAACAAGTACGGCACCCGGCACTCGCTCATCGACGGCATCAACCGCGGCACCGACGTTCTCATCGGCGGCAAGGCCGTTCTGGTCTGTGGCTACGGCGACGTCGGCAAGGGCTGCGCCGAGGCGCTCAAGGGCCAGGGTGCACGCGTGACCGTCACCGAGGCCGACCCGATCAACGCGCTGCAGGCGCTCATGGACGGCTTCGACGTGCGCACGGTCGAGGAGTTCATCGAGCAGGCCGACATCGTGATCACCTCGACGGGCAACCTGTCGATCATCACGTTCGAGCACATGCGCAAGATGAAGCACCAGGCGATCCTGGGCAACATCGGCCACTTCGACAACGAGATCGACATGGCCGGGCTGGAGAAGGCTCCCGATGTCACGCGGGTCAACATCAAGCCACAGGTCGACGAGTACCAGTTCAAGGACGGCCACTCGATCATCGTGCTGTCCGAGGGCCGTCTGCTGAACCTCGGTAACGCTACGGGCCACCCGTCGTTCGTCATGAGCAACAGCTTCTCCAACCAGGTCATCGCGCAGATCGAACTGTGGACCAAGCCGGACGAGTACGACAACGAGGTCTACCGCCTGCCCAAGCACCTCGACGAGAAGGTCGCGCGCATCCACGTCGAGGCACTCGGTGGATCGATCACCAAGCTCACCAAGGAGCAGGCCGAGTACATCGGTGTCGACGTCGAGGGCCCGTACAAGCCCGAGCACTACCGCTACTGACCGTCGGACCGGTCCGACGGTGGGAAAACTGTTCGTCATCGAAGGAGTCGACGGAGCGGGCAAGAACACGCTCGCCCGTCGGCTCGTTTCGGCGTGGGAACGAGACGGTCTGACGGTCGTGCGCATCGGGTTTCCCCGGTACGACCGGTCGGTCCACGCCGATCTGGCCGCGGAGGCGTTGCACGGCCAGCACGGCGACACCGCGGGCAGCGTGCACGCGATGGCTCTTCTGTTCGCACTCGATCGCCGAGAGGCGCGCGAGGAGATTCGAGAATTGCTCTCGCACAACGACATCGTGCTGCTGGATCGGTACGTGGCGTCCAATGCGGCCTACACCGCGGCTCGGTTGGAGCAATCCGCCGACGGCGAGGCCGTCGAGTGGATCAGGTCACTCGAATTCGAGCGATTCCTCGCACCGATTCCCGACGTCCAGATCCTTCTCGACGTGCCCGTGGCGCTCGCCGCCGAGCGAGCCGCGGCTCGCGAGAGCGCGGACGTCGCTCGCACCCGGGATGCCTACGAGCGGGACGGCTCGCTGCAGAGCCGAACCTCGGCCGCGTACGGTCTGCTCGCCGACTCGAACTGGGTGTCGCCGTGGCGGATCGTCACTGCCGACGTCGATCCCGATCGACTCGCCGCCGACTTGTTCAATCAGCCATCAGGCGTGCGGAAAGTGACACCATAGGACCATGAAGCCTCGGATTCTGGTTGTGGACGACGATTCGGCTCTGGCGGAGATGCTCACCATCGTGTTGCGCGGTGAGGGATTCGAGCCCTTCGTGGTCGGCGACGGCACTCAAGCACTGGCGGCCGTGCGCGAGAACCGGCCGGACCTGGTGCTGCTGGATCTGATGCTTCCCGGCATGAACGGCATCGACGTGTGTCGGGTCCTGCGAGCCGATTCGGGCGTGCCGATCGTGATGCTGACGGCCAAGACCGACACCGTCGATGTCGTGCTCGGCCTCGAGTCCGGCGCCGACGACTACATCATGAAGCCGTTCAAGCCCAAGGAACTGGTCGCGCGAGTGCGCGCGCGTCTGCGCAGGACCGAGGACGAGCCGGCCGAATTGCTGTCCATCGCAGACATCGTCATCGACGTGCCTGCACACAAGGTCAGTCGGGGCGACGAACTGGTCTCCCTCACCCCGCTCGAGTTCGACCTGCTCGTGGCCCTGGCCCGCAAGCCTCGCCAGGTGTTCACGCGAGAGGTGTTGCTCGAACAGGTCTGGGGCTACCGCCACGCGGCCGATACCAGACTGGTCAACGTGCACGTACAGCGTCTACGCGCGAAGGTCGAGAAGGACCCGGAGAACCCCGAGGTGGTGCTGACCGTGAGGGGGGTCGGCTACAAGGCCGGACCGCCGTGATCCGTCTCTCCCATTCTCGGCGGCGGATCAACGGCAAGTTCTCACCCCTACTGCGGTGGTTCCGTTCGCTGAGTACGTCGCTGGGTCATGCCTGGCGACGTTCACTGCAGCTGCGCGTCGTCGTATCGACGCTGACGCTGTCCCTGGTGGTCATCCTCATCCTCGGTGTGGTGTTGACCAGCCAGATCACCGATCGACTCCTCGAAGCGAAACTGTCCGCTGCCACCGAGGAACTCGACCGTTCGCGCACCACCGTCGAAGGCAACCTCGCCGGTGCCGACGATTCGAGCGGGCTCGCGACACGCCTCGAACGAGCAAGAGCCGCTCTGACCAACCAGGATCTGGACGCCGCGTCGACCACCGGTTCGGCGGGGTCGTTCGATCCGGTCCTGATCGTCGAGGGCGACGCCACCCGCGCCGAGGCGTCGGTCGGTCCCGTTGATCAGATCCCGAACAGTCTGCGCGACTTCGTCAAGAAGGGCCTGATCAGCTCTCAGTACGCGACGGTGACCGACAGCGACGGCGGATATTCCGGATCCGCGCTGATCATGGGATCACCCACCGGATCCGACATCTCCGCCCTGCAGCTGTATCTCATATTTCCGTTGGCCAGCGAGGACCGCACTCTCTCGCTCGTGCGTGGCACGTTGTTCATCGGCGCTGTGGTGCTCCTGGTACTGCTCGCAGCGATTGCGATGCTCGTCGCGCGCCAGGTGGTTCTGCCCATTCGATCGGCATCGAGAATCGCGGTGCGCTTCGCCGACGGCAGGCTCAAGGAGCGCATGCCGGTTCGCGGTGAGGACGACATGGCCAGACTGGCGATGTCGTTCAACGAGATGGCCGAAAGCCTGTCCAAGCAGATCACTCAACTCGAGGAGTTCGGCAACCTGCAGCGCCGATTCACCTCCGACGTCAGCCACGAACTGCGCACCCCGTTGACCACCGTGCGGATGGCCGCAGACCTCATTCACGACGCCAGCGACGACCTGGAGCCCGCACTCAAGAGATCCTCGGAGCTGCTGGTCAACGAGCTCGACCGATTCGAGACCTTGCTCGGTGACCTGCTCGAGATCAGCCGCCACGACGCAGGCGTCGCCGAATTGGCCGCCGAACAGCTCGACCTGCGCATGTGTGCCCGAGCGGCGGTGTCGACCGTGCGACACCTGGCGCGCGAGACCGGTACCGAAGTGATCGTCGACATGCCCGAGACCGCAGTGATCGCCGAGGTCGACCCCAGACGGGTGGAACGAATTCTGCGGAATCTTCTGGCCAACGCACTCGATCACGGAGAAGGCAAGCCGGTGCTGTTGCGGCTTCGCTCGGACGCCGACGCGGCAGCATTCGTGGTGCGAGACCAGGGAATCGGTCTGCGTCCCGGCGAAGAGAAGCTGGTGTTCAACCGGTTCTGGCGCTCGGACCCCTCCCGCGTTCGCAGGTCCGGCGGCACCGGGCTCGGTCTGGCGATCAGCGTCGAGGACGCCCGCCTGCACGACGGTAAGCTCGAAGCGTGGGGTGCAGTAGGCGAAGGCGCATGCTTCCGACTCACAGTGCCGCTCGTTCGCGGGCACAAGGTGATCGGCTCCCCACTGCCCCTCAAGCCCAGCACCAAGAAATACGCTCAAGGACAACCGATTCCCGCTATCACCGCACAGAAGACGTCCGCGTCGGAGCCCGCGACGTGATCCGACCGACCGGTCGTGGCGCTCGCGTGCTGGCCGTCTGGGCGCTCGTTGTCGCGCTCGCCAGCGGGTGCGCCAGCCTTCCCGAATCGTCGAGCCCGCAGGCCATCGGCACGTTGACCGCCGGTGCCGTGCCCACCAGCGCTCCGGCCCCCGAACCCGGACGCGAGCCGGATCGGTTGCTCGACGATTTCTTCGAGGCCAGCGCCGTCTCTTCCAACAGGCATCAGGCCGCGCGGCAGTTTCTCACGGCAGAGGCGTCGGCAACCTGGGACGACGGCGCACGCACGGTGGTCGCCGACCGGATCGACACCCTGTCCGGGCCGCGCACCACCGACACCGCGCAGTTCACGATCCGGTCGACGACGGCCGGAATGCTCGCTTCCGGCGGCGAGTACCAGGCAGGCTCGGACACCTTCGACGCCGCGTTCGAGCTGAAGCGGGTGGACGGTCAGTGGCGCATCTCGAAGTTACCGCCGGGCGTCGTCATCGATCGATCCGCGTTTCTGAACACCTATCAGCAGCGCTCCCTCTACTTCGTCGATCCGCTCGGTGGCGTGCTCGTGCCCGATGTGCGGTGGACCAGCGGATCGCAGGACCAACTCGCCAATCAACTCGTGCAGCTGCTCATCGACGGACCGAAGTCGGCGCTGTCGGCAGCGGTGAGCAACGAACTCTCCGACGACGTGAGTATTCGAGGTCCCATCACCAAGGCCGACGGTCAGACCTCCCAGGTGGGGGTGGGGCTCGGCGGAATCAAGATCGACTTCGGCGGCCTGCAGAACAAGGGCGACCGTGATCGGGAACTACTCGCCGCTCAGGTGATCTGGACCCTGGCCTCGGCCGAGGTGCCAGGTCCTTACGTGCTGCTCGCGGACGGTCAACCGATCGATACGACCAAGCCCGACGGGTGGACGACAGCAGGCGTCGACTCGTTCGATCCGCTCGGCAGCGCCGACGACAGCGTCGGACTGCACGCACTGGCGTCCGGCACGTTGCTCCGCGTCGACGAGGCGGAGACCACGCCCGCTCCCGGGTACTTCGGGCAGGCCCGTAACCTGCGCTCGGTGGCGCTGTCCAACGACGGCACCCTCGTGGCCGGTGTCGCGGACACCGGACGGCCGGCCCCCGCGCCGTCGAGCACGCTCATGGTCGGCGATTACGACGGCGGCGCGTTCCCGGTGGCGGAGGGTCAATCGATCACGCGGCCCACCTGGGGAGCCGATGACAACGCGGCCTGGGCGGTGATCGACGGCACCAACGTCATCCGAGCGGCCCGCGATCCCTCGACCGGCCAGGTATCGGTGATACCGGTCGAGGCCACCGCAGTCACGACTCTCGGCAACCGGATCACCGAACTGCGACTGGCCCGCGACGGAGTGCGCGCAGCGCTCATCGTCGACGGCGTCGTGTACGTGGCAACGGTGGTGCGCGAGCCCTCGGGTGTGTACTCGTTGACCGAGCCGAGGGCCGTGGCGATCGGACTCGGCAGCGACGCCACGAGTTTGGACTGGAGTACCGGCGACACCATCGTGATCGCGCGGGTCGCCACCGACACACCGGTGGTGCAGGTGACCGTCGACGGCTCCCGGATGGACGCGCTGCCTTCGCGCAACCTGACCACTCCGGTGTTGGCGGTCGATGCGTCCCCGGAGACCGAGTACGTCGCCGACGCGCGGGCGGTCTTCGCTCTCAACAACGCCGATCCGGTCGGCGACCGGTACTGGCGCGAGGTCACCGGTCTGGCCGGGGTGAAAGCAGTGCCGATTCTGCCCGGCTGAGGTCGGCCGCAGATGCGTGTCGGTGGGTCCGGGCAGACTCCGGGTCCATGCGGACACTCCTCGATCTGGTGCTGCCCCTCGAATGCGCCGGGTGCGGTGCGCCGGGGGAGTCGTGGTGCTCGGTGTGTTCAGTGGCTCTCTTCGTCCCGCCCATCGCCGTTCGTCCGCGTGTCGATCCCGGTGTGCCGTGCTGGTCCTTGGGCACGTACAGCGGGCCGCGGCGCACCGGTGTCATCGCGCTGAAGGAGCGAGGTCGACGGTCGGTGGCCCGGCCTTTCGGGCGAGCGCTCGCCGAGGCCGTCGGACATCTACGCGAGGCAGGTGAGATCGATCCACCCGAACTGAGTTCGCTGATTCTGATCTGCGCGCCCTCTCGGGCTCGTGCGGCGCGCGCTCGCGGGGGCGATCCCGTTCTGAAATGCGCTCGAATCGCTGCCGAACAGTTGGCACCGGAGCAAGTGCTCGTTCCCGAGTTGCTCCGCATGAGCGGCGGAGTCCGCGATTCGGTCGGACTGTCGGCCGGGCAACGTCAGCACAACGTGGCGGGCCGAATCGAGGGCGTCGGGGTGGTACGTCCTCGATCCGACGCACGGGTGGCGGGGTCGACGGACTTCACGGTTCTGCTGATCGACGATGTCATCACCACCGGCGCAACGTTGGCCGAATCGGCAAGAGTGCTAACCGGTTTCGGAGTGCCGGTGGCCGGCGCACTGGTGGTGGCCAGTGCGTGACGGCGAGTTGGGGGGACACGCCGACAACCAATTCGGTGTGAACGGTGGCACACGAGTCGATGACCGACTAACGTCGCGGACACGCACCGACTGGACCAGATGTGAGGTGATGCCCCGGACTCGAGATGCCGGAAGGTTCCCCATTCGGCATGAACACTTGCCACGTCCAACAGTGGGCGTGGCCGATATCGGGAGGTACGCGTGACGACCCCTTCACAAGCCTCGGTTTTCTTCGACGAGAAGCCCTCGGAAGAACCCGCCAAGAGTAATGCGGACGTTGTGGTCAAGGGCCGCAACGTCGAGATTCCGGATCACTTCCGGATATACGTCTCCGAGAAATTGGCTCGCCTCGAGCGCTTCGATCCCTCCATCTACCTGTTCGACGTCGAACTGCAACACGAACGAAATCGCCGCCAGGCCAAGGCATGTCAACGCGTGGAGATCACCGCGAAGGGCAAGGGCCCGGTCGTTCGAGCCGAAGCGTGCGCCGACAGTTTCTACGCCGCACTCGAAGCGGTGACGTCGAAACTCGAGAGCAGACTCCGGCGTACCAAAGACCGTCGCAAGGTCCACTACGGCGAGAAGAGACCCGTCTCCGTCGCCGAGGCCACTGCCGAGCTCGCGGAGGACGACGCGCTTGCACTCGATCCCGAAACGAAACTCGACTCCTTCGAGGACGATCAGAGCGGCCCCGGTCACATCGTGCGGACGAAGATCCACTCGGCTGCACCGATGAGCGTCGACGACGCCCTGTACGAAATGGAGCTCGTCGGCCACGATTTCTATCTGTTCCACGACAGCGCAAGCGATCGCCCCTCGGTCGTGTACCGACGGCACGCCTTCGATTACGGCTTGATCAGACTCACCTGACCCGACCGCCCGGGGCGGCATGATTCGTTCGCCGTCCGTGAAATCTTTCCAACGCTGCAGGCTCGACACCGGAGACTCGATCCCCACGTCGGGCCTGCAGTGCTGTGTCGGCGTGATCGCCGGTCGCGTACCGGCGATGTCGGGTGACCGTGAGTCGGGCTGCCGGGTCCGCAGCGACACCGCCTACCATGGACGCGTTCGGGTTACCCGCCGCGCACAAGCCGTGGTGCCGACCCGTGAGCTCGTGCAGTATCCAGTGTTGTTCGAGAAGCAGTCTTTTTCGTGCAGCAGTGTTGTTCGTACCAGTACCCCTGAACCGAGGATCGAGGACGAGAAAGCCCGTGCCGTCGCTGTCGTTTTCCAAGCTGCTCCGTGTCGGTGAAGGTCGCATGGTCAAGCGGCTCAAGAGCATCGCCGACCACGTCTCAACCCTGGCTCCGGACGTCGAGAGCCTCTCCGACGACGAATTGCGCGGCAAGACCGCGGAGTTCAAGGAGAGGTACTCCGCCGGTGAGACCCTGGACCAGCTCCTGCCCGAGGCATTCGCCGTGGCCCGTGAGGCGTCCTGGCGAGTGCTCTCGCAGCGACACTTCGACGTTCAGGTCATGGGCGGTGCCGCCCTGCACTTCGGCAACATCGCCGAGATGAAGACCGGCGAGGGCAAGACACTGACGTGTGTTCTCCCCGCTTACCTCAACGCCATCTCGGGCGAGGGTGTACATGTGGTCACGGTCAACGACTACCTCGCCAAGCGTGACTCGGAGTGGATGGGCCGCGTGCACCGTTTCCTCGGTCTCTCGGTCGACGTGATCCTCTCCGGCATGACGCCGGTGCAGCGCCGCGCAGCGTACGCCGCCGACATCACCTACGGCACCAACAACGAGTTCGGCTTCGACTACCTGCGCGACAACATGACGCACTCGCTCGACGATCTCGTGCAGCGGGGCCACAACTTCGCCGTCGTCGACGAGGTCGACTCGATTCTCATCGACGAGGCCCGTACTCCACTGATCATCTCGGGACCGGCCGACGCGTCGAGCAAGTGGTACGGAGAGTTCGCCCGTATCGCACCGATGCTCAAGGTCGACACCCATTACGAGGTGGACATCCGCAAGCGCACCATCGGTGTGCACGAGGCAGGCGTCGAGCTGGTCGAGGATCAGCTGGGCATCGACAACCTGTACGAGGCAGCCAACTCGCCGCTGGTGAACTACCTCAACAACGCGATCAAAGCGAAAGAGCTCTACACCAAGGACAAGGACTACATCGTCCGCGACGGCGAGGTCATCATCGTCGACGAGTTCACCGGCCGCATCCTGGTAGGACGCCGCTACAACGAGGGCATGCACCAGGCGATCGAGGCCAAGGAGAAGGTGGAGATCAAGGCCGAGAATCAGACTCTTGCCACGATCACGCTGCAGAACTACTTCCGCCTCTACGACAAGCTCTCGGGCATGACGGGTACGGCCGAGACCGAGGCTGCGGAGCTCCATCAGATCTATGGTCTCGGCGTCATTCCGATCCCGACGAACCGTCCGATGGTCCGCGTGGACAACGGCGACCTGATCTACAAGACAGAAGAGGCCAAGTTCGACGCGGTCGTCGACGACGTGGTCGAGCGGCACGGGAAGGGGCAGCCGGTCCTGATCGGTACCACGAGCGTGGAGCGCTCGGAGTACCTGTCGAAGCAGTTCACCAAGCGCGGCGTCGCGCACAATGTGCTCAACGCGAAGTTCCACGAGCAGGAAGCGACGATCATCGCCGAGGCAGGTCGTCAGGGCGCGGTGACCGTCGCGACCAACATGGCCGGTCGTGGCACCGACGTCGTACTGGGTGGCAACCCGGACATCCTCGCCGACCTGAAGCTGCGCAAGCAGGGGTTGGATCCGGTCGAGACCCCCGAGGAGTACGAGACGGCGTGGGAGCCTGCTCTGGAAGAGGTCAAGGCGCAGGTCAAGGCCGATGCGGACACCGTGCGCGAGGCCGGGGGACTGTACGTTCTCGGTACCGAGCGCCACGATTCGCGCCGCATCGACAACCAGCTTCGAGGCCGCTCCGGTCGTCAGGGTGATCCGGGCGAATCGCGCTTCTACCTCTCGCTCGGTGACGAACTGATGCGCCGTTTCAACGGCGGCGCACTCGAGTCGATCATGACCCGGCTCAACCTGCCCGACGACGTCCCGATCGAAGCCAAGATGGTGTCCAAGGCCATCAAGAGTGCTCAGACCCAGGTCGAGCAGCAGAACTTCGAGATCCGCAAGAACGTGCTCAAGTACGACGAGGTGATGAACCAGCAGCGCACCGTCATCTACGAGGAGCGCCGTCGCATCCTCGAAGGGGCCGACATGGAGGGCCAGGTCGAGGGCATGATCACCGATGTGATCACGGCCTACGTCGACGGTGCGACGGGCGAGGGCTACGTCGAGGACTGGGATCTGGAGCAGTTGTGGACGGCGCTGAAGACCCTCTACCCGGTCGGTATCGACCACAAGGTGCTCGCCGGCGAGAACGAGGACGGCGAGAAGGGCGATCTGAGTCGCGACGAGCTGCGTGAGGCACTGCTGGAGGACGCGCGCTCCGCGTACGCCAACCGCGAGGCAGAGATCGACGGCATCGCAGGCGAGAACGGAATGCGAGAGCTGGAGCGCCGAGTCCTGCTGTCCGTCCTCGACCGCAAGTGGCGCGAGCACCTCTACGAGATGGACTACCTCAAGGAAGGCATCGGCCTGCGTGCGATGGCGCAGCGCGACCCCTTGGTCGAGTACCAGCGCGAGGGTTACGACATGTTCCAGGGCATGCTCGACGGCCTGAAGGAGGAGTCGGTCGGCTTCCTGTTCAACCTCCAGGTAGAGGCGACCCCGGCTCCGGCAGGGCCCGCGGCCTCCGCGGGGCTCGCCGTGGCTCCGGGACTGGCCTCTCCGATGGGCACCGGCCGCCCGGCCGCGACCCCTGCAGCTGCACCTGCAACGACCGGCACGGCACCCGCTTCTGCGGCACCCGCTCCTTCGGCTCCCGCTCCTTCGGCTCCCGCAGTCCCTTCCGCTCTGCGGGCGAAGGGTCTCGACGAGCAGGACGAGCAGAGACTGACCTTCTCCGGGCCGGCCGAGGGCGGCGGAACCGACGTTCGGAGATCGGAACCCTCCCGGTCCGCCGGCGAGTCCGCGGCGGAGGGAACCCGTCGGGAGCGCCGAGAAGCGGCGAGGACGCAGAACAAGGCACCGAAGAAGGCCGCTCGCTCCAAGCGCAAGAAGTAGCGGTCGTGGGTCGCGTCGCTGCACGAGGACGCGACCCTCATCCCACGCGCAGCGAGGTGACCGTCCATCCGGGACGGCGCGGGTCGATGGCCAGCTCGATTCGGCCGGCGAAGGCGAACATCCGTGGTCCACGGGTGTACGAGCCGAAGATCTCTGCGGACACATCCGACTGATAGGCCACGTGTACTCGACGTACCGCGGCAAATCCGAGCCGCCGTCCCGGTGGCGGATTGCGCACGATGGTCCGCACCAGATCGATCATCGAGGTGGTGAACAACGGCGAGAGCTGATCGGCACTGCGTCGTCGATCGATCACCTCGATCAGCATGCGCATGGCGCGGTCAGCGGTAGCCCTCGCATCGGCAGGTACCGGCGGCCGGCCGGGAGGCTCGGTGCGCCGTCGAGAACGGTTGCTGCGCACCGTCGCTCGGTGCCTGACCGGCGTCGGTTCGGTGGTGGTCGCTGGATCCCACGTGTGCACTGCCCCGGTGGCGAGCGGTGGCTCGAACGGAGCGGCACGCGAGAGGAAGCAGTGATGTTCGGCGCGGAGCCGGGCGACCGACCCGGATATGTCCGGGCTCTCGGGCGGGTCGTTGGATTCGATGACGCTCACACCGACATTGACGGTCCCGGACCGCGATCGGTTCCCCCGGAACCGACGAAACACACGCGACACGGTCCTCGAACGGCCCCGCGACCGACATTCGTCCGCCACGTACTCTAGGTTCGAGCACACCGCGCGCTCGGCCACAGGAATCGGCGCGTACTTCATGCGAGGACGGGGACCGGAACACGAGATGGCGACCAGGCTGACAGCGCAGGATGCGTCGTTCTACTTTCTCGAGGCCAGCAGCAGTCCTATGCACCTCGGCTCGCTTGCCATCTTTCGGACCCCACGCAGTGGTTTCAGCTACGACCGTCTGTTGACGTTGGTCGAGCAACGACTGGCCTTGGTTCCCCGGTATCGGCAGAAGGTTCGCGAGGTTGCCTTCGGACTGGCCCGGCCGGTCTGGGTGGACGATGCGGACTTCGACATCACGTATCACATCCGACGTTCGGCGCTGCCCAAGCCGGGATCGGACGAACAGTTGCACGATCTGATCGCGCGATTGACATCTCGCCCACTCGATCGCACTCGGCCGCTCTGGGAGATGTACTTGGTCGAGGGGCTCTCGAAGAACCGCTTCGCCATCTTCACCAAATCCCACTCTGCGTTGGTCGACGGCGAGCACGCACTCGACATCGGTCAGGTCATCCTGGACGCGAGCAAGAATCCGCCGCCGATGGCCGAGGAACTGTGGATGCCTGCGCGGGCACCCAAGGATTCGGCTCTCGTCATCGACGCTCTGACCGAGTTGGTGGTGCGCCCGGGCGAGAGCATCGAGGCCTTGCGCGGCGCGGTGCACGGTGTGGCAGGTGTCGCGGGCGAGGCGCTGCGTGCCGCAGGGAAGGTCGCGGCGGTGCTGCGCACCGCAACTCAGAGTGCGCCGTCGAGTCCGCTGAACGCCCCCATCTCGCGAAACCGGAGGTTTGCGGTCGCCAAGACCGAGCTCGCGGACTATCGCAGAATCCACAACAGATTCGACTGCTCGATCAACGACGTGGTGCTCGCCGTCGTCACCGGCGCACTGCGCAACTGGCTGCTCTCGCGGGGCGAGCCCGTCACTGCCTCGTCCACCGTGCGGGCCATGGTGCCGATGTCGGTGTACGTCTCCGCAGATCGTGTCGGTTTCGTGGAAGCGACGGACCGGCCGGCCGAACCGACCGAGGACGATCGCAGCGAGGTCTCGTCGTTCCTCGTCGACCTGCCCGTCGGTGAATCGAATGCGGTGGTGCGGCTCTCGCACATCGCGCACGCCACCGAGGCACACGCCAAGCAGAGTCGGGGTGTCACCGCGCAGACGCTGATGCGTATCTCCGGATTCGCCCCCGCAAGCCTGCACGCCATGGGTGCGCGGGCCGGCAGCCGGCTTTCTCAGCGGGTGTTCAATTTGATCGTGACCAACGCTCCCGGGCCCCAGTTTCCGCTCTACGTCGGCGGTGCGCGCATGCTCGAGATGTATCCGGTGTCGCCGCTGTTCGAGAACCAAGCGATGAGTATCGGGTTGACGTCGTACGACGGATACGTGTTCTTCGGGCTCAATGCCGATCGAGGTGCCATGCCGGACGTGGATGTGGTGACGGCGTTGCTGCACGAGGCGCTGGAAGAGTTGGTCGACGCCAGTAACGAATCGAGAGTGTGAGGTCTTCTGCAATGCGTGTCTACGTTCCGGCGACGTTGGAGTTCCTGAAAGTGTTGTCGGCGGAGGGCGAGTTCAGCCCGGTCTCACGCACCGCCTTCGCGGTGACCCCGACGCTGCGTGAGGCGTACTCCTCCGGCGACGACGAGGAGCTCGCCGAGGTAGCGATGGGGGAGGCAGCGCGCGCCTCCTTGAGACTGATCGCTGCTGCGGTCGACGACGAGGCGGACACCGGGACGGTTGCCGAGGGCGTGGTGTACCGGCGGGCCGTGATCGCAGCCGACGTCGACGACCCGACCCTGCGACCCGACCTCGACGACGCCGTCGTCCGATTGAAGGAACCGTTGCGGATGGATCAGGTCGCGTCGGTTCACGTCGATCTCGAAGGGGCCGAATCGGTGGTTGCCAAGGCCGTTGCGGCCGTCGACGCCGCAGACATGGGTGATGCGGATGCCGAGTTCGTCCTCGGGGACGCAGAGGACCACACGCTGGCGTGGTACGCCCCGCAGGAGCTTTCTTTTCTGCTCGAATTGCTCTGATTCGCCACCCGGCGGAGGTGACCCTGCCCCGAACCTACGGTAGCGTAACCTCGATGACCACAAGCGGATCGGTTTCTCGATCGAGGGGATGGAACACCCGATGGATCTGAAGAAGTGGCTGGAGGCTCCGGCTGCCGGTGTATCGGCACCCAAGCGTCCGAGGCTGAACATGGTGCGTGGTGCTTTCACTCGCATCACCACTCCCTTGTTGCCCGACGACTATCTGCATCTTGCGAACCCACTGTGGTCCGCTCGCGAACTCCGCGGCCGCATCGTGCGAGTGGAGAAGGAAACCGCAACGGCGGTGACGTTGGTGATCCAGCCCGGGTGGGGCTTCAATTTCGACTACCAACCCGGTCAGTACATCGGGATCGGCTTGCATCTCGGCGGACGGTGGCATTGGCGGTCGTACTCGTTGACCTCGCCACCGAACTGGGAAGACAAGCTGATCTCCATCACGGTGAAGGCGATGCCCGAGGGCTTCCTGTCCTCGCACCTCGTCGGCGGCGTACCGCAGGGAACCATCGTTCGACTCGCCGCGCCCAAGGGCAATTTCGCGCTGCCCGTACCGCCGCCGAACAAGATCTTGTTCGTCACGGCAGGCAGCGGCATCACCCCGATCATCTCGATGCTGCGCGCGTTGGATCGGCACGGTGACATGCCCGACACGGTGCACATCCACTCGGCGCCCACCGAGGACGAGGTCATGTTCGCCGCCGAGATCGCCGCGCTGGAGAAATCTCACCCCAACTTCACCTCGCATGTGCAGCTCACGCGATCGGACGGCAAGTTCGCACTGGCCTCTCTCGACGAGCTGTATCCCGACTGGCGCACGCGCGACACCTGGGCGTGCGGGCCCGCTGCTCTGCTCGAAGAAATCGAGAAGACCTGGAAGCGCGAGGGAATCGAGGACCGGCTTCACCTGGAGCGGTTCGAGATCTCGCGCGCCGACACCTCCGGTGCAGGCGGCACCGTCACGTTCTCCAAGTCGGACAAGAAGACCACCGTCGACGGCGCGACCAGTCTGCTCGAAGCCGGCGAGAACGTCGGCGTTCAGATGCCGTTCGGCTGCCGGATGGGTATCTGCCAGACGTGTGTGGTGCCGTTGACGGCAGGGCACGTGATCGACCTGCGTTCCGGCAAGGAACACAGTGAGGGCGACCGCGTCCAGACGTGCATTTCCGCAGCTGCGGGCGACTGCACATTGGAACTGTAGGTCTGTTTTTCGCACACTGCCTTCTCAGGCTGTTCGGTTACGCTTACGTAGGTTGCCCACGTCGATACCCGATATTTCGGGCACTGCACTCAACTGTTGGAGGACCCGGTGGCCATCACCGACATCAAAGAGTTCGCTCATCTCAGCGAAGCGGACATGGAAGCGTTCGGTCGTGAACTGGATGCGATTCGTCGAGACGTAGAAGACAGCCGCGGCGAGCGCGATGCCGCCTACATCCGTCGGACCATCAGGCTGCAGCGGCTGCTCGAGCTCGGTGGCCGCGCGGTTCTGCTCGGCAGCAAGTATCGGCCGGCCTGGATCGCAGGCACGGCGATGCTCAGCGTCGCCAAGATCATCGAGAACATGGAACTGGGCCACAATGTGATGCACGGGCAGTGGGACTGGATGAACGATCCGGAGATTCATTCCACCTCGTGGGAGTGGGATCAGACCGGACCGTCCGAGCAGTGGAAACGCGCCCACAACTACTCGCACCACACGTACACCAACATCGTCGGCATGGACGACGACATCGGCTTCGGCATCCTGCGGATGACTCGCGACGAGCCGTGGAAGCCGATCAACCTCGTGCAGCCGCTCGCCAACATCGTGCTCGCCACCACCTTCGAGTGGGGCATCGCGCTGCACGACTACGACGCGCAGAAGCAGTTGGACAGCGAGGACGAGAAGGGTCTGCTGAAGTCTCCGGCGAGCCGCGCCTTCGCGCGCAAGATCGCCAAGCAGGTCGGCAAGGATTTCGTCTTGTTCCCGGCGCTGTCCGGCCCGTCGTGGAAGTCCACGTTGACTGCCAACGCGACGGCCAACCTCGTCCGGAACCTGTGGGCGTACGCGGTGATCTTCTGCGGTCACTTCCCCGACGGGGCAGAAAAGTTCACGATCGGGCAGTTCGAGACCGAAACACGACCCGAGTGGTACCTGCGTCAGATGCTCGGCAGTGCGAACTTCGAAGCCGGTCCGGTCATGGCGTTCATGAGCGGCAACCTCTGCTACCAGATCGAGCACCACATGTTCCCGGATCTGCCGAGCAACAGGTACTCGGAGATCGCCGAGAAGGTGCACGCGCTGTGCGAGAAGTACGACTTGCCGTACACCACAGGGTCACTCGGCAAGCAGTACCTGCTTGCGCTGCGAACGATTCACAAGCTGTCGCTGCCCGACTCGTGGTTGCGTGCCACGTCCGACAACGCTCCCGAGACGTCCTCCGAACGGCGATGGCGCGTCGGCGATTCGCCCGCAGTCCATGCGCTCCGCATCGATCCGCTCACCGGACAACGCCGAGGTCTTCGTTCGGCAATGCAGGAGGCGCGCGTGAGCTTGCGCAACGCCAAGAAGGAAGCCAAGCGTCAAGCCAAGGCTCTGCGTCGCTCGGGTGACCGCGTTCGGTTGTGAATCGTCACACAGATTTCCGCCGCTAACCTACGGAACCGTAAGTTACGATACGGTAGGTGACGGAATTGCACATGGCCTGATACGCGAGCTGTGTGTTCACGACTGCCAGGAGGTTGTTTCCCATGGCGATTACGGACGTCAAAGAGTACGCGCATCTGACCGATGCCGACATCGAGGCGTTGGGCCACGAGCTCGACTCCATCCGGCGTGACATCGAGGCGTCCCGCGGTGAACGCGATGCCCGGTACGTAAAGAACACCATCCGACTCCAGCGTTCGCTCGACATCGGTGGCCGAGCCGTGCTGTTCGCGAGTCGTCGGCGTCCGGCGTGGCTGGTCGGTACCGCCATGCTCGGGGTTGCCAAGATCATCGAGAACATGGAGCTCGGGCACAACGTCATGCACGGCCAGTGGGACTGGATGAACGACCCGGAGATCCACTCCACCTCGTGGGAGTGGGACAACACGGGGCCGTCGGCTCACTGGAAGCAGACGCACAACTTCATCCACCACAAGTACACCAACGTGCTCGGTATGGACGACGACGTCGGCTACGGCCTGCTCCGCGTCACCCGCGATCAGCGGTGGAAGCCATTCAACATCGGCAACCCCGTCTACAACCTGCTGCTGCAGTTGTTCTTCGAGTACGGAGTTGCGCTTCAGCACCTCGAACTGGGCAAGGTTGCCAAGGGTCGAGTGCCCCGCGAAGAGTTCGAGCAGAAGCGGCGCGAGGTGCTCGAGAAGGTCGGCAAGCAGATCGGCAAGGACTACATCCTCCATCCGCTGCTGACCGGGCCCGCGTGGAAGAGCACGCTGACGGCGAACATCGTCGCCAACATGATGCGCAACGTGTGGACCAATACCGTCATCTTCTGTGGTCACTTCCCAGACGGCGCGGAGAAGTTCACCAAGTCCGACATGGAAGGGGAGACGCAGGGGCAGTGGTACCTGCGTCAGATGCTCGGCAGCGCGAACTTCAATGCCGGTCCCGTCATGGAGTTCATGAGCGGCAACCTGTGCTACCAGATCGAGCATCACCTGTTCCCGGACCTCCCCAGCAATCGCCTGCGGGAGATCAAGGTTCGAGTGCTCGAGTTGGCGGAGAAGTACGACCTGCCGTACACGACGGGTTCGATCGTCCACCAGTACTTCTTGTCCTGGCGAACCATCGCGAAGCTGTCGCTGCCGAACAAGTACCTCAAGGCCACCAGCGACGACGCACCCGAGACCGCGTCCGAGCGTAAGTGGGCCGACGCGCCGGCAGGCCTGTTCACCGTCGATCCCGAGACCGGTAAGCGTCGCGGTCTGCGCACCGCAATCGCAGAAACGAAGAAGCGCAAGGGAATTCGCAGGCTGGTCGGAAAGGCCGCGTAAGCTCTGCACCGAATTCGAGCCTGGTGGCAACCGACCCCGAGTGGGTGGTTGCTACCAGGCTTCGTTCGTTCGAACGGCTTCGAGCAGCAGACGCACCGCGGCAACGCGTCGAGCCGCGTCTCCGGTGAGTGCGTCGAGGGCGCATTCGGGATCTGCCGGTGGGCCGAGGTGCGTGCATCCTCGGGGGCAGTTCTCGATCGTGTCGGCCAGATCGGAGAACGCTGCGACGACGTTCTCGGGGGAGATGTGCGCCAATCCGAACGACCGGATGCCGGGGGTGTCGACCACCCAGCCGCCGTCGGGGAGCGGTAGCGCCACCGACTGAGTCGAGGTGTGACGACCCTTTCCGACGCCCGAGACCACTCCGGTGGCGCGGTAGGCGTCGGGCACCAATCTGTTGACGAGCGTGGACTTCCCGACGCCCGAATGTCCGATGAGCGCGGTCACCTTGTCGGTGAGCATGGCCGTCAACTCCGTGAGGTCCTCCGATTGCCCCGCCAGCACCACCGGGACGTCGAGATCGGAGAACGCAGCGGTGAATTCCTCGGGGTCGGCAAGATCGCTCTTGGTCAGGCACAGAACGGGTTCGAGCCCGCCGACGTACGCGGCCACCAGTGCTCGCTCGACGAAGCCGGTGCGCGGTGGTGGGTCTGCGAGCGCGGCGACGATGAGCAGTCGGTCGGCATTGGCCACCACGACGCGTTCGAACGGGTCGGTGTCGTCCGCGGTGCGGCGCAGCACCGTTCGCCGTTCGGCCACGCGCACGATTCGGGCCAGAGTATCGACCTTGCCCGACAGATCTCCGACGATACCGACTTCGTCGCCCACCACGATCGGGGTTCGGCCCAGTTCGCGGGCCCGCATCGTCACGACCGGCCGAGACGGGTCACCGTCGAGTACGCAGCCCCAGCGGCCGCGGTCGACGGACACCACCATGCCGGCTTCGGCGTCGTTGTGTTCGGGTCGAGTCTTGGTGCGGGGACGCGAACTCTTGCCCGGCCGGATGCGGACGTCGGACTCGTCGTACCGGCGCGCGGTCAGGAGCCGACCCCGGTCGGTGCGGGTGCGGACAGCATTGCGTCCCACAGCGTCTCGAAGCCGGGGAGGGTCTTGGCCGTCGTGCCGATGTCGTCCACTTCCACGCCGGGCACACGCAGTCCGACGATCGCACCCGCGGTGGCCATGCGGTGGTCAGCATAGGCGTGCCAGACGCCGCCGTGCAGCGGTGCCGGATCGATTCTGATGCCGTCGTCGGTTTCGACCGCGCGCCCACCCAGTCGAACTATCTCGGTGGTCAGCGCCGCAAGGCGATCGGTCTCGTGACCACGCAGATGGGCGATGCCGCGCAGGATGGACGGCCCTTCGGCGAGAGTGGCGAGCGCCGCAACCGTCGGGGTCAACTCGCCGACGTCGTGAAGATCGAAGTCGATGCCGCGCAACGTATCCGGGCCCTCGACGGTCAAGATGCCTGCGGTGAGGTCGACGCGCGCGCCCATCCGGGTGAGGATCTCCCGGAAGACGTCACCGGGCTGGGTGGTCGTTTCGGGCCAATTCGGTACGCGCACGATGCCTTTCGTCACCACTGCCGCAGCGAGGAAGGGGGTGGCGTTGGACAGATCCGGCTCGATGTTCCACTCGACGGGCGTCACCGGTCCTCGGTGCACGCGCCAGGTGTTCGCGTCACCACCGGTATCGGGTGTATCGACTCGGACGCCCGCCCGTCGCAACATATCGACCGTCATGTCGATGTGGGGCATCGACGGGACGGGCTTGCCGATGTGGTGGATTTCGATGCCCTCGTCGAATGCCGCTGCGGAGAGCATCAGACCCGACACGAACTGAGAGGAGCCGGAGGCGTCGATGTCCACCGAACCTCCGCGCAGCGAACCGGTGCCCCGCAGCGTGAACGGCAGCGCACTGCCGTCGATATCGGCTCCCATTGCGCGCAGCGCGTCGAGGATCGTGTCGAGTGGACGAACACGCGCCTGCTCGTCGCCGTCGAACGACACCTCGCCGTCGGCCAGTGCGGCCAGAGGCGGTACGAATCGCATCACGGTGCCCGCCAGCCCGCACTCCACAGCGCCGCCGTGCAGCGGTGCAGGGTTCACCCGCAGTGTCGTCCTGTCGTCTTCGGCAGCGATGATCTCGATTCCCAGCGTCGTCAGGGCGTCGATCATGAGGTCGGTGTCACGGCTGCGCAGTGCACCGGTGATCGTCGACGATCCGGTGGCGAGCGAGGCAATGATCAGAGCGCGATTGGTGATCGATTTCGACCCGGGCAGAGTGACTGTCGCGTCGACGGGTGCGACGGCGGCGGGTGCTGTCCAATTGCTCACCTGTCCATCTTCTCTCATTCGGTATCAGCGCGCGGCGATGGGCGCGGATACGGCACTCGTGAGCCGCACCAGATCGGCTGGTGCGAGTTCGATTTCCAGTCCGCGGCGACCTCCACTGCACAGAATGGTTTCGAAACCGAGAGCCGAGACGTCGATCACGGTGGGCAGGGATTTGCGTTGGCCGAGAGGCGAGATCCCGCCGAAGACGTACCCGGAGGAGCGCTCGGCGGCAGCCCGGTCGGCCAGCGTGAGCTTCCTAGTGCGCAGAGCGGCTGCCGCGGCCTTGAGTGAGAGCAGTGCCGTCACCGGGACCATCGCCACCGCCAGCGAGCGATCTGCACGTTCCACGACGAGCGTCTTGAAGACCTGTTCGGGAAGAACACCGAGCCGCTCGACGAGTATCTGGGCCGCCTCCTCGCCGTACGACTGGCTTCGCGCATCGTGATCGTACGAATGCACGGTGTGCGCCACCTTTCGCGCGGTGAGCACGGCCAGAGCGGGTGTGGACGCAGCCATCAACGGGACTCTAGTGACCGCCCGGGAACATGGCGGCAGGCAGCTGTGTTGTGTAACGACAGATACGGATGCAGGCGGAAGGAATGACGAATGGCAGTGCTGACCGCGGGACGTCCCCTCGCATTGAAGGGGGTGATCTCTTCGCAGAAGCCGACTTCGGGCGCGGTAGCCTGGGCGGTGGAAGCTACCGAAGGGATCAGCGTGACAAAAGCCAGCAATCCCGTCGCTGCATCGGACGACGAGAAGGCGATCGCGGAGCAGAGAGCGGCCGAAACCGAGGCACAGTTGACCGAGCGCTTCGAGCGCGACGCGCTGCCGATGCTCGATCAGCTCTACGGCGCAGCTCTGCGGATGACGCGTAACCCGGCCGACGCCGAGGACCTGGTTCAGGAGACGTTCGTGAAGGCGTACTCGGCTTTCCGGTCGTTCCGAGAAGGGACGAACCTCAAGGCGTGGCTGTACCGAATCCTGACCAACACCTACATCAACTCCTACCGCAAGAAGCAGCGTCAGCCGGCTCAGTATCCGACCGACGAGATCAGCGACTGGCAGCTCGCCGCCACCGCCGAACATACGTCGACGGGTCTGCGATCGGCCGAGGTCGAGGCCCTGGACGCGCTGCCGGACGACGACATCAAAGCAGCGCTGCAATCGCTCCCCGAAGAGTTTCGGATGGCTGTGTACTACGCCGATGTCGAGGGATTCCCGTACAAGGAGATCGCCGAGATCATGGGTACTCCCATCGGTACCGTGATGTCGCGTCTGCACCGCGGACGCAAGCAACTGCGGGGACTGCTGGCAGGCGTCGCGCGCGAGCGTGGATTCAACCGGGACGGCGCGGTCGACCGGCACGAGCAGGAGGTAGTCCAGTGACGGGCACCGAGAAGACCGACGACGGTGACGCACAGTTCGAGCGTCTCGACTGTTCCGCAGTGATCGCTGACGTGTGGGTGATGCTCGACAACGAGTGCGACGAAGCCAGCCGATCTCGTCTGCAGAAGCACATCGACGAGTGCGGATCGTGCTTCGAGGCATACGGGATCGAAGAGAAGGTCAAGCGATTGATCTCACGCAAGTGCGGAGGAGACCAAGCACCGGCCGGACTTCGCGAACGACTCAGTGTCGAGATTCGTCGAACCGTGTTGATTCGCCAGACCGACTCCGAGTAGTCGCAGGCGGTACAACGACGAGGGGCCGAGAAGCAGTCGCTTCTCGGCCCCTCGCGGCTTGTGGCAAACCGTCAGCTGTTCGGACGTTTGCCGTGGTTGGCCTTGTTGCCCTTACGAGCACGCTTCTTACGTCCACGCTTTCCCATGATGGGCTCCTCTCGTTTGTTCACTACAGTCTCCCACGTGTGATTGGCTTACTGTGACGGGCCTGGTCTCCGATGGGTGCCCAGCGCAGTTCGTGGTGACGTGAGAGAGGGGTTCGCCGATGTCCGAGGACGTTCGCGCGGAGATGGTGTCCACGGTATTTCAGGTGGTCGTGGCCCGAGGCGACGCCGTCGAGGTCGGTGACACCCTCGTGATCCTGGAATCGATGAAGATGGAAATTCCCGTGCTGGCCGAGACGGCAGGCACGGTCACGTCCGTGGACGTTGCGGTCGGCGACGTCATTCAGCAGGGCGACCTCATCGCCGTCGTGTCCTGAGCACGGGCCACCTGAGATCTCGTGTCGACCCTCAGTGACCTGCTGGCCGAACACACCGACCTTCCCGGCGTCGCGGTCGACCATCTGCAACGCGTCGTAGGTGAGTGGCAGCTGCTGGCCGATCTCTCGTTCGCCGACGTGCTGTTGTGGGTGGGCACCGACGATGTGTCCAGTGGGACCGCCGACGTGCTGTGCGTGGCCCAATGTCGACCCACCACCGCGCCGACGGTCTTCACTCACGACATCGTGGGCACGACGATCTCCGAGTCGGAGCACCCGGACGTGATGGTGGCACTGCAGCAGCGCGAGATCGTTCGCGGAGGCGTCGTGACGCGGACCGAGAGCATCCCGGTGCGGTGCGGAGAGCACGTCATCGCGGTATTGACCCGTGACACCAATCCGGCCCAGCTACGACCGCCGAGCGCGCTCGAGGTGGCCTACCGAGAATGTGCCGACGACCTGTGTCTGATGATCAGTGAAGGGACCTTTCCCACCCCGGAAGAGCGCACCGATGTGAACTCGTCCCCGCGGGCAGGCGACGGTTTCATTCGAATCGACACCGAGGGACGGGTGGACTACGCCAGCCCCAACGCACTCTCGGCGTACCACCGGATGGGGTTGACGACGGAGCTGTCCGGGCGAGATCTGGCCTCGGTGACCCGGTCGCTGGTCACCGACCCCTTCGACTCACAGGAGGTGGCCGACCACATCAGGTCGTCGCTCAGCGGCAACGTCGGCCATCGTATGGAGGTCGACGCCCGCGGTGCCACCGTCCTCGTGCGCACTCTGGCCCTGCAGCCCCGGGGCAGGTCGACCGGTGCGGCCGTGTTGATCCGCGATGTCACCGAGGTGAAGCGTCGGGACCGCGCTCTGCTCAGCAAGGACGCGACCATCCGGGAGATCCACCATCGGGTGAAGAACAACCTGCAGACGGTTGCCGCGCTGTTACGCCTACAGTCGCGTCGCCTCGAGAACGAGGAAGCGCGAACTGCGTTGTCGGAATCCGTCCGTCGGGTGACGTCCATCGCGCTGGTGCACGAGATGCTGTCGATGTCGGTGGACGAGGAAGTGGACCTCGACGAGATAGTCGATCGACTGGTGCCGATCATGCTGGACGTGGCGACGGTCAATCCGCGGGTGCGTGTGACTCGCGACGGCAAGCTGGGAGTCTTTTCGGCCGAACGCGCGACGCCGTTGGTGATGGTGCTCACCGAACTCGTGCAGAACGCGATGGAGCACGGGTTCGACGCCGGATCGGCCGGTGTCGTCCGGATCAGCGCCGACCGTTCCGCGAAATGGCTCGACGTGGTCATCCACGACGACGGGCGTGGGTTGCCCACCGGGTTCTCCCTGGAGCGCTCGGACGGACTCGGACTGCAGATCGTGCGCACACTGGTCTCGGTGGAGTTGAACGGATCGCTCGGCGTGCACCCGGCGGCGGGTGGGGGAACCGACGCGATGTTGAGGGTTCCTCTGGGGCGGCGCGTGCCGAGGCCGTGATGCACGTTCGGTGAACAGTGCGTGACGCGCTCTCCGGTGGTCCCTGGCACGCAGAAGGCCCGGTACCCCTGACGGGTACCGGGCCATACCGATTGCTGCGTAAGCGTCCTAGACGGAGCTGCGTGCGCGCGTACGTGCGTTGCGTCGCTTGAGTGCACGGCGCTCGTCTTCACTCATTGCGCCCCATACTCCTGCGTCCTGGCCGGATTCGAGTGCCCAGGACAGGCATTCAGCGGTGACGGGGCACCGAGTACAGACGACTTTGGCATCGGCGATCTGCGCGAGCGCCGGACCACTGTTTCCCACCGGGAAAAATAGTTCCGGATCTTCATCGCGACAAATAGCCTTGTGGCGCCAGTCCATCCTCTGCTCCTTACCGGGCGCCGAAGCGCCGTTTCGTTTCTCTTCTGTTCACGAGTGGGTAACCAATGTTTCCGCACTGTTGCTTGTGAATGCTTTCACGAACTCAGGTGAAGTCAAGGGATACGCGCGTGACCGTGGTCAAGCTCACTCTGTTAGGCTCGCTTTAGCCTTCTGCGCTCCTTTGTACCCCGAGTGAACAGATTTCGCTCGTGATTTCACGAGAACTGTGCTGTACGCCGCCCCGTATACCCAGGGATGAGCCCTCTCACCTGGTCGGCGCGACGACCTCCAGCGCGTCGGGAGTCGAGAAGAACTCGGCTTCCGTACGTTCGCCCAGGTAGTCCCCATCCATCTGCAGACCGACCGGCTCCGCCGAAGAAATTCGGACACTCGGCACATCGTCGATCCGAATCAGCTTGCGAGACTTGGGTTCTGCACCCTTTGCCAGTAACTGGCGCGACACCCGCAACGTGGGGAACAGAGCAGTCGACCGCATGCCGAACACGCCGAGACCCGAGTCGAAATCGGTACCCGGATTGGTGTGCACCGGCCTCTCGTTCAAATACGTCCACGGACTCGAGTTCGACACGAACGCATAGTGCACACCCTCGAACGGATCCTGCCCGGGAACCTCCACCGTCAACCGAGCCGGACGGCGCTTGTGCTTGAAGAACTCCTGCACCGAGAAGCGGAGGTAACGCGTCGCCGACACCGGCGTTCCGTCCTTGCGGCTCGCATCGATCGCCCGACACACATCCGCGTCCAAACCCATCCCCGCATTGAACGTGAACCACCGATTGTCGCAATGCCCCAAGCCCACGGTCCGCCGCGCTCGCGCATCCAACAGGCCGATCAACTGATTGGTCGCCGCCACCGGATCCGCCTCGATACCGAGGGAACGGGCGAACACATTCGCACTGCCGCCTGGAACGACAGCAATAGGCGGAATCGCGCCGATCGTCACCGCCTGCATCGACGTCGGCAACGGCACTCCCAGCAAACCGTTGATCACCTCGTTGACCGTTCCGTCACCGCCGTGAACGATCACCAGGCCGACCCCGTCCTCACGGGCACCACGCGCGAGCTCCGACGCATGATCACGATGAGTCGTCTGCGCAACCGTCACCCGCACCCGACTCGACAATGCATGAGCCAACAGATCCCGAGCCGCAGCCGTCGTAGAAGTCGCATTGGGATTGACGATCAGCAGCGCACGCACGAGCACTGACACTAACCGGGTCGTTCCGCAGGCTCCACTCCGGTTGCCTGGGTCGTTCCGCAGGCTCCACTCCGGTTGCCTGGGTCGTTCCGCAGGCTCCGCTCCGGTTGCCTGGGTCGTTCCGCAGGCTCCACTCCGGTTGCCTAGGCTGGTCGCGTGTCCACCTCTCCCGAGAACCTCACCCCGCCGGCCACGTTCCGATCCGCCGGGGCGCTCGTCGCAGCGCAGGGCGTGGCCTCGTTGGTGGCCGCGTTCGTCCTACTCGCCCGGGCGTTCTCCGGTGAAGGGGAGAACGCCGTCGCCAACGGATACGGCACCGCGGGGTGGTTCGGCGTGCTGGGCCTCGGAGTCGGTGCGGCAGGCGTCGCCCTGATCCTCGGCAAACGGTGGGGACGGTCCATCGCCACCGTCGTGCAGCTGCTGTTGCTCCCTGTGGTGTGGTCGCTGTTGACCGGATCGCATCAGACCGTCTACGGCGTCGCTCTCGGTGTCGTGGTGCTCGGCGTGCTGGTGTTGCTGTTCAGCCCGCCGTCCTCTCGGTGGATGGCCGCCGAGTACAGCGACGTCGACGACGAACTCCGTTGAGGTAGTCGCTAGCGAGCTTGTGCGGCCAGCTCGGCCAGTGCATCCGCGGTCAGCCGGAACGTGGTCCACTCGTCCTGTGGCTCTGCTCCGAGCGAGCGGTAGAAGCCGATCGACGGGGTGTTCCAGTCCAGAACCGACCAGGCCAACCGCGTGTACTGCCGATCGACGCATTCGGCGGCCAACGCGGCGAGCAGTGCCGTTCCGAAGCCTTCTCCGCGCGCGGCGGGCTGCACGTAGAGATCCTCCAGATAGATTCCGTTCACACCGTCCCACGTGGAGAAGTTCAAGAACCACAGCGCGCACCCCACCACCGTCCCCTCGTGTTCGGCCACGTGCGCGAACACCGACGGCCCAGCGCCGAACAGAGCGGCACGAAGCTGCTCGTCTCGAACGGTGCACAGCGACGACGACTTCTCGTACGCGGCCAGTTCGTGCACGAGTGCGGTGATGGCGGGAACATCGGCCTCGGTGGCGCGGCGAATCATCCTCGGTTTCCTTTCTGTGCCGTGGCAGCGGTGAGAATCGAAGGGTGCACGTTGTGCGCGACGAGCTGGCGAAACGAGTGTTCGAAGCCGAGCAACGAATACGCGGCTGGCGAGAGGGCGAAGCGTTTGCCCTCGGTGACGGGGGCTTCGGTCCAGCCGGCGATCAGTGCGCGCGAGAAGTGGCCGTGGCCGACCAACACGACGTCGCGGCCGCTCAACAACGGCAGGACGACCGAGAGGACCAACTCGACGCGGACGGCGATGTCACCGATGGATTCACCACCCGGACACGGATGCGTCCATACGGTCCAGTGCGGCACCGTCTCGTGGATCTGCGTCGACGTGATGCCTTCGTAGTCGCCGTAGTCCCACTCGGACAACGCATCCCATGTTCGATCGACCTGCAGGCCTGCGAGCTCGGCGGTTCTGCGAGCGCGCTCCCGCGGGCTCGTGATCACCAGGGGATCGCGCAGCTTCAGCAGCCCGAGCAGCGATCCGGCCTCGACGGCCTGTTGCTCACCGGTACTGGTGAGAGGGACGTCGGTGTTGCCGGTGTGCTTGCCCGCCAGCGCCCATTCGGTCTCGCCGTGCCGGAGTAGAACGACTCTGCCTGCCTCGACGCCGCCGTGTGTGGTCATGGAACGATCATGCCTCCCGCGCGGATGTGGCCCTTGTCATAGGTGGCCTGCAGATGTGTCCGATTTGCCGATTGAGTACGGACCTACCGGCCGGTTACATTCGTTTCACATTTTTGCTCTTCGGGCGACGCAGCTCTGCCGTCGTGCGGCCCGCTGCCTCGTAGCGCCTTCTCATCGACCAGGAGAATCATGACCGACCTGCAGAAACCCGCGTCGTCCGATGCGCCGGAGAAGCTCGACGGTGCGTTGTTGAAGATCGCCGGGGTCGTCGTACTCGGGGCCATCATGTCCATTCTCGACGTCACCGTCGTCAGCGTCGCGCTCCGGACCTTCACCGACGTCTTCGATACGACCTACGCCAACGCCGCATGGACGATGACGGGCTACACGCTCGCCCTTGCCACCGTCATCCCCCTGACCGGGTGGGCTGCCGATCGGTTCGGAACCAAGCGGCTCTACATCACCGCGCTGGTGCTGTTCGTCCTCGGTTCGGTGCTGTGCAGCTTCGCCTGGGACATCACGTCTCTCATCGTGTTCCGAGTGCTGCAGGGCCTCGGCGGCGGCATGTTGATGCCCCTGGGCATGACGATCATGACGCGCGCTGCCGGCCCCGAGCGAATCGGGCGCGTGATGGCCGTCCTGGGTGTCCCGATGCTCATCGGGCCCATCGCGGGACCGATCCTCGGCGGCTGGCTGATCGAGGCGGCGAGCTGGCACTGGATCTTTCTCATCAACCTGCCGATCGGCATCCTCGCGCTGATCGCAGCCGTGGCGATCTTCCCCAAGGACAATCCGACTCCGTCCGAGTCCTTCGACTTCCGGGGAATGCTCATGCTCTCGCCCGGACTCGCTCTGTTCCTCTACGGCGCGTCGTCGGTCGTCGAAACCGAGACCGTTCTTGCAGTGCAGGTGCTGGTCCCGGTCATCGTCGGGCTCGTGTTGATCGTGCTCTTCGTCTTCCATGCACTGCGCGTGCAGCATCCCCTGATCGATCTACGACTGTTCGAGAACAGATCGCTGACAGTGGCCGTGATCACCACGACGCTCTTCATGGTGGCCTTCATGGGCGCGGGCCTGCTGTTCCCCAGCTACTTCCTGCTTCGAGGCGAAACGACACTGACGGCCGGACTCCTGCTCGCACCGCAGGGCATCGGCGCGATGATCGCGATGCCGATCGCCGGGGTGATTGCCGACAAGTTCGGTCCCGGCAGGATCGTGCTGGTGGGCATGGTGCTCATCACGGCAGGCATGGCCGTGTTCACACAGGTCGGCACCAGCACGTCCTACACATTGCTCATCGGTGCGCTCTTCGTCATGGGACTCGGCCTCGGGTCGACCATGATGCCGATCATGACGGCCGCGCTACAGACGCTGACCGACGACACGGTCGCACGCGGTTCGACGTTGATGAACATCGTTCAGCAAGCAGCGGGGTCGATAGGCACCGCGCTGATGTCGGTGGTGTTGACCGCTCAGCAGAAGCCCGCGCTGACCGCGACCAGTCAGTTCGAGGCCTTCGACATCTCGGCCAGGGCCTTCGGCACCACCTTCATGGTTGCGTTGGTTCTGATCGTCGCCACGTTCGTTCCCGCCTTCTTCCTGCCCAGGACGAAGCACGTGAGCGAGCGGTCTTCAGCTCCGATCACGCTGCACTGACGCGCCCGAGAGATGCCGAACCCTCGCTCATCGGCTCGATGTAGGCAAGGATCAGGGCCGTGACGACAATTCTCGCGGTAGCGAATCAGAAGGGCGGCGTCGCCAAGACCACCACGGTGGCTTCCCTCGCGGCAGCGCTGCATGCTCTCGATCGGCGAGTCCTGGTGGTCGACCTCGACCCGCAGGGTTGCCTGACGTTCTCGCTCGGACACAACCCGGACAAGCTCGATTCCTCGGTGCACGAGGTGCTGACCGGGGATGCGAAGGTCGAGGACGTGCTGATCGAGACTGCGGAAGGAATCGTGCTGTTGCCGGCGACGATCGATCTCGCCGGCGCAGAAGCTCTGTTGCTGATGCGTGCGGGTCGAGAATTCGCACTCAAACGAGCTCTCGCGCCGATCCTCGAGGACTTCGACGTCGTCGTCATCGATTGCCCGCCTTCACTGGGAGTGCTGACCCTCAACGGGCTCACCGCCGCGCAGTCGGTGCTCGTGCCCCTGCAGTGCGAGACTCTCGCTCATCGCGGGGTCGGTCAGTTGTTGCGGACGGTGTCCGAGGTGCAACAGATCACCAACCCCGACCTGGCATTGCTCGGTGCCCTTCCCACACTGTTCGACGCCCGCACCACGCACAGCAGAGATGTGCTCGGCGATGTCTCGGACCGCTATTCGATGCCGGTTCTCGCGCCGCCGATTCCGCGGACCGTACGCTTCGCCGAGGCCAGTGCATCGGGCGCAACCGTGCTCTCAGGACGAAAGAACAAGGGCGCGCAGGCCTATCGAGAACTCGCCGAGAATCTGCTGGCGTACTGGGACGGCACAGCCGATCTGAAGACCTACGACCCGGCACAGTAGAACCACGCCGACGCGAACGAGTCAGCCGAGAGCGACCACGTCGGCACCGCGCTGTTCGACGACCACATCGCCGATCACCGACGTCTGTATCGGGCCGTCGTAGCCCCCTCGGTCGACCGGAATGTCGGCCAACGAGACACCGGTGGCGATATCGACCACCGAGATGGCGTCGGGCACGGGTACGAGAAGTCGGCCGGCCATGACCGCTCCACCTCCGAGGGCTCCAGGGACGGTCCAGAGCGGACTCAGGCCGGTGGAATCGAACGCCTGGACTCCGGTGCCGGTGAACCAGCTGAACACCGAGCCTGCTGTTGTCGCAGGGAAATTCGGGGAGTCCCGGATAGGGGAGAGGTCTTCCGGGAGAATGAATTCGGATGTTCTCGCGGCCGTACCGTCGTACAGGCCCACTCGGTCCGGAGTGCCGTTCGCCGCTGGAATGTAGAGCGCGACAAGGCTTCCGGTGATCGCGATGATGCGTCCGGCAGTCGGTCCCTCCGCTTCGGGAACGAGCTCGGGCACCACCGTCGACCCGTATTCCTCGGGTTCACTCGCATCCTCGGGTGCCGGGTCGAGCAACGACAACCGAGCAGCAGCTTCTCCCGGGCACTGTTCGAGCACCGCTGTTCGTGAGTTCGTCGAGGCCGAGGACAGCAGCGTGCACCCGTTTCTCGGCTGGCTCCCCGGATTGACCGGAGCATCCACGCGCCCGTATTCGAGTGTGCGCACCATGTCCGATCGCCACAGCTCCATGCGGGTGTCGCCTCTCGACGTCACGTAGGTGCCGTCGGACGACAGGCGCACCGCATCGTCGGCGTCGGACGTGCGTTGAGCCGTGCGTTCTCCCGTTGGCCCGTCGAGTTCGGTCACCTGCGAGCAGCCGCGGTCGTCACGGTAGACCGCGACCGCCGTATTCCACGACGAGACCACCGAGCACAGTGGGAGATCGCGTGTGTACGACCAGGATTGCTCACCCGACCGTGGATCGCGGCCGAGGACGGAACCGCCGTCGGCAGTGACCACCGTGGAGCCGGTGACGACAGGAAACGGGGTTCGCGCCGATTCCGTCGCCGCGCTGGGCGCGCGCCACAGTTCGGTCAGGGCAGTAGGCACCGAGGTCGCTGGTTCGGCCTGGGGCAATGGCTCCTCGGCCGGTATCGACGTGGTACCGCGAGCGTCGCCGGTGAACCAGGCGATGCTCGCGGCAACCACTACGACCACTGCGATGACGGCGGCAACGGTGAGGTCGGTTCTCGTCCGACGTTCTGGAGCCAGCACGGCGGAATGTTATTCCGATGCGCTCGCAGTCGACGGTCCGGCCTCGGCGGACGATCCGCTGGAGCGACGACGCCTGCGGCGGCGCGGAGCGGTCTTGGTGGCCGTGTCGGCGGACACCGTGTCTGCCGTATCCGACTGTCCGGCAACCGAATTCGAGGCAGGTGTGGCATCGGCCTGTGTAGCGGAGGTTGCGGCAGCGTTGTCGCCGTCCTGCCCTGCGCGGGTACGACGGCGACTGCGCGAGCGGCGCGGCTTGGTCGCCGCCGACGCGTCGGCCGCAGGCGCTGCCGTGCTCGTCTCGCCGTCGTCGTCCGCCTTCTCCGGGGCGCGCGAGGGTGCCTTGCGCACCGTGCCGGTGGCGTCCGTGGCGATACCGAGGTCGGTGAACAGGTGCGGCGAGCTCGAGTAGGTCTCGACCGGATCCGGCATCCCGAGGTCGAGCGCCTTGTCGATCAGCTGCCAACGGGGGATGTCGTCCCAGTCGACCAGGGTGACGGCGATGCCGGTGCGTCCTGCGCGGCCGGTGCGGCCGATGCGGTGCACGTAGGTCTTCTCGTCCTCGGGGCACTGGTAGTTGATGACGTGGGTGACGTCGTCGATGTCGATACCGCGTGCTGCGACGTCGGTTGCCACCAGCACGTCGATCTTGCCCGTCCGGAACGACTTGAGAGCCTTCTCGCGCTGTACCTGGCCGAGGTCACCGTGCACGGCTCCGACCGAATATCCGCGCTCGGCCAGTTCGTCGGCGACCTTCTGAGCGGTGCGCTTGGTGCGGGTGAAGACCATCGTGGCACCGCGACCCTCGGCCTTGAGGACCTTGGCGACCATCTCGACCTTGTCGAGGGCGTGCGCCCGGTAGACGTGCTGGGCGGTGCGGTCGTGTACGGCCGAGGATTCCGCTTCCTCGGCGCGGATGTGCGTCGGCTGCGTCAGGAACGTCCGGGCCAGGGTGATGATGGGTCCCGGCATGGTGGCGGAGAAGAGCATCGTCTGCCGCTTGTCGGGAACCATGCCGAGAATGCGTTCGATGTCGGGCAGGAACCCGAGATCGAGCATCTCGTCGGCCTCGTCGAGAACCAGAACCCCGACCTTGCCGAGTATCAGGTGGTTCTGCTTGGCGAGGTCGAGCAGTCGGCCGGGGGTACCGACGACGACGTCGACGCCGCTCTGGAGTGCGCTGATCTGCGCCTCGTACGGACGGCCGCCGTAGATGGAGAGCACCTTGACGGGGCCGTTGGCGCCGCTGAGGTACTTGGACGCGTTCTCGAGGTCGGAGCTGACCTGAACACACAGTTCACGGGTCGGCACGATCACCAGGGCGCGCGGGGTGCCGTCGAGCGGGGAGGTACCGGAGTTGTCCGTGGCGAGTCGGTGCAACAGTGGCACACCGAAGCCGAACGTCTTGCCCATTCCGGTGCGCGCCTGCCCGATGAGGTCGTCGCCCGCGATGGCGAGCGGCAGCGTCAACTCCTGGATGGCGAAGGTGCGCTCGATGCCCATTTCGGAGAGCGCGCGAACGATGGTGGCGTCCACGTTCAGCTCGGCGAACGTGGGCGGCACATGCGTGTCGTCCAGCTGCGCCGACAGAGTGGTGTCGCCGGTATCGGATTCTTGGTCGATGACTATCTTGCTCAGGGGACTGGCCTTCCTCGTGGTCGAACGTGCGCACGAGGAAGGGCACAGGCCTATTGCCGGCCGAAGTCGATGCCCTCGATCCGATGTGATGTCGCCGTCGGCCTCAGCGCGGCCGCGAACGTCGATGTTCGCTGCGGCGAAGCCGTCATGGCGACCCGGATCAGGTGCGCACACATTATCGATGACCGTCGCGTGCTTCATCGGTCCGTTCCATCGGCCCGCGAGCGACGATCGAGCACCATGGTAGCTTGCCGAACGGAATTCTCCATCGTCGGCAGGTCACGGCCGGTCCGACGCGTGCCGCGACGAGGCGTCGCGCACGGGACTACGATTGCCAGCCATGGGAGCCCATTCGTCGGAGCCGTCGTCCTCAGTTTCACCCACCACGCTCGTCGAGTCGCCCGAGTCGGACCGAGCCGAGCCGGCGATCGCACACGATCACCCCGGTATTCCGGATCTGTTCGCGGTGCTCGCGTACGGCGAGATCTCTGCGTTCTATCGCCTGGCCGAGGACGCTCGAATGGCACCGTCCATGGAGGGTCGCGTCGCCCTGGCGAGCATGGCGGCCGCGGAGATGAGCCACTTCGAGACGCTGCAGCGCGCTCTGTCGGACCGCGGGCTCGACGTCTACGCGTCGATGGATCCCTTCGTTCGGGCACTGGACGAGTACCACGAGTCGACGACGCCGTCGACGTGGTTGGAGTCGTTGGTCAAGGCATACGTGGGTGACGGCATCGCGGCCGACTTCTATCGTCAGATCGCGCACAGTCTCGACCCGGACGTGGCCGAGATCGTCCGCGAGGTGCTCGCCGAGACCGGACACTCCGAGTTCGTCGTGCACGAGGTGTCCGACCGTGTGCGGGCCAGCTCCCAGGAGAAGGCGCGACTGATGCTGTGGGGACGTCGTCTGCTCGGGGAGGCCATCACGCAGGCACAGTTCGTGCTCGCCCGCCGTGAATCGTTGACCGACCTGGTCATCACCGCCTCGGGAGACCTCAACGGGGTCGTGGCGCTGTTCGATCGAATGCAGGAGCAGCACTCGGAACGTATGTCCTCGCTCGGCCTGGACTGACCGCCGGAGCCCGGTGTTCGCTGACAGCACACCGATGATTGGCGGCTGGGTCGACGCCGCTGCACTAGCCTGGCGTGAGCAGAGTTGTCGAGAGTTCGGAGGTTGACCGTGGAGGTCAAGATCGGTGTTTCGGAGAGTTCCCGTGAGCTCGTCGTGAACAGCACGCAGTCCCCAGCCGAGGTCGAAGCGCTCGTGTCGACCGCCTTCGCCGACAAGGACGGAGTGCTGTCGTTGGAGGACGAAAAGGGACGCAAGTTCTTGGTTCAGGCTTCCAAGGTGTCGTACGTGGAGATCGGCCCGTCCGATCCACGAAAGGTCGGGTTCGCCACCACCTGAGATTTCGGTCGGAACGCAACGCGCCCCTCACTCCATGTGGTGAGGGGCGCGTTGCGTCGGTGGGACCGAGCTACGGCGACTGCAGGGGGACGTGTGACAGACCGCCCCACGCGAGCGAGACCGTCGTGTCGACGGCGTCTTCCTTGGAGATCGGGCGGTCGGCTTCGAGCCAGTAACGCGCGGTGAACTGGCTGGCGCCGACCAGGCCGACGGCCAGCACGCGGGCCCGATACGGATCGAGTCCCGAATCGTGGGCAACCAGGTCGAAGACGGCGTCGACGCATGCCTCGGTTGCCTGCTCGACTCGCGCGTTGACCTGTGGATCACCCATCAGATCCGACTCGAACACCAGGCGGAAGCCCTGAGTGTCGGTGTCGACGAAGTCGTAGAACGCCAGCACCGCGGCCCGAACACGCTGCCGATTGTCCGTCGTCGAGCGCAGGGCCTGACGGACGCCCGCGATCAGGGTGTCGACGTAGCTCTGCAGAACCGCCAGGTACAGCTCGAGTTTTCCGGGGAAGTGCTGGTACAGGACCGGTTTGCTCACGCCCGCGCATTCGGCGATCTCGTCCATTCCGGACGCGTGATACCCGCGGGTGACGAATATTTCGCTCGCAGCGGCGAGCAATTGCGCCCGACGGGCATCGCGCGGCAGCCGTGCGCTGCGCCGATTGCCGGTGGTCGCCGGCCGGTCCGAGGACCGTCGGTCGTCGAGATCTGTCATCTGATTCTGTTCCCATCGCGTCGACTACTGCGCTCGTCTTGGTTCGACAACGAGCGATCCGGCATGAACTCCCGGCGGGTGGCCGTCGGTTCGGACCGCTCGTAGCGCAGATCACGGGCAACGATACTCGTGGCCGTCGGCACCATTGGAATCCTGGGGGATCGTTCCGAAAAGTAGCAAAGCCGAATCGGATCGAACGGTTTGTTCGTAGGATGTTTTTCGTACCGAAAGCCCGATAGTTCCAGCCCCGGCATCGGCGTGCCGAGCGGCGGGCGGTGAGGATTGTGAGATCGTGTTCGAGTGACTGACCGAGGCGGGCCGCGGATCCGCGGTGGTGTGCAGTCCGGCGGCGTCGACGACGAGTACGACGATCGGTCGGACGACTTCCCGCGCACGGTGGGAAGTCGAGGGTCCCATCAGCCTCTTCGTGCGCAGTGGGATCCGACGCAGCGCGAAGTCAAACAGCGCAGTCGTCGACCGGAACGCGATGTACGGAAGCAGAGCCAGCTCGGCAAGTTCGCGTCCACCTACGGCTGGCGTGCGTACGCGGTACCGATTCTCATCGTGGTGACCGCGCTCGTCGTATTCGATGCCGTGCGTACCGGCGACCCCGTCACCGGTACCGCAGCCCAATCGACCAACGCCGATCCGGGCTTCGGCACCCTGAGTTCGGATACGACGGCAGGAACCGGAATCATCGGCGTGCCACCGCAGGCCGACGGCAACTTCGCCGCGTCGATCTCCTCGGGGGAACTACCCGACGGTGGTCCGTTCGCTGTGGAAGGTGCCGGAACTTGGCGCACGGTGCTGGGCACCACCGAGCAGGTGGGTCAGGGGACCGAGCGGGTGTTCACCTACACGGTCGAGGTCGAGGATGGTGTCGACACCGTCGGATTCGGCGGCGACGAGTCGTTCGCCCGCCTGGTGGATCAGACGCTCGCCAACCCGAAGAGTTGGACCAACGATCCACGGTTCGGATTCCGGCGAATCGATCAGGGCGATCCCGACTTCAGGATCTCGCTGACGTCGCAGCTGTCGATCCGGCAGGCCTGTGGTTACGACATCCAGCTCGAGGTGTCCTGTTACAACCCGGGCATCGAACGAGTGGTGTTGAACGAGCCGAGATGGGTGCGCGGCGCAATCTCTTTTCAGGGCGACATCGGCTCGTACCGTCAGTACCAGATCAACCACGAGGTGGGCCACGCCATCGGCTATCAGCAGCATCAGCCGTGCGAGACCGACGGTGGCTTGGCCCCGGTGATGATGCAGCAGACCTTCGGAACGTCCAACGACGACATCGCGCGTTTGGACCCGGAGGGGGTCGTGCCGATGGACGGAAAGACGTGCAGATTCAATCCGTGGCCTTACCCGCGAGGGTGATCGGCCGAGAGTCGGGACGGACCGGGGGTTAGATTCGAACGCGGCGCGCCGGGTCATCGGGTGCCGTGTCGAGTCGAGGAGCGTCGCTGCGTCGTGGTCCATCTACCCCCGCTGGTCGAACCCGCCGGTGAACTGACACCCGAGGACGTCGCGCGGTACAGCCGGCACCTGATCATCCCCAGCGTGGGAACCGAGGGGCAGAAGCGGCTGCGCAATGCTCGCGTGCTCGTCGTCGGTGCCGGGGGGCTGGGGTCACCTGCATTGCTCTATCTCGCGGCCGCGGGCGTGGGGACGCTGGGCATCGTGGAATTCGACGACGTCGAGCTCTCCAATCTGCAGCGTCAGATCATCCACGGCCGGTCGGATGTGGGTCGCTCGAAGGCAGACAGCGCCAGGGACTCGATTCTCGAACTCAACGACGGCGTCGAGGTGACGCTGCATCGCGTTCGACTCGACTCGTCCAATGCCCTCGAGCTCTTTCGGCAGTACGACCTGGTACTGGACGGAACGGACAATTTCGCCACCCGATACCTCGTCAACGATGCGGCCGCTCTGGTCGGTATCCCGTACGTGTGGGGCTCGATCTATCGATTCGAGGGTCAGGTATCGGTGTTCTGGGACGCAGCGCCGGGTGGCGTCGGCATCAACTATCGCGATCTGTATCCCGAGGCTCCGCCGCCGGGCATGGTGCCGTCGTGCGCCGAGGGTGGGGTGCTGGGGGTGCTGTGTGCGTCGATCGGGTCGATCATGGTGACCGAGGCCATCAAGCTGATCACCGGAATCGGCGAGACGCTGCTGGGCCGACTGATGATCTACGACGCGTTGGCAATGAGCTATCGGACCGTCGGACTGACCCGTGATCCGCATCGAACGCCGATCACCGAGCTGATCGACTACGAGGAATTCTGCGGAGTGGTCCCGGCCGCCGAATCCACTGGCGAATCGATCACTCCGGGGGAGCTGCGCGCGATGATGCAGTCCGGGAACGAGGTTGCCCTCATCGACGTACGTGAGCCGGTGGAGTGGGACATCGTCCACATCGACGGTGCTCGACTGATTCCCAAGGACCGAATCCTCTCCGGGGCGGCGATGGCCGATCTGCCGCAACACGTCCCTATCGTGCTCTACTGCAAAACCGGCATCAGGTCCGCTGAAGTGCTCGCCGCCCTCGTCGGTGCCGGTTTCTCCGACGCCACCCACCTGCACGGCGGAATAGTGGAGTGGGCCAAACAAATCGAACCCGGTCTGCCCATCTACTGATGTGGTGCGTGTGCGCGTCGTCCGCAGCGGCACCACGATCGGCGGTACCGTGAAGTTCGTGAGCTCTGTCGAACCACCTCAGCACGTGATCTCTACGTTCGGGCTGCGCGATGTCGAGCCGGCACCTCTCGGTGCGGACTGGGACGGCGGATGGCGTCTGGGTGACGTGGTTCTGTCGCCGGTGGCAGACCATGCGCGCGCCGCGTGGTCGGCAAAGGTGCGCGAGACGTTGACGGTGGACGGGGTTCGGCTCGCTCGCCCTGTGCGCTCCACCGACGGTCGGTACGTCGTATCGGGCTGGCGCGCAGACACGTTCGTGGCCGGTGAGCCCGAACCCCGCCACGACGAGGTCGTCTCGTTGTCGATGCGCTTGCACGCGGCGACGGCACAACTCGAGCGCCCCCGATTTCTGGTTCAACCCCCGGTGGCCCCGTGGGCGGACGTGGATGTGTTCGTCGCAGCGGACAGAGCGGCCTGGGAGGCCGTTCCACTGCGCTCGGCTCGCGGCGCGGGCGCACCCGAGCCGTCGTCCACTGACGGCAAGAGCAGTCTCGAACTGGTCAAACAGCTTGCGACGCTGCGTAAGCCCGTGGAGTCACCGGACCAATTGGTGCACGGCGATCTGTTCGGAACGGTGCTGTTCTCGGGCAGCGATGCGCCCGGCATCAGCGACATCACCCCGTATTGGCGTCCTGCACCCTGGGCTGCCGGGGTGGCCGTGGTCGACGCACTGTCCTGGGGGGATGCCGACGACGGTCTGGTCGGCCGCTGGGACGATCTACCGGAATGGCCGCAGATGTTGCTGCGCGCGTTGATGTTTCGTCTCGCAGTGCATGCGCTTCATCCGCGATCGACGTCCGAGGCCTTCCCCGGTCTCGCGCGAACAGCGGACTTGGTGCGCCTCATTCTGTGAGTTTCGCTACGCGGGCGAGCGGTTCGGCCAGCTCGTGGAACAGCGATCGAGCGGCGAGCATCGCGCGGGCGGCGTCACCGTCGATGACCGCCTGTACGAGCGCGGTGTGTTCGTCGACGTAATCGTTGTCGTGCTCGATGGCGTGGTGGCGCATGGCGTCGTGGATCACCGGTAGCAGCGAATCGTAGAACTCCAGGTAGATCGCGTTGTGACTGGCCGCGACGATGGCGCGGTGCAGGTGGGCGTCGATCCGAACGGCATCGGCCAGTGGCGTCGGGTTCGACCAGGCCACGTTGCGGTCCTCCAGCGCGCCGAGCATCACACGGATGTCGTCGTCGTTGCGACGGTCGGCTGCGAGTGCGGCCGCTGTGACTTCCAGGGTTTCGCGTAGCTCGGTGACGTCGCGGTGTCGGGCGTCCGAGAAGTACTTGCCGAGCGTGCCGCCCAGATCCGAGCACGTCATGACGAACGTGCCCGATCCCTGCCTGCGCTCGACCATGCCGGCGTGAACGAGTGCCTGCACCGCTTCGCGCACGGTGTTGCGTCCGGTGCCGGTCATCTCACACAGTTCGGGCTCGGTGGGGATCCGTGTGCCCACCGGCCATCGCTGCGACGTGATCTCGTCGCGCAGCTGAGCGGTGACCTGGGAAATCAGGCTCGATCGCTGGACCTGCCGCACGTGGACTCCTCGGGCTGGGGACGTTGCGCCGTCGATACTAGTGCTTTGCACCCGATGATCCGGTCATCCTATGATTACGCGGTGAGTGCCCCTACCGTTTCCGAGACCACCCCGACCGGTACGTCGCTCGTCCGCGGCCGCCTCCTGGTGTTCGCGGCCATCGTTCTCTCCGCACTGACTCTGCGCGCCGCGGTGACGTCCATCAGTCCACTGTTCGGCAGGATCGGCACCGACCTGCAGTTCGGGGACACGGTGATCGGCATCGTCGGAATGTTGCCGCCCGCGATGTTCGCCGTGTTCGGGCTGGCCACGCCGCTTCTGGCCAAGCGCACCGGACTCGAGCGAGCCGCACTGCTGGCCATGGCTCTGACCACCGTCGGCATGGCCACCCGCGCGTTCGCGCCGAACACCGCGTCGTTGCTGGCACTGTCCGCGATCGCTCTCGCAGGCATGGGTATCGGCAACGTCGTCATTCCGCCGTTGGTCAAACGGTATTTCTCCGATCGCCTCGCAGTGGTGAGCACCATCTACATCTGCGCCATGCAGATCAGCACCATGATTCCGCCCCTGCTCGCGGTCCCCGTCGCGGATGCCCACGGGTGGCGGCTCTCGATCGGAGTCTGGGCGATCGTCGGCGTTGCCGCAGCACTGCCGTGGCTCGGCGTCGTGATCTCCCGACGCGGCCGCGACGAGAAGGACGTCTCGGCCGAGGCCGGTTCGGCGGCCGTCCACACCCGGTCCGGTGGCCGGATCCATCACTCCTCGCTCGCGTGGGGAATGGTGATGATGTTCGCGATGACGTCGCTGATCACGTACTCCATGCTCACCTGGCTGCCGACGCTGTTGATCGACTCGGGTATCGGCGAAGGGTTGGCCGGTGCCTCGGTTGCCGCCTTCGGCGCGATGGGGTTGATCACCTCGTTGGCTGCGCCGACTCTCTGCGCGAAACTGGGCAATCCGTTCGGCCTCGTCATGCTTGCCGCGGTGTGCTACCTCGGCGGCTTCGCGGGCCTGCACTGGTCGCCCGGCACCGGAACGGTGGTCTGGGTGTGCCTGATCGGGCTCGGCACGATGACCTTCCCGATGTCGCTGACGCTGATCAACCTCAGGACGCGCACGGCGGTGGGATCGTCCTCGCTCTCGGGATTCACCCAGGGGCTGGGTTACGTGGTGTCCTCGACGGGCCCGATCCTGTTCGGGCTGTTGCACACCGAGTCCGGGGGATGGGGACTGCCGCTGGTTCTGCTGACCGGCTGCGTGGCGGTTCTGCTGGTCGGTGGGTTCCTCTGCTGCCGACCGCGGATGCTGGAGGACACCTGGTGATGCAGAACGCTCGGTGACACTTCATCTCACGTCGGTGCTCGAGGGCGCGTGAGACCAAGTTAATCAGCGAGTCACCGCACGCAGCGCCGCTGCAACATGGCTTTCCTATGTTCGGTCCACACACCGATCAGGAGGCCACACGTGACCAGCCTTTCTCGCAGCGCTTCGGCAGATGCCGACTCCGCCACCACGGCGGCCGTTCCGCCCGGAACAGTTCCCGTCTCCGTCGACCATCACATCGCGCACTGGAATTCCGAGGACGTCGAGGCCTGGGAGGCCGGCGGCAAGCAGATCGCCAAGCGCAATCTGATCTGGTCGGTCATCGCCGAGCACGTCGGATTCTCGATCTGGTCGATCTGGTCGGTGATGGTGCTGTTCATGCCGTTGTCGGTCTACGGAATCGACGCTGCGGGCAAATTCTTTCTCGTGGCCGTACCCACACTCGTCGGGGCGATCCTGAGGATTCCCTACACCTTCGCCACGGCCAAGTTCGGTGGACGTAACTGGACCATCTTCAGTGCGCTGGTGTTGCTGATCCCCACCGTGCTGACGATGTACTTCATGCTCAACCCGGCGTCGTACACCACGTACATCATCGTGGCCGCGTTCGCCGGACTCGGTGGTGGCAACTTCGCATCCTCGATGACCAACATCAATGCGTTCTATCCTCAACGCGAAAAGGGATGGGCGCTCGGGCTCAACGCAGGCGGCGGCAACATCGGCGTGCCCGTCATCCAGCTCATCGGCCTGTTGGTCATCGCCACCGTCGGAAACACCGCACCCGAGATCGTCTGCGCCGTCTACCTCGTGTTCATCGCGCTGGCCGCCGTCGGTGCCGCGCTGTACATGGACAATCTCGACAACCAGAAGACCAACGGCCGGTCCATGATCGACGTACTCAAGTTCTCGGACTCGTGGTGGATCGCGTTCCTCTACATCGGTACGTTCGGATCGTTCATCGGATTCAGCTTCGCGTTCGGACAGGTTCTCCAGATCAATTTCCTCGCCGGCCTCACCGACGGAGCGCCTGCAACTCCGTCGCTGCAGGCGCAGGCGTCGCTGCAGGCCGCCCAGATCGCCTTCATCGGGCCGTTGCTCGGCTCGCTGTCTCGTCCGTTCGGCGGCAAGCTCGCCGACAAGATCGGTGGCGGCAAGATCACCCTGTACACGTTCGTGGCGATGACCTTCTCCACCGGAATTCTGGTCGCGGCCAGTACCTGGGACGATTCGACTCCCGGGGCGGCCAGCGGCACCGTCATGGTGCTCTTCGTCGTCGGATTCATCGCCCTCTTCCTGCTCTCCGGAATCGGAAACGGATCGGTCTACAAGATGATCCCTGCCATCTTCGCCGCGAAATCCACTGCGCTGCAGGGTATGACCGTCGACGAGCAGCAGCACTGGTCGCGCAAGATGTCCGGCGCACTCATCGGCATCGCCGGCGCGATCGGCGCTCTCGGTGGTGTGGGCATCAACCTGGTGCTCCGCGCGTCGTACTCGGGTGAAGCGAAGTCGGCCACCACGGCATTCTGGGTGTTCCTTGTGTTCTACGTCGTGTGCGCCGCCGTCACCTGGGCGATCTACCTCCGTAGGACGAACTCCGCGGATGCCGACGCACCGGTCGCGGTCTGAGGATTCATCACCGGCAGGGACGAGACGCAGTGCACGGCAACGCAGAATCGGAAGGACCCGTTGTGAAGAACGCGGTAGTGGTAGGTCATGGAATGGTCGGACACCGATTCGTCGAAGCGTTGCGTGCGCGCGACGAGGCGGCCGAGTGGAAGGTCACGGTCCTGTGTGAGGAAGCACTGGCGGCCTACGACAGGGTGGGACTGTCCTCCTACGTCGGTGCCTGGGACCACAAGGAACTCGCATTGGCGGGCAACGACTATCCCGGTGACACACTCGTCGAGATGCGCACCGGAGTCCGTGCCGATCGCATCGACCGTGACCACCGCACCGTCGTGACCTCGACGGGCGACACGGTCGAGTACGACGCACTCGTCCTCGCCACCGGTTCCTACCCGTTCGTCCCGCCGATCACCGGACACGACCTGCCCGCGTGCTTCGTCTACCGCACCCTCGACGATCTGGACAAGATCCGTGCACGCGCCGACGCCGCTGGACCGGGAGCCGTCGGTGTCGTGGTCGGCGGTGGCCTCCTCGGTCTCGAAGCGGCCAACGCGCTGAAGAAGATGGGCATGACCCCGCACGTCATCGAGTTCGCTCCACGATTGATGCCGCTGCAGGTGGACGAGGGCGGCGGCGCGCTGTTGGCCCGTCTCGTCACCGAACTGGGGTTGAACGTCCATGTGGGAGTGGGCACGTCGTCGATCGCCGAGAACGACCGCGCAGGCCTGACGGTCGAATTGAGTGACGGCAGCACGATAGACGCCGCTCTGCTGGTGTTCTCCGCCGGTGTACGGCCCCAGGATCGGCTGGCCCGCGAGAGCGGCCTCGAGGTCGGCGAACGCGGCGGCATCATGGTCGACATCGGTTGCAGTACCTCCGATCCCGCCGTCTACGCCATCGGCGAATGCGCGGCGGTCGAAGGTCGGTGCTACGGCCTGGTCGCACCCGGATATTCGACGGCGGAGGTCGTGGCGGACCGATTGCTCGGCGGCGCAGCGCAATTCCCTGGTGCCGACATGTCCACCAAACTCAAGCTCATGGGAGTCGATGTCGCGAGCTTCGGCGACGCGATGGCGGCCACTCCGGGGGCTCTGGAGGTGGTGTTCAGCGACGCACCCAAGGGCACGTACGCCAAGCTCGTCGTGACCGACGACGCGAAGACCCTCCTCGGCGGCATCCTCGTCGGCGACGCCTCCGCGTACTCGCTTTTGCGTCCGCTCGTCGGACGTGAGTTGCCCGGTGACCCGGGTGCCCTGATCTCACCCGCAGCCGAACAGGTCGGTATCGGTGCGCTGCCGGACGACGCCGAGATCTGTTCCTGCAACGGCGTGAGCAAGGGTGCCATCTGCTCGGCTATCGCCGACGGAGCCTGCGATCTGCCCGCCGTGAAGAGCTGCACCACCGCGGGGACCACCTGCGGCGGATGCCTGCCGTCCATCAAGTCGTTGCTGGCGGCGTCCGGGGTGGTGCTCTCGAAGTCGTTGTGCGAGCACTTCTCTCAGTCCAGGGCCGAGCTGTTCGAGATCGTTCGGGCCACCGACACCCGTACGTTCTCCTCGCTGATCGCCAAGTACGGTGCGGGAACCGGCTGCGACATCTGCAAGCCCGTCGTGGCGTCGATCCTCGCATCGACGTCCTCCGATCACATTCTCGACGGCGAGCAGGCGTCGCTGCAGGACACCAACGATCATTTCCTGGCCAACATCCAGAAGAACGGCACGTATTCGGTGGTGCCCCGGATGCCAGGCGGCGAGTGCACGCCCGAGCAGCTCATCGTCATCGGCGAGGTCGCTCGCGATTTCGGGCTGTACACCAAGGTGACCGGAGGCCAGCGCATCGACATGTTCGGTGCCCGCGTCGAGCAGTTGCCGGCGATCTGGAAGCGCCTCGTCGACGCCGGGATGGAATCTGGTCAGGCGTACGGGAAGTCGCTGCGCACGGTCAAGAGCTGCGTGGGATCCACGTGGTGCCGATACGGCGTCCAGGACTCGGTGGGTATGGCAGTGGACCTGGAGAACCGTTACCGCGGCCTACGGTCGCCGCACAAGATCAAGTTCGGCGTCTCGGGTTGCGCGCGAGAATGCGCCGAGGCCCGTGGCAAGGACGTCGGAATCATCGCGACGGAGGGTGGCTGGAACCTCTACGTGGGCGGGAACGGTGGTCAGTCACCGAAGCACGCTCAGTTGCTGGCCTCCAACCTCGACGACGCCACCCTCGTCAGCTACATCGACCGCTACCTCATGTTCTACGTGCGTACCGCCGACCGTTTGCAGCGCACGGCACCGTGGCTCGAATCGCTCGACGGGGGCCTGGACCACCTCAGGGCCGTCGTGTGCGAGGACAGCCTCGGGATCGGCGCAGAGCTCGAAGCAGACATGTCACGTCACGTCGCCGGATACCAGGACGAATGGGCCGGTGTGCTCGAAGACGACGAGAAGCTCGGTCGATTCGTCTCGTTCGTCAACGCCCCGAGTGAGGCCGACCCCACCATCTCGTTCGACGAGTCCGGGGCTCGCAAGGTCCCGGTGCTGATGGGGATGCCTCGCGTCGGCGCATAGGGCGAACGCGGGACCTGACAACCGGCGGGTCACGAAACTGAGTGCATGTGCACAGGTGAGTAATCGCGACTTAACGGGCCAGAAACACTGACAACGTGGAATAGCTGACCAGGAGGTACGCCATGACTGTCATCGATTCATCAACAGTGAAGTCACCAACAGCGGTACCGAACGACACCGCTCGTGATTGGACCCCGGCCTGCACACTCGACACGCTGATTCCGGGACGAGGAGTGGCGGTGCTCCTGCGCGGCGGCACCCAGGCGGCGTTGTTTCTGCTCGACGACGGACGACTGTTCGCGGTGGGCAACATAGATCCGTACGGGCGTGCAGCAGTGATGTCACGCGGACTGGTGGGAGACCGAGGGGGTGAACCCACCGTCGCATCGCCGCTGCTCAAGCAGGTCTTCTCCTTGGCCGACGGGCGCTGCCTCGACGATCCGCAGGTCACCCTCGGATCTTTCGAGGTCTCCTGCGTAGAGGGCGTCGTGCTCGTCCGCGGCGGATCTACGTGAGCGAAATCGCCGGGGCGACAACGCCTCTGGCCGGGTTCGCTGTCGGGATCACCGCATCGCGTCGCGCCGAGGAGTTCGCGACTCTGCTCGAGCGGCGCGGGGCCACCGTGATGCACGCCCCCGCAATTCGCATCATTCCACTGGCCGACGACGCCGAACTCGAACGCGTCACCGCCGCTGTCATCGCTGATCCGCCCGAGATAACCGTGGCCACCACAGGAATCGGCTTTCGTGGCTGGATCGAGGCAGCGGACGGATGGGGACAGGCAGAGGAACTCGGCCGCGCTCTCGGCTCATCGCGGCTGCTGGCCCGTGGTCCCAAGGCCAAGGGCGCCATCCGAGCAGCCGATCTGCATGAGGAATGGTCGCCCGCCTCGGAGTCCTCGGCAGAAGTGCTCGAACACCTGCTGGCCGAAGGCGTCGAAGACAAGCGCATCGCCGTGCAGTTGCACGGCGCAACCACCGAGTGGGAACCGGTACCGGACTTCTGCGAGGTGTTGCGCTGTGCCGGAGCAGAAGTGGTGCCGGTTCCGGTGTACCGCTGGACCGCGCCCGACGACCAGGGCCCGATGGACCGCATGATCGAGGCCGTCATCGTCGGCGATCTCGACGCCCTCAGCTTCACCTCGGCACCGGCGGTGGCGTCGATGCTGATGCGCGCCGACGAGAACGGCGTGCTCGAACCGCTGCTGCACTCGATGCGATCGAGGGTGCTGCCGGTGTGCGTCGGGCCGGTTACCGCTGCGCCCCTCGAACAACTGAACGTGGCCACCACGCAGCCCGCACGGGCGCGTTTGGGCGCACTGGCCCGGCACATAGCCGAGGAACTGCCGAGGCGAACCGGCCGGCTGCATGCAGGCGGACACGTGGTCAGTGTCCGCGGTAAGTGCGTGGTGGTCGACGGTGAAGTTCGACCGGTGTCCCCGGCAGGCATGGCGCTGATGAAGACATTGGCCCGCACTCCCGGACGCGTCGTCTCTCGTGAGGACCTGTTGGCGTCGCTGCCCGGCGGCGGCGGCGATACCCACGCAGTGGAAACCGCGATGACGAGACTCAGGTCCTCGCTGGGCGCGCCGAAAGCAATTCAGACCGTGGTCAAGCGTGGCTATCGCATCGCACTCGATCACATCGAGACCGAATCGGACTGCGACTCCGACGAGCCCGCCGTGCACGCGCGTGCGGCCGTCGTAGAAGGGGGAAAGTACTGATGACACCGACTCTGGTGTTGGTTGCACATGGCACCCGAAACCCCCGTGGTGTCGAGATGATCGCCGCACTCGCCGATTCCGTGTCGACGCAGATCGGCACCACGCGCGTGGCATTCGTCGACGTGCTCGGGCCGTCCCCGGCCGAGGTACTACGCGACACCGCCGAGTCGGCGGTCGTTGTTCCCGCCTTCCTTGCATCGGGTTACCACGTGCACACCGATGTGCCGCGAGAGATCGCCGAGAGTGCGCACCCGTCGGTCGCGGTCACCCGCGCTCTCGGACCGGACCCCGTGCTGGCCGAGGTCATGGTCGACCGATTGCGCGATGCAGGATGGCAGGCGGGTGACTGCATCGTGCTCGCTGCCGCAGGATCCTCCGACGCTCGCGCGTTGGAAGAACACCGGCGCGCAGCGGCGATGCTGGCCGATGTCGCTCGGGTTCCGGTCCGCATCGGTTACGTCGCCACCAGCACCCCCACCGTGTCCGACGCGGTGTCGGCTCTGCGAGATGCCGGGCACCCGCGTGTGTTTGTGGCGTCGTATCTGTTGGCGCGCGGGCTTTTTCACACCCGCCTGGCCGACGCCGGCGCCGACGGCGTCGGCGACCCGCTCGGAGTCCATCCCGCGATAGTCGATCTCGTGGTCGCGCGCTACCGCGAGGGTGTCCGATCTCTCGGTGAATCTAGTGGTGTGGCAACGGAAGAATGGTCACCGGCTCGTAGGCGGTGACCTCGGCCGGAATCACTGCCAGGGCGTCGCGTCCGACGAGGTGAGCCAGGTGCGCCGTGCGGACCCGGGTATCTGCCCGCCACCGCGTGCCGTCCGCGGTGACCGGGACGACGCGAGGGACCGCGGATCGAACCTCGGTGGAATTGGACAGCAGACCCAGCCGTAGGGCACGCACTGTTCTTCCGGTCAAGGCATCGACGATGGCAGGCGCGGTGAGCATCGCGGTACCGACGGCGGCCAGTGGGTTGCCGGGAAGGCCGAGTACCACCGTGCCGTCGGGCAGTACTGCGGTGATCTGAGAGCCGCCGGGGCGCACGCGTACTCGTCCGACGACGGTGTCGGCATCGACGCCGGCGAGGGTGGAGCGGAGCTGATCTGCGGCACCGCCTCCGGTCGCCCCGACGACGATGACGACGTCCACCTCATCGGTTCGGGTCAATACGTCTCGGAATCCGGCCGATGAGTCGTCGAGCAGCATCACATCGACGACGGTGATCCCGCAGTGCGCCAGGTACTCGGGCAGCACCGAACCGAGAACGTCCCTGGTCTCGCCGGGAGCGAGTGGTCCGGTGGATCGAATCTCGTTGCCGCTGATGATTACTCGCCCGCGTACCGGACCACGTACCGAGACTTCGAAGGTCTCTGCACTGGCGGCGAGCGACCGTACTGCGGCATCGACCGGGGTGCCGGCGGCGACGAGTTCGGTACCGGGCAGCCAGTCCTCGCCGCGTCGGCGCGTGTCGTCGGATTGCGGCACCGTCGGGATCCGACGCACCGAACCGTCCGCTTCGCGAGTCACGTGTTCGTCGCGCACCACCGATGTTGCGCCGGGCGGGAGCGCAGCGCCGGTCGCGATGCGCACAGCCGTCCCCTCGGTGAGTCCGGTGATGTCGGAGCTTCCGGCATACGCGACATCGGACCGGAGAGCCCACGGTTCGGTGCCGCAGACGGCGTACCCGTCCATCGCGGAGATATCGACGGCAGGTAACGCCGTGCCGGCCAGAACGGACTCTGCAAGAACTGTCCCGGCGCTGTCCCGCAACGCAACTCGATGGACGGGTAGGGGCGCGATCCGACTCCGAATGCGGGCGAGTGCATCGGCGATCTCGAGCGCTTCCGTCGGCTGCGCCGCGCGGCGGGCAGCGAGAAGATCGGCGCGAGTATCGCAGTCCTCGATCCCGGACACCGGAATCACCAGGTGATCGACCGGAACGATTGCGCGCATCGGTGCGCCGTCCACCGAATCCAGCTGTGCGACAGCGGATCGCAGCGCAGACAGCTTCCAGACGCCGAGCAGGAACTGCGTGCGGCCTGCCTCGTCGCGGGCGAAGACGGCATCGGTCTGCGCGTGCACCATGGAATCGATCAGCGACCGGACCGCCGCGGCGTCGAGAGCCGGAATGTCCGACGCAACGACGACCACCAGATCTGCTGTGCTCTCCGAATGTGCCCTGCCGTCGAGTGATTGCAGTCCTGCAGCGAGGGCGGCGACGGGTCCACCGCCTGCGGGGGATTCGCGGGTCTGCACCACGTGCTCGGATATCCCGTTCCGGGTCGGACCCACCAGAACCGTTGTGCGGCAACTCGACACCGCGTCCACGGCGATGTCGACCATGCGACGGCCACCGACGGTCATGGCAGGCTTGTCGACCTTCTGCGGCGCAGCGGGGTGCTCGGGATCTGCCATCCTCGACCCTCGACCGCCGGCGAGGACGATCGCATCGCAGATCGAGTGCTTCACGAGGGGGCCACTGTCATGTCGGCAGCGGCACGTTCTGCAGGCGAACCTGCCCACGCGCTATGGTCTTGCCGCTGTCGGTGGCGGTGATCGTGACCAGCCACAGTTGCTGAACGCGGCCCTGCTGCAACGGTTCTGCGACAACATCGACGCGGCCGCCCTTGCTGGCGCGGAGAAAGTCGGTGCCGTTGTGAACGCCGACCGCGAACTCACCGCGATCCTTGACCGCCTCGCTGGCACCGATACTGGCGGCGCTCTCGACGGCGGTGGTGTAGACGCCGCCGTGGACGACACCCCACGGAGTGAAGTGCTCGTCGGTCAAATCGATGTGCCCCGCCACCCTCGTACCCGAAACCTCGTCGACGACGAGACCGGCGGATGCGACGAAGCCGCTCGCCTTCGACAGCGCGTATTTCGCCGTCGGGCGTGGATCGAACTGCCCGAGCCCGTCTCTGATGTTCATTCCCCGAGATTAGTGGTCGACGCAGGTGGCGGTGGGAGCGCCCCGAAGTCGAATCGAATCGATCTCAGAGACACACGCCCGTCGTGCACCGGCACGCCTTCGCTGCGCAGGTTCTCCAGCTGCCGGGTGGCCAGGTGCGGAGCGGGTCTACCACTGGCTCCGAGCACACGATGCCAGGGGAGGTCGGCAGAATCGGTGCGCATGATCCATCCGACGATGCGAGGGCTCGACAGGTCGGCTGCAGCCGCGATGTCTCCGTAAGTGGCGACGAACCCCGGGGGAATCGACGCGACCAACGCACGAACTCTCTCGACCTGGGCTTCGGTGATCGGGGCCATCTACAGCACGGATCGCACCAGCTCGGCCACCTCGACCGGCTTGGCCTGGCCGACCATGTGATCGCAGTCGAGTTCGACGGTGCGTAGATTCTCACCGAGCGTGTCGTGTAGAGCAGCGAGGAATTCTTCTGTGACATAAGGAGGTTCGACGCGCATGGCCCGCACCACGATGGTCGGGATACTCACGGCGGGAACCACGATCGGTCGGGCCAGCTCGCCCCACGTCGCCACGATGGCGGGAATCGACATTCGCCACGCGGCCTTTCCACCGTCTGCGGGGACCAGGTGATCGGCGACCTCTCGGTCGAGCAGTTCGGTGGGCACATCCGCCCACGCCCCGTGGATCTTCTCCGACCGCGCCTCGTCGGCGTCGGTGTAATCGGGGGACTTCGCGGTGGCCTCGGCCACCTCGAGCAGCTCCTCCGGCGGCAGAGCGATCGCGGGATCGAGCAGCACCAGCGCTCGCACCGCATCCGGGAATCTCTGCGCCAGGTGCACGGCCAGCGCGCCGCCGTACGAATGACCGAGGACCACGACCGGTCCACGCGCATGGGCGTCGAGCACGGCCTTCAGGGCAGTGACCTGCGCGTCGATGTCCCAGGGCGGCGTGGCCGGGGAATGCCCGTGACCGATGAGGTCGGGTGCCAGGATCCTGGCCTCGGGTAGATGGTTCTCGGCGAGATCCCACCACCGGGCACCGTGTCCGGTGACACCGTGGACGGCGAGGATTTGTGGACCGTCTGCGGGTCCGAACGTATGCAGGTTCAACTCGGGCACGTCGACCACTATGCCGCATCTGCTCAGGACCAGCGAAACAACCCGACTGCGCACGCGATTCCGAGGAACACGGTGGCGACGAGCCCGATCGGTCCGGCGACGTCGACCGGAGTTCCGGACCAGGCAGCTCCCAGCGCAGACACGGTGGCACCGAAGGGTAGTGCTTCGCCGATGGCCATCACCGGGTCCGGCAGATCTGTGACCGGTCCGAACAGCCCGCCGGTCGCACCGAGAAGCAGGAACAGGGTCAGGCCGATCGCGACGGCCGAGTTCGCGGTGGGTGCGACGGCAGCCACCACGATCCCCAGCGAATACATTGCGGCGGCACCCAGCACCAGAATTGCCGCGACGAGGATCGGGTTGTGCGGGGGTGTGATTCCGAACAGCAGGGCGGCCGCGGACAGAGCGATACCGATTCCGAGTGTCGCTTGGACGGCGCTGGTGATCACCTGCGCAGCCAGCACCTGCGTCGGCCCGATCGGTGTCGTCGACAGTCGCTTCAGCACGCCGGACTTGCGATAGAGCGCAAGAAAGCTCGGCATGTTCACGATGCCGATGACGGCGATGATCATGGTCAGGGCAAGCGGCAGCACGAACCGATCGAACGCGGTCATCGCACCCGGACCGACGATCTCCGCCGAAGTACCCGAGCCGTTCATCACCAGTACGAGGACCGGGAGGGCGATGGGGACGATCAGGCCGGCCGTGTCCCGGGTGACCATGCGCATCTCGGCCCCGACGAGTGCTCGCGTGGCACGCAGGCCAGGACGAGGTGCGGCGTGGATGTCGTGTGCGGTCATGTCGAACTCCGTTCGGTCAGCGTCAGGAATGCGTCTTCGAGGGTGGCGCGGTGGTCGCCTCCGAGGCCGGCGTCGGCGATCAGAGAATCCGGTGTGCCGGTGGCCACGACGGACCCACGATCGAGAACGGTGATGCGATCGCACAGGCGATGCACTTCGTCCATGTGGTGGCTGACCAGCAGGATGGTGACACCGTCTGCGCGAAGGTCCTCGATCAGTCGCCACACGGTTCGTCGTGCATCCGGGTCGAGTCCGGTGGTGAGCTCGTCGAGCATGACGACCCGAGGGGAACCGATCAGGGCGAGGACCACCGACAACCGTTGTTGCTGGCCTCCGGACAGCCGCTCGTAGCGCACCCGGCGGTGCTCGTGCAGGCCCACCGCACGGACGAGAGCGTCTCGATCGGCAGGTCGGGGGTAGAAGGACGCGTACAGATCGACCAGTTCGGCAACGGTGAGTGCGGTGTGAAGGTCGTTGGACTGCAGCTGTACTCCCAGAACGGCGCGCACTCGTTCGCGGTCGGTGACGGGATCGAGTCCCAGAATTCGCACGGCACCCGAGCTCGGTCTACGAAGGCCCGCAACGGTTTCGACCAGGGTCGTCTTACCGGCACCGTTGCGCCCGAGCAGGCCGTGCGTCTCGCCTTCGGCGACCGTGAGGCTGACTCCCGCCACAGCGGTGCGCCCCCGATACCGCTGCGTGATGTCTCGAACGTCGATCGCTGCCATCCGATGTTCCCTTCTCGATCGTGTCGATCTCGACGCTAGATCCGCCGTGGCCTGCGCACAGGTGCCGATCGTCACCGATCGTGATCGTGACTTTCGGCAGGGGTGTGCGGACGAAACGGGCGATAGGGTCGACAGAATGAGACGCCTCGGACCCGACGTTCTGGCCGGTGCGTTCGTGTCCGCGCTCGCGGTCGTCATGGGCGCTCTCGTCGTCTTCGATCGGTCGATCGCCGACGAGCTCGAGGTTCCGCTGTGGATCTGGGCTGCGCTGTTCGCGGCCTTTCTGCCGGCGCAGACCGCGGGCATGTGGTGGGACGATCGGCTGCCGGATCGTCTCGTGCGCGCGTGCTTCGCCGCGCAGGTGGTGCTGGCACCGGTTCTGGTGCTGACCGCCCCGACGGCGGGTTGGCTGCCCATTCTGCTGGTCTTCACCTCCACGTTCGCCGTGTATCGAGTGACCGGGTCGTCGGTGGCGGTCATCGTTGCGGTCTACACCTGCTGCGTGGGGGTGTCGGTCGCGATTCGGGGTGGACGGATCTCGGAGATCGCGCTGATCATGTCGATCTATGCAGCGCTGCAGGTGGCCAGCGCGTTGTCGGTGACCGCGCAGCTGCGACAGGCTCGGTTGCGTCGGGAACTTGCGGTCGCTCACGCCGAACTTCGCACCGCCAGTGCGTTGTTGGACGATTCGTCCCGTGCCGACGAGCGATTGCGCATCGCGCGAGAGTTGCACGACGTGCTCGGTCACCAGCTCACCGCACTGAGCCTCGAGCTCGAGGTGGCGTCCCATCAGGTCTCCGAGCCTGCGCGCGAGCATGTCGTTCGGGCCCGATCCATCGCGCGTGACCTGCTCGGCGACGTCCGGTCGACCGTCGGCGAGGTGCGCAGCAGGACTCCGGTGCTGGGGGAGTCGCTCGATCGTCTGGTTGCGCAGTTGCCCGAACCGGTCGTGCATCTGACGGTCGATCCCGAGATCAGGGTCGACGAAGCTCGCGCGGTGGCGGTGGTCCGCTGTGTGCAGGAGATGATCACCAACACCATTCGCCATGCGAATGCCGATGAGATGTGGATCGAGGTACGTACGGATTCGACCGGTGCGCTGTCGGTCTCGGTGCGCGACGACGGCCGGGCGTCGGCCGACTTCGAGCCGGGGCACGGGCTGCAAGGGATCCGAGAGCGCATCGAAGGACTGGGCGGCACGGTGACGTTCTCGGTCGATCGCGGGTTCGCGGTCCATGCGACGGTGCCCGCACCGTGATCACGGTATTGATCGTCGACGACCACACTCTGGTTCGGCAGGGCATCCGCAGCCTGCTCGAGTTGGATCCCGACATCGAGGTGACGGGTGAGGCCGACGACGGTGCCGCCGCGGTCGCGTCCATCGAACTCGATCCACCCGACGTGGTGTTGCTGGATCTGCGGATGCCGCGATTCGACGGCCTGTGGACGCTCCGAGCATTGCAGGACAAAGGAATTCGGGTACCGGTCCTGGTTCTGACGACGTTCGACGACGACGAGTTGGTGCTCGGGGCGCTGCATGCGGGCGCGAGGGGCTACCTGCTCAAGGACGTGACCTTCGAGCGGCTCGGCGGTGCTGTACGTGAACTCGCAGCCGGGCGCACCGTGGCGCAACCTGCCATCACCGAGAGACTGCTGGACGCTTTTCGGACCGGGAAGCACGGCCCGACCGACGTCGGAGTCGCCGAGACACTCACTGCACGTGAGCTCGACGTCCTACGGCTCGTCGCAAGCGGATACACCAACAGATCGATAGCCGACGCACTGCACCTGGCCGAAGGAACCGTCAAGAACCACGTGTCGTCGGCCATTCTCAAACTCGGTGCCAACGACCGAACCAGCGCCGTTCTGCGTGCATTGCGGGACGGGTTGCTCGACTGATCTCGTCCAGGGTTCCGTCCGGGCGGCGGCCGATGTGTCGGTGGCTCGTGATTGCATCTGTGTCATGAGCTCGGACGGCAGACACGGCGCGACGGTCACTCTCGTCCGTGCACCCAAGGTGGTCCGCCCGGCACGTGAGTGGACCGGCCCGGCAGCTCGGCTGTTGTCGGCGACACCCGACTCGGCAGCCGAGGCTGCGAAGGGCGCTCCACGATGGAATCCGTGGCAGATACTCGGTGGTCCCGGCACGGGCAAGTCCTCGCTCGTCGCCGATTACGCGGTCTCGCGCATCGTCACCGGTGATCCGGAGTCGGTTCTGGTGCTCACGCAGTCCAAACGGGCGGCAACCGCGGTGCGTGAGGTCATCACCGCCGGCCTCTTCAGCGGCGATCACGCACTGCGGGCGACTCGTGAACCGTTGGTGCGCACGGTCCACTCCTACGCCTTCGCGGTGCTGCGGCTACAGGCCTCGCTGTACGGCAATCCACCACCACGATTGCTGACCGGAGCCGAGCAGGACGCGGTGGTGCGCGAGATGCTGCGCGGCGATCTGGAGGACGGGGCAGGTGACTGGCCGGCGCGGCTGCGTCCGGCACTGGGCACCGCGGGATTCGTCACTGCGGTGCGAGACATGATGCTCAGGGCCGCCGAACGGGGAATCGGTCCGGAAGACCTGATCAAACTCGGCCGCAAGCACGGCAAGCCCGAGTGGGTCGCCGTCGGAAAATTCGCGGCCGGATACGAGCAGGCCATGTTGCTGCGCGGTGCCGTCGGAGTGGAGGCAGCTGGAGCCACGGCACCGGGTCTGGACGCCGCCGAGCTGATCGGTGCCGCGCTCCTGGCGTTCGCCACCGATCCCGAACTGCTGCGCAGCGAACGCGCGCGCATTCGTCACCTCGTCGTCGACGATGCGCAGCACCTCGATCCGCAAGCAGCGCAGCTGGTTCGATTGATCGGCACCGATACCGAATCGACCGTCGTCGCCGGGGATCCCGATCAATCCGTGTTCACCTTCCGCGGTGCCGACCCCACGTTCGTGGCCGACGTGGTCGAGGTGGACTCGCCGCGCCGGGTGGTGCTCACACGCAACTATCGGTCCGTGCCCGAGGTCGCCGAGCTGACCGACATCGTGGCGAGAAGACTGCCCGGGCTCGGTCGGCACCGCTGTCCCCAACCGGTGGGCATCGCCCGATTCGGTGCACCGGCTGCGCGAGTGCACGTGGTGTCCTCGCCCGCGAAGGAGGCGGCCATCATCGCCGACGCCATGCGTCGGGCCCACCTGATCGACGGCATGCCGTGGTCCGAGATGGCGATCGTGGTGCGGTCCGTGCCGCGCACCCTCGCACCCTTGCGCCGGGCTCTGCACGGCGCAGGGGTTCCGATGATCACCCCGACCTCGGAGCTGCCGCTGCACCGCCAGCACGGGGCCGTCGGGCTTCTGCTGGTACTGCGGGCTATCTCCGACCCGAGCTTCGACGGTGAAGACGCACTCGCGTTGCTCTCCGGGCCGATCGGTGGAGCCGACCCGGTGGGTCTGCGGCGACTGCGCCGGGGCGTGCGCAGGCTCGAGCTCGCATCGGGCGGTGAGCGCGACTCGGCCGAGTTGCTCAGAGTCGTACTCACCGACGACGCCCGGGGGAGTGCCGGGTGGACTAACGGACTCTCGGACGTGGAGTCCGCCCCGTTGCGCAGAGCCCTGGGTGTCATCCGGAAGGCGCGGGCCCTCGCCCGCACGGGCCGCGGTGTCGAGGACGTGTTGTGGGCGGCGTGGCAGGCGTCGGGACTCGAGCGGCGTTGGTCCGCCGCGTCCGCCTGGGGTGGCTCGGCGGGTGCCCAGGCCGACCGCGACCTGGATGCGGTGGTGGCACTGTTCGACGCGGCGGCAGCATACGTCGACAGGTTGCCCCGGGCTCAGATCGGCGGATTCCTCGATTACATTGCGCAGCAGGAGATTCCCACTCTGAACTCACAGCGCCCCACGGTTCGGGCCGACGCGGTGACGCTACTCAGCGCGCATTCGGCCGCGGGTCGGGAATGGGAGCTCGTCGCGGTTGCCGGGGTGCAGGAAGGGCTGTGGCCGGGTCTGCGGTCACGCGGCAGCCTTCTGGGTACCGACACCTTGATCGACCTTGCGTCCGGCAAGGTCGATGCAGCTGCGGCGCTCGACGGGCGACTGTCGAAGTCGGCACCGTTGCTGGCCGAGGAGCGGACGCTGTTTCTGGTGGCGTGCAGTCGCGCTCGGTCGACCTTGCTCGTCACCGCCGTCGATTCGAGCACCGGAGATGCCGATCTCGTCCGATCGCGATTCGTGGACGAACTACGTGGCCTCGACGACGGAGGAGAGCCGGAGCTCGCACCCGAGCTCCCCGGGCCGGAGACCGCACACCGAGTGTTGGCGCTGCCCATGCTGGTGGCCGAACTCCGGAGTGTGGTGTGCGATCCGGTTGTCGCCGAGCAGGATCCGGACAAGCGTGCCCGTGCGGCCCGGCATCTGGCCACGCTCGCCGATGCCGGCGTGCGCGGCGCGCATCCCGACGAGTGGTTCGGGGTGGCAGGGCCCAGCACCGACGCGCCGCTGTGGCAACTCGGTGACGGTCCGGTTCCGCTCTCGCCGTCCACGGTGGAACAACTCACCACCTGCCCGCTGCGGTGGATGCTCGAACGTCACGGCGGTAACGACGGCACCAACACCCATGCGGTCACCGGCACGCTCGTGCACACTCTCGTTCAGGCCGTGGCCGGTCGGATACCACCGGATCGACTTCGCCGGGCCCTGGAAACAGCCTGGGATGCAGTCGATCTCGGATCGCAATGGTACTCACGGCACGAGCTCGACCGAACCGGAGGGATGCTCGAGACCTTCGAGAGCTGGCTGCAGGGCAGTCGCGGCGAGCTCACCGAGGTCGGAGTCGAAGTGCGCGTCGACGGCATACTCGACGCTCGGTCCGCGGACGAGCCTGCGGTGGCGTTGCGTGGCCGCATCGACCGACTCGAACACGATCCGGACGGACGGCCGGTGATCATCGACGTCAAGACGGCCAAGACCGTCATGTCCAAGGAGGATGCCCAGGGCCATCATCAGCTGGCCACCTATCAGGTCGCTGCGGCAGCCGGTGCCATAGAGGGTGAGCCTGCAGGCGAGCCCGGCGGTGCGCGCTTGGTGTTCGTCGCCAAGCCCCACAACAAGGACGGGGCGACACAGCGCGTCCAACAAGTGCCGACTCCGGAGAAACTCGAGGAGTGGCGAGACACCGTCCACCAGGCCGCATCGGCAACGCAGGGGCCTACATTCGAGGCGCGGATCAACGACGGCTGCAGGCACTGCCCGGTCAAGTCCAGTTGTCCGGCACACGAGACGGGTAGGCAGGTGACCGAGCAGTGACGGCATCGACGAAGATTCGGACCGGTACGGTGCGGGTGTCGCCGGTCGAACTCGCCCGGGCGCTCGGGCAGAAGCATCCACCGACCGACGAACAAGCCGCAGTGATCGCAGCGCCGCCCGGCCCGACGCTCGTCGTGGCGGGGGCAGGTGCAGGCAAGACCGAAACCATGGCTGCCCGCGTGGTGTGGATGGTGGCCAATGGCTTCGTCGATCCGGACCAGGTGCTGGGTCTGACGTTCACTCGAAAAGCCGCACAGCAGTTGACCTCTCGGATCAGAGCGCGGCTGGCTCGGCTGGCTGGATCCGATCTGGTGCGGGCTCTCGATCCCAGTCTGGCACTGCGCGAGCGGATCCTCGGTGCCGAGCCGGAAGTGAGCACCTATCACTCCTACGCGGGTCGATTGCTCACCGAGCACGGCTTGCTGTTGCCCATCGAACCGTCCGCGACACTGCTCTCGGAAACCGAACTGTGGCAGCTCGCGCACCGTGTCGTCAGTACCTGGGACGGCGACCTGGAGACCGATCGCAACCCCACGTCGGTGACCGAGGCGGTGCTCGCACTCTCCGGCCAGTTGGCCGAGCATCTGGTCGATCCCGAGGACCTGCGCCACGCGCACGTGGAGCTGGAGAAGCTGGTGTACACGCTCGGGCCGGGGCCCCGGCAGCGCGGCGGACCCACCAAAGAGCTGTTGAACATCCTGAGCGCGCAGCATCAACGAATCGGATTGCTGCCGTTGGTGGAACAGCTGGCGCAGACTCTGCGACGCGAGGGTGCGCTGGATTTCGGTTCGCAGATGTCGATGGCGGCTCGGGTCGCTGCCGAGCACGCCGAGGTGGGAATCGCCGAACGGCAACGCTTCCGGCTCGTGTTGCTCGACGAGTACCAGGACACCGGCCATGCACAGCGCGTCCTGCTGTCGTCTCTATTCGGCTCCGGGAGCGATCCACAGTTGGCGTTGACCGCTGTCGGCGATCCGATGCAGTCCATCTACGGGTGGCGCGGCGCATCGGCAGCAAATCTGCCTCGGTTCGCCACCGACTTTCCGCAGGCCGACGGTAGCCCCGCACCTCGGCTCGAGCTGCTCACCAGCTGGCGGAATCCGCCCGAGGCATTGACCCTGGCCAACCTGATCACCGACCCACTGCGCCGCGTCGGTGTGCCGGTGCCGACTCTGCGGGCCCGTCCGGGTGCGGTCCCCGGCGATGTTCGACTGGCCGTCACCGACACCGTTGTGGGCGAACGAGAGTGGATCGCCGACCGAATCGCGGGGGAGTACCGCACAGCCCTCGAGCAGGATCGCACCCCGCCCACCGCCGCGGTTCTGGTGCGCCGCAATGCGGACGCCGAGCCGATCGCCGAGGTGTTGCGCAGCCGCGGGCTGCCGGTGGAGGTCGTCGGGCTCGGTGGGTTGCTGCATGTTCCCGAGGTGGCCGACATCATCGCGATGCTACGGCTGGTAGCGGACCCCACTGCCGGTAGCTCGGCGATGCGTATCCTCACCGGCTCTCGGTGGCAGATCGGCCCGACGGATCTGCGGGCGCTCTCCCAGCGCGCCCGAGAACTCGAGATCCGCGGCGGGTACGGCACCGCGGGTCGCGTCGACGACCCGGAGGCACTCGATGCCGCGCTCGGCAGTGCGCTACCCGGCGAACAGTCGGAGCAAGCCGGTCTGGCCGACGCGATAGCCGATCCCGGTCCGGCCGAGCGATACTCGGAGGTCGGTCATCGACGAATCGTCGCCCTGGCCGGCGAACTGCACCTGCTGCGCGACCGAATCGGTCAACCGCTCACGGAATTGGTCGGCGACATCGAACGGCTCATGGGCATCGGCGTCGAAGCTCAGGCACGCACACCGATCAGCACCCACGGCGCGGTCGGTCGGGAACATCTCGACGAGTTCGCCCACGTGGTGGCCGATTACGCAGACAACCCGACCGCCACGGTCACCGGATTCCTGTCGTTTCTCGCAGCGGCCGAGACGGTCGAGGACGGCCTCGCTCCCGGTGAGGTCGACGTCGCGCCCCATCGTGTGCAGGTGCTCACCGTCCATTCCGCAAAAGGCCTCGAATGGGAGGTGGTGGCAGTGCCGCACGTGGCGAAGGGCGTGTTCCCGTCCTCGAACGCGTCCTCCACCTGGCTCGGGGCGATGGCCGAGCTACCGCCGTCGTTGCGCGGTGACCGTGCGCTCGACGGCGAAGGCTCGGAGGGGGTTCCGGTTCTCGAACTGGAACAACTCCACAACCGCAAGGATCTGGAAGACGCCGTCAAGAGTCACAAGGATGCGTTGGCGAGGCGTCGACTCGCCGAGGATCGCCGACTGTTCTACGTAGCGCTCACCCGAACCGAACGGGTACTGCTGGTCTCCGCGCACCACTGGGACGAGACCGCAACGAAGCCGCGCGGGCCCTCGGATTTTCTCGACGAATTGCACCGGCACGTACTGGAATTCGCCGACGTCGCGGCAATCGAACAGTGGGCACCTGCCCCGGAGGACGGGGCGTCGAACCCACTGGGGGCCGTGCCGCACACGGCGTCCTGGCCACGCGATCCGCTCGGCCAACGGCGGGGGGCGATCGAGGGCGGGGCACAGGAGGTGCTGCGCGCGCTGGCCGAGATCACTCACGCACCGACCGAAGGCGTTGTCACCGTTGAGGATCAGACGCTGGAGGACCCCGAGAATTGGGCCGCGGACGTCGATACTCTGCTGGCGGAGCGGGCCGCGAGATCGGTCGCAGGAGTCGACGTGGCACTGCCCGGCAACCTCTCGGTGACGCAGCTGGTGGATCTCGCGGCCGACCCCGATGCATTGGCCTCACGCCTGCGCAGACCACTTCCGTTTCCGCCGAACCCGTTGGCACGCAGAGGAACCGCGTTTCACGTCTGGATCGAACGCAGGTTCGGCGCGACCCGACTGCTCGACCTCGACGAACTGCCGGGCTCTGCCGACACCGGGGCCTCGGCCGACGTGGACCTCGAAACCCTCCAGCAGGCGTTTCTCGATTCGGAGTGGTCGCTCCGCAGCCCCGTCGAAGTGGAGGTGCCGTTCGAGACCTCCGTGGCGGGAACGGTACTGCGAGGACGCATCGACGCAGTGTTCGCGGACCCGGACGGCGGCTGGACCGTCGTCGACTGGAAGACGGGCGCAGAGCCGACGGCGTCGGAACAGCGGGCGGTAGCGATGCAACTCGCGGCCTACCGGCTGGCGTGGGCCGAGCTGATGTCGATCGGGCGCGCGGAACCGGTGCCGCTCGACCGCGTGCGCGCAGCGTTCCACTACGTGCGCAGCGGTCACACCATTTCGCCCGAGAACCTGCCGGACGCAACAGAATTGGCCCAGCTGTTGGAAGGGCCGGCCGGGCCCGAGCAGCCGGGGGCTACGGTGCGTTCCGACGAGCCTTCAGAGCTTCGGTGACCAGTGGAATCTGCAGCGGTAGACGGGCGATCATCGCTGCTTTGAGAGCCGGTGAGGTCTTCGGGCTCTGTACGTACTTCCACGCCAGGTTGATATTGGCGGGGAACACCACCACGAACAGGGCGGCCGCGAGTGCACCGCCGAGTCGACGGGTCCGCGGTGCGGCGAGCGTCGCAGCCACGGCAAGTTCGGCGACACCCGAAACCTGCGTATAGGTCCGCGCCGAGCCTGGCAACGCCGTCGGTACCTGGGCATCGAAGAACTTCGGAGTGACGAAGTGGAGAATTCCGGCTCCGGCGAGCAGTCCCGCGAGGCGCAATGCGGCTGCCTGACTCGATCTCTGTGTCATGCCCATACCGTGCCACACCCTGTGTCGTCGGCACAGAAGCCTGGCATGGGGTTACGCTGCGTGCCGTGAATGATCTCGACATCGGTGAGTACCTCGGCGGGCGACGTGGCCGGTAGGTTGCGTGCGAGCCTCGGTGACAGTGGCGCGCTGACCGACAAGCCCGACTTCGCTCTCGTCGGAGTGCTCCGGGTACCGGAACTGGAATCGAGTCCCTGGCGCGCCATCTACAAGCGGGTGCTGATGGCGCTGGGGATCCTGCTGCTCGCGGCATTCGTGGTGTACATCGATCGCGATGGATACAGCGACACTCAGGACGGCGAACTGTCCTTCCTCGACTCGTTCTACTACGCGACGGTGTCGCTCTCGACGACAGGATACGGTGACATCGCACCGGTGAGTGCGTCGGCGCGACTGGTGAACATTCTGGTCATCACACCCCTTCGGGTCCTTTTCCTCATCCTGCTGGTCGGTACGACGCTGTCGGTTCTCACCGAGCGGTCCCGGCAAGCATTCAAAATTCAGCGATGGAGACGCAGCGTGCGCAATCACACCGTGGTCATCGGTTTCGGCACCAAAGGCCGTACCGCAGTGGACGCGATGCTCGGAGACGGCGTGTCGGCGTCCGACATCGTGGTGGTCGACACCGACCAGATGGTGCTCGATACTGCCTCCGCCATGGGCCTGGTCACCGTCCACGGTTCGGCGACCAAGTCGGACGTGCTCAGACTCACCGGTGCTCAGCACGCGTCGGCCATCATCGTGGCGACCAACCGAGACGACACCGCCGTGCTGGTGACCTTGACCGCCCGTGAGATCGCTCCGAAAGCGAAGATCGTCGCGGCCATCAGGGAAGCGGAGAACACGCACCTGCTGCGTCAGTCCGGTGCCGATTCGGTCGTCGTCTCCTCCGAGACCGCGGGACGTCTGCTCGGGATCGCCACGTCGACTCCGTCCGTGGTGGAGATGATCGAGGATCTGTTGACCCCGGAGGCGGGCTTCGCCATTGCCGAGCGCGAAGTCGAGCGCGACGAGGTGGGCGGATCGCCACGGCACCTCACCGACATCGTCCTCGGAGTGGTGCGAGGCGGAAAACTGTTCCGGGTCGGCACTCCGGAAGTCGATGCGGTCGAAGCATCCGACCGTCTGCTGTACATCCGTCGCGTGGGTGACTGACCGCGGGCAAGTAGGGTCGTACGCGTGCCGAAATTCCAACTCGCTCACCCACCTCGACTGTCCCGATCGCCACTGAACAGGGCAGAAGAACTGCGCCGAGACACCGCAGCGTTGGCAGCGGGTTGGCCGACTGCTCGCATCCTGAGCGTCGACGGCAGAGGCAGGTTCTCGGTGGACGAGAAGGGCCTGGTTCTCGTCCCTGCCGCGGACGTCGCAGCGGAGCCCACGCCCGACGCGGTCTTTCTCGGAATACACGGAGACCGACACCTGTGGGCCAGGCGGGTGGAGGTGATGCAGGGCACGCTGGGGGATCTGCGTACCGATGGTGATCGCCTCGACAGCACCGCGTTGTCGATGGTGACCGGCGCGCTGGCGATCCTCAACTGGCATGCGAGCGCGCAGTTCAGCTCGCTGGACGGTGCGCCGTCCGCTCCGTCGAGCGCAGGGTGGTCGCGGACCAGCACGTCCACCGGCCACGAAGAATTTCCGCGTACCGATCCGGCAGTGATCTGTCTGGTTCACGACGGCGGCGACCGAGTACTGCTGGCCCGAGCACCCGCGTGGCCCGAGCGTCGCTTCTCGGTGCTGGCGGGCTTCGTCGAGGCCGGCGAATCGTTGGAAACCTGTGTCACACGCGAGATCAGAGAAGAAGTGGGCCTCGACGTCTCCGGTATCGAATATCTGGGCAGTCAGCCGTGGCCGTTTCCACGATCGGTGATGATCGGGTTCTCCGCCGTCGCCGACCCGGAGCAACCGCTGCACTTTCAGGACGGCGAGATCGCCGAGGCCCACTGGTTCGATCGAGCAGAGGTCCTCGCGGCACTCGAGCTGGGCGACTGGGGATCGGATTCGACCTCTCGGTTGCTGCTACCGGGCTCGATCTCCATCGCACGCGGCATGCTGGAGGCGTGGGCGGCGACGGCCTGACGGTCGGTCAGATCGACAGCGCGCTCTTGACTTCGGCCAGAGTGGGGTTCGTCGCAGTCGAGCCGTCGGCGAAGAGCACGGTCGGCACCACATGGTTGCCGTTGTTGACGCTGCCGACGAAGTCGGCCGACTCCGGGTTCTGCTCGATGTCGATCTCGGCGTACTCGATTCCGGCCTGGTCGAGCTGGGTCTTGAGCCGGCGGCAGTAACCGCACCACGTGGTGGAGTAGACGGTCAACGCGGCTGGACTCTGCTGGGTGTTCTCGGAAGTGGTCACGACAACAGTCAACAGGAGCGCCGACGCGATTGTTCCGGCCGCTACCGGCATCGGTCGTTCGCCGATGCGTTCGGGCCCGGGTGGAACTGTCGGTACGCACTGACACAATGGACCCCATGGCTGACGACGCGATGACCGCCGGGCTCGATCCGGAGCAATCCGCGGCGGTACTTGCCCCCCGCGGCCCGGTCTGCGTTCTGGCCGGTGCGGGCACGGGAAAGACACGCACGATCACCCGCCGCATCGCCCACCTCGTCTCTGCCGGTCACGTGTCATCGGGGCAGGTGCTGGCGGTGACGTTCACGGCGCGCGCGGCCGGTGAGATGCGCGGACGCCTGCGCGAGCTCGGCGTCGGGGGAGACGGACCTCCGGTGCAGGCGCGTACGTTCCACGCCGCGGCAATGCGTCAGCTCAAGTACTTCTGGCCGCAGGTGGTCGGTGACACGGGATGGCAGCTTCTCGATCGCAAGTTCACCGTCGTCTCGCAGGCGGCGAACCGCGCCGGCGTGTCGACGTCGACGGACGCCATCCGAGATCTCGCCGGAGAGATCGAATGGGCCAAGGGATCGTTGATCGCCCCCGAGGACTATCCGCGTGTTGCGGCGAGCAACCGCCGCGACGTTCCGATGGACGCGACCAAGGTCGCCGCCGTGTACGCGGGATACGAGGAGCTCAAGTCCCGTGGCGGAGACGGGATGTTGCTCGATTTCGACGACCTTCTCCTGCACACGGCGGCAGCACTCGAAGAGCACTCGTCGGTGGCCGACGAGTTCCGCGAGCGCTATCGCTGCTTCGTCGTGGACGAGTACCAGGACGTGACGCCGCTGCAGCAACGAGTGCTCGACGCCTGGGTGGGTGAGCGCGACGATCTCACCGTGGTCGGCGACGCGAACCAGACCATCTACTCGTTCACCGGCGCGTCCCCGCGGTATCTGCTCGACTTCTCCCGAAAGTACCCCGAAGCCACCGTGGTTCGGCTCGAACGCGACTACCGGTCGACTCCCGAAGTGGTGTCGCTGGCGAACCGCGTCATCGGAGCCGCTCGTGGTCGCATTGCCGGTACCCGACTGCAATTGATCGGCCAGCGCGAGCCTGGACCCGAGCCCGAGTTCTTCGAGTACGACGACGAGCCGGCGGAGGCCGACGGTGTGGCGCGGGCGATCAAGAGGCTGATCTCGAAGGGCGTCGAGCCGGCCGAGATCGCGATTCTGTACCGCATCAACGCGCAGTCCGAGGCGCACGAGCAGGCGTTGACGGAGATGAAGATCCCGTATCAGGTGCGCGGGGGTGAGGGCTTCTTCACCAGACCCGAGGTGCGGCAGGGCGTCAACGCGTTGCGGCAGGCAGGCGGTCGCGACGATCTACCCGACGGCGCGCAGGCCGGCGAGGGATTACCGGCTCTGGTGCGGGCAGTCCTGGCCCCGCTCGGACTGACGGCAACCGAGCCGACCGGCGCACAGGCCCGTGAGAAGTGGGCATCGCTCGGCGGTCTGGTGCAGCTCACCGAAGAACTTCTGGTGCACGATGCCGACCTCACCCTCGAGAAGTTGTTGGGTGAGCTCGCCGCACGGGCCGAGGCACGGCATCCGCCGACGGTTCAAGGCGTCACTCTCGCGTCGCTGCACGCGGCGAAGGGACTCGAGTGGGACGCGGTGTTCATCGTCGGTCTCGCCGACGGCACTCTGCCGATCTCGCACGCGATCGGCAATGATCCCAGTGCCAACAACGAGGCGGCCGTCGAGGAGGAACGCAGGTTGCTCTACGTCGGCGTCACGCGCGCTCGCGTCCACCTGCATCTGTCCTGGGCGCTCGCCCGCAACGAGGGCGGACGCAAATCGCGGCGCCGGTCGAGGTTTCTCAACGGTCTGATCCCCGAGGATTCACCCGCCTCGCGTATTGCCGCACCCGCGGCCAAGAAGTCCGGTCCCAAGTGTCGGTTGTGCGGCAAGCCCCTGATCGGCACGTCCGCAACCATGCTGGGTCGGTGCGACAGTTGTCCGTCGAACGTCGACATCGCGCTGCTCGATGCTTTGAAGTCGTGGCGATTGGACAAGTCCCGCGAACTGAAGGTGCCCGCGTACGTGGTGTTCAGCGACAACACGCTGACCGCCATAGCGGAACAACAACCGCAGGACGAGCGTGGGCTGGTAGCGATTCCGGGAATCGGGGCCAAGAAGCTGGAGCGGTTCGGCGACGAAGTGCTCACCGTGGTGCGGGCCTCGGACAGGTGACGAGCCGGCTCACACAATGTGGGAATCCCCAGGTCAAAAATAACTTGTGCAGATCTCGGCGGGGGGCTTAGTCTGTTTCACGTGCCGCGGGAGACCGCGCACTGTCCAATCCGCCGTCGAGACCAGAACAGGAGCTGAAGAAAATGATCAACACATTGCCCGCCGCCGTTGCCCACGCAACCGTCGCGTTCAGCCCTGTCCTCGGCACGGCACCTTTCGGAGTGGCCCCCCTCGGCACTCCTGCCGCCGCTACAGGCTCTGTTGCGCAGACGTGGATTCGTTCCTCCGCTTTCGGCCCCATCCAGGAGTCCGCATACGCGGTCTCGGGTCCGAATTCCGCCCAGGTTGCCCTGGCACCAGGAGCGAAAGCCGTTGCCCAGGCAGCTCGCCGTCACCGCGCACCACGTGCGTCCGTGCTCGACAGCAGACACCGACTTCACTGTCGGTAGACGCTTCGACAAGCCCCACCAGGCCACGGACCCGCACTCGCGGACCGTGGCCTTTCTCGTTCAGGTAGTTCCTCTATCCGAGCGTGAGGCCGACAGGTTCGCATCACCCCTCGAACCGATAACGACGCCGCACGAAAAGTAGAGGAGACCGACGTGTCAACCGCCACGATCCGGACGACATGCCGACCGGAGTCCGAGAGTGCCTACGCTGCACAGTATTCGACCGAATCGGTCGAGCTGGCACTGTCCGTGCCCTGCCGAGCGGCGAACCCCGACATGTGGTTCGCCGATACCCCCGCCGAACTGGAGCAGGCCAAGGCGCTGTGCGCCGAGTGCCCCATCCGACGCACCTGCCTGAGTGCGGCTCTCGACCGCGCCGAGCCGTGGGGCGTGTGGGGAGGCGAGATCCTCGAGCAGGGTGTCGTCATCGCCCGCAAGCGTCCTCGTGGACGGCCGCGCAAGAACGCAGCATGACGTCCGAGACCGGTGCCCGGTTTCGCCGAACGAATCAGTCGGTGAAGCCGGGCATCCACTCGGTCAGGATCGCCATGTACGGCGCGTAGGCGTCGAGTTGGGCACAGATTCCGACCAATCCGCCCAGCACGCGAAAGATCATCACGTATTCGGCAGGCATGTTCAGTGCACGAACGGTGCGGAACTGCGCACTGTTGAAATCTGCAGCGGTGCCCGCGGCTTTCTGCAGCCAGGCGCGGGTGAAGTGGAACGATTCGGTGTGAATCGGATCGGTGAACGGGCGCAGGTAGTCTGCGATCTCCTTCTCCGTGACCGTGCGTCCAGGAACGACGAAGCCGCTCTCGGTGAACAACTCGACCAGTTCCTCGTACTTCTCGTCGCGTGCGAGCGAGACCATCCGACCCAGGACGGGCGGGAGACCGTCGGGCATCGGAGCGCAGGCCCCGAAGTCGATGACGCCCATCCGACCGTCGTCGAGCATCATGAAGTTGCCCGGATGAGGGTCGGCGTGCAGCAACCTCGCCCGCGCCGGGGACACGAAGGCGAACAACGCGAGCAGTTCGCCCGCCTGGTTACGTTCCTCGGCCGTCCCGTTCGCGATCACATCGGCCAGCGGCCTACCCGTCATCCATTCGCTGACAACGACTTTGGGAGCACTGGCGACGATCTTGGGAATCGCGAACTGTGAATCGCCTCCGAATTCCTTGCTGAAGGCACGTTGATTCGCGGCCTCGATACGGTAGTCCAGCTCGTCCTCGGTACGAGCGGTCAATTCTTCGAGCACCGGCTTGACGTCCGTGCCCGCGAGCACCGTGCTGAACAGGTTCGCGAACCGCGAGAGTGTTTTGAGGTCGGAGCGCAATGCGTCATCTGCACCGGGGTACTGGATCTTGACCGCGACATCGCGTCCGTCGGCCCAGGTTGCGCGGTGCACCTGTCCGATGCTGGCCGACGCGATCGCAGTGTCGTCGAAATCGAGGAAACGTGACCGCCACGCCGTTCCGAGTTGCTGGTCCAACACCCGATGCACGGTCTTCGCGGGCATGGGCGGGCCCTGCGCCTGCAGTTTGGTCAGTGCCTCGCGGTACGGCTCCGAATACTCTTCCGGAACAGCCGCTTCCATCACCGAGAGCATCTGGCCGAGCTTCATGGCACCGCCCTTGAGCTCCCCGAGGACGGAGAAGAGCTGTTCGGCTGCCTTTGCGGCCATGTCCGCATCGATCTCGTCACGATTGCCGCCGGCGAGCTTCTTGCCGAACCCCATGGCAGCACGACCGGCCATCCCGAGGGGAATGCTGGCCAGTTTTGCGGTACGAGTCGATCCACGGCGCGGTATGTCAGACACAGCTCCATCATGGCTGAACCTGCCGACAATTGCTCGGACCGTCCCCTCTCGACCCCCATCGAACGAGGTGAGCTCGCTTCCAGTGCCTTGTTCAGTGCCAGCAATCGCAGTGCGGGTGCTTGGACCACAGTCGTTTGTGGACGGTTGTCCCAGCGGCGCCGAACTCGAGTTCCATGGTGCAGTCGGCGGTTTCCGGTAGCGCGGGGTCGGAACTGCCGATGAGATTCTCCAGCTGAGCGAATGCGAACGCCGCCGTGGCCAGCACCGTCGCACTGCTGGCCTGACCGACGGTACCGAGCAACTGCGCGGACAGATGCGGCCACTCGGGTTCGAGATCGCACCGCGTCAGATCTGCGCACCGTAGGCAACTCGTTCGACCGGGCAACACGAACGGGCCGACGATGCCCTTCCCGTCTCGTAGCCGCACCTGCAGATGGGGGATACGCAGCCGCACCAGATCCGTCACCAGTCGGGGCTCTGCGACCAGATCGTCGGCAAGCACGACGACGTCGTAGTTCCACGCCTTCACGACCGAGTGTGGGTAGCGAGTCGGCGTCAGACTCGTCCGGCTGACCGCCACGCTGGTACGACTCAGACCCGACGCCAATGCGTCGGAGATCGGACCCCGCCCCACGAGGTGGATCGTTCTCACCGACCCCGGTCCGGTGGGCGAGGTCCGTCGCGAGGCGTCGGGTGGCACCGGTTCGCTCGTGCCGTGCATCAGCAGACCGGAATCCTCGAGTTCGCCGAGCATGGCCGATGTTCGATTGGCGGACAGTCCCAATGTCATTGCGTGGCAGACGATGTGCGGCCTGGAATGGCCTGCGGCCAGCAGTCGAAGTATTTCGAGTATCGAACCAGGCTCTGCACCGGGAGGGGGAGTGACGACGACGCTGCTCTCGGGATTCCAGCCCAACTGCACGGTGCCGTCTCGACGCCGCAGAATCGCCACTGCAGGATCGAGTCGAACGGTCGTTGTGATCATGAGACACACTCTGACAGCGACGACAGCGAAGAACGCCCGCTCAGGGCAGGTTATCCACAGGGTGGAAGGGCCTCCGAGCAGGCGTTCGACGAGTTCGATCGAAGTGGTGCAAGACCGACCGGTTCAGGCTGTGGATGAACCCTTCTCGGGACCGTCGTCGGTGCCCTTGTCGTCGGTGCCCGCGGCCTTGTCGGCGGCCTCGGCGCGCTCCTTGGCCTCCATGGCTTCGAGCTGGGCGATCGGGTCGTCGAAGCTCGACGTTCCGCCGCCGACGACACGGTCGATGAACGCCGCGGGGTTGTCCAGATCCGACGAGTCGGGCAGCAGATCGGGGTGGGCCCACACTCCGTCGCGTCCCTCGATGTCGGCTGCGGCGAGAAGCTGACGCCACAGGTCCGCAGCCTCGCGGACCTTGCGGGGGCGCAGTTCGAGGCCGACCAACGTGGCGAAGGTCTGCTCCGCCGGGCCACCGGACGCCCGGCGTCGGCGAATGGTTTCGCCGAGTGCGACAGCACCGGGCAGGCGATCGCCCAGAGCAGCCGCGACAACGGTCTCGACCCAACCCTCGACCAGGGCCAGGAGCGTCTCCAACCGTTCCAGAGCATGCTTCTGCTCCGGCGTCGTCTGCGGCTCGAAGGCACCCTGCTGCAGGATCGCTTCGATCTTCGACGGATCGGTCAGCGCGGACGGGTCGAGGCCTGCCGCTGCCTCCTCGATCGCCGAGAAATCCATCTTGATTCCGCGCGCGTACTCCTCGACTGTGGCAAGAACCCGTTGCCGCAACCACGGAATGTGGCTGTAGAGCCGTTGATGCGCGGCCTCCCTCGCTGCGAGAAACACCAGAACCTCGCGCTCGGGCTGCTCGAGTCCCTCGCTGAACGACGAGATGGCCGACGGCAGCAACGCCGCCGTGCCCGACGGTCCGAGCGGTAGGCCGATGTCGGTGGAGGTGAGCACCTCCTTGGAGAGCTGACCGAGCGCTTGGCCGAGCTGAGAACCGAAGGCCATCCCGCCCATCTGCGTCAACATGCCCATCATCGGACCGGCCATCTGCTGAGCCTCGGCGGGAAGGCCCGAAGTCCACATGCCCGAAATCTGCTCGGCGACGGGGTCGCACAGTCTCTTCCAGGTGTCGATCGTGTTGTCGAGCCAATCGACCGGCGTCCACGCAACGGTCTTCGTGGCACCGGCCGGTAGCGTCGTCGCCCCGTCCAACCACAGCTCGGCCAGGTGTGCGGCGTCGGTGATCGCCTCTCGCTCGCCTGCGGACACCGGGCTGAAATCACCCATCTGCTGACGAGCCAGCTGCTTGGCCAGGTCGTAGTTCACCGGTCCGGAACCTGTCCCGCCGGAAGCACCCATGCCGCTGAGCATCTGACCGAACTGAGTGAGCATCTGGCCCAGCTGCGCGGGGTCGAAGCCCTCGGCACCGAAGCCGAAACCGGCAGGGTTGCCCGAACCGTCCGGATCCTTCTTCTTGTCCGGGTCGTCGTCGGAGGCACCGAAACCAAAATTGCTCATGCCTCAACGGTACAAGCCCGATGAACGCGGAGAGTGGTGGATCGTCACGCTGACGGCGAACACTGCGGGCCGCGAGACCCCGGCGCGGACGCGCTCGACAGGGGCGGTCTGCGCAGTCGACGGGATTCGGATCTAGTGTCTACCGAGTGAACCGAAGGATCGCCACTCTTGTCGCTGCGCTCGTCCCGGTGGTGGTGCTGGGCGTCACCGGCTCGGTCGTCGCAGTTCCGTTCGCCGCCCTCGGCCCCGGGCCGACCTACAACACTCTCGGTGACGTCGACGGAGTACCCGTGGTGCAGATCGACGGAACCGAGGTCGATCCGACCGCGGGCCACCTGAATATGACGACCGTGGCCGTGCGTGATCAGCTCAACCTGTTCGAGGCGCTCGCCTTCTGGGCCAGCGGTCGGCAGGGCCTCGTTCCGCGCGAGGAGGTCTATCCGCCGGACAAGACGAGGGAAGAAGTGCAAGAGGGCAATCAGGCGGATTTCGAGGCATCGGAGTCCAGTGCCGAGCTCGCCGCTCTGCATCACCTGGATCTGCCGGTATCGCTCGCGGTGGCAACCGTGGCCGAGGACGGCCCTGCTGCAGGCGTGCTGAACGTCGGGGACACGCTCGTCTCGGTCGCCGGCACTCCCGTCGCCACTGCGTCGGCAGTCCGTGAGGCCGTCAGCTCTCGGGCGCCGGGCGATTCCGTCGACATCGAGTACGTGCGAGACGGCACGCCACGGACGGGTTCGGTGGTACTCGGTGCTCGCCCCGACGACGACTCCAAGGGCTATCTCGGCGTCACGCCCGAGGAGAAACCCGATGTGCCGTTCGATGTGACGTTCAATCTCGCCGACGTGGGCGGACCGTCGGCCGGGCTGATGTTCAGCCTTGCCGTGGTGGACAAGCTCAGTCCCGGTGAGTTGAGCAACGGCGACTTCGTCGCGGGTACGGGAACCATCGACGCCGAGGGAACCGTCGGCCCCATCGGCGGCATTCCGTACAAGCTGATCGCTGCCCGCGAGGCGGGAGCCACGACGTTCCTGGTGCCGGACGCGAACTGTGGTGAGGCGCAACAGAACGTTCCGGACGGCCTCAGGCTGGTACGTGTCGAATCGTTGGACGGTGCTGTCGAGTCGCTGCAGGCGCTCGGCTCGGGCGGCGACGTGCCGTCCTGCAGTTGATCCAGGCCGTCGTCAGTCGTCGTCGACGACGTCGAAGGTCGCGTACAGGCCGTGTACCACGTTGGGGGCCAGGTCCGGCGCGATACGAAGATCGATGGGCGCGAAAGGATCGGCGTCCTCGTCCGGGTGCAACTGCAACAGCGTCAACGACGGACCGTCCTTGAGTACCGCGACTATCAACCGAGCATCCTTCTTCTCGGGATGGTTCTCGGCAGCCGAGCGTGCGGCCTCGTCGGCCGCATCGGGATCGGCGAGCAGCGGCATCAATGCCTCGTCGAGGCTCGATTCGGCGGCCGGGGGGAGTACCACGATCTCCTGCACCAGAGCGCATCCGACGACACCGTCGGGCCACGTCGAGGTGGCCAGGAACTCGTCCAGGGCGGGGGAGCCGCCGGTGATGTCCTCGGGAAGCGAATGCTGCTGAATCGGAGTCAGCGCAGCGCCGTCGGCAAGATCGTCGAGCAGACCGGGCTCGGCTGCGGCGAGCGCCGCGGTGGGCACCAGTGCGAACATCTGCGGGGCCTGGTGCCATCCTCCTGCGTCGACGAAGTCGGCTACCTCGCGAGCGCACCGAGTCAGAGCCTCGGCCACGTCCTGCCCACCGGACTCGGGGTCGAAATCGTCACCGAAATGGTCTTGGCCGGGCAGTCCGTTGCTCTCGTTGCTCACCGCACTATCCTCGCATCCGGATGGTTCCACGGGCACCGACGCTCCTGACCTGGGCCCAGCAGTGGCCGCAGTACGGGCGTCGCGGCCGTAGGATCAACGTACGTACAGTAGGGCGAAACGGACATGCGGCGCACGACGAGTGCGCCGAAGAAGTCATCTGCGGCGCCGGTCGGCGTCGCCCGAAGTTGGAGTGTGGCACGTGGGCATGAGGCCCCCCACCGGTATGCCGTCCTTGTCGCGGCGAAGCCGGATCTTGCTCGTATTGGCCTTGGTAGCAGCAGGTCTGCTCCTCATCGGTCCCCGTCTGATCGACGTCTACACGAACTGGCTGTGGTTCGGTGAGGTCGACTTCCGCGGCGTGTACACCACTACTCTGCTGACACGGTTGGTGATCTTCCTCGTTGTCGCTCTGATCGTGGGACTCATCCTGTTCGCCGCGTTGCTGTTGGCGTACCGCAACCGTCCCGTGTTCGTTCCGGTGGCCGGCCCCAACGATCCGATCGCGCGGTATCGCACCACGGTGATGAGCCGATTGCGCTTGTTCGGCATCGGAATCCCGGTTGTCTTCGGATTCCTGTCCGGCATGATCGCTCAGGCCAACTGGGTGACGGTGCAGCTGTTCCTGAACGGCGGGGACTTCGGGACCACCGATCCGCAGTTCGGCCTCGACGTCGGGTTCTACTCGTTCGACCTTCCGTTCTACCGGTTCATCCTCAACTGGCTGTTCGTGGCCGTCGTATTGGCCTTCCTCGCGAACCTGATGACGCAGTACGTGTTCGGCGGTATTCGCCTGGCCGGACGCGAGGGTGCTCTCACTCGCGCCGCGCGCATTCAACTGGCAGTCATCGCCGGCAGCTTCGTTCTTCTCAAGGCGATCGCGTACTGGCTGGACAGGTACACGCTGCTGTCGAGCAGTCGTAAGGAACCCACGTTCAGCGGTGCCAGCTTCACCGATATCAACGCGGTGTTGCCGGCCAAGCTGATCCTGCTCGCTATTGCCGTGATCTGCGCGGTCGCCTTCTTTGCGGCGATCTTCCTGCGTGATCTCCGAATTCCGGCCTTGGCCACGGCATTGCTGGTGCTCTCGTCCATTCTGATCGGTGCCGTCTGGCCGCTGGTGATGGAACAGTTCTCGGTGCGCCCGAACGCGGCCGAGAAAGAGAGCACCTACATCCAGCGGAACATCACGGCGACGCGGGATGCGTACGGGATCGGCGACGACGTGGTCGAGTACCAGGACTATTCCGGGGAGAGTTCGCAGAATCCGCGCGAGAGCGAGGCGGACAGGACCACCATCGCCAACACTCGTCTGCTCGATCCGAATGTGTTGTCCCGCACTTTCACCCAGCAGCAGCAGCTGAAGAACTTCTTCGGTTTCCCCGACACACTGGACATCGACCGGTACGAAATCGACGGGCAGTTGCAGGATTACATCGTCGCGGCCCGCGAGCTCTCACCGCAGTCCTTGACCGGCAACCAGACGGACTGGATCAACCGGCACACCGTCTACACGCACGGAAACGGCTTCGTTGCAGCTCCTGCCAACAGGGTCAATGCAGCTGTTCAGGATCCGACCGCCGAAGGTGCCAACAGCAACAGCGGCTACCCGATCTACACGGTCAGCGACATCGCGTCGCAGGATTCTCAGCAGGTCATCCCGGTCGACCAGCCCCGTATCTACTACGGCGAAGTCATCGCCGCAGCAGATCCGGACTACGCGATCGTGGGTGCTACCGGTACCGGGGACCGCGAGTACGACACCGACGAATCCAATTACACATACACCGGTTCGGGTGGCGTCTCGGTGGGCAATTGGTTCAACCGCCTGGCGTTCGCTGCGAAATACGCAGAGCGAAACATTCTCTTCTCCGGAGCCATCGGCGACGACTCGAAGATCCTGTTCGATCGCGATCCTCGTGATCGTGTGCAGAAGGTTGCGCCGTGGTTGACCACCGATACCGATTCGTACCCGGCGGTCGTGGACGGCAAGATCGTCTGGATCGTCGACGGCTACACGACGCTGAAGGATTACCCCTACGCTCAGCGGGCATCGCTGGACGGTCTGACGGTGGACAGTGTCGAGTCGACGACAGGTCGGCCACTCCCACGTGACGAGGTGTCGTACATCCGAAATTCCGTCAAGGCGACGGTCGACGCATACGACGGCACAGTGACGCTGTACCAGGTCGATGACACCGATCCCGTGTTGAAGGCATGGATGGGTGTGTTCCCGAATTCGGTCCAACCCGAGTCCGAGATCTCGGACGAGCTCCGTTCGCATTTCCGTTACCCGGAGGACCTGTTCAAGGTTCAGCGAGAAATGTTGGCGAAGTACCACGTGGACAACCCCAACGAGTTCTTCACCAACAACGCGTTCTGGTCCGTGCCCAGTGACCCGACCAGCAACAGCGGTGCCGGCAGTGATCTGAATCAGCCGCCGTACTACGTCCTGGTCGGCGATCCTGAAACCGGAGAGCCGTCGTTCCGGCTGACCAGCGCCATGGTCGGGTTCAACCGAGAACTGCTGGCTTCGTACATCTCGGTCCGGTCCGATCCGGACGACTACGGCAAGTTCACGGTTCTGCAATTGCCGACTCAGACGCAGACCCAGGGTCCGCAGCAGGCGCAGAACTCGATGACCTCGGACGCCCGGGTGGCATCGGACAGAACGCTGCTCGAGCAGTCCAACGAACTGCAGTACGGCAACTTGCTGACGCTCCCGATTGCCGACGGCGGAATCCTGTACGTGGAACCGCTGTACACGTCTCGGAAGAATGCTTCGACCTCGACGTTCCCGCAGTTGACGAAGGTCCTGGTGAGCTACCGTGAGCCGGGGGCGGAAGGTGGGGTCAGGGTCGGGTACGCGCCCAGGCTGTCCGAGGCGCTCGATCAGGTGTTCGGCGCGGGCACAGGCGCGGCGGCCACTGCTCCTGGTGGTGCTCCCGAGGACCCACAACCGGCCGAATCGGGAGGTACCTCGGAGACCGAGGCCACCACTCCGGATTCCCCGGATCCGGCTCCGTCCACCGGCGGCTCGGCAACACGGGACGCGGCGGTCACCGGATTGAATTCCGCACTCGACGCAGTGCGCACTGCACAGCAGAGCGGAAATCTCGCGGAGCTCGGCACCGCGCTGGAGAACCTGCAGGTCGCTGTCGACACGTACAACGGGGCAGGTAATTGATCGGTACGGCTACGGCCCGCTGACATGAGCGAAAGAGCCGCCCCACCGAAATGGTGGGGCGGCTCTTTCGTTGTCGTTACCTGACTCGTGCGCGAGCTACAGCGACGAGGTCAGTGGCAGTTCGAGCGAACTGCCGGGTGATCAGCGTCCGATGGGTGCGAGCACCGGGGCGTTGGCAGCAACGAGGTGCTGGAACTGCGTGCTCAGGCCGTACTGGTCGGCAAGCGTGGACGCAGCGTCGAACGCGCCCTGTGCAGCCTGCGTGGCCGCTGCGACCTCGGGAGCCACGGCCGGTACCGGAGCGGGAGCCGGTGCGGGTGCCGGCTGCGGTGCGGGGGCCGACTCGGGCTCGGGAGTGGAGGCAGCGGTGCTCAGCTGCTTTCCGCAGGTAGGCCATGCGCCCGGTCCCTGACTCTGCAGGGTGTTCTCCGCGACGCGGATCTGCTCGGCCTTGGACGCGTTGGCCGGTGACCCGGTTCCACCGTTGGCCGTCCAGGTGCTCTGCGAGAACTGCAGGCCACCGTAGTAGCCGTTACCGGTGTTGATGCTCCAGTTGCCGCCGCTTTCGCACTGTGCGACCGCGTCCCAGTTGTTCGGGGCTGCGTTGGCGGTTCCGGCAGAGACGCCGAGGGGGATTGCTACGGCGGCACCTGCGATGGTGGCAATTCCGAGTGCGCGCCGGACTCGAGTCTGCTTGCCGACATTGTTCTGAGTGGTCATGCGGGGTGAATCCTTTCCGCGCTCGACTGGCGCGACTGGCCTGCAATCACCTCGCCGGGATGTGTGGCGTTGGTGACCAGGCGCTTCGTATCGTCGCGGCTCTGCCCCCGTACGTATTGGGGACCACACCCGCGGGGCAGAGCGAAGGAAGCGGCGGGGTGGTGCAGGCCCAGCGGTGTAGGGCCGTCCGTGAACGTAGTCGAGGATTCGACCACCGTCACTGAGCCGGAATGAGACGGGGCATGTCCACATAGTGGGAAACAGGGGGGTGTCGTAGCAGCTCAGACCACCTTGTGGCGCTATCGAGTCTACTTCGTGACCCGACCGTTATGTGACTCGAAACACGCAGGAAAAGAGACCTGGAGCACTATTTCCGGCGGTCCGGGACGTGATAAGTCGGTCTGCTCGGGCGCACACGAACCCGGTCGACGTGATCGGGAACCCTGTGGTCACGTGATTTGCATTCGCCGTACACACGAGGGTAACTTCGTAGATGCAACGCGGGGTGGAGCAGCTCGGTAGCTCGCTGGGCTCATAACCCAGAGGTCGCAGGTTCAAATCCTGTCCCCGCTACCAACACGAAAAGACCCAGGACATGTCCTGGGTCTTTTTCTGTGCTCTGCTGGGTGTCGTGGTCGGCCACTCGGACGAATGTCGTACGCGGTATCACCGCGAGGGTCGGTTCGAATGATTCTCCCTGCCGTCAGAGACCCTCGCCTCATCACCGTGCATCGCGGCGGACTGCTGACCGACGACGATCATCGAAGCCTCGCGCTCTGGGCGGCCGAGTGTGCGGAACACGTTCTCGCTCTGTTCGAGACGGTCGAGCCCTCCGATCCGCGGCCCCGCGAAGCAATCGAGGCCACCCGCGCGTGGGTGCGCGGCGAACTCGCAATGATGGCCACTCGCGCCCTCGGGGGCCATTCGATGGGAGCGGCACGGCCACTGCACGGTGCGGCGCGTTTCGCCGCCTATGCCGCCGGTCAGGCCGCCTGTGTTGCTCATGTGCCCGAACACGATCTCGGAGCGGCCGCGTACGCCATCAAGGCAGTTCGGGCGGCGGCTCGTCACGGCTCGGAGCCGAGTGCGGGCAGAGAAGAACTCGAGTGGCAGCGTGACCGGCTACCGGACAGCGTGCGGGAACTCGTGCTGGAAGACCAGAAGAGAAGGAACAATATTTGCTGGTCCGTGTTCGACTGATCCCGGCTACGTCACCGACACCGTGAGAAATTCGTGCGGGGCGATAGTCGCACGCACATCGTCGGGGGTCGGTGGGGGCGTAGGTATCAGGGAGGCGTCGGGCAGGAACCGAATGGTGGTACCGGTGCGCTCGGTCGGTGCGGTCGGCATCAGCTCGGTGACGGGAATTCCGTGCTCGTATCGTGCGGTCCAGGCACCGTCGATCCGGCGATTGGTGTGTTCGAGCGTCTCGGACAGTGCCGCGACCACGGACATCCCACGCCGAGCATGGCCGTCGTCGAGCAGAATGGGCTGTTGTTCGTCGAAGAAACGCACATCTTTCGTGCAGACGACAGGCTTGCGAACCGCGACGCCGTCATCGAGTCTGGTGTCGGTGCCGCGACCGGTATCGGACACCTCGATCACGCCGTCCGAGCAGAGCGTGACGCTCGCATGACCGTCGCCCTGATACTCGGCCTCGTCTGCCGCGTACGCGAGAACCTCGAGAATCAGGTGCAGGACGCCGCCGGGCGCGTAGTCGTCGGGTCGAGCTCGGATATGTGCGAGATGGTCTCGATCGACGTCGACAGACCAGTCGTGTGTCGTCGTGCGCCAGGTGCGCCGACTGGACATCGAGGGCTCAGTCCGAGACCTGCTCGCGCGCATCGTCACTGGTGACCGCTTCGGAATCGTCGGCGCTCTCGGAGCCATCTGCGGTGAGATCGACTGTGTCCACACCCTCGAGTGCCGTCAACTCCTGCTCTGCCTCCGCGATGAAGCCCTTCGCGTTCTCTTCGATCTTCTTGACCCACTCGGCCATGTCGGTCACACCCTTCGCTCGATCGTGTACCACCGGTCTACCAGACTTCTTCCCCCTAGGATCCACGGTGTGCGAACACGAACCTCGCGTCTCGATCTCGACGAGCCTGTCGCGACCGATCTCGATGCGCTGTACGCGATCTGCAGCGATCCGCTGTCGTGGACCCACTTTCCGAGCCTGCGACACACCGACCCCAGCGCGACCGAACGAATGTTGCAGGGCTGGACGGAGCAGTGGCGGCGGGATGGACTGGCCACGTGGATCATTCGTGAGCGCGGTAGCCGCACGATCAGTGGGTACGGCGGGTGTTCGAAGCGGCAGAACGCCTTCTGGAATCTCGGCTATCGCCTCCATCCCGACGCACAGGGGTACGGATACGCCGCGGAGATGTGTGAGATCGCAGTCGAGTGCGCGCAACGAAACCAGCCCGAACTGCCGATCGTGGCATACCTCCTCGAACACAACGTCGCGTCGGCCCGGGTGGCCGAGCGCGCGGGCCTGGAGTTGATTACCCGTGGCCCCGACGTCGGCAATCCCGACGCCGACGCAGTTCGCCTGGTGTACGCAGACCGCTCGTTGACGGCAGGTCAGGTGGACGTAATTCTGTCGGCCTGACCGAGACGGGTGTTCACCTCCTCGAGCCGGCGGCGGAGCAGGCGCTTCTCCGGTGCGGTTCGGGCGACATCCAACGCTCGTCGATAGTCGACTGCCGCCTCCTCGAATCTGTCGAGTTGTTGCAGCAGATCGGCTCTCGCCATGGGATACGGATGATATCGGCGCAACGACGCCTCGTCGGCAAGCCGGTCCAGCTCCCGAAGGCCTGGTCCGGGGCCGTCGCGCATCGCCACGGCTACCGCCCGGTTCAGCGCGACTATCGCGCTCGGTGTGAGCGTCATGAGCACGTCGTACAGGGCAACGATCTGGGGCCAGTCCGTGCTGTCCGAGTCGGGTGATTCGTCGTGCAGCGCAGCGATGGCAGCCTGGACTGCGTACGGACCGGTCCGGCCGCCGCCCAGGGCCTCGACGACGAGTCTCGTGCCGTCGGCGATGAACGCGGTGTTCCACAGTCGCCGGTCCTGATCGGCCAACAGGACGATGTCGCCTTCCGGTCCGGTTCGAGCGTCGCGTCTGGCCTCGACGAGCAGCATCAACGCCAGCAAGCCCGCCACTTCGGTTTCGGTCGGTAGGGCAGTATGAAGAAGTCGGCCCATCCCTAGTGCTTCCGCGGTGAGATCGATTCGCCCGATGCTCTCACCCGACGTCGCCGAATAGCCTTCGGTGAAGATCGAATAGACGACCTCGAGCACCATCGGCACTCGGTCTGCCAGCTCGTCCGGGCCCGGGAGGCGAAACGGTATTCGTGCGGCCCGAATCTTGTTCTTGGCTCGCACTATTCGCTGCGCTGCCGTGGCTGGAGGGATGAGCAGCGCCCGGGCCACCTCGCCGGTGGTGAGGCCGGCCAGGCATCGAAGAGTCAGTGCGAGCCGGTCACCGGCGGCGAGGGCAGGATGCGCGCAGGTGAAGAACAACTGCAGTCGGTCGTCGGGCAGGGCATCGTCGAGCGGATTCGGGCGGTTCGGTTCGCTGCGATCCGTATCCGCCTGCAGCACTCCGACTTTCGCGGCCAGGCTCTGATCGCGGCGCAGGCGGTCGACCGCTTTCCGGCGGGCGGTGGTGAGCAACCAGGCACCGGGCCTGACCGGGACGCCATCGACAGGCCAGTGTTTCAGAGCCGATTCGATGGCGTCGGAGGCCACTTCCTCGGCGAGGTCCAGGTCGCGATATCGCTGCACCAACGAAGCGAGCAGAATCGAGCGCTCGGCTCGAAACACCGAGTCGAGCGCCCGACGAACCTCGGAATCGTTCACCGAGGAATTCAGCACCGCAGTATCCGGCCGGTCAGAATTCGGCTGGTCAGAATTCGGCAAGGGGCCGCACGATCACCGTGCCGCCGTCCTTGGAACCAGGGCATCGGGCCGCCCATTCGAGTGCTGCGTCCAGGTCGGGAACGTCGATCACGTCGTAGCCGCCGAGAACCTCGTGCGATTCGGCGTACGGTCCGTCCGTGACGGTGCGTGCTCCGGTGGCGGCGTCGACGCGCACGGCCGTGGCAGTCGTCAGATCCGCCATCGCGTGACCGGAGACATGGACGCCTGCCTCCTTCATCTCCTTCTCGTAGGTCATCCAGTCCTCGACACTGCTGCAGCCCGGTGCTGCTCCGGGCCCGGTGTCGGCGTTGATCAAGAGGATGTACTTCATGGTGCGCTCCTGGGTTCGGTACCTCGTTGTCGCGGCGCGAGTCGCCGTACACGATGACGACGTTCGGCAGACCACGATATCGACACCGGTGCCGAAATTTTCTTCTCGCGCACGAAAAGCGGCACCGGACTCGAGGTCCGATGCCGCTTCGCGGTTGCTGCGCGGGCTCGCTGACGAGCCGGGTGTCACTTCAGTTCTGCCGACGACTTTCCGAGGACGCGACGAGCAACGATCAGCTGCTGAATCTGCTGCGTTCCCTCGAAGATGTCGAGAATCTTGGAGTCGCGGCTCCACTTCTCGAGCAGTGGGCGCTCGGAGTAGCCGTACGTGCCGGCCAGCTCAACTGCCTTGAGGGTGATGTCGACCGCCGAGCGACCGGCCTTGGCCTTGGACATCGAGGCCTGCAGGGAGTTCGGCTCCTTGTTGTCGGCCATCCACGCCGCACGTAACGCGAGCAGATGTGCTGCCTCCCAGTCCGCTTCGAGGCGCAGGAACTCCGCCGCTGCAGCGTGCTGGTTGTACGCGGGGGTCTCGTACGAGATGTCGACTCCGGCGTCCACGAGGATGGACCGCAGCTCCTCGAGAGCCGCCCGTGCCACACCGATGGCCATGCCTGCCACCAGTGGGCGCGTGTTGTCGAACGTCTGCATGACGCCCGCGAAGCCCTTCTCGACGTTCACCTCGGCAGTACCGAGCAGGTTGTCCTTCGGGATGCGGCAATCCTCCAGCAGCAGTGCTGCGGTGTCGGAGGCCTTGATGCCCAGCTTGTGCTCGAGGCGGGCAACCGACAGGCCCGGAGCGTCACGCGGGACGACGAAGGACTTGATGGCCGCACGGCCGAGAGACTTGTCGACCGTTGCCCACACCACGATGTGGGTCGAACGCTCACCGGCGGTGACGTAGATCTTCTCGCCGTTGAGTACCCACTCGTCGCCGTCGAGGACAGCGGTGGTGGTGACGGCTGCCGAGTCCGAGCCGAAACCGGGTTCGGTGATGGCCATCGAGGCCCACACCTTGCCGAAGCGCTCGAGCTGCTCGTCGGTGGACACCGCTGCGATGGCCGAGTTGCCGAGTCCCTGGTAGGGGATCGACAGCGTGAGGCCTACGTCGCCCCAGCAGGTCTCGATCACGTTCACCAGAGCGGACATGTTGCCGCCGTTGGCGTTCGCGGTCTTGCTGGGCTTGGCCGACTCGCTGTCCTTCTCGCGGCCACCGGCGGCTCCGCCGATTTCGCCACCGGCGTCGGACATGCCTTCGACCATCGACGCCATGGTGTCGAGTTCCACCGGGTACTCGTGTTCGGCCAGGTCGTACTTACGGGAAATGGGGCGGAAGATCTCGGCAGCGACCTGGTGAGCCTGATTCGCCTGCGCCCGAAGCTTCTTGGGAAGTTCAAGATTGATCATCGTGTATGTCCTTGGGTGAGTGCCATGGAATTCGGGGCGGCGAGCTAGATGAGAACGATGCCTTCGGCGACGCCGACGGATCGCAGATCGCGGTACCAACGCTCGACCGGGTGCTCCTTGGTGAAACCGTGACCGCCGAGCAGTTGCACGCCGTCGGAACCGATCTGCATGCCCTTCTCGGAGGCGAGTCGACGAGCAAGGGCCGATTCGCGAGTGAACGACAGACCTTGTTCGGCCCGCGAAGCGCCGCGCAGCGTGACCAACCGCATGCCGTCGAGCTCGATGGCGATATTGGCGACCATGAAGGCCACGGCTTGACGGTTGCTGATCGGCTCACCGAAGGCGACGCGGTCGTTGACGTACGGAATGACGTAGTCGAGCACGGCCTGACCGGTACCGACGGCCAGGGATGCCCAACCGAGTCGCGCCAGGCCGATGGCAGCGCTGTATTCGGCTGCTCGTTGATCTGCGTCTCCGTCGCCGAGCAGAGCCGACTCGGGAACCGCGACATCGGTGAGGATCAGGCGACCCAGGCCTGCTGCACGCAAGCCCATGCTCGGGTCGGCTTCGACGACGAGGCCCTTGGAGTCGGACTCGACGATGAAGAACGCCGGACGGCCGTCGAGTTCCGCGGCGATGACGAACAGCTCGGAGCTACCGGCAGCAGGCACGAGACTCTTGACGCCGTTGAGCTTGTAGCCACTGGGGGAGCGAACGGCCTTGGTCTGCAACGCATACGGATCGAACAGTGCGCGGGGTTCGTTGACGACGACGGCGGCGTTCGGCACCTTCTCGCCGACGAACGCCGGGAGGTAGGTCTTCTGCTGCGCGTCGGTTCCCCACTGGGTGAGGGCCACGGCTACACCGCTGGGCGCGAGGATGGGCAATGCCAGGCCCATATCGCCGTGGGCGAGTGCTTCTGCGACGAGGGAGTTGGTCACCGCCCCACGCTCGGTGGCTGCGCCGTCGAGCTCCTCGGGAACGTTGATGAGCGTGATGCCGAGCTCGGCGGAACGGCGAACCAGATCCTCGGGCGACGAGGCACTGTGGTCTGCGTCGAAGGCAGCCGGGCGGAGGATCTCCTCGGCGAACTCTTTCACCGTCTCGACGATCATGCGCTGCTCGTCGTCGGGCGTGAGGTCGAAGTAGCTCAGGTTCTTGGCGGCACCGTCGTCGAGACGCTTGGGCTTGCCGCCTCCGGTGACCTTGGCGAACGTACGATTGGCCGCACCGAGTGTCTTGAACCCGGTCTTGGTGCTCTCGTACGTCACCCGGTCGATGGTTTGGCGCAGGTTGTACTTCTCCGCCAGTTCCGATCCGGTGATGGCGGTTAGAAAGCGCATCGCGGTTCCGATTGCATCTCTCTTGAACGGGTTGAGGCCAACCGCAGAAGTATCGCGAGGCGCCTTGGGGGCCTTCGCGTCGACCACACTGTCTTGCTTGCTCATGATCACCAGTTCCTCGGCATCGGGCACGGACTTCACAGATCTTACTCCCGAGTAAGTTAGCTGTCTACTGTCGAGTAAGGAGCGGAGTCGTACGAGACCGGAACCGCAGTTCGTACCGTGCGTCGTATCGGTGTGACAGGCTGTTTCCGTGCATCCGACAGCTCAGATATTCGCCGCCGTCGCCGCGGCCCTCCACGTCGTCATATTCCTCATGGAAAGCGTCTTCTGGTCCAAGCCGGCCATCTGGGCGAAATTCGGCGTCGCCAGCCAGAACGATGCAGACATCACCAAGCCGATGGCCTTCAATCAAGGCTTCTACAACCTGTTTCTCGCCATCGGCATCGTGGCCGGTCTCATCGTGGGCGGGTCCGCCGGTAACGCCGTCGTCTACTTCGCCTGCGCCAGCATCGTCGGTGCAGCGCTGGTTCTGGCCACCGGCGGCGCGAAGTACTTCCGGCCTGCCTTCGTACAGGGCATCACGCCGCTGATCGCTCTGATTCTTGCCGCAGTTCTCTAGGCGAGATTCTTCGCGCTGGGGGACAGGTGCGCGAGGACCTCGTGGTGCAGTAGGCCGTTGGTGGCCACGGCGCTGCCACCGTGCGGCCCCGCGGTGCCGTCGAGCGCGCTGAAACCGCCACCGGCCTCGCGGACGAGGACATCGAGCGCGGCCAGGTCCCACAGCGAGACCTCGGGTTCGGCCGCTATGTCGACGGCCCCTTCGGCCACGAGGCAGTACGAGAAGAAATCGCCGTAGCCGCGTACCCGCCACACGGCGTCGGACAGATCGAGGAACCTGTCTCGGATCCCCAAATCGGCCCAGCCGGCGAGGCTGGAGAAGCTCAGGCTCGACGCCGCCAGTGAGTCGACCTTCGAGACCGCGATCCTGCGTGGGGTGTCCCCGTTCGAGGCCGCCCAGGCACCCAGATCGGCCGCAGCCCACCACCGTCGGTTCAGGGCGGGCGCGCTGACCACTCCGACCCGAGGTACGCCGTCGTCCAGCAGGGCGATCAGAGTTGCCCATACCGGGACACCACGCACGAAGTTCTTGGTGCCGTCGATGGGATCGACAACCCACTGACGGCCGCTGAAGGTGGCCGTGCCGCCGAACTCCTCACCCAGCAAGGCATCGCCGGAACGCTCCGAACCAAGCTCGCTGCGAATCATCGTCTCGACGGCCAGGTCTGCGTCGCTCACCGGTGTGAGATCCGGCTTCGAGTCCACCGAGAGATCCATGGCGAGAAAACGTCGACGAGTGATGGCGTCGGCCTCGTCGGCAAGTCGGAGGGCGAGAGAAAGATCAGCGGAGTAGTCGGTCACCGCGTAAGACTATCGACGGGTACGTCACGACTGTGTCTGCCGATACTCGGGGGCGGTCGGGTTCGGGTTCGCGTGCCGGTAACCTTGACTCTCGTGCATCCCGACGTTTCTGCAGACCTGGCCGAGCTCGACACCACTCTGTCCACCGTCGAGTCGGTTCTCGACGTCGAGGAATTGCGGCGACGCATCGACGAACTCGAGCACCAGGCCGCGTCGCCGGACCTGTGGAACGACCAGGAGCACGCTCAACAGGTGACCAGCCAGCTCTCCCACGCGCAGGCCGAACTGCGCCGGGTCGAAGAGCTTCGGCAGCGACTCGAGGACATGCCGGTGCTGTACGAGCTCGCCGAGGGCGAGGAGGGCGAGGCAGCTGCGTCGGCCACCGCCGACGCCGATGCCGAACGCGCGTCTCTTCGCGAGGACATCGCGGCCATGGAAGTGCGGACCCTGCTGTCCGGCGAGTACGACGCTCGCGACGCATTGGTCAACATCCGGTCCGGCGCAGGTGGGATCGACGCCGCCGACTGGGCGGAGATGCTGATGCGCATGTACATCCGCTGGGCCGAGAAGCACGGCTACGGTGTCGAGGTCTACGACACGTCCTACGCCGAAGAGGCAGGCATCAAGAGCGCGACCTTCGCAGTCAAGGCCCCGTACACCTACGGCACACTGTCGGTCGAGCAGGGCACACACCGTCTCGTCCGCATCAGTCCCTTCGACAACCAGGGACGTCGACAGACCTCCTTCGCGGAGGTGGAAGTTCTCCCGGTCGTCGAGACCACCGATCACATCGAGATCCCCGAGAACGACATTCGCGTGGACGTCTACCGCTCGTCAGGACCCGGCGGCCAGTCGGTCAACACCACCGACTCCGCCGTCCGTTTGACGCACATCCCGACGGGAATCGTCGTGACCTGCCAGAACGAGAAGTCGCAGCTGCAGAACAAGGTCTCGGCCATGCGCGTGCTGCAGGCCAAGCTGCTCGAGGTCAAGCGCAAGGAAGAGCGTGCCGAGATGGACGCGCTCAAGGGTGACGGCGGCAGCTCCTGGGGCAACCAGATGCGGTCGTACGTGCTGCACCCGTACCAGATGGTGAAAGATCTGCGTACCGAGTACGAGGTGAACAACCCGTCTACTGTTCTCGATGGGGACATCGACGGATTCCTGGAGTCGGGCATCCGTTGGCGAATGCGAGGGGAGCAGTAAATTCGATGACGGCCTGGCTCAACGTGACGCCCGAGGTCAAGCTCAACGGCCTCGGAATCGTGCTGTACATCCTCGGTGGATTGCTGGCCGCGCGGTTCGTCACGTGGACCGGTTCGCGGATCACGGCCCGAATCGATCAGAACTATCAGCACAGCGACGCGTTGGTGCGGTCCGAGGCCGCGAAGCATCGGCACGCCCTCGCACAGGTCATCACCTGGGTAGCCGTCACTCTCATCTACATCCTCGTCACCATCGAGGTGCTGCGACGTTTCGGTTTCGGTGTCGGCGGACTGGTGGCACCGGCAACGGTCCTCGGCGCGGCACTCGGCTTCGGCGCTCAGCGGGTGGTGCAGGACATTCTGGCCGGCTTCTTCATCATCACCGAGCGTCAGTACGGGTTCGGTGACGTGGTTCAGATCGCGGTCATGGGGTCGGCCGAGGATGCCGAGGGCACCGTCGAGGACGTGACCCTGCGAGTGACGCGGGTCCGCAGTGTCGACGGCGAGGTCATCACGGTCCCGAACGGCCAGATCGTCAAAGCGATCAACCTGTCGAAGGACTGGGCTCGAGCAGTCGTCGACGTTCCGGTGCCCAGCACTGCGGATCTCACCCAGGTCAACGGGCTGCTGCGTGCAGTCGGCCGCGATGCGTTCGCGGACTCTCGACTGCGTCCGCTGTTGCTCGACGAACCGACGGTGATGGGTGTCGAAAGCATCGAAGTAGGTCAGGTCAATGTTCGCTTGGTGGCGCGTACGTTGCCGGGCAAGCAATTCCAGGTGGGGCGCGAGCTCCGGGTCCGGGTGGCTGCCGCCCTGCAACCCGAGGGCATCAACGTGGCACCCGACGTGAGCACTGCCGGGGTGGCACCGGAAGCATCGGGACGAGAACGGACGGAGGATCAGTGAGTACACCGGATTCTGGAACCGCTCTCCCACGACGACACTGGCGGCAGTGGCGCATTCCGGCCAAGATCAACGGCCGCGTCCGCACCTCCACCCTCGCGTTCGGCATCTTCTTCGTGCTCACCGGTCTGTGGTACGGCCAGGTCAGCGCAGAGATCGCCGAGAGAGACAGTGAACAGATTCAGGGGCCGACTGCCCCCGATCCGGCCGACCTCACCCCGTACACCGAGCCGCAGTCCGAAACCGGTGTCTCGGGCACCTCGACCGCGACGTCGACACCTGCCGCGACCACCGAAACAGAGCAACCTTCCGGCGTCGTCGACGACACCGGACAGCAGCCGACGTCGACCGCAGCGCCGACCACGACCACGACTTTCGGCCTGCCGCTGCCACCGGGAATTCAGTCGTTGATACCGACCCAACCAGCGCCGACGCCGTCTCGCTGAGGCATTCTTTACCGTCCCTCGGGACTCGCCGCGACGGCCGAGCAGTTCCGGCGGTTACCGGCGAGTAAGGACTACACTGGCGACCCGTGATCAGCACCTCGAATGTCTCCAAGTCCTACAAGACCTCCACCAGGCCCGCCCTGGACAAGGTGACGGTCTCCATCGACAAGGGTGAGTTCGTGTTCCTGATCGGTCCGTCGGGTTCGGGCAAGTCGACGTTCATGCGGCTGCTTCTCAAGGAGGAGACGCCCACCTCCGGCGATATCCACGTCGCCGATTTCCACGTCAACCGTCTGGCCGCTCGACGCGTCCCGCGACTGCGGCAGAGCATGGGCTGCGTGTTCCAGGACTTTCGCCTGCTGCAGCAGAAGACGGTCGTGGAGAACGTGGCGTTCGCACTGGAAGTGATCGGAAAGCCTCGCTCGATGATCAAGCGCACCGTCCCCGAGGTTCTGGACCTCGTGGGACTCGGCGGCAAATCGGACCGTCTGCCCAACGAGTTGTCCGGTGGCGAACAGCAGCGTGTGGCCATCGCCAGGGCCTTCGTCAATCGCCCGCTCGTGCTGCTCGCGGACGAGCCGACCGGAAACCTCGATCCGGACACCAGTCAGGACATCATGCTGCTGCTCGAGCGCATCAACCGCACCGGAACCACGGTGCTGATGGCCACCCACGACAACCACATCGTCGATTCGATGCGCCGACGCGTCGTCGAACTCGACAACGGACGAGTCGTTCGTGACGAGGCCCGCGGGGTCTACGGCGTCGGTCGCTGACGCTTCCACCGTAAGAGGACCGCACAGACTTCACGACCGAACGAATCGAAGGGCTCGGATTCCGCGATGCGCGCAAGTTTCATCTTCAGCGAGGTCCTCACCGGACTTCGTCGCAACATCACCATGACGATCGCCATGATCTTGACGACCGCCATTTCCCTCGGCCTGTTCGGCGGTGGACTGCTCGTGGTGCAGATGGCAGGAAAGACCCAACAGATCTTCCTCGATCGGGTCGAAGTGCAGATCTTCCTCACCGACGACATCTCCGCGACCGACCCCGACTGCGCCCAGGAGACCTGCGCCGCCTTGCGTTCGGATCTCGACAACACCCCGTCGGTGGTGTCGGTGCAGTACCTCAACCGTGAGGACGCGGTGAAGGACGCCACCGAGCGCGTGTTCAAGGACCAGCCCGAACTGGCCGAGTTGGTCAGTGCCGACAGCTTTCCCGCGTCGTTCAAGGTGCGACTGAGTGATCCCGAACGGTTCGGGGTCATCAACGACAACTTCGAGAATCGACCGGGCGTGCAGAGCGTGCTCAATCAGCGCGACCTGGTCGAGCGGCTCTTCAGTGTGCTCAACGGTGTGCGCAACGCTGCCTTCGCCATCGCGACGGTGCAGGCCATCGCCGCGATCCTTCTGATCGCCAACATGGTGCAGATCGCCGCGTTCACCAGACGAACCGAGGTGGGCATCATGCGTTTGGTCGGTGCCACTCGCTGGTACACCCAGCTGCCGTTCCTGCTCGAGGCGGTGGTGGCGGCCTTGATCGGCTCGGCGCTGGCCATCGCGGGCCTGTTCACGGCGAAGAACATGTTCATCGATGACGTGCTTTCGGACGTGTATCAAGCGAACATCCTGGCTCGAATATCGAACAGCGACGTGCTCCTCGTGTCGCCGTTCCTCGCTCTCGTCGGAGTCGGCATGGCAGCGGTGACGGCGTACATCACGTTGCGCCTCTACGTGCGCGAATAAATTCGCTTGCCGTTCGGTTCTATGCTGGAGCGGTTGCCTGTGGAACCGCTCCACGTGGCGAACGCTCGAGAAAGGGCCCTGCAGTGAAAGAGAAGGGCCGCAAGGCCATCGCGACCAACCGCAAGGCGCGGCACAACTACTCCATACTCGATGTCCTCGAGGCCGGAGTTGCCCTCGTCGGAACCGAGGTCAAGAGTCTGCGTGACGGCAAGGCCTCGCTGGTCGACGCCTTCGCGACCGTCGACGACGGTGAGATCTGGCTGCGCGGGCTGCACATCGCCGAATACACGCTCGGTAGTTGGACCAACCACGCACCGCGGCGAAACCGCAAACTGCTTCTGCATCGTCGCGAGATCGATCGTCTGGCCGGCAAGGTCAAAGAAGGAAATCTGACGTTGGTGCCGCTGTCGATGTACTTCTCGGACGGCAAGGTCAAGGTCGAACTGGCCTTGGCCAAGGGTAAGCAGGACTACGACAAGAGACAGTCGTTGGCCAAGCGGACTGCCGAACGCGAAGTGACCCGCGAGCTGGGACGTCGTGTGAAGGGAATGCGCTGACCGCTGTTCTGCTCGCTCTGGTAGCCGCCGTCGGATACGGGGTGAGCGATTTCGTCGGCGGCGTCGCATCCCGCCGCGTTGCCGCCCTGCGGGTGGTCATCGTGTCCTACCCGCTCTCGCTGGTGATCGTGCTGCTCGTCGCGCCGTTCGTCGGCGGCACCATCGAACTTCCGGCGATGTTGTGGGGACTGGCCTCGGGTGTTGCCGGTGGCGTTGCGGTGTGGTGGTTCTACCTCGCCCTCGCCGCCGGACCGATGGCCGTCGTCTCACCGGTCACCGCCGTTCTGGTGGCCGGCATTCCGGTGCTGGTCGGCCTGTCGATGGGCGAGCGTCCCGGCGTCATCGCGTTCCTCGGCATCGCCGTGGCGCTGGTTGCGGTGGTGCTGGTCAGCAAGGAATCCCCGGACGAGGTGACCGGTGAGGTGGCCGGTGGTCGGGAGATGAAGTTCACCCGAACCGTGGCCTGGTTGACGGTCGGTTCGGGCGTGACATTCGCGTTCGCCTTCATTTTCCTGCACCAGATCGGGGACGGCAGCGGGCTGTGGCCGTTGGCCGCGTCACGCGCGTCGGCGACCGCGGTGGTCTGGATCGTGGCGCTGGCATCGGGACACTTCGCACCTCCGCACGGCAGCGTGTTGAAACTGGCGGCCTTCGTCAGCGTGCTCGACGTCGTCGCCAATGCCGCCATGATCTACGCGTATCAGGGCGGTTTGCTGTCGTTGGTGAGCGTCATCGCCTCGCTGTATCCCGCAGCCACGGTGTTGCTGGCGATGGTGATGCTCGGCGAACGGGTCGGAACGCTGCAGAAGGTGGGAATGGCGTTGGCGCTCGGGGCCATCGCCATGATCGCGCTCGCGGGTTGAACATGCTCGCAGACGGGTAAGGAACCCGTTTATGACAGCTTCCGATTCGCCGTCCGACACCCCCGCGGCCCGAGACGACGGACAGCCTCCCCGCGTACTCGTCACCGGTGCCACGGGATACCTGGGCGGGCGTCTGGCACCGCGGCTGCTCGACGACGGATATCGGGTACGGGTGCTCGCTCGTACCCCGAGCAAGCTCGACAACGTGCCGTGGGCGGCGAACGTCGAGATCGTTCAGGGCGATCTCAGCGATCGCGACTCGCTGAAAGAAGCACTGACCGGTGTCGACATCATGTATTACCTGGTGCACTCCATGGGCACCGCAGGCCATTCCGACTTCGCCGACACCGAACGCGACAGCGCCGAGAACGTCGCGGCTGTCGCTGCCGACTGCGGCGTCGGGCGCATCGTGTACCTCGGCGGCTTGCACCCGCCCACCGGAGAGCTCTCACCACACCTGAAGTCCCGAGCCGAGGTGGGACGCATTCTGATCGATTCGGGAGTTCCGACGATCGTGCTGCAAGCAGGCGTGGTGATCGGATCGGGTTCGGCGTCGTTCGAGATGATCCGGCACCTGACCAACCGGCTTCCGGTGATGACCACACCGCGGTGGGTACACAACCGCATCCAACCCATCGCTGTGCGCGACGTGTTGCACTACCTGATCGGGGCCGCGAGTGCGCCGATCACCGAATCCAGGACATTCGATATCGGTGGTCCCGACGTCATGCAGTACGGCGAGATGATGAACATCTACGCCGACGTCGCGGGTCTGCGGCAGCGTCGAATCATCGTGCTCCCGGTGTTGACGCCGCGACTGGCCGGCCACTGGATCGGGCTGGTGACTCCCATTCCGCGCGGGCTGGCGATGCCGCTCATCGAATCACTGCAATACGACGCCGTCGGCCACGAGATGGACATCGACGCCGTCGTACCCCGTCCGGACGGCGGCCTGACGGGCTACCGCGACTCCGTGAGATTGGCACTGCGCAAGATCGACGACGGTGAGGTGGAGACGCGGTGGACCGACGCCACGGGCACCGCGGCACCGTCGGACCCGCTGCCCTCGGATCCGGCGTGGGCAGGCGAGGTCGTCTACACCGACACCCGCGTCGCCCGAAGCGCAGCGAAGTCGACCGCGATCCGGCCCGCACTCGAACGATTGGCCGACGCCGATGTTCTCACCGGCTGGCACCGCGACGTCACCGGACCCGACGCATCCGCGTCGGGCACCGAACACACCACTCGGCTCAAGTCCTCCACGCGATTGCCCGGCGAGGCCTGGCTCGACCTGACGGTCGGCGGCACGGCGAAGCAGCCGACGATCGAGCAGCGGTTGGTGTTCTTTCCGCGTGGTCTGGCCGGTCGCGCGGTCTGGTACGCCTCGTTGCCTGCACGCCTGGTGATGGCGCGTCGAATGTTGCGCACGGTCGTGCAGCGGGTGGACGCCGATGCCTCTGCGAACACGGCGGATCGCCGGACCGACAGTTAATGGGATGATTGTGCCCGTGCGAGGCGTTACACTGAACAGCCCGGACACGGTGTTCGGGAACATACGGGGCTGAACGGTTTCGACTTTGTATGTTGAGTCAGGGGAAGCGTGTCGGTGCAGGCGAGAGACCACCGTAAGCGTCATCGCAACCTTATAAGCGCCGATTCCAATCAGCGCGACTACGCACTCGCTGCCTAAGTAGCGACTGCGTGTCTGTCAGTCCGGGCTCGCCCTCGGTCCGGGTACTGGCATCAGCTAGAGGGCTTACCGATTCATCCGGCCGCGGGATGATGAGGAACATCAAACAGTGGCTGGGATCGTCATCCTGACTTGTTCGCGAGATCGGGAGATCCAAGTAGAGGCATAGCGGACTGCACACGGAGAAGCCCTGGCAATGCAGCAGAGGACCCGGGTTCGATTCCCGGCAGCTCCACCGACGAAGACCGGGCCGAGAGACACACTCTCGGCCCGGTCTTCTTTCTATGTCGGACAGGTCACTGTCCACTCGACAGGACCCATCCCACCCGAAGCGACCGCGGTGCCGAATAGTGGTCATGAGCAACGAGCCGACTCCAGTTCTGCGCACCGGCAGAAGAGTGTCCGAGCCTGCACTGGTCGTATTGGTCCTCGGCGGCGGCAAGGATGTGAGCCGGGCACGCAGTAGGCCCTGGCATCTGGCCGGCCTGCGAATGTGGCCGTTCACCTGGATGCTTCGGCGCGTGGGACGCACCCGCGGCATTTCGGTGCAGCAGTTGCAGTACCGGTTCCGGGGCTGGAACGCCCCCGAACGGTCTCCGGTCGAGGATGCCCGGTGGGCACTGAACCGGATCCACGCCGAGCATCCCGACGCTCACGTCGTGGTCGTCGGCCATTCGATGGGTGGCCGCACCGCAGCTGCCCTGATCGACGAGCCTTCTGTCGCGGGAGTGGAGCCTGCAGAAACGACCCGGAAGATCGTGGGTGTCGTCGCGTTGGCTCCGTGGTGGCCTGAGGGGGCGGAGGCCGATGCGTTCGGCCCGGGTAAGAAGCTGCTCGTGATGCACGGAACTGCAGACAAGTGGACCGATCCGCGAACCTCGCGCCGGGCAACCGAACGTGCGGCGGATCGCGGGGCGTCCGCTCGCTACATTTCCGTTCCGGGTGGGCATTTCATGCTCCGCAATCCGCGACTCTGGTCGCGGGCCACGCGTGACTTCGTCGTCGGAATCGCCGCCGATACCAAGGTCGACTGCATGGGCAGGCAATCGTGACGCGCCGGCGGGTTGCGGTGGTGGGGAGCGGCATCGCCGGCTTGACGGCCGCATACGCACTGTCCAAGAACTCGACGGTGACGCTGTACGAGGCGGACTCTCGGCTCGGTGGTCACGCGGACACCCATTACGTGGACGGCCCCGACGGTCCGGTAGGCGTCGATACCGGGTTCATCGTGCACAACGACCGGACGTATCCGACTCTGCTGCGGTTGTTCGACGAACTCGACGTGCCGACGCAGGATTCGGACATGAGCATGTCCGTGCGCTGCGACGGGTGCGGGCTCGAGTACTCGGGCGGCCAGGGCATGGGCGGAATCCTCGCGCAACGTACGGCGGTGTTCAAGCCACGATTCGTCTCGATGTTGCTCGACGTCAAGCGTTTTCATCGCCTGGCCAACGAACTGCTGGACAGTGCCGAACCGGTCGAGTCCGAGACGACTCTCGCGCAGTTTCTCGAAGATCACTCGTTCTCGGCGTACTTCGAATCCCACTTCATGACGCCGTTGGTGTCGGCAGTGTGGTCGTGTGACCCGGACACTGCGCTCGCCTACCCGGCTCGCTACCTGTTCACTTTTCTCCGCCACCACGGAATGCTCACCGTCACAGGATCGCCCACCTGGCGCACAGTCACCGGCGGATCCATCGAATACGTTCGCCGGGTTGCGCAGCACATCGACGAGGTACTGCTCGATACCCCGGTGCGCGCGGTCTACAGGTCCGAGGACTCCGTGCAGATCCGCGACGGCCACGACCGCCTGCGCACGTTCGACGCGGCCGTGATCGCCGTGCATCCCGGTGCCGCGCTGAAGATGCTCGCAGAACCGACGGCCCTCGAGCACAGCATCCTGGGAGCGATGCCGTACTCCACCAATCACACGCAACTGCACACGGACTCGTCGGTGTTGCCGAAGAACACCAGGGCGCGTGCATCGTGGAACTACCACCTCCCGTCGTGCACGGCCAGGCCCGACCGGGTGCTGGTCAGCTACGACCTGACCAGGTTGCAGCGCCTGAGCGACACCGATCGCAGAATGCTCGTCACCCTCGGTGGAGCGGATCGGATCGACCCGAACGCGGTACTCGACGAGATGACCTACGAACACCCTCAGTACACCCCCGAATCGGTTGCAGCGCAGCGTCGACTTCCCGAATTGGACACCGACACAGTGGTATTCGCCGGTGCCTACCACGGTTGGGGATTTCACGAGGACGGTGCGTTGTCGGGCGCGCGCGCCGCACAACGGGTGGGGGCCACGTGGCTCTGACATCGGTTCTGCCGACCACCCGCGCACACGGGGCGTCGTTGTATCGCACTCGGATCGACCACGTTCGACGCGCGCCGATTCGAAATACGTTCTCGTACAAGAGTTACAGCTGGTTCGTCGATCTCGACGCTCTTCCCGAATTGCCCCGGATACTGCGACCGCTGGCCTCGTTCGATCCCCGTGACCACCTCGGTGACCCCGACGCCACCATCCGCCAGAACGTCGACGCGTTCCTGGCGGAGAACGGTATCGACCTGGGCGGCGGACGGATCACGATGTTGGCCAATGCGCGAGTGTTCGGGCACACGTTCAACCCACTGAGTGTGTACTGGTGCCACGATCGCGACGGAGAACTCCGCTGCGTGGTGGCGGAGGTGCACAACACCTACGGCGAGCGATACCGGTATCTGCTGCACACCGATCATCGCGGCGCGGCCCGCACGACCAAGGAGTTCTACGTCTCGCCGTTCAACGACGTCGACGGCGAATACTCCATGCGGCTACCCGAGCCGGACGCCGCACTCCGGCTGTCGATCGTCCTCGAACGACCCGGGCAGCCTCCGTTCGTGGCGACCGTCTACGGCCGTCGACGCGAGGTGACGTCGAGGTCCATTCTCCGCACCGCACTCGAGATCCCGTGTGCGCCGTTACGGGTGGTGATACAGATCCGCTGGCAAGGCATTCGGCTCTGGGCGCGGGGTCTGAAGATCGTGCAAAAACCTGCCCCTCCCGGGGCGCGAGAATTCCAGAAGGAAGGGGCCAACAGATGACAACTGTGTCGAAGGCCGATTCTGTGTCGAACCCGTACGGTGGTTCCGCTGTCGGTCCGCGCCCGCTGGTGGATCCACGGGTCTGGCCTCAGATCGCCCAGGTTCCCGGTGGCATGAAGGTTGCAGCCGCAGCACCCGTCGCCGACTTCCTCTTCCGCCGCGCGGTCGCGCGATTGCAGGTTCGTGTCGCGATGCCCGACGGCGAGGTGATCGGGGCCGGCTCGGCCGACGCCCCGTTGATGACCGTCTATCGGCCACACGACTTCGCCGCGCGAGTAGGCGACAGCGGACTCATCGGATTCGGTGAGGCATACATGGCCGGCGACTGGGATGCCGAGGATCTCAGTGCCGTGCTCGAGGTCTTCGCCCGGCGCATGGCGTCCCTGATTCCGAAGCCCCTGCAGCGCCTCCGAGGGCTCTATATCCCCAAGCCTCCACGGAGCGAGCGGAACACGACCAAGAACACGCGATCCAACATCTCGCGCCACTACGACCTGTCGAACGACCTCTTCGAACTCTTCCTCGACGAGACGATGACCTACTCCAGTGCGTTGTTCGCCGAATCGGGAAACGACGACGACAGTGAGGAGCTCGCCGACTCTCAGCGCCGCAAGATCGACCGGCTACTGGACCGGGCGGGCGTCGGCGAGGGAACCAGGGTGCTCGAGATCGGTACCGGATGGGGCGAGCTGGCCATTCGTGCGGCCGCTCGTGGTGCGACGGTCCGGTCGGTGACCCTGTCGATCGAACAGCAGGAACTGGCGCGTAAGCGCTGTGCCGCTGCCGGTTACGCAGATCGGATCCAGATCGATCTCCTCGACTACCGCTTGGTCGACGGCGAGTACGACGCGATCGTGTCGGTCGAGATGATCGAGGCCGTCGGGCATCAGTACTGGGGAACGTACTTCGAGACGATCGACTCGTTGCTCGCGCCGGGTGGGCGGGTTGCCCTGCAGGCCATCACGATGCCGCACGACCGAATGCTGGCTACCCGAAATACGTATACCTGGGTGCACAAGTACATATTTCCCGGCGGGTTCCTGCCGTCGGTGCGGGCCATCGAGGAAGTGACCGAGCAGCACACCTCGCTTCGAGTTCGCGAGCGTCTGTCCATGGGCGATCACTACGCGCGAACCCTCGCCCAGTGGGACCGAAGTTTCCGTGAGTACCGCAGCGAGGCCGAGGAACTCGGTTTCGACGAGGTGTTCGCACGAATGTGGCACTTCTACCTGTGTTACTCGGAAGCCGGATTCAGATCCGGGTACCTCGATGTTCAACAGATCGTGCTCGACCGAAGGGACAACCGATGACCACCTCGACACTTTCCGTGGACAGGACCGATCGCAGTGTCGGTGTCGCACATCGGATTGCCGAGTTGATAGAACCTCTCGTGGGTGGTCCGCTTCCCGTTCGGCTCCAGGCATGGGACGGATCCGTTGCAGGAGATGCATCGGCACCGCGAGTGCTGTTGCGGAGCCCGAGCGCTCTTCGGCGATTGCTGTGGAGCCCCGGCGAACTCGGTGCCGCGCAGGCATACGTCACCGGGGAGCTGGATGTCGACGGCGATCTGGCAGCGGCCCTCGATCACGTCTGGGGTGTGGTGCGTGAGCGCCGACTCTCGGCGATACGACCGGGGCCGGCGTCGCTCCTGCGGTTGGCAAAACTGGCCAAGGATCTCGGAGTGTTCGGCCGCCCACTGCCGCCGCCCGTGTCGCAGGCATCGGTGAAGGGGCGGCTGCACTCGGTGCTCCGTGACCGAGCTGCGATCAGCCACCATTACGACCTGTCGAACGACTTCTACGAATTGGTACTCGATTCGCATATGGCGTACTCGTCCGCGTACTGGACCTCGGATTCGCCGGACTACACCCTCGACGATGCCCAGCGCGACAAACTCGACCTCGTCTGCCGAAAGATCGGGCTCGACAAGCGCGTAGGGCAACGCTTTCTCGACGTCGGATGCGGCTGGGGGTCCCTGAGCCTGCACGCGGCTCAGGAGTACGGAGCGCAGGTCGTCGGAGTGACCATCTCGCGCGAACAGAAAGCCTTCATCGACAAGCGAATTGCCGACCGAGGATTGCAGGACAACGTCGAGATCCGTATCCAGGACTATCGAGAGATTCCGGACGGGCCCTTCGACGCGGTGGCGTCGATCGAGATGGGTGAGCATGTGGGGGAGGCCAATTACCCGACTTACACTGCGGCACTGCACAGCAACGTCAAGCCTGGTGGACGCGTGCTGATTCAGCAGATGTCGCGGCGGGAAGGCGACAATCCCGGCGGCGGAGCATTCATCGAATCGTTCATCGCGCCGGACATGTACATGCGCCCGGTGGGGCGGACCGTCGCAATGATCGAGGAGGCAGGGCTAGAGGTTCGCGACGTCCACGCCCTCCGTGAACATTACGTGCGGACCGTCGATGTCTGGACCGAGCGCTTCGAGGCGCGTTTCGACGACGTGGTGGCGATGGTCGGGGAAGAGGTCGCTCGCGTGTGGCGGCTGTACCTGATCGGCGGCGGAATGGCCTTCCGAGACAACAGGATGGGCGTCGACCAGATTCTGGCGGTTCGGTCCGATAACGGACCGTCCGAGATGGAATCGGTACGACCGGTGTGGGTGTGCCCGCGGTGAACTGGTCCGACTTCCTCACCGTATCGCTTGCGAGCCTCGGCGGTACCGCTGTTCTGATGATCGTCACTGCCCTCATCGGCGCGCGCATCGGACGCCACAACGTCGTGGACGTGACGTGGGGCGGCGGATTCGTTCTGATCGCACTGATCTCGGCTGCGACCGGAACAGGTGATCTGTGGCGACGACTGTTGCTACTCGTGCTCGTCGGAGTGTGGGGGCTTCGTCTCGCAGTACACGTCTTTCGACGCTCGCGCGGACACGGTGAGGATCCGCGCTACACCGAGCTGCTGTCCAAGGCCACCGGCAACGAAACCCTGTATGCCCTGCGGAAGATCTACCTGACGCAGGCGGTTGCGCTGTGGTTCGTGTCCCTGCCGCTGCAGGTATCCGCCGTCGCACACGGATCCGTTCTGCCGGTCGTGGTACTCGGCGTACTGGTCTGGATTCTCGGATGGACGTTCGAGGCAGTGGGGGATGCGCAGTTGACGGCCTTCAAGGCCGACGCGTCGAACAAGGGCAAGATCATGGATCGTGGTCTGTGGTCCTGGACGCGGCACCCCAACTACTTCGGCGACTCTGCCGTCTGGTGGGGACTGTTCCTCGTCTCGGCGTCGGCGTGGCCCGGAGTGTTCACGTTGCTGTCGCCCATCGCGATGACGTACTTCCTGGTGTTCGCCACCGGTGCGCGGTTGCTCGAGCGCAGCATGGAAAAGCGTCCGGGGTATCGCGAATACCAGCAGCGGACCAGCTATTTCCTCCCACGGCCGCCGAAAGGACCCAGCAAGTAGCTCGTGGGGGAGGCAGCGGCGCTAGGGTTGGTCGAGGATTTCGGTTCGTCGATCAACGAGGAGGCGCATCGTGGCGCACGAGAGAGCTGGAACCACTGCATTGCCGGAGGATCTGGTAGATCTTTCGCAGCTCGTGACGGCGTACTACTCGCGAGTTCCCGACGTGTCGGAACCCAGCCAGCAGGTGGTGTTCGGCACATCAGGGCATCGAGGATCCAGCTTGGATTCGGCGTTCAACGAGGCACACATCGTTGCGACGACGCAGGCGATCGTGGAGTACCGCGCTGCGCAAGGCATCACCGGGCCGTTGTTCATCGGCCGGGACACCCACGCGTTGTCGGAACCCGCCTGGACGACGGCTCTGGAAGTGTTGGCGGCCAACGACGTCGACGTACTGGTCGATTCGGGGGATCGGTACACCCCGACCCCGGCCGTCAGTCACGCCATCCTTCGGTACAACGAATCGGGCCCCGCGGCGAAGGCCGACGGCATCGTGGTGACTCCGTCGCACAACCCGCCCCGGGACGGCGGCTTCAAGTACAACCCTCCGCACGGCGGTCCTGCCGACAGCGATGCCACATCGGTCATCGCCGCTCGCGCGAACGAGCTTCTGCACGATGGCATTTCGGGCATCAAGCGGGTGACGCTCGCGCAGGCGTTCGCGGGGAGCGTCTCACGCTACGACTTCCTCGGCACCTACGTGGACGATCTGCCGAACGTGCTCGACCTCGACGCCATCCGGGCAGCCGGGGTCCGCATCGGCGCAGATCCGTTGGGCGGTGCGAGTGTCGATTACTGGGATGCCATCGCCGAGCGGCACAATCTGGACCTGACCGTGGTGAACCCGTTGGTGGACGGCACATTCCGCTTCATGACTCTCGATACCGACGGCAAGATCAGGATGGATTGCTCGTCGCCGAACGCGATGGCGTCGCTCATCGCTGCCCGCGATCGGTTCGACATCTCGACAGGCAACGACGCCGACTCCGACCGGCACGGCATCGTCACTCCCGACGGTGGTCTGATGAATCCCAATCACTTCCTCGCCGTTGCCATCGACTATCTGTTCACGCACCGACCCGATTGGTCACCTACGGCGGCAGTGGGCAAGACGTTGGTGAGCTCGTCGATGATCGACCGGGTCGTCGCAGGTCTCGGCCGTCGACTGCTCGAGGTGCCGGTCGGATTCAAGTGGTTCGTTCCGGGCCTGCTCGCCGGTGAGCTCGGGTTCGGCGGCGAGGAGAGCGCCGGAGCGTCGTTCCTCCGACACAACGGCCGAGTCTGGACCACCGACAAGGACGGCATCATCCTCGCGCTGCTGGCGTCCGAGATCACCGCCGTCACCGGATCCACCCCATCGCAGCGCTACGGCGAGTTCACTGCGAAGTTCGGCAATCCGACGTATGCACGCGTCGATGCACCGGCCACCCGCGAGCAGAAAGCCGTTCTCGCCAAGCTCTCGCCGAGCCAGATCACCGCCACCGAGTTGGCAGGCGAACCGATCACGGCAACGCTGACCGAGGCTCCGGGCAACGGAGCCGCACTCGGTGGCCTGAAAGTGACGACGGAGAGCGCCTGGTTCGCTGCGCGCCCATCCGGAACCGAGGACGTGTACAAGATCTACGCGGAGTCGTTCCAGGGCGAGGAGCATCTTGCCCGGGTTCAATCCGCAGCACGTGAACTGGTGTCGTCCGCACTCGAGAGCTCGTGACCGACTCACCTCCACCCGACAACGACAGTTCGGCTCCCGAGTCGGCGTTTCAACCCGGAGGCAAGCTCCCACCGGAGATCTGGGTTCTGGTGTCGGCGGCGTTCGTCATCGCGCTCGGATTCGGCATCGTCGCGCCCGCTCTGCCACAGTTCGCCAGGGAATTCGGCGTCGGGTACACGGCGGCGTCGGCGGTCATCAGTGCATTCGCTCTCATGCGGTTGCTGTTCGCACCCGCCAGTGGTGCTCTGGTGCAGCGGCTCGGCGAGCGGCCCGTGTACCTGATCGGATTGCTGATCGTCGCGGTGTCCACCGGTGCGTGCGCTCTGGCCCAGACGTACTGGCAGCTGCTGCTCTTTCGCGGACTCGGCGGAATCGGCTCGACGATGTTCTCGGTGTCGGCGCTGGGATTGCTGATCAGAATCAGTCCTCCCACCAGTCGTGGCCGCATCTCCGGCCTGTATGCGACCGCCTTCCTGTTGGGAACCATCGGCGGTCCGCTCGTCGGCGGCGCGCTCGTCGGATTCGGTCTGCGGGTGCCGTTCGTCATCTACGCCGTGGCTCTCGTGATCGCGGCGGCCGTCGTGTATTTCACCCTGGGCAATTCCGACCTCGTCAAGCCGGAGAAGGGCTCGGCACCGCCCACGATGTCGTTGCTCGCCGCCCTGCGGATTCCGTCGTATCAAGCTGCGTTGGCGTCGAATTTCGCCAACGGTTGGGCAGTGTTCGGTGTTCGGGTGGCCTTGGTGCCGTTGTTCGTCGTCGAGGCGATGCAGCGATCCGAGGTGTTCGTCGGTGTCGCGCTGACCGTGTTCGCGGTGGGAAATGCGCTGGTTCTCACCACTGCCGGTCGCCTGTCCGATGTGCGCGGACGCAAGCCCTTCATGGTGGGTGGGTTGGCGGTGTGCGGCCTGGGAACCGTCGTGATGGGGTACGTCCAGGATCCCGTGCTGTTTCTCGTGGTGTCGTTGATCGCCGGAATCGGATCGGGTCTGATGAGCCCTGCCCAGCAGGCCTCGGTTGCCGACGTGATCGGCTCGAAGGCGCGCGGGGGGCCCGTGCTGGCTGCATTCCAGATGGCCTCCGATGTCGGCGCGGTCATCGGCCCGATCGTGGCCGGGATGATCGTCGAAGAGGTCTCGTTCGGACCCGCTTTCGCCGTGACGGGCGCTTTGCTGTTACTGGCTGGACTCTGGTGGTCGCGAGTTCCGGACACACTCGGGCGCGAGCACACCTGACGGGCGCGAACGTAGTATTCGTTGTGTGAGCCAGAAGAAGATATCGAGTACGAAACACACACCCGAGGCAACCTCCAACACGGTGACATACGTATTGGGCGGCGTCGCATTCGTTGTGGTGGTGATCGTCATCGTGGTTGCGATCATGTGGCAGAGCGGAAGCGACGCCCCGCGCAACGATGGCTACGGAACAGTCAAGAATCCCGCGGTCGAATTATCGCTCCCGGGCGACGGTGTGGTGACGCTGGCGCGTCCGGGAGCGGAGCGTGTCATCGATGTCTTCGAGGATCCGATGTGCCCGTTCTGCGGCGATCTCGAAGTGAAGCACGGCCAGGAGTTGGCTCAGAAAATCGACGACGGTGTCGTCTCGGTGAATTACCACCTGGTCAATTTCCTGGATCCACAGTCGGCGTCCGGTGACTATTCGACGCGTGCCGTCGCGGCCTCGCACTGTGTGGCCGAGACAGAGAACGCGCGGGTCTACTCCGCCTTTCACTCCGGGTTGTTCGACCCGGAATTCCGCCCCGAAGAAGGCGGTGACTCCGACCGAACCGATGCCGAAATCGCAGAACTCGCTCGTTCCGTAGGAGCGAGTGATCTGGCGACCGAGTGCATCGTCAGCGGCGCGCAGCGCGATTCTGCAGTGGCGGATGCAAACATCGGACGGGACGCGCTCGCCGCGTCGGGTGCCCGTGGAACACCGGGGGTCCTCGTCGACGGTGAGGTTGTCGATGCGCTCGGTGACTCTGAATGGTTGGCGTCGATCAACTGATCTCGAGGCGCGGGTGCGGCCGGTCGCCGAGTATTCGGAACCGGCCGTACCAGGTGATTTGTTGCTGCTGCGACCGATGGTGTAACTTCGTTCGAGCAACCGCATGAGCGGGAGCACGCAGTAACTCGGGGCTATGGCGCAGCTGGTAGCGCACCACACTGGCAGTGTGGGGGTCAGGGGTTCGAGTCCCCTTAGCTCCACCGAGAAAATCAACGAAAAAAAGCGTCACCTTCGGGTGACGCTTTTTTGTTGCTTGGGTCCGCCGACCGTCGAAACGGCGTCCGTTCGTGGTGCCCGGAGCCGATTCGGCGGTCGAGCTCAGTGCGCGGCGTCGAATGCCTGCTCTACCTCGGCGGGGATTCTGCCTCGTGCGGAAATATTGTGGCCGTTCGCCTTGGCCCATTCTCTGATGGCTTTGGTCTGATTGGCGTCGCGCTTCGCTCCGGTTGTGGGAGTGCTCGACTTCTTCGTCCGCTTTCCACCGACCTTGGTGGAGTGCTCGATGTAATAGTCGAGCTTGCGGTGAAATTCCTTCGCGTTCTTGTCGCTCAGGTCGATTTCGTAGCTGACTCCGTTGACCGAATAGGTTATGTGTTCGCCACCGGATTCGATCGGTTTCTCGTCGATGTCATCGACTAGTTGCACATAGACTTTTCTGGCCATGCTGAAGCTCTCCAATGATGCAGGGGATGATGCGGGGATGTCCAGATCGAACTGAAGCGACTATACGGCTGAACAATGTGTTTATCCACGCGGGTCGGGGGATTGTTACTGGATTCGCAGAATTCCCACAGAATCGGAGCGACGGTTCGGCGAAACCGGCAACGTGATTGCGACGAGGATTCTCCCAGCGGTGCTGTTCGTCCATATCCAAAACAAAGACGAACTGTCCGGTTTGAATACGCAACGCGGTCCGTACGTCGGTTCGTGCGCGACCGAATGGGAATCGGCTGGAGCGGTCGTTTACGGCTACGGATAGGTCACGAAACGCAATCGTTTTACTAACGAAAGATCACTCGACAGGCATTGGGTGCGAGATCTGCTTCACTTGAGGCGCAAGTGTCTGTTGTGGCGTGTGGTGTCCCGCGAAGTCGGTGACTCGCGTCGATCAGCTGGGTCCGAGGGGTCGAGAGGGGAATGGCACCACCAGTTCCACCGGTGGGCCCACGACGATATGAGAACTGCGCGAACAACAAAATCTGCAGTGACCGCATTGATGTGCACCGGAATCATCGGTGTCGGAGTGCTCGTGTCCGCACCGGCCGTCGCGGCACCCATCACACCGTCCAGCACCGCATCCGCCGTAGGCACGGAGTTGTCGGGGAAGACAGTGTTCCTCGACCCGGGTCACCAGGGCGGCGCACATTCGGAGAATCTGCAGCGGCAGGTGAACGACGGTCGGGGCGGCACCAAGGATTGCCAGACCACCGGCATGACCACACTGGACGGCGTGCCCGAGCACACGATCAACTGGAAGGTCAGCGAGCTCGTCCGGTCGAGCCTCGAGAGTCTGGGTGCGACGGTGAAGACGAGTCGAGCAGACGACACCGGGTGGGGCGGATGCGTCGACGACAGGGCGCGGGCCGCCGGCGAGTCCGGTGCCGATGTGGCCGTGAGTATCCATGCGGACTCCACGAGTACGACGACCGACGCCGACAAGCACGGGTTCCATCTGATCGTTCCCACCCTGCCGATTCCGAGCGCGGCTGCCGATGCTGCCCAATCCGAGGGGGGACGTTCGGCATCGACGCTGATGCGCGACTCCTACGTGCGCGCAGGCTTCGAGCCCGCCAACTACGCAGGAGTCGAGAACGGAATCCAGGAGCGATCCGATGTCGCCGGGCCCGCACTGACCACGGTGCCCCTCGTGTTCGTCGAGATGGGCAACGGATCCAACCCGGACGACGCAGCTCTTCTGGAGAGCTCGGATGGTCAGCTGAAGCACGCGATCGCCATTTCGACCGGAATCATCGACTATCTTCTCGGATCCGACACTGCGGAGGCGTCGTCGGCCGGCCCCGACACGACAACCGCGGCAGCTCCGGCCGGGGCGAAGACGACCGACATCACGGTGCCCACCGCAACGGCACCGAGCACAGAGCGCTCAGCGGTGCAGGGGCGTAGCGCATTGTCCGGACTGCTCGAGAGTGTCTCGCCGTATGTCGAGTCGTTCGGGGTCGACGGCTCGAGAGGGCTCGTGACCCCGGACAACGTGAGAATTGTGTCGACGTTCGCTCGAGGCCTGCTGAAACAGATTCTCGCCGACCGGTAGTCTCGGACGCCGTGGCGCGTCGACGAATTCCGGTGGTGATAGTTGCGGGCTTTCTCGGAGCAGGTAAGACCACGCTCCTGAACCATCTGTTGCGCAATGATTCCGGTATTCGAATCGGGGTTGTGGTCAACGACTTCGGGGCGATCAACATCGACTCGATGCTCGTGGCCGGCCAGGTCGATTCGATGGTCTCTCTCGGTAACGGCTGCATCTGTTGCGCCGTCGACATCAGCGATATGGACGCGATGTTCGACGCCCTCGCGCACCGTCGGGCCGCCATCGACGTCATCGTGGTGGAGGCCAGCGGCCTGGCCGAACCCCGCAATCTGATTCGGATGGTTCGAGGTAGCGAGAACGAATTCATCGTCTACGGCGGGCTCGTCGGTGTCGTCGACGCCGTGGAGTTCCCGCAGACCCGCGTGCGGCATCCCGAGATCGACCAGCACCTGCAATTGGCCGACCTGGTGGTACTGAACAAGTCCGATGTGGTGACCGAGTCCGAACGCTCCGCGGTGGTGTCGACGGTGCAGTCCGTCGTAGGAGACGTGCCCGTCGTACCCGTAGCGTTCGGTCGCGTCGACCCGCTGCTGCTGTTCGATCGGCGTGACGATCGGTCGGTGGATTCGGCTATTGCGGTGCAGCTGTCGTTCGACGAGCTACTTCGGGAGAACCACGACCACGATCACGACCACGATCATCACCTGCACGCGCAGTACTCGCACACCGAATTCGTCACGACGACTCCCGTCGAACCGCGCCGATTGATCGAGTTCTTGGAGAATCCTTCCGGAAACCTCTACCGCATCAAGGGATTCGTACACTTCGGCATCACGGGCTATGCGCAGAAGTTCATCGTGCACACGGTGGGTCGACACATCCGATTCGAGGCCGCGTCGTGGGCCCGGGGTGAGCCCGAGCAGACCTCATTGGTGCTCATCGGTACCGATCTCGATGCATCGGCCGTCGAGCAGCGGTTGCGTGCCTGTGTACGAGGGCCGGACGACGCCGACGACGCTTCCGCCATGCTTCCGGTTCACCGCTACCTCGAGACCGGTTAGTTTCCTAGAGCCCGACCCACTCGGTACGTCCGCCCTCGAATCCCTGACGCTTCCAGATCGGGACCTCGGCCTTGATGCGCTCGACGAGCCGGGCACAGGCCTCGAAAGCTTCGGCCCGATGAGCCGAGCCGACGGCCGCAACGAGTGCAAGGTCGCCGACTCGCAGGTCGCCGACTCGATGCACTGCGGCCACCACCAACCCGGTCTCCGCCGACACCTCCGAGCAGCAGCGGCTCAGGAAGCGCTCTGCGTCGGGGTGGGCGCGGTATTCCAGAGTCTCCACGGCGTGGCCGCCGTCGTGATCGCGCACGATTCCGCTGAACAGAACAACAGCGCCGTGATGCGAATCCTGCACCGCCGCCTCTACTTCGGCAGTGCTCAAGGGTTCGTTCGAGATACGGGCGACGAGCTCACTCATCGTGGGGGCCTCCTCCGGCGATCTGGGCCAGCACATGGTCGAGGAGCGGGTCGAGAACGGAGAGTCCGTCCTTCACGCCACCCGGCGAGCCCGGCAGGTTGACTACGAGCGTGCGTCCGATCAGACCCGAGACACCGCGGCTGAGTACCGCATGAGGTGTCGCAGATGTTCCGCGGGTTCGGATGGCGTCGGCGATCCCCGGCATGTCGATGTCGAGGAGCGCCGCCGTGGCCTCGGGGGTCGCATCGGTCGGGGATACACCGGTACCGCCGGTGCTGACGATGAGCGACGGTCCGCCGGCGAGGGCGTCGTGCAGACCCGCCGAGATATCGGCGTCGGCGTACACCAGGGGACCTCGCACGGTGAAGCCCCGATCGGTCAGCCAGGCTGCGATGGCGGGGCCGGTGGTGTCCGGCCTAGTACCACGGGCACCGCCCGTGGACGCGACCAGAACCGCTGCGGACCGTGAGGACTCGAATATCGGCGCAGCCACGGAGTCGGGGGAGTCCTCTGCGTCGTCCCGTTGCCAATGCCCGTGTTTGCCGCCGTCCTTGGTGATCAGTCGGACACCGTTCATGCTGGCACCGGGATCGACGGCCTTGACCATGTCGTGCAGGGTCAGTCCGGCGACGGCGACCGCAGTCAGTGCTTCCATCTCCACGCCGGTGCGTCCGGTGGTGCGCGCGGTTGCCTCGACCGTGATGGTCGACTCGGTGAAGCCGAACGAGATCTTCACCGACGAGAGTGAGAGCTGGTGACACAGCGGTATCAGCTCCGACGTACGCTTCGCCGCGGAGATGCCGGCGATGCGTGCGGTGGCGAGAACGTCGGCTTTGGGCATGTCGTCCGCGCGCACGAGAGCGATGACCTCGGCAGTGGTGACGAACTCGCCGGCGGCGACGGCGGTGCGTGAGGTTTCCTTCTTGTGCGCCACGTCGACCATGCGGGCGCGGCCCTGATCGTCCAGATGAGACAGGTGAGGTTGCGGGTTCTCGGTGGTCACAGTGGCCATACCTCCACGTCGGATCCTGCAGCGAGTTCGGTTGTGGCGGAATCGATGTCGATCAGCACATCGGCCCACGCCAGGGCGGCGACCAGGTGCGAGCCGGGGCCGGCGACGAGCTCGACCCGGCCGTCGTCACGCATTCGGCCACGAAGCAGTTGTCGTCTGCCGGGCGGAGACACCACCGATTCGTGCAGGGTGGCGGTGGTCGAGAGAATCGGAGGCAGGCCGGCCGCTCGTCGAACGATGTTGCGCGCGAACATGATGTACGAGACGACCGTACTGACGGGGTTGCCGGGAAAGCTGAGCACAGGAACGCCGTCGAACACCGTGATGCCCTGTGGACCACCCGGCTGCATACGTACCGATCCGAAGTTGCCGCCGAGTGGCCGGAGTACGTCCTTGACCACCTCGAAGTCGCCCATCGACACCCCGCCGGACGTGATGATCATCTCGGCCGATTGCGCTGCGGCGTCGAGGATCTCGCGAAAGCGGCTCGGCTCGTCGGAGCTGCGCGAGACGGAGACCACCTCGGCGCCGCTGGCGCGCAGGTGTGCGGCGAGGGTGATGCCGTTCGAGTCGTAGATCTGACCGGGCGTCAGCGTCGAGCCGGCGTCGACCAGTTCGGCACCGGTGGTCACGACGGCCACGCGGGGACGCGAGCGTACGTCGACCTCACCGAAGCCGACGGCGGCGAGAACGGAGATGTGTCGGGGTTCCAACACCCGGCCGGCCTCGACCAGGACCGTTCCGGTGCGCACGTCGCTGCCCTGTTCACGGACGAATTCACCGGCTGCGCGGCTTCGCTCGATCGTCACGGACCCGGCTTCGTGCACGGTGGTGTCCTCGACCGGGACAATGGCGTCGGCTCCGTCGGGAATGGGTGCGCCGGTCATGATCTTCGCAGCGCTGCCCGGGCTCAGGACCGCCGCGTCCACGGGGCCTGCGGCGATGATCGTCGAGACCGGAAGCGTCACCGGGGCGCTCGCCACGGACCGAGAATCGACCGCGTATCCGTCCATCTGCGAGTTGCGAAACAACGGCAGATCCACCGGTGATCGCACGTCTGCGAACGACACGCGCCCCAGCGCGTCGGCGAGAGGAATGCGGTGCGCGGTCCTGGTGGCCAGCGCCGCCAGAACGGTCTCGACCGCGGCGGAATGCTCCTCGACCGATACGGCGCTCACTGCGTGGGTCCGGTGAATGCGCGCGTGTGCTCAGCCGTCATGGGTGCCAATCCTAGGCACGCCGATCCGGTCGCCCGGTGTGGGCTGCGGCATACTGGGTAGACACGTGAACGACAGGCGTGATTTTCGACGAAGGCGAGGTACGAGGTGACGGTGGACAGTGTCACCTCACTGGGCATTCCCGGATTCGGCACTACGGGGTCCACAGCGCGTGCGAATTCGGTGTCCGATCGACCGGACGTTCCGCACCTGATCGACCGATTCGGCCGGGTGGCCCGGGATCTGCGCATCTCCATCACGGAGAAGTGCTCGCTGCGCTGCACCTACTGCATGCCTGAGGAGGGCCTCCCGGCCATTCCTGCCGCGAACCTGCTCACTCCGGCCGAGATCGCTCGAGTGGTGTCGGTGTCCGTGCGTGAACTGGGTATCCGCGACGTGCGCTTCACCGGCGGCGAGCCCCTCATGCGCCGCGACCTCGACGAGATACTGCGGTTGTGCGCCGACGTCGCGCAGGGCGTGCCGTTGTCGATGACCACCAACGCAGTCGGTCTGGAGCATCGGGCTGGGGCGCTGGCCGATGCCGGTTTGACCCGAGTCAACGTGTCCTTGGACTCGGTGGACCGAGAAGACTTCGCGCGGCTGACCCGACGCGACCGGTTGCCGTCGGTGATGGCGGGCATCAGAGCGGCGAAGCGAGCCGGCATCGGTCCGGTGAAGGTCAATGCGGTCCTGATGCGCGACACACTCTCCGGTGCAGTCGACCTACTGCGCTGGTGTCTCGACGAAGGGGTGGCGCTTCGATTCATCGAACAGATGCCGCTCGATGCCGACCACGAGTGGGCGCGCGCGAACATGATCGATGCCCAGACGTTGCTCGACGAGCTGTCCACTGCGTTCGACCTGCGTGAGGTGGGGCGCGCCGATCCGTCGGCTCCAGCCGAGGAGTGGAGTGTCGACGGCACCGATGCCACCGTCGGCATCATCGCCTCGGTCACGCGCTCGTTCTGCGGCGATTGTGACCGCACACGGGTGACGGCCGAGGGAACGATTCGGTCCTGTCTGTTCAGCGACGACGAAACCGATCTGCGCGCGGCGTTACGAGGCGGTGCCACCGACGACGAAGTGGCGGCCGTGTGGCGCGGGGCGATGTGGAACAAGTGGGCAGGGCACGGCATCGACGCCGAGGGCTTCGTACCCCCCGCCCGCAGTATGGGAGCTATCGGTGGGTGAGACCCAGGTGGAGGTGCGGTACTTCGCTGCAGCGGTCGACGCGTCGCACTGCGAGTCCGAGTACGTGACCGTACCGGTCGGGGCCACCCTCGCAGACCTGCGAGAGCTGATCCTGTCCCGGCACGGCGCGCCGATGGAACCGATTCTCCGGGTGTCGGCCTACCTGGTGGGAGAAGATCTCACTCGCGATCTCGACCGCGTGATCGGCGGCAGGGTCGACGTGTTGCCGCCCTTCGCCGGCGGCTGAGCACACCCAGCCACCGACCTGCGGCGGCCCGAGTCAGCTGCTTCTCTTCCACCAATCGTCGAACGGCGTGACGGGAACCGTGCGCTTGTGCCGAGTGGCGAGGAACATCTTCTCCAACTTGTCGGCGATCTCGTCGGTGACGTCCTTGCCCTCCAGGTAGTCGTCGATCTGTTCGTACGTCACGCCGAGCGCTTCCTCGTCGGGTAGCGCAGGTCGATCGTCTTCGAGATCGGCGGTGGGAACCTTGCGCCAGGTGCTCTCGGGGGCTCCCAGTTCGCGCAGCAGCGCCGCACCCTGACGCTTGCTCAAGCCGGTGAGCGGAGTCAGATCGACCCCGCCGTCACCGAACTTGGTGAAGAAGCCGGTGATGGCCTCGGCGGCATGATCGGTGCCCACGACGACGTAGCCGAGTTCGCCGGCGAGGGCGTACTGCGCGACCATGCGCTGACGAGCCTTGATGTTGCCGCGGACGAAATCTCGGATTTCGGCACTTCCCAGCGCGTCCGCCGTCGCGGCCGCTGCGGCGTCGGCAGCGTCCTTGATGTTCACCGTCACCGTGCGGTCGGGATCGATGAATTTCAGCGCGATCGATGCGTCGTCCTCGTCGGCCTGCACGCCGTAGGGGAGGCGAACAGCGACGAACTCGGCCTCGTGTCCGTCGGCTCGGAGCTCCGTCGCAGCCTGTTGGGCGAGCTTGCCGGTGAGCGTGCTGTCCTGGCCGCCACTGATGCCGAGTACGAATCCCGAGGCCGGGGTCGACGCGAGGTAGTCCTTGAGGAAGTCCACTCGCCTGCGGACCTCCGTGATCGGGTCGATGGTCGACTGCACGGCCAGCTCGCGCATGATCCCCGTGCGCAATTCCGAGTTGATGTGTCCCATCACGTCATCCTAATGACGAGGGTCGGCTGTGATCTCGCGCCGTGCGTAGTGTCGGTGGTCGTGAGTGGATCCTCCGATACCTTCGTCAAGCGAAACCCCCAGGCGCACCCCGACTTCTACGCCGCCGAGGCCACCGGGCTCAGGTGGCTCGGCGAGGCGTCGGCCCCTGTCGTCGAAGTCCTCGGGCATGGCCGGACGTACATCGAACTCGAGCGGTTGGTCGCGGCCCGTCCCACGCTCGACGCAGCCGAACGATTCGGCCGCGCGCTGGCCGCGACGCATTCCGCCGGAGCCGACGGGTTCGGTGCGCCACCGGTGGATGCCGACGGCCTCGCTTTTTCGGGTCAGCTGTTCATCGGTGCTCGGCCCATGAGCAGCACCGTGCACAAGTCGTGGGGAGGGTTCTACGCGGCCGAACGAGTGCTGCCGTTTCTGCGAATCGCGGTCGACGCCGGCACCGTCATGCAGGACGAAGCGGCGATCGTGGAATCGGTGTGCGGGCGCATCGCGGACGGTGACTTCGACGATGCAGAGCCGCCGAGCCGTATTCACGGTGATCTGTGGAACGGCAACGTGTTCTGGACCGACGCGGGAGTGGTGCTGATCGACCCGGCGGCACACGGTGGGCATCGAGAGACCGATCTGGCGATGTTGGCGCTGTTCGGTTGCCCCCACCTCGACGTTGTCGTCGACGGCTACGAGACGGTGTGGCCACTACGAGCCGGGTGGCGCGAGCGCACTGCTCTGCACCAGCTGCGTCCGCTCGCCGTCCATGCAGCCGGGCACGGACGCTCGTACGGCACTGCTCTGCACACCGCGGCCGTGGCAGTGAACAGGCTCTGAGCTGGACTCAGCGAATGCGAGTTGCCCTGCGCACCAAGTCTTCCCAACCGTCGGCCAGTCGATCCATCGGCATCCCCAGGTCTCGGTACTGGTGCAACACCAGGGTGGCTTCGAGTGGTGTGAGGAGCCAGTACGCGAGCAATTCGAGATCCCCGTCCACCTCGGCTGCGCGAAGCAGCGACAGGACGTGGGTGAAGTTGACCATGTGGGCCGGGGCGGAATATCGCGCGTCGTCGGCGCTCTCCGCGGCGCGCAGTACTTCCCCCTGGACGTTGACGAACTCGAGTCGAGCTCGGCCGAAGGCGACGAGACGATCGATGGGGTCGGCTCCCGGGCCCAGTGGCGGATCGCCGAACATGAAGGACTGCTGCAATTTTTTCTCGGTGTGGTCGAGCAGCGCTCGCATCAGCCCGGCCCGGTTCCCGAAGCGGCGGAACACTGTGCCCTTGCCCACTCCTGCCTTGGTGGCCACTGCGTCCATGGTGATGGCGTCGGCTCCGACGGTCGCCACCAGATCTGTTGCGGCGTCGAGGAGCAGCCGTCGGTTGCGCGCTGCGTCGCACCGTTCGGATTCCTCGTCCGCTATGGGCAGCATCGGGCCGGTCACAGCCGTAACCCTACCTTGTCGGGAACATAAATGGACCACGGTCCGTTTGGATGGTAGGAATTGACACGACGATCACGTCATCCGAACTTCGCGAAGGAATAACCTCATGTCAGACGCTCATGTACTCGTTCTCGTCGGAAGCTTGCGCGCCGAGTCGGTGAACAAGCAGATCGCCGAGACTGCTGTCACCGTGGCTCCCGCCGGTGCCGAGGTAGTGGTGTACGACGGACTCGGAGATGTCCCCTTCTACAACGAGGACATCGACATCGAGGGATCGGTCCCCGCGGCCGCTCTTGCTCTGCGGACCGCAGCCGAAAAGGCTTCCGCGCTGTTGCTGGTCACGCCCGAATACAACGGCACCATCCCGGCCGTGCTGAAGAATGCCATCGACTGGCTCTCCCGCCCGTACGGTGCCGGTGCCATGGTGGGCAAGCCGGTCGTCGTCATCAGTGCGTCGCCGAGCGGCAACGGAGCCAAGTGGGCACACGAGGACACCAGCAAGGCCGTGCGCATTGCCGGCGGAACCGTTCTCGAGGATGTCCAGCTCTCCATCGGTGGCACCATCGACAAGTTCGGCTCGGCGCACCCGCGTGAGAACGCCGAGGTCTCCGGCGAGATCGGCCACGTCGTCGCCGAGTTGGTGAAGGCCTCCGGTGAACTCGTGAATGCGTGACTCTGTCGGTCATGAGAATCGTTTTCATGTAGAGTCTGCTGCATGAAGGTGAGAAACTCGTTGAAATCGCTCAAGAACAAGCCCGGTGCGCAGGTGGTGCGGCGACACGGGACGGTGTTCGTCATCAACAAGAAGGAACCGAGATTCAAGGCGCGCCAGCGCTGACGAGTGCGTTGCACCGAGAAGGGCCCCTGGAGGAATTCGGGGGCCCTTGTCGTGTCGAGGAGCGGATGAGGCGATCGGGCAGCGTCACGGCGGCGGCTACCACTCGTTGTGACGAACAACATGCGCCCCATGTGACCTGCGACACGCCGATGACGTCCGAGTTTCACGGCCGGGCAAGGCCGTGACCAGCGAATACCACGCGTGTTGTTCGCAACATCTCGTGTTGTAGGCAGATCGCGAACACTAGGTGTAGTGTTTGAGCGACCGAGAGGCCACTACTCGAAGAACCTCCACAGACGGGTTCGAGCAGGTCGAAGTCGCCCTGAGCGGGAGATGTTCTCGGTGCTACACGCAGAGCACATCGGTCGCGTCGGTGCACCCGATGGCGACAACGGAAAGAGGGACACCATGAGCATCACCGTTTACACCAAGCCCGCCTGCGTTCAGTGCAATGCCACCTACCGCGCCCTCGACAAAGCGGGTATCGAGTACTCCGTCATCGACATCTCGCAGGATCCCGAAGCGCGTGACTACGTCATGGCCCTCGGCTACCTGCAGGCTCCTGTCGTCGTCGCCGGCGACGATCACTGGTCCGGCTTCCGCCCGGACCGCATCAAGACCCTTGCCGTGAACGCTGCTTGAACAGAACGAGAAAGTGAGTGAGCGGTGAGTTCGCAACCGCAGTCCTCCCACTCACTGGTCTACTTTTCCAGCGCGTCCGAGAACACTCATCGCTTCGTATCGAAGTTGGACATTCCAGCGACGCGTATTCCGCTCCGTGATCCGGATGGCACCTTTCGTGTCCATTCTCCTTACGTTCTCATCGTGCCGACGTATGGGGGAGGGACCACCTACGCTGGGCGCGACACCAATTACGTCCCCAAACGAGTGATCAAGTTTCTCAACGACGAGCACAATCGGTCGTTGATCCGGGCCGTCATCGCAGCCGGAAACACCAACTTCGGTGACTCCTTCTGCTTTGCGGGAGATGTCATCTCGCAGAAATGCGCGGTCCCGTATCTGTATCGATTCGAATTGATGGGCACCCCCGAGGACGTAGTGCGGGTCCGGGAGGGGCTGGAGGACTTCTGGGAACGTGAAGTCCGACGCGCTGCCCACACGCACTAGAACACCACACATCACATACCCAGTAGGAGCATCGCCGTGGCACCGACCATCACCGACGCAGCACCCGTACCCACTGTCAGCGGCGACGGAGATATGGATTACCACGCGCTCAACGCGATGCTCAATCTCTACGGCCCCAACGGCGAGATCCAGTTCGAGAAGGATCGCGAGGCGGCCAATCAGTACTTTTTGCAGCATGTCAACCAGAACACGGTGTTCTTCCACGATCTGGACGAGAAGTTGGACTACCTCGTCGAGGAGAATTACTACGAGCCCGAGGTTCTGGACCAGTACTCGCGCGAGTTCGTCAAGTTTCTGATCAACCACGCGTACTCGAAGAAGTTTCGATTCCCCACCTTCCTCGGCGCGTTCAAGTACTACACCTCGTACACGCTCAAGACGTTCGACGGCAAGCGTTACCTCGAGCGCTTCGAGGACCGGGTGTGCATGGTGGCGCTCACGCTCGCGGCCGGAGACGAGGCCCTGGCCACCGATCTGGTCGACGAGATCATCGCCGGCCGTTTCCAACCCGCGACACCCACGTTCCTCAACTCCGGCAAGAAGCAGCGCGGCGAGCCCGTGTCCTGCTTCCTGCTGCGTATCGAGGACAACATGGAGTCCATCGGTCGCTCCATCAACTCGGCCCTGCAGCTGTCCAAGCGCGGTGGCGGAGTTGCGTTGCTGCTGAGCAATATTCGCGAGGCCGGGGCACCGATCAAGCGCATCGAGAACCAGTCCTCCGGTGTCATCCCCATCATGAAGTTGCTCGAGGATTCGTTCTCGTACGCCAACCAACTCGGTGCGCGTCAGGGCGCGGGTGCGGTGTACCTGCACGCCCACCACCCCGACGTGTACAAGTTCCTCGACACCAAGCGCGAGAACGCGGACGAGAAGATCCGAATCAAGACGCTCTCGCTCGGAATCGTCATCCCCGACATCACGTTCGAGTTGGCGAAGAAGAACGAGGACATGTACCTCTTCTCGCCGTACGACGTCGAGCGGATCTACGGCGTGCCGTTCGCCGACATCGACGTCTCCGAGAAGTACTACGAGATGGTCGACGACAAGCGGATCCGCAAGACGAAGATCAAGTCGCGCGAGTTCTTCCAGACTCTTGCCGAGCTGCAGTTCGAGTCCGGTTACCCGTACATCATGTACGAGGACACCGTCAATCGTGCGAACCCGGTGAAGGGCAAGATCACTCACTCCAACCTGTGCTCGGAGATCCTGCAGGTCTCGACGCCGTCGACGTTCAACGACGACCTCTCCTACAGTCATGTGGGCAAGGACATCTCGTGCAACCTGGGCTCGCTGAACATCGCGAAGACGATGGATTCACCCGATTTCGGTAAGACGATCGCGGTGGCGATCCGTGGTCTGACCGCAGTGTCGGATCAGACCCACATCTTCTCGGTGCCGTCGATCGAGCAGGGCAACAACGATTCGCACGCAATCGGTCTCGGGCAGATGAACCTGCACGGCTACCTCGCCCGCGAGCGCATCCACTACGGCTCGACCGAGGGAATCGACTTCACCAACATCTACTTCTACACGGTGCTGTTCCATGCGCTGCAGGCCTCGAATCAGCTGGCCAAGGCTCGTGGCCAGTACTTCAAGGGCTTCCCGGATTCCAAGTACGCGTCGGGCGAATTCTTCGACAAGTACACCGACCAGGTCTGGGAGCCGGCCACATCCAAGGTGGCGAAGTTGTTCGCCGACTCCGACGTCGCCATCCCGACACAGGCCGACTGGGCCGCGCTGAAGGCGTCGGTGCAGGAGTACGGAATCTACAACCAGAACCTGCAGGCCGTCCCGCCGACCGGTTCCATCTCGTACATCAACAACTCCACCTCGTCGATTCACCCGGTGGCGTCGAAGATCGAGATTCGCAAGGAAGGCAAGATCGGTCGCGTCTACTACCCGGCACCGTATCTCGACAACGACAACCTGGATTACTACCAGGATGCGTACGAGATCGGGTACGAGAAGATCATCGACACCTACGCTGCCGCAACGCAACACGTCGATCAGGGCCTGTCGTTGACGCTGTTCTTCAAGGACACGGCAACGACCCGCGATATCAACCGCGCGCAGATCTACGCATGGCGCAAGGGCATCAAGACGCTCTACTACATCCGCCTGCGCCAGTTGGCCCTCGAGGGCACTGAAGTCGAGGGTTGCGTCTCCTGCATGCTGTAGCAGCCGATTCGGTCGGTCGACCTGTGGCGATACCGTGATGTCAGAGCGCGATGCGGACCATAATCAGGTATGGGCACCGAAGCGGACGGCGAGGTCGAATCCGACGTCGACGTGACTATGGCTCGGAAGGACTCGGTTCCTTCCGAGCCGTCGCCGCGCGGTCGACATGCTCGCCGTCGGGTACCTCGCCGCGGATTGGCGGCGTGGGATCCCGACACGCGCGTCCACGATGCGCTCGAGACAGTTCTTGCGCAGAACGCGATACGAGTTCAGGAGTTGCTGCCCATCCGGTACGCCCGGATGTCCGCATCTCCATGGACATATTTTCGCGGTGCCGCCGCCGTGATGGCCGCGGACCTCGCGTCGACCCCGCACACCGGCATCGAGGTGCAGTTGTGCGGTGACGCTCACGTCTTGAACTTCGGATTGTGGGCGACGCCGGAACGAAACCTCTATTTCGACCTCCGTGATTTCGACGAAACTCTGCCGGGCCCGTTCGAGTGGGATCTCAAACGACTTGCCACCTCCCTCGTGGTTCTCGGACGCGAGAACGGTGTGGCCTCGTCGCGTTCCGATCGTGCGGTTGCCGAGATGACGGCGGCATATTGCCGAAAGATGCGGGCGTACGCGAACATTCCCGAGATCGACATCTGGTACGACCGCATCGACGTCGCCGGACTGCTCGGGCATTTCTCCTCGGGCATCGCGCGCCACGCCGAGAAGCTCATCGAAACGAAAGCCGAGCGCCGTACCAGTCGTGGTGCGTCCCGCAAGTTCACCGAGACGAGGGACGGGCGTCGACGAATTCGCGAGGACGCACCTTTTCGCACTCACGTGGGGGATTCCCAGATCGAGCTGGTGCAAGCGGTGATCGCCGGTTACAGCGAGTCCGTCGACGACCACATCTGGAGTCTGCTGTCCAGATTTCGAGTCCTCGACGTCGTTCGGCAGGTTGTCGGCGTCGGGAGTGTCGGAATGCGGGTCTATCTGGCCCTGTTGGAGGAACGGCGGACTCGCGATCCGTTCTTCCTGCAGATCAAGCAGGCAGGGCCGTCGGTGTTCGAGAAGTTTCTCGAACCGAGCGCGTACGACAATCACGGTGCCCGGGTGGTCAGCGGGCAGCGAATGCTGCAGAGCGCCACCGACATGTTCGTCGGGTGGACATCGGTGGGGGACCTGAACTTCTACGTTCGGCAGTTCCGCGACATGAAGGTCATTCCCGACGGCGAGATCATCGGGCCGTACCTCACCGAGTTCGCCACGGCATGCGGCGAGGTCCTCGCACGGGCACACGCTCGAAGTGGTGACGCAGACGCGATAGCCGACTACCTCGGTCGCGGAGACAAGGTCGATCGGGCGATGGTGGAGTTCGCCCACGCCTATGCCGATCAGAACGAGCGCGATCACGCGCAACTGGTCGGTGCCATCGAGGCCGGAACGGTCCCGTGCTCGGTGGGGTGGTGACCGGTGACTCGCGAGATTCCGGTCGTTCCTCGCGGCAACACTCCGGGCACACTTTGTAGTGCCTCCCGGAACTGTCGGACACAACGGGTAGTGTTCCTGTCAGCGAAGTTTCACGTAGCTCCGTCCTCACTTCTCGCTCATCGACCTGTAGGTAGGCACCCATGGTAAAGCTCATCGATCGCGTCTCCGCGATCAACTGGAATCGGGTCCAGGACGACAAGGACTCCGAAGTCTGGGAGCGTCTCACCAGTAATTTCTGGTTGCCCGAGAAGGTGCCGGTATCCAACGACATCCCGTCGTGGGCAACGCTGACCGCCGTCGAGAAGCAGCTGACGATGCGGGTGTTCACCGGGTTGACGCTGCTCGACACCATCCAGGGCACCGTCGGCGCCGTCAGCCTCATCCCGGATGCCATCACGCCCCACGAGGAAGCGGTGTACACCAACATCGCGTTCATGGAGTCGGTGCACGCCAAGAGCTACAGTTCCATCTTCTCCACCCTCAGCTCCACCCGCGATATCGACGATGCATTCCGCTGGTCCGAGGAGAACGTCAACCTCCAGCGCAAAGCCGAGATCGTCCTGAACTTCTACCACGGTGACGATCCGCTCAAGCGCAAGGTCGCGTCGACGCTGCTCGAGTCGTTCCTGTTCTACTCCGGCTTCTACCTGCCCATGTACTGGTCCTCGCGGGCCAAGCTCACCAACACCGCGGACCTGATCCGTTTGATCATCCGCGACGAGGCCGTGCACGGGTACTACATCGGCTACAAGTATCAGAAGGGTCTCGAGAAGGTCAGCGAGGCGCAGCGCGAGGAGCTCAAGAACTACACGTTCGAGTTGCTGTTCGAGCTGTACGACAACGAGGTCGAGTACACCCAGGACCTCTACGACGAGATCGGCCTGACCGAGGACGTCAAGAAGTTCCTGCGCTACAACGCCAACAAAGCACTGAACAACCTCGGTTACGAGGGCCTGTTCCCCAAGGACGAGACGGACGTCAACCCGGCGATCCTGTCGGCGCTCTCACCCAACGCCGACGAGAATCACGACTTCTTCTCCGGTTCGGGCTCCTCGTACGTGATCGGCAAGGCCGTCAACACCGAAGACGAGGACTGGGACTTCTAGAGATTCGTCCGCGCGTCGGGACGCTCACTCTTTCGGTGGGCGTCCCGGCGCGCGAATGTCCTCTGCGTCCTTGGGCATTCGGCCCTTCTCGCTCAGGGCGCGTCGCAACAAGAACTCGATCTGAGCGTTGGTGCTCCGCAGCTCGTCGGAGGCCCAGCGGGCGAGGGCGTCGTGCACCGCTGGGTCCAACCGCAGCAGAATCTTCTTACGTTCGACTGCCATGGCTCACTGATACAGCGATCCGGTGTTGACGACAGGTTGCGTGTCGCGGTCGCTGCACAGCACCACGAGCAGATTCGACACCATCGTGGCCTTGCGCTCCTCGTCGAGCTCGACGACGTGCTTCTCCTCCAGCTTCCCGAGTGCCATCTCCACCATTCCGACGGCACCTTCGACGATCTGCTGTCGGGCCGCGATGACCGCCCCGGCCTGCTGACGCCGCAACATGGCCTGGGCGATCTCCGGGGCATAGGCCAGACGGTTGATTCTTGTTTCGATCACCTCGACACCGGCCGAACGAACCCGTGCGTGCACCTCCTCCGACATGGCGGCGGTGATCTCGTCGGCGTTCTCCCGCAACGACATTCGCCCTTCGGCGTCGTACGGGTAGCTGCCGGCGATGTGCCGGACGGCGGACTCGGTCTGGACGGCGACGAACTCCTCGTAGTCATCGACCTGGAACGATGCCAGTGCGGTATCGGCAACCTGCCAGACGACGATGGCGGAGATCTCGATCGGGTTGCCGTCGGCGTCGTTGACTTTCGATTGTCCGGTCTCGTGGTTGCGGATTCGCGTCGAGATGGCCCTGCGATACGTCAACGGATTGGTCCAGCGCAGCCCCGGCGTCCGCAGGGTGCCGCTGTACGAACTCCCGAGAAGCTGAAGAACGCGAGCCTGATTCGGTTGCACCAGCGTCAGACCCATGAGTGCGGGCAGCGACAGCACGAACAGCACGACGCCGGCCACGATGAGTCCGACCACGGTGAACACGAGCCCGAGCGCGAACGCGGCGATTCCGCCGAGGAACAGTGCGAGGCCGATGCCGAGCATCGACCAGCCGGGCAGGTCCCATCCCGGCCGCTCGGCAATGGTGGTGGTCGGGGTGCCCGTCGGCTTCTCGGCGACGGTTGCGGGTGCGGACATGAGAACCTCCCTCTCGATGGTGATACTAAAGTGATATCACATTTAGTATCGGCGAGCACTGGATCGTTGACATCGGGCACTCGTATTGGGCGGTCGAGTCAGCGCCGGAACCACGCTGACGGCTCGCCGGCAATGGCCTTGTCGATTCGCAATCGCGAAGTGGCCGTGAGGTTTTCCGGCAGGGCATCGAGTGCGAACCAGGCGACGTCGAGGTTTTCGTCGTCGGCGACGTGTGGGGTGCCTCCGGTGTATCGAGCGAGGAACGTGATGTCCAGGTACTGCGCGACGTCGCCGTTGGGGTAGGTGATCGGCTCCGTCACGTCGACACTCGTCAGCCGCACGATCGTGGCGTCCACTCCGGTCTCCTCGCCGATCTCGCGCAGGGCGGCCGGTGCAGGCTCCTCGCCGGGTTCGAGGATTCCGGACACGACGGCCCAGGTGTTGTTGTCCGCGCGCAGGGTCAGCAGCACGCGCCCGTTGTCGTCGAGGACGACGGCGCTGACGCCGGACAGCCACAGCGGTGACGTGCCGACGACACTGCGCAGGGCGCGGACGAACTCGGGAATGGGCATCGCGTCAGGAGACGTAGGCGTTCAGAGAAGCGGACAGATCGTCCAGGATGGCCCGTGCGGCGACGACGCCGCTGCCCGACCACACTGTGTCGTTCACGGCGAAGACTCGGCCGTCGGTGACCGAGCCGAGGGCATGCCATGCGTCGCTGTCCATCACCTCGCGCCCGAAGGCCTCACCGTCGGGGCCCGCGAATTGGACGTAGACGATGTCGCCTTCCGTCGAAGACAGGTCGTCCGACTCGACCGAGAACGTGCCGTCGCGTTGGACCTGGGGCCGCCCGACACCGACTTCGCCGAGCACCTGGCCCGCGAACGAGTTCGGTCCGTCCACCTCGATGGAGTCCGCATCGAATCGGAGGACCGACGCCTGCGTCTGAGATGCGTCGATCTCACGACCGACCCGTTCGGCATCCGCGGAGAACGCCGCGAGTGCATCGAATCCCGACTGGCCGCGACCCAGCGCTGCGGCGGACTGCAGGAAGGTGTCCTTCCATCCCTGCTCGGTTGCGGTGAACACCGTCGGCGCGATGGCCGTCAGGGTGTCGTAGGTATCGGATCCGAGAGAATCGGCTCCCAGAATCAGATCGGGGTCGAGCGCGGTGATCGCATCGATGTCGGGTGCGCCGACCGGGCCGACGGACGGGACGGACGCCAATCCGGTGCCCAGGTACAGCGGCTGGTCTCCGTCGCCGCGAAAATCGGGGTCGATCGTGGCCGCCCCCACGACACGCTCCCAGATTCCGACCGTGCAGCTCGCGTCCAGGCCTGCGGCGTCGAGCACGACGATGCGCTGCGGGTCGGCCGGAATGGTGCTGATGCCCTCGGCATGCCCCACGGGTCGGGTGTCGCCCTCGACGCCGGTTCGGTCGAGTGGTGCGAGTTCGGGGCACAGGCCGACGGTGTCCCGGTTGTTGCCGACCACACCGGCACCGGCGATGTTCGTCGTCGTGCGGACGATGGTGGACGCGTCGTCCAGTGCCTCGGAGTCGGAGCAGCCGACCAGCGCCACAGCTCCGGTCAGGCAGACGGCGGCGAGGGTGCCGATTCTGCGCGGCGCACACGAACGGGGGACTCGCGGGTGGAGTGGCAACGCGGAACTTCCTTCGACGGGTCGGGTGGTCTCACACAGTATCGGAAGGCGGCCGCCGCAGAACACCGGAACCGACGCCGTCGAGCCCTCGAAACAGGCGACGCTCGCAGCGTTGCCGGGGGTACCGGAAAGGCCGACAGCGCAGGCGGATCGCGTGATTCGGGCCCGCTCGATCGGGTCCAATACGACACACGGTAGGACCGGTTCGGCAAGCGTCGGTCCGACGGTCTACGATTCGAGGAGCGCACGACTAGATGACGTCGCCCTGTGGTTCGGGGTCGGACGCGCGATCAGGAGGATCTGTGACTGCCCTAGCGCCTAGACCCGCTCCCGCGGTGGATGCTGCTCGGCCGTTCCCGCCGAGAACGGGACCGAAGGGGTCGTTCCTGCACAAAGCAGTGACGACGACCGATCCCAAGGTGTTGGGAATCATGTACATCGCGACATCGTTCGCGTTCTTCCTCGTCGGTGGACTCATGGCGCTGTTGATGCGCGCCGAGTTGGCCGTACCGGGAATGCAGTTCCTGTCGAACGAGCAGTACAACCAGCTGTTCACCATGCACGGCACCATCATGCTGCTGCTGTACGCGACGCCGATCGTGTTCGGATTTGCGAACTACATCCTGCCGCTGCAGATCGGCGCACCCGACGTCGCATTCCCGCGACTGAACGCGTTCTCGTACTGGCTCTACCTGTTCGGTGCATTGATCACCACGGCCGGCTTCATCACTCCCGGCGGTGCTGCCGACTTCGGTTGGACCGCCTACACCCCGCTCACCTCGGCACTGCATTCGCCCGGTGTGGGAGCGGACCTGTGGATCATGGGCCTCGCCGTCGCCGGTCTCGGCACCATCCTCGGTGGCGTCAACATGATCACCACCGTGATCTGCCTGCGCGCCCCCGGTATGACGATGTTCCGGATGCCGATCTTCACCTGGAACATCCTGGTGACGTCCATCCTGATCCTGCTCGCGTTCCCGCTGTTGACCGCAGCGCTGCTGGGTCTGGCGGCCGACCGCCACCTGGGTGCGCACCTGTTCGATCCGGCGACCGGTGGAGTGCTGCTGTGGCAGCACCTGTTCTGGTTCTTCGGTCACCCCGAGGTGTACATCATCGCGCTTCCGTTCTTCGGCATCGTCTCCGAGGTGTTCCCGGTCTTCTCCCGCAAGCCGATCTTCGGCTACTCGGGTCTCATCTACGCGACGATTGCGATCGCCGCGCTCTCGATCGCGGTGTGGGCGCACCACATGTACGCCACGGGCGCCGTGTTGCTGCCGTTCTTCTCCTTCATGACGTTCCTGATCGCGGTGCCGACGGGTGTGAAGATCTTCAACTGGGTCGGCACGATGTGGCGAGGCCAGGTGACACTGGAAACGCCGATGCTGTTCTCGATCGGGTTCTTGATCACCTTCGTCTTCGGCGGACTGACCGGTGTTCTGCTGGCATCGCCGCCCATCGACTTCCAGGTCACCGACACCTACTTTGTCGTCGCCCACTTCCACTACGTCGTGTTCGGCACCGTGGTGTTCGCGACATACGCGGGCATCTACTTCTGGTTCCCGAAGATGACGGGCCGGATGATGGACGAGGCTCTGGGCAAGTGGCACTTCTGGCTGACGTTCTTCGGATTCCACGCCACCTTCCTGGTGCAGCACTGGCTCGGAAACGAGGGTATGCCGCGTCGCTACGCCGACTACCTTCCCTCGGACGGGTTCACCGAGTTGAACATCATCTCCACGATCGGTGCCTTCATTCTCGGGGCCTCGACCCTGCCGTTCGTGTGGAACGTGTTCAAGTCCTACCGCTACGGCGAGGTCGTCACCGTCGACGATCCGTGGGGCTACGGCAACTCGCTGGAGTGGGCAACCTCGTGCCCGCCGCCGCGACACAACTTCACCGAACTGCCTCGGATCCGTTCCGAGCGTCCGGCGTTCGAGTTGCACTACCCGCACATGGTCGAACGGATGCGCGCGGAAGCGCATGTCGGGCCGGGAGCGCACGGCGGTAAGACCACCGCAGTCCTCGAACAGGCCCGCCGGGCTCCGATCGCCACCAGCGATCACGAAGGGTCCGGAGACCCGGACCCCAAGTAGTCCACAGCACAGCGAGAGCCCCTCCCGGCTACCGGGTGGGGCTCTTCGCTTGCGACAATCTCGTGGCGTGTTCGGGCTCGCTCGTCCACGACAGGTGACACGAAGACCTATCCGGCCGCTGGCCGTGCGCGAAAGGGAGATTCGGTGACTTCGAGCGACACCACAGTGCTGGTGACGGTGACTGGACCCGACAAGCCGGGCGTCACATCGGTGCTGTTCGCCGCACTGTCTCGGCACGACGTGAGCCTGGTCGACGTGGAGCAGGTGGTCATTCGCGGCAGATTGACCCTCGGTGTTCTGCTGACCTGTCCGCGCGATCCCGAAGCCTTGCAGGAGGAGCTGGAGGACGCCATGGCGACGGTCGGTGTCCACGTGGACGTCGAAATCGGCGCTGCGCAGAACGGTGGCCGCAGCCTGGCGACCCACGTCGTCGTCGTTCTCGGTCGACCGGTGACCGCGCGAGCGTTCAGCACCATCTCACGCGAGCTGGCCCGCCAGGCTGCGAACATCGACTCCATACGAGGAATTGCCGACTACCCGGTGACGGGCCTCGAATTGCAAGTGACCGCAACCGACAGCTCACCGGATGCCGATCTGCAGCTCCGTGCGGGACTGGCAGCCATCGCAGCAGGAATCGGTGTGGACATCGCCGTGGAGAGGGCCGGCATCGCGCGTCGATCGAAACGGCTCATCGTGTTCGATGTCGACTCGACGCTGGTTCAGGGTGAGGTCATCGAAATGTTGGCTGCCCGCGCCGGGCGCGAGGACGAGGTACGTGCGGTCACCGAAGCTGCCATGCGCGGTGAGATCGACTTCGCCGAGTCGCTCGAGCAGCGGGTCGCCGTGTTGGCCGGACTCGACGAATCCGTCATCGACGAAGTGGGCGAGAGCCTGGAGCTGACCGCGGGAGCTCGGACGACCGTCCGCACCCTCCGCCGCCTCGGATTCGCCTGCGGAGTCGTATCCGGCGGGTTTCGGCAGGTCATCGAAGGACTCGCTCACGAACTCGAACTCGACTACGTCAAGGCGAACACCCTGGAGATCGTCGACGGCAAGCTCACCGGCCGGGTCATCGGCGAAGTGGTCGACCGAGCCGCCAAAGCGACCGCTCTGCGTGAGTTCGCAGCACTGTCGGGAGTGCCGATGGAGCAGACCGTGGCCGTCGGCGACGGAGCGAACGACATCGACATGCTCACTGCTGCGGGCCTCGGGGTTGCCTTCAACGCCAAGCCTGCGTTGCGCGAAATTGCCGACACCGCCATCTCGCATCCCTATCTGGACGCGGTTCTGTTCATCCTCGGCGTCACCCGGAACGAGATCGAAGCTGCGGACGCAGTCGACGGGGGAGTCCGCCGCGTCCCGATCCCATGACCGGCGATCCCATGACCGGCGATTCACCGCACGAGGTGACGGCCGAGCAATTCTCTGCGGACAACACGTTCCCCTCGCGCCACGCCGAGCTCGCTCGGGGGTACGGCGGGGCCGAAGATCCGGAAGATCCCTCACAGGTCCTGGCCATGCCGTTGGTCCTGCACATCCCCAAAGTCGATCCGCCGCTGCGGAGCGAGTTGCTCGAGGCAGCGGCCAGAGCAACCGTTGCGCTGTGCCTGGACCCACGAGTGGGCGTCGGCGCGTCATGGCACGAGGCCTTCACCGAGTGGACTTCGGCTCGCATCCGAAAAGTTGCCCGCCGCGCACGCGGTGCGCAGTGGCGTGCGGCGCAGGAAGTTCCGGGTGTCACGGTCGACGTCGGGGGAGCGTCGGCACGCGCCTTCGTGCCCGGTCGGGTCGGTGATCTCGATCCGCGGATCAAGCGGCTGCAAATCGGGGGGACGGACGTGTCGACCGAGGACGAACCTTCGGTCTCGCCCGGCCCCGTGCTGTGGATCGACGCCTCCCTGTCGATGACCGTGGGCAAGGCAGCGGCTCAGGTGGGGCACGCGTCGATGCTGCTGGCCGGTGCGATGAGCACGGAGGAATGCCGCGAGTGGGCGGCGTCGGGTTTCGCATGTTCGGTCCGAGCTGCGAGCCCGGAACAGTGGAGACGGGTACTGGACGACGTTCGGGCCGGACGTGCCGTGGCGGTGCGGGATGCGGGCTTCACCGAAGTGGCACCCGGCTCCACGACAGTGATCGCGGTCCCGTGATCGGAGATGGGCGGGGTCCACTGTCTCAGTATTGGCTATGCCGAAGGTATCCAGTAGGCCCGAGACTGGAAGGATGTTGACCTCACCACTGCGTGTCCTCGCCGGTCGTCGGCTTCCTGCTCGGTTGGCTGCCCTCTACGTGGGGCTCTGGCTGTACGGGGCGTCGATGTCCTTGATGATCGCCGGTGGGCTCGGCGTCAACCCGTGGGATGTCTTCCACCAAGGTCTCGAAAGCCACCTCTCGCTCAGCTTCGGGACCATCACCGCCATCACGGGGGTGGCGGTGCTGCTGATGTGGATCCCGCTGCGGCAGCGTCCGGGCCTGGGCACCGTGAGCAACGTGGTAGTGATTGCCGTCGCCGTGGACGCGACGTCGGCGATGTTGCCGCACCTCGACGGGCTCCCGATCAGAACGGTGGCGATGGTGTCGGGAATCGTGATCAACGCGTTCGCGACCGCGCTGTACATCGGTGCAGGCATGGGCCCGGGTCCGCGAGACGGGTTGATGACCGGCCTGGTGGCGAGGACCGGTTGGTCGATTCGGCTCACCCGCACCGGAATCGAGTCGACAGTGGTCCTCACCGGGTGGTTGCTCGGTGGAACGCTGGGTCTCGGGACGATTCTCTACGCGCTGGGAGTCGGTCCGCTCGTGCAGTTGTTCATGACTCACCTGCCCGCGCTACGCAGTACCAGGACCGTCGATCCGGTCACCGATATCGTCGAACCGGGCTCCAGCGCAGTGGTATTCGACGGGACTCCGTCCACGCACGAGGAATCGAGCACCGGTACGAATCGCGAGGACGACCAACTCGGGCACGCCAACGTGATCTCGGCCGGTCCGCCGGAATGCAGGACGAGAAGCGAACTGGCATCCTCGACCTGCCCGCCGTCGGACGCATAGGAGCGGACGTCGGAACCGTCGACCCAGGCCTGGATGGTGCGCACCGAATCGTCGTTCCATCGGTCGGTGTCGAATTCGACTCCGGCAGAATCGAACCAGACCAGATCGGGGCGACCGGTCGGCGTCGCTCGCCCGGTGAAGAACTCCTGCTGACGCAGTGTCGGAGCACTCGCTCGGACACGGAGCAGTCGGCCCACGAAGCGAATCATGTTCTGATCCGCGGTGTCCCAGTCGATTGCCCACGCGTCGGCCACCGGAGCATTCTCGGGAACGCAGTAGGCATTGTTGTTGCCGCCCTGGCTGTGTCCCAGTTCGTCGCCGGCGAGCAACATCGGCGTTCCGGTGGAGAGCGTGAGCGTGGCCAGTAGGGCGCGCACATGGCGTCCTCGGGCGTCCAGTATCGACGGGTCATCGGTCTGCCCCTCGATGCCGTGATTGACCGACGAGTTGTTGTCTGTTCCGTCTCTGTTCTCCTCGCCGTTGGCCTCGTTGTGCTTGCCCTCGTAGGACACGAGATCGCGGGCGGTGAAGCCGTCGTGCGCGGTGACGAAATTGATCGACGCCCACGGCAGTCGGCCGCTGCTCGCGAACAGATCCTCGGAACCGGCGAGCCGCGAGGCGAGTTCACGGACGCCATGGTGGCCGGCCCAGAAGTTTCGTACCGTGTCGCGGTAACGATCGTTCCATTCCGACCACGCCACTCCGAAGTTGCCGACCTGATAGCCGGCACCGGTGGCATCCCACGGCTCCGCGATCAGTTTCCGTTGCGTCAGCACCGGATCGGTGGCAATGGCGGTCAACAGCGGTGCGCGAGAATCGAATCGCCATCCGCCCGGCCGGCCGAGCGTGCTGGCGAGGTCGAACCGGAAGCCGTCCACACCCATGTCCTCGACCCAGTATCGGAGGCTGTCGCACACCATCCGCACGACCGCGGGCGACGCGGAGTCGAGAGTGTTGCCGCAGCCGGTCAGATCGACGTCCGAGCCACGTCCGTCGAGCAGGTAGTAACCGGGTGCGTCGAGTCCACGCCAGCTGATCGACGGGCCGTCGACTGCGGATTCGCACGTGTGGTTGTAGACGACGTCGAGAATCACTTCGATTCCCGCGGTGTGCAACGCGTCGACCATGGTGCGAAATTCGTCGACCTCCTCCCCGCGGACAGCGGCGAAACGCGGATCCGGAGCGAAGTACGCGCCCGTCGAGTAACCCCAGTGGTTGCGCATGCCTCGTGCGCGTACACCGGGTTCGGTGAATGTGGTGTGTACGGGCAGCAACTCGACCGAGGTGACGCCGATGCGAGCGAGATGTTCGAGCACCGCGGGTTGCGCGAGTCCCAGGTACGTACCGCGAAGATGGTCGGGTACGTCCGGATGACGAGCAGTGAACGACCCCACGTGCAGCTCGTAGAGAACGGTTCGGTCCCAGGGCACGGACGGGCGCGCCGGTCGACCGCCGCGGGCAAGCGGTGCGCACACCACGGCGAGGGGGAGGTGCCCGAGCGAATCCCGAGTGCTCGGCGCCCCGAACGGATCGTCCTCGTAGGCCAACAGAGCCGACGGGTCGCCGAATTCTCCGCTGATCCGACGGGCGGAGGGGTCGAGCAGAATTTTCGCACCGTTGAATCGACGCCCGGAATGCGGATCCCACCGGCCATGGGCGCGGAAGCCGTATCTGTCCCCGGGCTCGACTCCGGGAACGAATGCGTGCCGAACCCCGAAAGTGCGGGTGGTCAGCTCTACTCGCCGTTCGCCGCCGTCCGGATCGATCAGGCACACTTCGACGCCCTCGGCCTCGGGCGCGTGGACTGCAAATTGAGTGCCAGTCGACAACGCCGTGGCACCGAGGGGGAACGGTGGTCCCGGTGGATTGGAGCCCGATTCCTCGTCCACGGTCCGGTGGGCACTGGCGGGTAGATCGTGATTGAGCGACACGCGTGCACATCCTGCCGTGAATGCAGGGGCGATGTGCGGGAAGATAGGCGTCGTGTCTGAACCGGATCCCGACCTGCTCGTAGATTTCACCGACGTCGTCGTTCGCCGCGGCGGCGTGACCTTGGTGGGGCCCGTCACCTGGAAGGTGGAACTGGACGAACGCTGGGTCGTCCTCGGCCCGAACGGTGCCGGAAAGACGTCGTTGCTGCGCATCGCAGCGGCCGAGATCCATCCGACGTCGGGTATCGCCCATGTTCTCGGTGAGGTGATGGGCAAAGCGGACGTCGCCGAACTTCGGCCGCGGATCGGGTTGTCGTCGTCCTCGTTGGCCCATCGCATTCCGGCCGACGAACTCGTGTCCGATCTGGTCGTTTCCGCCGGATACTCCGTGCTGGGGCGGTGGCGCGAGAAGTACGACGCCGTCGACACCGAACGCGCTGTGGAGATGCTCGAGAGTCTCGGTGCCGAGCATCTCGCATCTCGCACGTACGGCACCCTCTCGGAAGGCGAACGCAAAAGGGTTCTCATTGCGCGTGCGTTGATGACCGACCCCGAACTTCTGCTGCTCGACGAGCCTGCTGCGGGCCTCGACCTCGGCGGTCGTGAGGAATTGGTGGCTCGGCTGGCCGACATCGCCGCCGACCCGGATTCCCCCGCCACCGTGCTGATCACCCATCACGTGGAAGAGATCCCGCCGGGGTTCAGTCACGCGTTGCTGCTCAAGGAAGGCGGAGTGGTGGCACAGGGCCTGGTGGACGACGTCGTCACCGCCGAGAATCTGACCGAGGCGTTCAGTCAGTCGATCGCACTCGATCGCGTCGACGGTCGGTTCTTCGCCCGCCGCACTCGCGCTGCCGGCGCGCACCGTCGCTAGCGACGTACCGCCGGGTCCCGCCGCGCTGCGCAGCGGTACCTTGCCGATATGAGCTCGAAGAGTGCTGCCGATCTCGTCCCAGCGCGTGATGCCTCGACGGTCATCTTGATTCGGGACGGGCGTTCACGTCCCGAGATCGAAGTGTTTCTTCTCGAACGAGTCGGCGGAATGGCGTTCGCGGGTGGCATGACCGTGTTCCCCGGTGGCGGCGTCGACCTCTCCGACGCGGCAGCGGACGTCCGCTGGGCAGGTCCGCCGCCGTCGTGGTGGGCCGAACGCTTCGGAACCGACGAGGGCAAGGCGCAGGCCCTGGTGTGTGCTGCGGCGCGCGAGACGTTCGAGGAGTGCGGCGTCCTGTTGGCCGGCTCGACGCCGGATTCCGTGGTTGCCGACACTTCTCCGTTCGCTGCGGAGCGGGGCCGTCTCGAGCGTCGTGAGCTGTCGTTCGCCGAATTTCTCACCGCACACGACCTCGTCCTGCGATCGGATCTGCTGCGGCCGTGGTCGCACTGGATCACTCCGGTCGGCGAAGCGCGACGGTACGACACCCGGTTCTTCGTCGCCGTGCTGCCCGAGGGACAGAATGCGGACGGTGAGACCAGCGAGGCGGCGTCGGTCAGCTGGCGCTCGACCGGCGAGGCACTGGCGGATTGGCGCTCGGGACACACGATCCTGCTGCCGCCGACCTGGAGCCAGTTGGATGCCCTGTCTCGGTTCGACACCGTCGCGGAGGTCGTCGCGGACGAACGCGAGATAACCCCGGTCCTTCCTGTATTGACCCGCGAGGACGGCACCGTACGAGTGTTCTTCGACGGCGACGAGGCCTATTACGCCGGAACGCGACATCCCTGGTCCGATCGCAGGCACGACGCCCGGTAGCCTTTCGGCCCATGGCTGAGTTCGTGAATCTCGAAGTATCCGACGGCATCGGCACCATCCGCCTCGATCGCCCACCGATGAATGCGTTGAATCGGCAGGTGCAGGAGGAAATCCGCGCAGCGGCCCGCGAGGCAACGGTGAATGCCGAAGTCAAGGCAGTCATCGTCTACGGCGGCGAGAAAGTCTTCGCCGCCGGTGCCGATATCAAGGAGATGGTGGCCATGTCCGCGTCGGAGATGGCCGAGATCGCCGGAGATCTGCAGTCCGCCCTCGGCTCGCTCAGCACCATTCCCAAGCCCGTGGTTGCGGCCGTGACCGGATACGCACTCGGGGGTGGGCTGGAGGTCGCCCTGGGTGCGGACCGTCGGATCGCCGGCGACAACGCGAAGTTCGGCGTTCCCGAGGTGCTGCTCGGTGTCATCCCCGGCGGCGGCGGAACGCAGCGGCTGGCTCGGTTGGTCGGCCCGAGCCGTGCGAAGGACATGGTCTTCACCGGCCGCTTCGTCGGTGCCGAGGAAGCGCTGCGCATCGGATTGGTGGACGAGGTGGTGGCGCCGGACGAGGTCTACAACGCCGCCCGCGCCTGGGCGATGCAGTTCACCGCGGGCGCGTCGCGGGCACTCGCCGCGGCGAAAGCGTCGATCGATCAGGGACTCGACGTCGACCTCACCACTGGACTCCGCATCGAGGCTCAGCAGTTCGCGGCCCTGTTCGCCACCGAGGATCGCACCATCGGGATGACGTCCTTCGTGGCCGACGGCCCGGGCAAGGCGACCTTCTCCGGACGGTGATTCGGCAGCCGTCCACAGAGAAAAGTTGTTCCACAGCTACTGGATAGTAGGCTCGCCTGATGACTGCAAGCCCCCACGACGGTGTCAATCGATCTCTCTCGAATGTGACGCCCTTGGTCTCGGCCGACGCCGGTGACCGCCAGGTCGATCCAGCCCCGAACCCCCACGCCACTGCCGAGCAGGTCGAGGCTGCACGGTCGGACACCAAACTGGCGCAGGTTCTGTACCACGACTGGGAAGCCGAGACCTACGACGACAAGTGGTCGATCTCCTACGACGAGCGATGCATCGACTATGCCCGTGGCAGGTTCGATCAGGCGGTGTCCGGTGACGCGTCGGCGCAGTCCGCGCTGCCGTACGGCCGCGCCTTGGAGTTGGGCTGCGGAACCGGTTTCTTCCTGCTCAATCTGATGCAGGCGGGTATCGCCGACAAGGGCTCCGTCACCGACCTGTCCCCGGGAATGGTGAAGGTTGCGCTGCGCAATGCCGAGCACCTCGGTCTCGATGTGGACGGGCGCGTGGCCGACGCAGAAACCATCCCGTACGAGGACAACACCTTCGATCTGGTCGTCGGGCACGCTGTGCTCCACCACATCCCGGACGTCGAGCAGTCGCTGCGCGAGGTGCTGCGCGTACTCAAGCCCGGCGGGCGCTTCGTCTTCGCGGGCGAACCGACCACAGTCGGCAACTTCTACGCTCGCTGGCTCGGTCGCATCACCTGGGAAACGACCACTCGCGTGACCAAGCTGCCGTTCCTGGCGAGCTGGCGCAAGCCGCAGGAAGAGCTCGACGAGTCCTCGCGAGCCGCTGCGCTCGAGGCCGTCGTCGACCTGCACACGTTCGATCCCTCCGATCTCGAGAACATCGCGTTGTCGGCCGGTGCCGAGCACGTGCAGGCGAACACCGAGGAGTTCGCCGCCGCGCTGCTCGGGTGGCCGGTGCGCACGTTCGAGGCCGCAGTTCCCGCGGGCAAATTGGGCTGGAACTGGGCGAAGTTCGCCTTCGGCGGCTGGAAGACGCTCAGTTGGGTCGACGAGAACGTGTTGCAGCACGTCGTACCGCGCGGGCTGTTCTACAACGTGATGATCACCGGCACCAAGCCCGCTCCTCGCGCTTGATCGGCTCGGACCGCCGCAGACTCTGCGCTCGAGTCCGCTAGTGGGCTACGAATTCACCGGCACCGACCTCGACTTCCTCCGAAGTAAGGCCGGTGCCGGTGCTCTTGCTGCGGTCGACGATCTCGAGCTCGGCGCTCGAACGTCGGTGCGAGACACGGCCTGGGTGCGCACTCGCTTCCCCGACCATGCGAGTGCACTGATCGAAACCGTGACGGTCCGCCGCAAGGCCCGAGTGAAGTTGCTCGACTCCGATCACTGGCTGGTGACCGACGAGGCCGTCCAGCAGGCGACTCCGACGATGGTCGCACGCAGACGCGCGACTCGGCTGGCCGGCCGTCGGGTGCACGACGTCACGTGTTCGATCGGTAGCGAATTGGCCGCACTGGTCAGCACGGCCGATGTGGCAGTAGGCAGCGATCTCGACCCGATTCGGCTGCGCATGGCCGCACACAACGTCCCGGGTGCCACCGTGCTGCGGGCCGACGCGCTGACGCCCATCACTCGGGGAACCGTCGTCGTTGCCGATCCCGGACGCCGAGCGGGCGGCCGTCGACGCCACGATCCGGCAGCACTACAACCTCCGTTACCGGACCTGTTCGACGCCTATCGCGGCCGAGATCTGGTCGTCAAATGTGCGCCCGGCCTGGATTTCGACGCCGTCGATTGGACCGGCGAGATCGAGGTGGTCTCGCTCGACGGGGGAGTGCGTGAGGCCTGTCTCTGGTCGGAAGGTCTGAGCGAGAACGGTGTTCGGCGTCGCGCGTCCGTTCTCCGGTCCGACGGCAGTGTTCTGGAATTGACCGATGCCGAGTCCGACGACATCCCGGTTCGGCCGCCGGGGCGCTACATCGTCGACCCCGACGGCGCAGTGGTCCGGGCCGGTCTGGTTCGGCACTACGGTGCCAGATTCGGTCTGTGGCAACTCGATCCGAGGATCGCATATCTGACCGGCGACACGATCCCCACCGGGGTGCGCGGCTTTCCCATTCTGGAGCAGGCGAAGTTCTCGGAAAAAGTGCTTCGGCAACAACTGAATCGGTTGGACTGCGGCTCGGTGGAAATTCTGGTCCGCGGAGTCGACGTCGATCCCGCGATACTGCGTCCCAAGCTCAAACTTCGCGGTTCCGTGGCACTCTCGGTGGTGATCGCCCGAATCGATCGGTCCGCGGTGGCGTTCGTCTGCGCTCCCGGTGCCGTCGGTCAGCCGGTGTAGGTGAAGATCTCGCCGAGATAGCTCGCCGTGACGACCTGGCCGTCCGGTCCGATGGACGTGCCGACAGTGGTGCCGACGACGTCGGGAACGGGCTGCACGTCCACCGTCTCACCGGTGGCTGCATCGAACGTGAACAGTGCAAGTCCGTCGTCCTCACGAACGACGGTGTGCCCACGTCCGTCGGCGGATTGCGCTGCGCTGCCTGCCTGTTCGACGTCGTCGCGCACCCAGACTCGCTCGACCGAATCACCGTTGTCGCGCAAACCGACGAGAGTGCCGTCGCCGCCCGACGGCACGATCGTGCCGTCCGAGGCGATCGAGGGACTGGCACCGATGCCGAGCCCGGTGCCCTCGGTCCACTTCTGTCGACCGTCGGCCGAGTCGAACGCGGTCAGCCTCCCGTCGACATCGGCCAGGTAGACCGTCGATCCGTCCTCGGACAGCACCGGACTCGACGCGACCCCGGCGGGCAGCAGGTCCGAGGACCAACGCTCGGTGAGTCCGGGGGAACCGTCGCGGTCGTACTGCAGGGAAACGAGCTGTGGCGCAATCGAACCCGGACGCCACAGCGTCAGGTAGATCGTTCCGGTCGCGCTGTCGACCGCCGGCGCAGCGGGCACGGGGCATTCGGATTCACCCGAGGTGCACTGCGCGAGTCCGGTATCGACCGGGAGAAAATCGGTGTTCGGGTCGGTCAGGAAGTTCGGCGTCGGAACCAGATCGAGTATCGGCACCCGAAGCTGCCCGTTCTGCGAATCCAGCACGCTGACCTGGCCCGTCTGGGTGATCGAGAGCACGCTGCCGTCGCCGAGGAACTGGGCGGACTTGGGCACTCCGTACACCGGTGTGCGCCACCGCAGTTGTCCGTGGTCGTTGTACGAGTTCATGCCGCCGTCGTCGCCGATGTAGACGTTGATCGCCGAATCGACGGTAGGAGTGGCGGTGACGACGGACGGCCCGACGCGATTGCACCAGCGCTTGCGCGCAGACTCGATCTCGAAGGAGAAGAGGTTGCAGCCGGATTCGGTGGCAGCGGTGACGAACATCTGACCGGTGGATCCGATGGAGACCGGCGAGGTCACGGGGCCGCCGGTGGGGCGCGTCCAGTCCAGTGACAGAGGAGTTGCGACCGACACTGCGGTAGCAGCGCTGTTGTGGGAATTCGCCTGCGCCGCAGGCCACGAATCGGGGGACAGCGGTTCGATGGCCGACGTGTCGGTGCCGCAGCCGCTCACCAGTGCCAACGCTGCCGCTACTGCAGTGACCCTTCTGCCGGTCCTGCCCTTGGCCCTGACGCCGCGCATCGATCGCTCCCCATGCTTCGAGTCCGTGCCCGACATGGTGCCGGGCCGTGCTGTTGTTCGACTCGCCGACGAACAACAGTCGACAGGCAACCCTAGCCCGCGCGAGGGTGGCGGCAGAGAGGGGGCGAACGAGAAACTAGGGTGAACGTCCATGACGAGTATGTGGAACGCGCCGCTGCGAACACGCTGGCGCGGGTCGAGGCGACGCGACACCGAACAGGCGCGGTTCCTCACGCGCGCGTCCCTCGACTGGGTGCTCGCCAACAAGGCGTACACGCCCTGGTACCTCGTTCGGTACTACCGCCTCGCGAAGTTCAAGCTCGCCAACCCGCACGTGATCCTCAAGGGCATGGTGTTTCTCGGCAAGAACGTCGAGATTCATTCCACACCCGAGCTCTCTCGGCTCGAGATCGGCCGGTGGGTTCACATCGGCGACGGCAATGCCATTCGCTGCCACGAGGGTTCGCTGCGGATCGGCGACAAGGTGGTGTTCGGCAAGGACAACGTCGTCAACACCTACCTCGACATCGAGATCGGCGCGTCGACGCTGGTGGCCGACTGGTGCTACATCTGCGATTTCGATCATCGGATGGACGATGTGGACATGCCCATCAAGGATCAGGGAATCGTCAAGGGGCCGGTGCGAATCGGACCGGACACGTGGATCGCGGCCAAGGTGACGATTCTGCGCGAAACCAGGATCGGGCGTGGCTGCGTGCTCGGTGCCCATGCCGTGGTCAAGGGCGAGATCCCCGATTACAGCATCGCCGTCGGCGCGCCGGCCAAGGTCGTCCGCAATCGCAAGGTCGCCTGGGAGGCCGGTGCCGCCGAACGCGCGAAGTACATTGCCGCGCTGGAAGATATCGCTCGCAAGAAGGCTCTAGGACAGGCCGAGGCGGCGCGGGAGAACTGACCCTGGCTCAGGTACGGCCGGGGAGAGCGCGTTCGACTATGTGCGGGCGGCCCAGCGGATGTCGAACTTTGCGCTTGGCTTCCAGATAGACCTGGGCCGTCGATTCGGCGACGTGCTTCCAGTCGAAATCAACGGTGAGGCGTTCGCGGGCGGCCACGGCCCGTTCCTGCGCGGCGTCGGCGTTGTCGAGAACTGTGCGAACGGCCGCGGCCAGCCCGCCGACGTCGGCAGGTGCGAAGGACAGGCCCGTCACACCGTCGACGATCGCCTCACCGAGACCACCCGCGGTCGACGCGACCAACGGGGTGCCCGCCGCCGCGGCCTCGAGAGCGATGATGCCGAAGGGCTCGTACCGACTGGGTAGGACGATGGCGTCGGCCCCGTGCAGCCATCCGAGCAGTTCGGCGTGATCCAGATTGCCGAGGAAAGACACCGCTCGGGCGACGCGGTGGGTGCGCGCCAACCCTGCCAACCAGGCGAACTGCGTTCCCTCGCCGGCGATGTGCAGGGTGGTTCCCGGGTGGCTTCGTCGAATGCGCGGGAGGGCCGCGATGGCGTCCTGGATGCCCTTCTCGTACTCGAGCCGGCCGACGTAGAGCAACTTGGCCGGCTCCGATCGAGGCTCTCGTCGCCGAAAGTGCCAGGTGGATCGGTCGATTCCGTTGCGAATCACCTTCACCGCCGACTCGGGTACTCCGAACAGGGTGGTGACCTCGTCCTTCATCGACGACGAGCACGTGATGACCGCGTCGGAATCGTTGGCGAGCCACCACTCGATGGAATGCACCTGACGGTTCACGGGGCCGGAGATCCAGCCGCTGTGTCTTCCGGCCTCGGTGGCGTGGATGGTCGAGACCAGCGGCACGTCGTAGAACTCGGCCAGAGCGATCGCGGGGTGCGCGACCAGCCAGTCGTGAGCGTGGACGACGTCGGGCTGCCAGCCCTCGCCCAGTCCCGGTTTGCCCAGCGCGACGCCGGCGCGCACCATCGCATGGCCCATCGCGAGAGTCCACGCGAGCATGTCCTCTCCGAAGACGAAGTGCGCCGGATCCTCGGCGACGGCGACCACCAGTACACCGTCTTCGATGTGGTGTGACGTCGGATGGGTGGCGGCGTCGGTTCCGGTGGGTCGGCGCGAGAGTACGACGACTTCGTGGCCGCAGCGGACCAACTCGGTCGCCAGGTGATGAACGTGCCGACCCAGGCCGCCGACCACCACGGGTGGGTACTCCCACGACACCATCAGAATCCTCATCGAGGCCCCCCTGCACTTATTCGCTCGTGGGCACCGGGCAGCCGGCGCGCGTCCAATGCAGGGAACAATCCGTCCGCGCGGTTCCACTGCTGCGCCAAGTCGTTCGCCCGGGCAGGCGATTCGCTCGCGGCGGCGGCGGCGATCTCGCGCAGCGCGTGCGCGTGGACGTGCGCCCGCTCCCGTGCATAACCTGCGGCGGAATCCTTGCTGACCATGAACGCCCAGTCGCTGGCTACGGCCATCAGTGTCTCACGCAGTATCTGATCGTTGATCCGATTGCGCGGTTCGGGTCCACCGGTGCGACGCTGTTCCTCCCTGGCGCTGTCGATGGCGTCGAGAGCGGTCCGGGAGACCTCGGAGTTCAGCGCCACCAGGTCGGCGACGTCGTCGCCCGCCCACACCCGCCAGTCCTTGCCTGATCCCCACGAGGAATCCTGCAGTTCGAGCGGTGCACCGACGTACCCATGCTCGCGCGCGTCGTTCAGCGTGCCGACGGTGATTCCGGCGGCCGGGAGTGCGCGCATGAGCTTCTCCAGCCATTGCGGGCCCTCGTGCCACCAGTGTCCGAACAGCTCGGTGTCGAATGCGGCCACGACCAGAGCGTCGCGGCCGATTCGCTCGGATTCGGAGATCAGGCGCCTGCGCACCACATCGACGAAGTCGGCGACGTGGCGGTCCACCGTCGCCGCGGCACGCTCGGGGTCGTAGGGTGCCTTGTCGTGCGAGGCGACCGTGCGGCCGGTGACGCGCGCAGGCTTGAGGCCGGTGTCGTGATCGTAGGTGTGGAAGTCCCGATAGGCGCCGTGGCCGGGATAGCCCGACTTCGGTGACCAGACGCGGTAGCTGACCGGCAGGTCGCGTCCGAACGCGACCACGTCGGAGTTCCACACCGGCCTGCCCAGAGAGGTGTCACCGCGCATCGCGGGGCCGTCGACCATGAAGTGCGAGACCCCGGCCGCGGCGTACTCGGTCTCCATGCCGGGGGTGAAACCGCACTCGGGCGCCCAGATGCCTCGGGGCGTGGCACCCCACCGGGCGCGGGCATCGAGCAGGCCCTCCCGGAGTGAGAATGCACGGAGTCGAGGATCGAGCAGCGGCTGGAACGGGTGTGCCAGCGGTCCGCCCAGCAGTTCCACGGTCCCGGCGTCGATCAGAGGCCGCAGTACGGCGGACCCACCGTGCCGCCACCGGGTCTCGAACCGATCGAGGGCGGCGGCGGAACCTCGGTGCTCGCGAATCGACAGATCTCGGTCGGTCGCCTCGTGGGCCCGTAGCTGCCAGTTGCCGAGCCAGTGGTGCATCCCGGACAGGCAGTGCGGATCGTCGAGCTGGGCGGCCAGCACCGGGGTGATCCCCAGCGACAACACGTTGGTGTGGCCATCGTCGGCCAGTCGCTCCAGAGCCGCGGTGAGCGGCAGGTAGCAGTCCGCCCATGATTGATACAGCCATTCCTCGCCGACGGGCCAGCGCCCGTGATTGGCCAGCCACGGCAGGTGGGAGTGCAGCACGAGGGAGAACATGCCCGGCACGGTGGCACCGGATGTCACCCGATCACCGCGCTCGAGCTCTTGGTGGCGACGGCGACCAGGTCGAGGCTGGCGTCGATGTTTTCGGCGGTGATGTCGAAGTCGTCGATCGAGATCGCCGCGACGTCCGCGGTGAGCTCCTCGGGCCAGGGTTCGCCGGCCAGGGCTCGTTCGATCTGGGCGTCGATGAACGAACCGCCGTGCTTGGCGTCGAGGGCGGCCAGCGTGCGGCCGTGCCGAACCCCGGTGAGTTCGTCGACCTCGAGCCGAGCGTCCACGAGGAGCTCGGTCAGTTCGCCCGCATCGAGCTCGCGGGTGTGGAAGGGGTTGAGCGGAGTGTCGCGGCCGGGGGAGAACGTGATGCGGTTGGGCGTGCTGATCAACAGAGTTCCTCCGGGCTTGAGGACACGGTGCACCTCGGCGAGAAACGCGCCCTGGTCCCAGAGATGCTCGATCACCTGGAAGTTGACGACGACGTCGACCGAGGAATCGGCGACGGGAAGGCGGTCGAGGTTGCCGCGCAGCATCGTCACCCTCGGGTAGCGCACGCGCACGTGTTCGGCCGCCGACGCGTCGTAGTCGAGACCGAGGACATGCGTCGCGACATCGGCAATCATGTTGGCTCCGTAGCCTTCTCCGGATCCGGCTTCGAGGACGGTGCGGTCTCGGCAGCGTTCGACCAGAGCGCGGTAGACCACCTCGTGTCGGCGGAACCAGTAGTTCTCCTCGGCGATGCCGGGCACCGTGCGCTCCCCGGTGAGGGGGAGTGGTTCCGGTGCCGGTGCCTGAGCCGATGAATCGTTCACCGACGGAAGGTTAGTGGAGGCGCGGGTGAGGTAAGCCAACGTGGTCTCCATAACAGTCGGGGCGCGGATGTATGGTCGGACAGGCAGGGAGGCAAGTTACCCACGAGTAACTACGGTGAGGTAACCTCGTCCCAGACCGTAGAACTGCAGTAACCGTTAGAACACTCACGATCAGCAGAACATGACCAGGAGGTCGACGCAGACCCATGACGAACATCGTTGTTTTGATCAAGCAGGTTCCAGACACGTGGTCCGAGCGCAAGCTCACCGACGGTGACTACACCCTCGATCGCGAGGCTGCCGACGCCGTCCTCGACGAGATCAACGAGCGGGCCGTCGAAGAAGCACTGCTCATCAAGGAAGCTCAGGGCGGTGAGGTGAAGGTCCTGTCCGCAGGTCCCGATCGCGCCACCGACGCCATCCGCAAGGCTCTGTCGATGGGTGCGGACAGCGCCGTGCACCTCAACGACCCCACTCTGCACGGCTCCGACGCGATCCAGACCGGATACGCCCTGGCCGCAGCGCTGGGCAATGTCGCGTTCGAGAACGACGAGCCGGCCGATCTCATCATCGCAGGCAACGAGGCCACCGACGGTCGTACCGGTGCCGTTCCCGCGATCATCGCCGAGTACCTCCAGATCCCGGCCCTGACGCAGCTGCGCAAGCTCACCGTCGCCGACGGCAAGGTCAGCGGCGAGCGGGAGACCGACGAAGGCATCTTCGGCCTCGAGGCCACATTGCCCGCCATCGTGAGCGTCACCGAGAAGATCAACGAGCCGCGCTTCCCGTCGTTCAAGGGCATCATGGCCGCGAAGAAGAAGACGGTGCAGACCATCACACTCGCCGACATCGGTGTCGAGGACGGCATCGTCGGTGTCGACAACGCAGGCACGACAGTCACCTCGTCCACCCCGAAGCCTCCCAAGACTGCAGGCGAGCGGCTCACCGACGAGGGCGACGGCGGCGACAAGATCGCCACCTACCTCGTCGGCCAGAAGATCATCTGATCCCGCCCCACCGAGCAATCGAAGACAAACGAGGAGCAAGTCATGGCAGAAGTACTCGTGCTCGTGGAGCACGTCGAGGGAACACTGAAGAAGGTCAGCACCGAGCTGATCACCGCTGCTCGCGCGCTGGGTGAGCCGTCCGCGGTCGTCACCGGCCCGGTCGGCACCACCGACAAGGTCGCCGACGCGCTGACCGAAGCCGGTGCCGAGAAGATCTACGCCGCCGAATCCGATGCAGTCGACGGATTCCTCGTCACCCCGAAGGTCGACGTGCTGTCGGCCCTCGCGGAGTCGGTCTCGCCGGCAGCGATCATCACCGCGGCCACGATCGAGGGCAAGGAAGTTGCGGGCCGACTCGCAGCACGCCTGGGCTCGGGCTACCACAACGACGTCGTCGCGATCAACGGCGACGGCAGTGCCGTCTACTCCATCTTCGGTGGCGCGTTCACCGTCGAGGCCAAGGCCAACGGCGACGTCCCGGTCATCTCGCTGCGCCCCGGTGCGGTCGAGGCCGAGCCGAAGGCCGGTGCGGGCACCCGCGAAACCGTCGAGGTCCCCGCGCAGGAAGAGGGGGCCGTCAAGGTCACCTCGCGTGATCCGATCGTCGGCGGCGACCGTCCGGAGCTCACCGAGGCATCGGTCGTCGTCTCCGGCGGACGTGGTGTCGGCAGCGCCGACAAGTTCACCGTCGTCGAGGACCTCGCCGACTCGCTGGGTGCCGCAGTGGGTGCCTCGCGCGCTGCCGTGGACTCCGGCTACTACCCGGGCCAGTTCCAGGTGGGCCAGACGGGCAAGACCGTCTCACCACAGCTGTACGTGGCACTGGGTATCTCCGGAGCCATCCAGCACCGTGCAGGCATGCAGACCTCGAAGACGATCGTCGCGGTCAACAAGGACGAGGAAGCGCCCATCTTCGAGATCGCCGATTACGGCATCGTCGGTGACCTCTTCAACGTCGCACCGCAGCTGACCGATGCAGTGAAGAAGCACAAGGGATAGCCACAGTCGCTGTTCTCCGAGAAGGCCCTCACCGCGTCGACGGTGGGGGCCTTCTCCCGTGAGGCGGGCAACCTTGTTCATGCAAACTCTTCCGACACGTTCCCCCGTCGACGCCCGGTAGTCTTCCTGGCTCGTTAGACACACCTCATGACCACTTCCGTCATGAGCTCCACTGCCTCGATCGTCCCGGCCACCGACCGCTACTCGCTGGTGTTGTCCACCGACCCGGAGCATCGACTCGCGGCGCAGCGTCTGCGCTACGAGGTGTTCGCGTCCGAGCCGGGCTTTTCCATTCCCACCGACACCGACGGCCTCGACGCCGATCGGTTCGACGAATTCTGCGACCACCTGCTCGTTCGTGACACGTGGACCGACACGTTCGTCGGCTGCTATCGCATGTTGCCGCCGCAGGCCGCCGTGTCTGCGGGCGGGTACTACACCGCAACCGAATTCGATATCTCCGCACTCGATCCAGTCGGCATGAATATCGTCGAAATGGGCAGGGCAGCAGTTCATCCCGATCATCGATCCGGATCCGTGCTCGGGCTGATGTGGGCCGGAATTCTGCACTACCTCGATGTGACGGGATACGAGTGGGTGATGGGCTGTGTGTCGGTGCCCATGCAGTCGGCACCCGGGGACCCCATCGGGGCCAACGTTCGCAGTGTTCGAGACCGCCTGTTGGACAAGCACGCTACGCCGATCGACCGGCGGGTCCGGCCGTATGCTCCGGTCGTCGTCGACGGGGTCGATCTGGTCGACATCGAACCCGCGCAACGAACGTCGATGCCGCCGTTGATGAACGGCTATCTCCGACTCGGAGCCTCCATCTGCGGTGAGCCCGCACACGATCCCGAATTCGGTGTCGCAGATTTCGTCGCTCTACTCGGCCTGCACGAGGCCAACACTCGTTACCTCGACCGATTGCGCTCGGCCGCAACAACGTTCGAGTCGGGTGTCCGGTGACGCAGTCCATCGCGCACGCTCACGCCTGGCTGCCGTCCTCGCCGTGCAGCGACGGCTGTCTGCCGAAGAACCCACCGACGGTCGGACGCATCGTCCTCGTGCTCCGTGTCGTGCTGGCACTGCTGGCGTTCGGGTTGCTGCCGGTGTTGGTCGTCCTCGGGGTTCCTTTCCCGCGGGTTCGCCGTTCGCTGACGCGGATCGGTGCTCGCACACTGCTGTTCGCCATCGGCATCGATCTGACCGTGCTCGACGCCCGGTCCGAGCGGGAACGCTCCCGAACCGCTGCGGGTGCCCTGCACGTCGCCGGTCACATCTCCTGGACCGACGTCGTGGTACTCACCGCGGTTCGGCCGTCGACGTTCGTCGCGCGTGCCGACCTGATCGACTGGCCGGTGCTCGGCCGCCTTGCGCGCGCCATGAAGGTGCTCCCGATCGATCGAGCTCGACTGCATCAGCTCCCCGACGTCGTCGATCAGGTGGCCGACCGCGTCCGCGCCGGTGGTTCGGTCGTCGTCTTCCCCGAGGCCACCACCTGGTGTGGTCGTGCATACGGATCGCTTCGGCCGGCGTTGCTGCAGGCCGCGATCGACTCGGAGACCTGGGTGCAGCCGATTCGGCTGCGCTACCTCGACCGGACCGGCGAGCAGACCACCGCCACATGCTTCGTGGGCGACGAAACGATCGGCGCGTCCATCGGGCGTATCTTTCGACTCCGAGGAGTACGTGCCGAGGTGGAGTTCACGGCCCCGGAGGCACCCGGCGGCGATCGACGCGACCTGGCGCGGCGCTGCGAGGTGGCAATTCGCCGCGACGACGGAGTGGAGCCTGTGGAACGACCCCGGAAGGACGTCTACGACCCTTCGGTGCACGGGGTGATGGCCGAGGCCGAACGCAGCCCGATGTCGCCGACGGTTGCGGCGGCCTGACCGAGCGTCGATCGCAGTGACCGCGGACCCACCTCGCGCGGGTAGGTCCGCGGTCACGACAGCGGGTATCGTCTAGCCTGTCATGCCTTCTGTGCGCAGTACGACTGCTTCCGCCCCGCCGCGGCCACCGGTGTATCTCGATCACGCAGCGACGACCCCGATGCTGCCGAGCGCGATCGAGGCGATGACCTCTGTGTTCGCCACGGTGGGCAACGCGTCCTCGCTGCACACCTCCGGTCGATCCGCTCGGCGTCGAGTGGAGGAATCTCGCGAGTCGATCGCTGCAGACCTCGGCGCGCGTCCCTCCGAGGTGATCTTCACCTCCGGCGGTACCGAGAGCGACAACCTCGCCGTCAAGGGCATCTTCGCGGCTCGGCGGGACTCCGATGCCGCACTGACCAGGATCATCGCCAGCTCGGTCGAGCATCACGCGGTGCTCGATGCAGTGGAGTGGCTCGTTGCGCACGAAGGTGCACGTGTGACCTGGCTCCCGGTCGACACCGAGGGACGGGTCACCGCCGATGTGCTGCGCGCCGAATTGGCCTTGCACGCAGACGAGACCGCGCTGGTCACGGTGATGTGGGCCAACAACGAAATCGGCACCGTCATGCCGATCGCCGAGCTCGCTTCCGTGGCCGCCGAATACGGGGTTCCGATGCACAGCGATGCGGTCCAGGCGGTCCCGCATCTGCCCGTCGATTTCGCCGAAAGCGGTCTGTCCGCACTCAGTATCGCCGCACACAAGTTCGGCGGCCCCCAAGGTATCGGCGCGCTGCTGCTCGGCCGCCAGGTTCCGTGTGTTCCGCTCTTTCACGGTGGGGGACACGAACGAGACGTTCGATCCGGCACCCCGGACACAGCAGGCGTCGTTTCGATGGCAGCCGCGCTGCGAACGACGGTGCAGAACTCGGCTCGGCACCGTGCCGAACTGCGAGCGTTGCGCGATCGGTTGATCGTCGGAATCAGAGATGCCGTTCCCGACGCCATCCTCAACGGCCCGGAAGGCGACGACCGACTCGCGGGCAACGTGCACTTCACCTTCCCGGGTTGCGAAGGCGATTCGTTGTTGATGCTGCTCGATGCGGCGGGCATAGAATGCTCGACGGGTTCAGCGTGCACCGCAGGCGTGGCCAGCGCCAGTCATGTACTGATCGCGCTCGGGTGCGATCCCGCTGTGGCTCGCGGATCGCTTCGGTTCTCGCTGGGAGCCGGCTCGTCCGATTCGGACGTCACCACTGTGCTTGCGGCGCTGCCGCAGGTCGTCGAACGTGCTCGTGCCGCCGGACTTGCCGGTGTCGGAGCTCGAGGAGGAAATCGTTGATGCGTGTTCTGGCTGCTATGAGCGGGGGAGTCGACTCGGCCGTGGCCGCGGCCCGTGCCGTGGACGAGGGCCACGATGTCGTCGGTGTGCACCTTGCTCTCTCGACGGCTCCGGGCGCTCTGCGCACCGGATCGCGCGGGTGCTGCTCCAAGGAGGACGCAGGTGATGCTCGCAGAGCTGCCGACGTGCTCGGAATCCCGTTCTACGTATGGGATTTCGCCGATCGCTTCAAAGAGGACGTCATCGACGATTTCGTCGCTTCCTATGCCGCAGGCGAGACGCCCAATCCGTGCCTGCGCTGCAACGAGAAGATCAAGTTCTCCGCTCTGGCGGACCGGGCCCTGGCACTGGGCTTCGATGCCGTCGCCACCGGGCACTACGCGCAATTGCACGACGGAGTCCTACGCCGGGCCGTGGACGCAGACAAGGACCAGTCGTACGTCTTGGCCGTACTGAATCAGGCCCAGCTCTCGCGCGCGATGTTCCCCATCGGAGACACCCCCAAATCGGAGATCCGCGAGGAAGCGGCCGAGCGTGGGCTCGCCGTTGCGGACAAGCCCGACAGCCACGACATCTGCTTCATTCCCTCGGGCGACACGCGCGCGTTCCTCGGCGCACACATCGGTGTGCGCCCGGGCAAGGTCGTCGACTCCGAGACCGGAGCCGAACTGGCAGACCACGAGGGCGTACACGGTTTCACCATCGGGCAACGCAAGGGCCTCGGTGTCGAAGGTCCTGCCGCCGACGGTCGTCCCCGCTACGTCACCTCGATCGAACCGGAGAGCGGCACCGTCATGGTCGGTTCTGCGCAGAAGCTCGACGTCTGGGCGATCAGCGGAGACCGCGCGGTGTGGACCGAGGGCAGTGCTCCGACCGGCCCCATCGAATGTGTCGTCCAGGTTCGCGCGCACGGCGGGCTGACCGAGGCCGTCGCCGAGGCCGCGGGCGACGGGATGGAGATCCAGCTGCGGACTCCGCTGACCGGTGTCGCCAAGGGGCAGGCAGCGGTGCTGTACCGCAAGGACATTCACGGAGACATCGTCATCGGCAGCTCGACCATCTCGGGCACTCGATCCGAGCGCGAGTGACCCCGAGCACTTTCGCAGGGCTGGCGACCGGGATCGGTTCGTGGCCGGGTACGGACATCCGTGAAGCAGCAGCCGTCGTCGTCGGCGAGTTCGCCGAACTTCCGCACCTCGTCGAGCTTCCGGCTCGCGGCCTCGGAGCGGACATGATCGGTCGCACCGGAGCCATCATGGTCGACGTCGAACTCGACGTGCGCACCTCCGGTTATCGCGTGGTGCCACGTCCGATGCTCGCCGGCCGTCGCGCAGCCGATTTTCTCGCCGAGGACCTCGATGTACTCGAGGAACTGTGGGAGGTGTCGGGGCTGCGCGGCAGCGGCCGCACCGTCAAGGTGCAGGCCGCCGGGCCGTTCACGATGGCAGCGCAGGTCGAACTTCGGCACGGGCATCGAGCCCTCACCGATCGCGGGGCCCTACGGCATTTCGCGGAGTCCCTCGGCGAGGGACTGCGTCTGCATTGCGCTGAGTTGGCGCATCGCCTGGGAGCCGACGTCGTCGTTCAGCTCGACGAGCCCAGTCTCGCAGCCGTTCTGGCCGGCAGCCTGACGGGCATCACCGGGCTCGATTCGGTGCGGGCAGTCCCACAACCGGATGTTCTCGACCTCCTCGATTCGCTGATCGAGACGATCGACCGTCCCGTCGCGGTGCATTGCTGCGACGGCGACGTTCCCTTCGATCTGCTTCGCCGTTCGCGTGCCGCTGCGGTCGCCGTCGACGCGACGGCGCTGCGCCGCAGCGACTTCGACGGGGTCGGCGAGCTGCTGCAATCCGGCAAGACGTTGATGCTCGGGTTGATTCCGTCCGAACACCCCGTGCGGCCACCCCATTGGCGCGAACTGGCCGAGCCGGGTGTCACGTTGATCGACCGCCTCGGTTTCGACAGATCTGTTCTCGCCTCTCTGATTTCGGTGACTCCTACGTGCGGATTGGCCGGCAGCACACTGGAGTGGGCCCGTCGCGCAACAGGACTCGCCCGGGACGTGGCCGCTGCGTTCGGAGATTCACCGGATTCGTTGTGAGATCGCACAGCGCGTCGGCGTCCTGTGCCGCAGACTTCGCTCCGTTCGAGCCCACGACTTTTAGGGCGTCGAACAGGTGTGACACTATTCACATGGCCGTCGGGGGTCTGTTGAATCGGTGGGAGTTCGAGAAATGGCATCAGGTGGTCGCGACTTCGATGAGGTTGCCTCCCGCCGGCGTTCGGGCAGGCACCGTCGAGGTCTGGTAGCGAAACTGGCCGCGGCCACCTCCGATTGGTATCGAGCGCCGCACGATTTCGAGTGGATCATCAACCACCGATCGACCCGACCGCTGACCGGGATCATTCGGGTCGTGTTCGGCTCGGCGGTACTCATGTACGCGCTCACCTCGATTCTGATGCTGTTCTCCGATCTCGGTCCACGCGGCTCCCTGGCAATCGGGTGGGTCTTCTTCGTACTGGTGATTCAGGTGCTCGTCGCCGCACGGTGCGTGTTGGGCCCGATTCCGGGCAAGAAGTTCTTCGTGGGATTCCTCGCCTTCGGTGACATTCTGACCACGTCGGTTCTGCTGCTCTACGCGCCCGTTGCCTCGCTGATCGGGACGGTGCTCTTCGCCGTCACCGGGGCGTTCTGTACGTACTTTCTCAGCCCTCGATTGCTCGTCGCGCACCTGGTGTGGACCGCGACGTTCATCATCGGGTTCGGCATCCGCGTGTTCGTGGCAGTGATGAACGGCGAGGTCGCGTACATCGATGGGCCTTCGGTGGCAACGGCCACCGTGGTTCTCCTTCTCGCCACCGTCGGAGTACCCGTGTTCGCCCAGGTGGCGTGGACGACGCTGTCCAACGATGCCAAGAGGTCCGTGCTCGACCCGTTGACCGGGGTGTACAACCGGCGCGGCATCGACAGTGAACTGCTCGATCTGTGGCAACAGGCGGACAGAGGGACCATGTCCATGGCTTTCCTCGTGGTCGACATCGACAAGTTCAAGGCCGTCAACGACAACTTCGGGCACAGCCGCGGCGACGAGGTGATCGTTCGAGTCGCCGATCGGCTGCGCCGCCTCGTGCGGCACCAGGGCGGTGTGCTCGCCCGAACCGGCGGCGAGGAATTCCTGGTCGCGATGGTCGGCGACGCGCGGGGGATGGTCGATCTCGGCTTCGACGCGGTTCGGGTGCTCGCCGACCGCCGAGACGAGATCCCCGTCACCGTCAGCGTGGGAATGGCACTGCTCCGCGAGGACTCCGCCCTGTGGGACGTGGGCAAATCGGTGGTCGGAAGGGCAGCACGGACGGCGGACGCAGCGATGTACCGGTCCAAGCAGTCCGGCGGCAACAGTTTGGTCATCGACGAGATCTGAGAACCCGAACCACCCGCGGCCACCGCGCCGGTGCGCTCGGGTCGGAGCTTCTGCGATGATCGTCCGATGCATCGGTTATCGGACGCCCAACGACGTGGATTGCCCGCCGGAGTGCTGCTGTCGGTGATGGCCTCCGTGCTGGGCGGCATCTACGCAGAATCCTTCGTGAACGGTTTCGCGCTGACCGCCGGTATCTGCGCGGTGGCGCTCGTCAGTGCGACGCTGTTGCTGGGGTTGATGGGGAGATAGTCGGTGCCTGCCTGTCGGTGGGTTCGGATAATCTTCGAGACGTGCCCGAACCGACCGAACTGCCTGCAGGAACCGACGATGCCGCCGAGGCTGCCGGAGTCGAACTCGATCCCGCCACCTCCGCCGACCGTGAACGGTGGCAGACGCTGGCCGAGGAAGTACGTGGACATCAGTTCCGTTACTACGTACGCGATTCGCCCATCGTGTCGGACGGTGAGTTCGACGCTCTGCTGCGCGAACTGAACGATCTCGAACGAGCGCACCCGGATCTGCGCACGGCGGACTCGCCGACCCAACTCGTGGGCGGCGGTTTCGCGACGGAGTTCACCGCCGTCGACCATCTGGAACGAATGCTGAGCCTGGACAACGTGTTCGATCACGACGAGCTTCGCGCCTGGGCCAAGCGGGTCGAGACCGAGGCAGGGTCCGATCTGGACTATCTGTGCGAGGTCAAGATCGACGGCGTGGCGTTGAACCTGGTGTATGAGAACGGCACTCTGGTGCGCGGTGCCACCCGAGGTGATGGGCGTACCGGCGAGGACGTCACGCTGAACGCTCGGACGATCGACGACATCCCCGATACCTTGACCGGCAGCGACGAGTATCCCGTCCCGGAGCTGCTCGAGGTGCGCGGTGAGGTGTTCTTCCGGTTGGAGGACTTCCAGGCGCTCAACGCGGCACTCGTCGAGGAGGGCAAACCCCCGTTCGCCAATCCACGGAACTCGGCGGCAGGCTCGCTTCGTCAGAAGAACCCGGCCGTCACCTCGAAACGACGTCTGGGCATGATCTGTCACGGCTTCGGACGGATGGTCGGCTTCACCCCCGATTCGCAATGGCACGCGTACGAGGCTCTGCAGGCGTGGGGTCTGCCGATCTCCACCCACACTGCGCGCGTGCAGGGCATCGACGCCGTCATCGAGAAGGTCGACTACTGGGACCAGCACCGCCACGACGTCGAACACGAGATCGACGGTCTGGTGGTCAAGATCGACGAGATGTCGTTGCACCGCCGGCTGGGAACGACGTCGCGAGCACCGCGGTGGGCCATCGCGTACAAGTATCCACCCGAGGAAGTCACCACCACCCTGCTCGACATTCGGGTCAGCGTCGGCCGAACCGGGCGAGTGACCCCGTTCGCGTACATGACGCCGGTGCTGGTCGCGGGTTCCACGGTGTCTCTGGCAACCCTGCACAATGCGTCGGAGGTCAAACGCAAAGGCGTTCTGATCGGTGACACCGTCACGATTCGCAAAGCGGGAGAGGTCATTCCGGAGGTGCTGGGTCCGGTCGCCGATGCCAGGACCGGTGACGAGACCGAGTTCGTCATGCCCACCGAATGTCCGGAATGCTCCACGCCGTTGGCGCCGGCCAAGGACGGGGACGCGGACCTGCGCTGCCCCAATTCACAGTTCTGCCCGGCGCAACGCCGCGAGCGGGTGTTCTTCGTGGCCGAACGGCAGCGATTCGATATCGAGGGTCTCGGATACGAAGCAGCGACGGATCTTCTGGCCACCGGTGCGATCGAGGACGAGGGCGATCTGTTCTCGCTCACCGAGGACGACCTGATGAAGACGGCGATCTTCCGCACCAAGTCAGGCGCGTTGTCGGCCACCGGACGCAAACTGCTCGACAACTTGTCCACCGCCAAGAATCAGCCCCTGTGGCGAGTGCTGGTGAGCCTGTCCATCCGCCACGTCGGCCCCTCCGCCGCACGGGCCCTCGCCGGAGAATTCGGCAGCCTGGAGCTGATCGAGGCCGCGTCCGTCGAGGAGCTGTCGGCGGTGGACGGGGTAGGCGGCACCATTGCGGCCGCTGTTTCCGAGTGGTTCGACGTCGACTGGCACCGGGCCATCGTCGAGAAGTGGCGCAATGCCGGTGTGCGGATGGAGGACGAGCGCGACGCGTCGATCGAGCGCAATCTCGAGGGACTCTCGATCGTGGTCACCGGGTCGTTGACGTCGTATTCGCGCGACGAAGCCAAGGAAGCGATTCTGCTGCGCGGTGGTAAGGCCGCGGGCTCGGTCTCCAAGAAGACCGCGTTCGTGGTTGTCGGCGAAGCCCCGGGTTCCAAGCACGACAAGGCAATCGAGCTCGGCGTACCGGTGCTGGACGAAGCGGGTTTCACCCTGTTGTTGACAGAGGGACCCGACGCGGTGGCTCCGGCCGAACCGGACGCGCAGGACTGATCGGGCGCGGACTGGTCAGTTCAGTACCGTCGCGACGATGCCGGCGAGGTATCCGAGTCGGGCCACCTCCGACGGCCGGAATTCCGGACCTCCCGGTCTGCCCAGCATGAGCACGGTGCCGGTGGTGCCGAGGGGAGCAGCGGCGATCTTGGTGTCCATGTCGCGCCACACCTGGGGGACCCACTCTGCGTCGGCATCCAGGGCGGCGGGGGCTGTCAACGGGAACCACGGCAGTTCGGCGGCGTGGGTCTCGGGAGCTCCTGAGCTCCCCACGAGACGGAACGGGCCGTGCGCGTTGGTGGCGACGACGGTGCTCCACCCCACTCGCAGGACGCGGGGAGCGCCGTCGACGAGCACCTGCAGCCGGTCATCGGACGCCGCGGCGACGCGATCGATCAATTCCAGCTCGCGGTGTGTGTCGAGCACGCCGGTGTACGGCCGTATGGAATCGACCCGGACGTCGTCGAGGTTCTCGGCGGCCGTGATCAGCGTGTCGGGAAGCGAACCGGGCGCGACATCGACCACCAGATCGTCGACGGCATAGCCGTCGCCACGTTCGATGACGTCGAGCGAGAGAATGTCCGCCCCGACCGAACCGAGCGCGACGGCCAACGATCCGAGGCTGCCCGGACGGTCCGGTAGCTGGACGCGGAGCAGGTAGGACATGGCAGCTCCCTTGTCGACTTCTGGCGTACTTCGGCCACTGCGAAGGGAACACGGTGAACCCCGGCGCGAGCAATCCTTGCATCTTCGACCTGTCCGGTACCTCGCGCAACGCGAGCCGTGACAATTCTGACACCCGGAGCAGCCGCCAGGCGTGAGTGAAGCCTGCGTAGTGCTGCGCACTAGGCTGGACCGCGTTCGCGAACCTGAACGGTTCGCTCTGCACAAATACGGGGCCGCTTCGGCAGGCTCCGCTCCTACTGTGTGAAAGGGGTCTACGCGGTGCCAGACATCTCCCGCGACGAGGTCGCCCACCTCGCCCGGCTGTCGCGATTGGCTCTCGGCGATGCCGAACTCGACGAGTTCGCCGGCCAGCTGGATTCGATTCTTCATCACGTCAAGGCAGTGGCGGAGGTGGCGACGGACGACGTTCCGCCCACGGCCAACCCCAGCGACATCGTCAACGTGACGCGTCCCGACGTGATCGTTCCCGGCCTGACGCCGGAGCAATCGCTGTCCGGTGCACCGAACGCCGAAGAGGGCCGTTTCGCGGTGCCGCAGATCTTGGGAGAGAGCGAATGACCGACCTGACGAAGCTCGATGCGTCCGAGCTCGCCACCCGTATTCATGCTCGTGACGTCAGCGCGGTCGAGGTGACCCAGGCGCATCTGGACCGGATCTCCGAGGTCGACGGTGACCTGCACGCATTCCTGCATGTCGCGGGAGTCGAGGCACTCTCGGCGGCGACCGACGTCGATGCCGGGCTGTCTGCGGGACAGGCACCCGCGTCGGCCCTGGCCGGCGTGCCGCTCGCGCTCAAGGACGTGTTCACCACCACGGACATGCCGACGACGGCCGGATCGAAGATTCTCGACGGGTGGATGTCGCCGTACGACTCGACGTTGACCTCGAAGCTGCGGGCCGCGGGCATTCCGGTATTGGGCAAGACCAACATGGACGAGTTCGCGATGGGCTCGTCGACCGAGAACTCGGCGTACGGACCGACCAAGAACCCCTGGGACACCACGCGGATTCCCGGCGGCTCGGGCGGAGGCAGTGCAGCGGCGCTCGCCTCGTACCAGGCCCCTCTGGCCATCGGCACCGACACCGGCGGATCGATTCGTCAGCCGGCGGCCCTGACCGGCACCGTGGGAACCAAGCCGACCTACGGCAGCGTCTCGCGTTACGGACTGATCGCCTGTGCGTCCTCCCTCGATCAGGGCGGCCCGTGTGGTCGAACCGTGCTCGATACCGCGTTGCTGCACGAGGTCATCGCCGGGTACGACGCGCGAGATTCCACGTCGGTGGACACGGCGGTTCGACCGGTCGTGCAAGCGGCCCGAGAAGGCGCTCGCGGTGACCTGGCGGGCGTTCGCGTCGGTGTCGTCAAGGAACTGCACTCGGACAAGTACCAGCCCGGTGTCATCTCGTCGTTCGACGCCGCGGTGGCCACCCTCACCGAGCTCGGTGCCGAGGTGGTCGAGGTGTCGTGTCCCAACTTCGTGCATGCGTTGGCCGCCTACTACTTGATTCTTCCGTCGGAGGTGTCGTCCAACCTGGCTCGGTTCGACGGCATGCGGTACGGATTGCGCGCGGGTGACGACGGCAAGCACAGTGCCGAGCAGGTCATGGCCACCACGCGCGCGCAGGGGTTCGGACCGGAGGTCAAGCGCCGCATCATGATCGGAACGTACGCACTCTCGGCGGGCTACTACGACGCCTACTACGGTTCGGCCCTGAAGGTGCGCACGTTGATCGCACGCGACTTCGATGCCGCATACGAGAAGGTCGACGTGCTGGTGTCGCCGACGACCCCGACGACGGCATTCCCGTTGGGCGACAAGGTCGACGATCCGATGGCGATGTATCTCAACGACCTGTGCACGCTGCCGACGAACCTCGCGGGCCACTGCGCGATGTCGGTGCCGTCGGGCCTCGCGTCCGAGGACGGGCTACCGGTGGGCCTTCAGATCATGGCCCCGGCGTTCGCAGACGAGCGGCTCTACCGTGTCGGTGCCGCGTACGAGACCGCTCGCGGCGCTCTGAGGTAGTTCGAGGTGCTGCATCGGTGGGCCGTCGATCTGGCTCATCTGCCCCTGCTGTCCGGTGCAGTGCCCGCGGTCGCGTTGACTGCAACTGCTGTCGTCACGGCTGTGCTGCTCGTCGCTGTCGTACTGCGGGTCAGGCGGGGTCGTGCACTGGGAACGGTGTTCGGCCCGCTGAGTGCTCTCGGTCTCGTGGCGTCGCTTCTGGTCGCGGCGACGGTGTTCACCAATCTGACCGTCACTCGATACCCGACGGTGGCCGTGGCGCTGGGCCACCGACCGGCCGTCGAGACCGAGGGCACCGGCAGGTTGATGGACGTGGACGTGCCCGGCACGGTGTCGCATTTCGCCGCGCGGCCCGCGACCGTCTACCTTCCGGCGTCGTACGACTCCGGTACGAGCGACCTACCTGTGCTGGTGCTTCTCACCGGCCAACCCGGCCATGTCGTCGACTGGATCGAGGGTGGTCGTCTGGCCCAGACGATGGACGCCTTCGCTGCACGTCACGGCGGTGCGGCCCCGATCGTCGTGGTGGCCGACGGCCTGGGTGACACCGAGGCAAATCCGATGTGCATGGATTCGGACCTCGGAAATGCCGCTACGTACCTGTCCGTCGATGTGCCGCAGTGGATTCGGTCGAATTTTCGGGTGTCCTCGGATCCGAGAGCCTGGGCGGTGGGCGGCTATTCCTACGGGGGAACGTGTGCGTTGCAGCTGGCGGTGACTGCGCCCTCGGTGTATCCCACCTTTCTCGACATCTCAGGCGAGGACGAGCAACGCCGGGGCACGAGAAGCGAGTCCGTCGCAGCGGCATTCGGCGCGGACACCCCGGCGAACGAGGCGCGTTTCGAGCGCGCGACGCCGCTGGACGTTCTCTCGCGCATCAGCTTTCCCGATTCGGCCGGTGCTTTCGTAGTCGGTGCCGACGACGAGGAGTTCCGACCGCAAACCGAGCGGGCCTTCTCTGCAGCACAGGCTGCAGGTCTCGACGTGCACTACAGCGAGTTGCCCGGTGGGCACTCGATGCAGGTGTGGGCCCCGGCGCTGGAGCAGGAAATGGATTGGCTCGGTGGACGATTGGGGCTGCTCGACTGACGCCCGGACGTGTCGTCACCGACACCGTGGCATGCTCGTACCTTGGTCGGTTCCGTACCGATGGCCGTGACCTGCGTCGACGTCGAGCGCCGCCGCGAGATCGACGGTCGTCTGAACGAAACTCACGAGGGGCAGCCACATCGGCGTCGGTGCGTCGGGCGGGGTGGCCAACGTGTGCGGCGGTGACCACAGCAGCTCGGCGGACCAGCGAACGACGGGATCGGAGGAATTGGCCACTACCGTTGAGCCCTCCGCGTTCACGGCTCCGGCGGGTGGACCTGCCCAGACGGCACCGCAGACACTGGGATCGCTGCGCTCGAGCGACACGTACGCGTCGCTTCCCGCCACCGCACCCAAACTCTGGCCGTAGACGATCACGTCGGGCGGTGTCGATTCCGACGCCGCTCGCGCAGCGACCGCACGAACCATTGCGTTCGCGGAGCGGCGCGCGTCGTCCTCGGCGAACAGGAACGTCGCCCAACTGGGCTTGTTCGAGTACTGCACCGCCACCGTGGCGACATCGCCGCCGAACCTGCTCTCGGCTCCGATGACAGCGTTCTCGTCCACCCACCCCGATCCGGTCGGTATCGCGACGACCACGACGCTGCGCTCGAAGGCACCGGCGCGATCCATGTCCGCGACGGCCAATGCGACCCGCCGATCAAGCGTGGGTGCCGAATCGAGCCCCACGTAGGTGCGCACTGTCTCGAGGTCGAGACCACCGGAGACGAACTTCCGGCCCTCTCTGCCGAGGGTGCGCCACGGGACGAGCGAACCCGGTGCCCCGGACCTCGTTGTCGAGCTCGGAGTGGTCACGGCATCGTCGAGCGCCGAATTCGAGGCAGAGAACGAGGTCGACATCGCAGACCAGACGGCGGGTGCGGCAACGAAGTACGCCATGAGACCGGCAATCGCAATCAGGATCACCGATCGATCACCGCCGAGTGCACCGCCGATTCTCGTGGCCGCACGGCCCAGTCCGCAGAGAAGCAGCGCAACACAGATAGCCCCTGCAGCGACGTCCAGTGCGTACCGCCACTCGACCGTGTCGAAATCCATGGCGGCTCGTAGTCGGTTCTGCCACCGAAGATTCGCGACCGACGACGCGATCGCCGTCAGTGTCCCGGCACCCGCCGCCCAGGCCCGCAGGCGCACCCGATCGGGCTTCCGTGAGCCGAGCGCGCGCCGGGCCGACCACATCACGGCGAGTGCACTCGCCATCAGGACACCGGTCAACACGGCTTGGGTGGCGGCCGGCCGTGGGAGCAACGAAGGAGCGGACGACACCATCACCGCAGCGGTGAGTGCAACGGAGGTTCCGATTCGAGGAACTCGGCTGCCAGTCGACGGCCAAGATGCAGTGTCGACTGTCCGTGCACCGCTTCGCCTGCCGACTGCGGCGACTCCGGCAATCGAGCCGATCATGCGTGAACCGCCGGCTCGGACATCAGTTCGGCCGACAATGCGCGTCGGTGCACATACCGGCCGGTTGCGGTCACCGACAGCGCAATCAGCGCGATGCCTGCGCTGCCCGACACGAACGGCAACATGGGTTCGGCCATCGGTGCTCCGAAGGACTGTCGCCAGGAATTGACGTCAACGGCGGTTGACGCCACCGATGCGGCGGCGTCGCATACTCGACGGGATCCGTCGTCGGCCCGGTCCACGCAGGCGGCGTGCATGCGCGTCTCGAGCTGGGCGTCGACCGACCTGCGCCACTCCGGGTCCACTGTTGCTCCCGTGGCAGCGGCGTATCGAATGAGGTCGTAACCCAGATCGTGGGCCTTGCATGCGGAATCGAACTCCGACGGCAGGGGTACGGGCGACGAACAGTCTCCGCGCGGGTTCTCCGCGATGTCGTCCTGCACCCGAGGCCGGTACCCCATCACCGACGTGAAATCGTCGGGAATGCTCAGGACGGCGGTGTCCGGCGACTCGGTGATCAGTGCGTGCAGCGACACCGCGACCGGTGAAGTCGAGTCTGCAGCCGGCGGTTTCGATGCTGCGCCGGTCGTGGACGTGACCGCCACGATCGCTCCCGCCAGAAACGCGAATTTCCGAGAAGTGTTGCTGCTCATGGCGTTCGACGCTAAGGAGCGACGGACCCGTCGAACATCGGACCCAGGTCTCGTTCTGCAGCGCCCGTGGAGGGCGTTCGGAGCGCGACCCGGTACCTGGGTAGTGGACCGAACCGATACTCAGGTATGACGACCTGGTCGGCTCACACTCCTTAAGCTCGGTCCGTGCGTAAGAACAGAGCGACAGAACCCGGCACCGGAGTAGTGCGGCGTCGAGTGCCGACTCGCATTGCCGGCTTCCGCTCGATCGACGTACTGATCGTCACGGTCACGGCGGTGCTGTATTCGATCTCGTGGCCGACATTGCCGTTGACACATGATGTTTCGGGACCGTTGCTGCCAATCGTCGGCGCGCTCGCCGCGTTTCCGTTCGCGTTGATCCGCATCAATCCCGCACTGGGGTGGGCGGTCTCGGCGCTGTCCGCGCTGGTGATTCCGGTGGCATTCGATCGCGTTGCGGGCTACGACTATCCCTGGCAGGTAGTGCACATTCTCGTTCTGCTGTCGTTGTTGTTCGCCGTCGCTCTGAGGTCACCTGCGTCGCTGCTTCTCCTGGCCTGGTCGGCCAGCATGCTCGTGTTCTTCGCCTACATGCCGGGCTCGGACGGCGTCGGCTGGTCGGTGGGTCTGACCGCAGTCGTGGTGTTCGGACTGTTGATCCGCTGGCTCGTTCTCTCCCGCAGGCAGCTCGCGCAGCAAGAGGAAGTCAGTGAACTCGAGCGCACCCGACGCACCGTTCTCGAGGAGAAGGCCAAGATCGCCCGCGATCTGCACGACGTTGTTGCTCACCACATGTCGATGGTCGTCGTGCAGGCGCAGAGTGCGCCGTATCGGCTCGATGACGTATCTGTTGCCGCAGCACAGGAATTCGAGTCGATCGGAGCTACCGCACGGGAAGCGCTCAACGAGATCCGGGGAATGCTGGGGGTCCTGCGCAGCGACGGACAGCAGTGGCAGGATGCGCCGGCACCGAATGCACTGGACCTCGAACGTACCCTGGAGGCGAGTCGCAAGGCAGGTATGGAGGTGCGCTGGACGGTCACCGGTCCGGTCGAATCCATTGCCGACACAACGGGTTTGGCGTTGTATCGCATTCTGCAGGAGTCGTTGTCGAATGCTGCCCGCCACGCCCCCGAAGCCGCAGTGACCGTCGACATCACCGTCGGGCCGAGCACCGTCGTCATGACGGTGGTCAATGCGCCGTCACCGAACACGAGTGTCGGACGCACCGCCGGATCCGACACCGGTGGGCACGGGATAGCGGGCATGCGCGATCGTGCGCGCGCCGCACACGGCTGGCTGCATGCGACCGCGCTGCCCGACGGCGGGTTCGAGGTAGCGGTGCACGTTCCGAACGGCATGCCGATATCGACTGCATCGGTTGTTCGGAACGATCTCGCCTAGGCTGTTGCCCGTGGCTACCACGGTGTTCATCGCCGACGACCAGGCAATGGTGCGGCAGGGTTTCGGTGCGCTCCTCGGCGCTCAGGCCGACATTTCCGTCGTCGGAGACGCCGACAACGGCAGAACGGCGGTCAGGGAGGTCGCCCGGCTGTTGCCCGACGTGGTGCTGATGGACGTGAGAATGCCCGAGATGAACGGTCTCGATGCTGCTCGCGCGATTCTCACCGCATCGCTTCCGTCGCCGGTACGCATTCTGATGCTGACCACGTTCGACATCGATGACTACGTCTACGAGGCGCTGGCTCTCGGTGCGAGTGGTTTTCTGCTCAAGGATGCCCCGGCCGAGGAGTTGATTCGCGGTGTTCGGGTCGTCGCCGCCGGCGAGGCGTTGCTGGCCCCCTCGGTGACGAGACGGCTCATCGCCGACGTCACCTCCCGGCGGGGATCGCGGCGACACGCGTCGCCGCGGCTGAGCGATCTGACTCCGCGGGAACGCGAGGTCCTCGAACTCATCGCCACCGGCATGTCCAATTCGGAGATTGCGGCCTCGCTGTTTCTCGCCGAACAGACCGTGAAAACGCACGTCGGCAAGGTTCTCGCAAAGCTCGGATTGCGCGACCGCGCCCAGGCCGTCGTGCTTGCCTACGAGACCGGCGTCGTCACACCGAAGTGAGGGCCGAACGGTACCGACGCGCGCAGCATCCCACGCCCGATTAGGCTGACGTCCGTCACTGGGTCCGCTTCACGGACCTGCGAGCAGAGAGGCGACAACCGATGCGCATCGGAGTTCTGACCGGAGGCGGCGATTGCCCAGGGCTGAATGCGGTGATTCGCGCAGTCGTCCGCACCGCGGACGCTCGGTACGGCTCCTCTGTCGTCGGTTTCCAGGACGGATGGCGCGGGCTTCTCGAAGACCGTCGGGTGCAGCTGCGTAACGACGACCGCAACGATCGACTGCTCACCAAGGGCGGCACGATGCTCGGCACCGCGCGCACCAATCCGGATGTGTTGCGCGCCGGGCTCGATCGGGTCAAGCAGACTCTCGAGGACAACGGCATCGATGTGTTGATCCCGATCGGTGGCGAAGGAACCCTCACTGCTGCCGCATGGTTGTCGGAGGAGGGGGTGCCGGTGGTCGGTGTGCCCAAGACGATCGACAACGACATCGACTGCACCGACGTCACATTCGGCTTCGACACGGCACTGACGATCGCCACCGATGCGATCGACCGCTTGCACAGCACCGCGGAATCCCATCAGCGCGTGATGCTCGTCGAGGTGATGGGTCGGCACGCCGGGTGGATCGCTCTGCACGCCGGCCTGGCGTCGGGTTCGCACATGACGCTGATCCCGGAGCAACCGTTCGACGTCGAAGAAGTCTGCACGTTGGTGCGCAAGCGCTTTCAGCGAGGAGACTCGCACTTCATCTGCGTCGTTGCCGAGGGGGCCAAGCCGCTCGAGGGTTCGATGGAGCTACTCGACGGCGGTATCGACGAGTTCGGGCACGTTCGATTCACCGGGGTTGCCCACCAGCTCGGCGTCGAGATCGAGCGCCGCATCAACAAGGAAGTTCGCACCACGGTCCTCGGCCACGTCCAGCGAGGTGGAACGCCGACGCCGTACGACCGCGTTCTCGCAACACGATTCGGCGTCAACGCGACCGATGCGGCCCATTCGGGGGACTTCGGCAAGATGGTCTCGCTGCGCGGAACCGAAATCGGCCTGGTGTCCTTGGCCGAGGCCACCAAGCAACTCAAGCGGGTACCGCAGACCCGATACGACGACGCCGCCGCGTTCTTCGGCTGAACCGGTGTCATCAGCGCGGTCGGGGCAGAGTCTGCTTCTCCGGGGCAGTCACCCGTGCACGGTAGCGAACACGCATGATCACTGGCGCTTTCCTGCCGGAGTGGAGCCTGCGGGCACGGCCGACAGTGGGTAGGACATAAACTTGCGTGCATGACTGCTGCAACCGTCGATTTGATCGATTACGACGATGTGCTCGCCAAGTTCGACCCCGTGTTGGGCATGGAGGTCCACGTGGAGTTGGGTACGGCGACCAAGATGTTCTGTGGCTGCCCCACCGAGTTCGGTGCGGAGCCGAACACGCAGGTGTGCCCCGTGTGCCTGAGCCTCCCCGGCGCGCTTCCGGTGGTCAATTCCGCCGCGGTGGAGTCGGCGATTCGGATCGGGCTGGCGCTCAACTGCTCGATCACTCCGTGGGGGCGGTTCGCTCGTAAGAACTACTTCTACCCGGATCAGCCGAAGAACTATCAGATCTCGCAGTACGACGAGCCGATTGCGACCGAGGGCTACCTCGACGTTCTGCTCGACGACGGCAGTACGTTCCGCGTCGAGATCGAACGGGCGCACATGGAGGAGGACACCGGTAAGTCGACGCACGTCGGTGGGGCGACCGGCCGCATCGAGGGGGCGTCGCATTCGCTGCTCGATTACAACCGTGCCGGTGTGCCGTTGGTGGAGATCGTGACCAAGACCATCACGGGAACCGGTGCGCGCGCGCCCGAGGTCGCCCGTGCATACGTCACCGCGTTGCGTGACCTGTTGAAGTCACTGAACGTGTCCGACGTGCGGATGGACCAGGGTTCGTTGCGTTGCGACGCCAACGTGTCGCTGATGGAGAAGACGGCAACCGAATTCGGCACGCGCACCGAGACGAAGAACGTCAACTCGCTCAAGAGCGTCGAGGTTGCCGTTCGGTACGAGATGCGGCGTCAGGCAGCGGTGCTCGAATCGGGCGGCGAGGTGACGCAGGAGACTCGGCACTTCCAGGAGTCCGACGGCACCACCACCGCGGGCCGCAAGAAGGAGACTGCCGAGGACTACCGCTACTTCCCCGAGCCCGACCTGGCACCTGTCGCTCCCGACGCGGCGTGGATCGAGGAGCTCCGGGCGACGTTGCCCGAGCTGCCGTGGTTGCGCCGCGGTCGGATTCAGAAGGAGTGGGGTGTCTCGGACGAGGAGATGCGCGACCTCGTCAATTCCGGTGCGCTCGAGCTCGTCTCGGCGACGGTCGAGGCCGGTGCGTCGGCGCAGGCCGCGCGGTCGTGGTGGGTGTCGTACCTGGCTCAGCAGGCCAACATCGCCGGTGTCGAGCTGACCGATCTGGCCATCACTCCGGCTCAGGTCGCCGAGGTGGCCGCGCTGGTTGCGGACGGCAAGCTCAACAACAACGGTGCTCGTCAGGTGGTGGACGGGGTACTGGCGGGAGAGGGTGAGCCGGCGCAGGTGATGTCTGCGCGAAACCTGGTGCTGGAGAAGGACGACACGAAATTGCAGGCCGCTGTCGACGAGGCCCTGGCCGCCAATCCCGGTGTTGTCGAGAAGATCCGCAGCGGCAAGGTTCAGGCAGCCGGTGCCATCGTCGGTGCGGTGATGAAGGCAACACGCGGCCAGGCCGATGCGGCTCGCGTCAAGGAGTTGGTCCTCGCGGCCTGCGGCCAGTCCTGACCTTCCATATCGACTGCGGCCGAACGTGATACGCGTTCGGCCGCAGTCGTGTCCGGGTCAGTCGAAGCCGCCTCCGCCGCCACCGGGGAACGGCACCTTGACGACGCGGTCATCGGTGGGTCCGGGAGTGGGTCCGGTCTTGTTGACGGTGCCCACCAGGATCTGTCCGTCGGCTGAGCTCGTTGCTCCGCCGAGCTGCCCGTACTCGTCCTGGATCAGCAATGTCGGTTCGGCGGAGACCGCGCCGGTGTTGGGGTCCGTCGTCAGTGCCGCAACAGCTCTGGCTGTCGTGAGCGCAACCGCGACGCCGCCCTCGCCCGCTGCACAACCTGCGACACCTGGACGGTCGGGCCACGTCCATACCGGTGAGAACACCGCACCCAGAGTGTCGATGCGCTGCAGGCGATCCTCGAGTGCGGTGCGGTCGGTGACGTAGATGTTCCCGGTGCCGTCGGTGCAGACGTCGCCCGCCGTGCCGATACCGCTGAGTGCGATCTGCGGCCGCGGGGGACTCGGTGTCGGGGACAGCGAGGTCACCCGTAACAACTTGCCGGACAGGGAGTTCGGGCTTGCAGCCGCAGCCGGATCACCGTTGTCGCCGGTCAGTACCAGTAGCTCGTTGGGAGTGTAGAAGTCGATCGCTCCGCGGTTGCCCGTCGCGCCGCGAGGAATACCGGTCAGGATGTCCTTCGGGACATCGCCCTGGGCGAGTCGGACCACCCTGGTGTCCGTGGACGTGGTGATGAGGGCGTAGAGCAACCCGTCCTCGATGTACGTCGGAGACAGTGCGATGTCGAGAAGGCCACCGTCGCCGGTGCCGTCCACGTCGATGCGTGCCACTTCGACGGGTGTCCGGTTTGCCGCGACCTCCATGATGCGACCGGTGCGACGCTCGGCAACCAGAGCCGCCTGACCGTCGGGGAGTGCGACGAGCCCGCCCGTGGTGTCAAGGCACGTCGCGATGACCGCCGGATCGGGGTCGACACACGGACCGGATGGCGGGGGCGGTGAGTTGGGATCGGCCGGCGGCGTCGTCTCGCTGGGCGTCGTCGGCTCCAGCTCGGCCGCGCCCACCTCGGGCGCAGGAGTGAAGGGTGATGAATTCGAGTCGTCGAAACGGGCGCACCCGGCGAGCAGGGCAGCGGTCATCGACAGGGCGACGACAGCAGCGGTTGCAGTTCGTGGCGACGCTCCGACCGGCTTCATGCTTCGAACGGTACGGAACGTCCGGGAAGACTCGCCACGCGGCCGTGAGCGTCGACGTCGGTGTGGAGGGCACATCGGCTCTAGTGTGGAGAGGTGACCGATACACCGCGCGACCCCAACCGGCCGGATACGTCGTACGAACCGGCCGAGAGCCCGTACGACAATCCCACGGAGAAAATTCCTCCCTCGCGCTCCACCTCCGAGACGTCCGCGTCCGACAGCACCGATACCTCCGGTACACCGACCACGGCGTTCGGCGCTCAGCGCTCGGACCGGCTGCCTCGTACCGACGACGAACTCGACTTTCCGAACTCGTCGTCGTCGTCCGACGCACGCTCGGCCGATGCGCAGCCCACGGAGAAGATGCAGACCTATCGCCCGTCGGCCTTCGCCGACGCGCCGACCGAACGCCGGTCTGCCTCGGACAGTACGTCGTCGAATGCGTACTCCGATCGCTCCACCGAGTACCTCGGTACGTCCGCAGGTGGCGCAACTGCGGCCGCCGTCGCCCCCGAGCCCGAAATTCGCACCGAGACCGTCGAGGTTCCCGCGCGCCGCGGCACCACCGATCTGGGCCTGTTCGTGCTTCGCGTGGCAATCGGTGCGGTCTTTCTCGGCCACGGCCTGCAGAAGCTCGTCGGCTTGTGGAACGGCCCCGGTCTCGACGGATTCCAGAACCTGCTGGAGGATTCGGGATTCCGCTATTCGGAGATCCTCGCGATCGCGGCCGCAGCAGGCGAAACCCTCGGCGGCGCGCTGCTGATCCTCGGCCTGGCAACTCCGCTTGCCGGCGCGGCTGTACTGGCGACGATCATCAACGCGTGGTGCTTCAAGCAGGCCGTCGAGCCCGGATTGCAGTTCTCCGGCACCGGCGGCGTCGAATACGAGACGGTTCTCGGATTCGCCGCAGCCGCGCTCATCCTCACCGGCCCGGGACGCATCTCGTTCGACGGACGTCGCGGATGGGCAACCCGACCGCGGATCGGCTCGTTCCTGGCGCTCGCTGTCGGCATCGCAGCAGGCGTGTGCATCTGGATCTTCCTGAACGGGGCCAACCCCGTCGTCCGCTGACCTCGAACACCGGTACAACCCAGGTGAGCGGAAGTTCGTAGCAGACTACGAACTTCCGCTCACCTGCCTGCGCTCCGCAGGCTCCACTCACCCGGTCACGGGACGTAACGAACAGCACCCTTGTCCGCTGATGTCGCCAACGCGGCGTACGCGCGTAGCGCAGTGGTCACCGTGCGCTGGCGATCGACCGGCTGCCACGGACGCTCCGACGCGTTCATCTTCGCGCGGCGTGTGTCGAGGGTCTCGTCGTCGACGAGGATTTCGAGGGTTCGAGTGGCGACGTCGATGCGCACCTGATCGCCGTTCTCGACGAGCCCGATCACACCACCCGCCGCGGCCTCGGGGGAGATGTGTCCGATGGACAGCCCCGACGTTCCGCCGGAGAAGCGGCCGTCGGTGATCAGTGCGCAGACCTTGCCGAGACCGGCACCCTTGAGGAAGGCCGTCGGATGCAGCATCTCCTGCATTCCGGGACCGCCCTTGGGTCCCTCGTAGCGAACGACCAGTACGTCACCGGGCTGAATCTTCTTCTGCAGAATGGCCGAGACGGCTTCTTCCTGCGATTCGACGACCAGTGCCGGTCCCTGGAAGGAGAACAGGTCCTCGTCGATGCCCGCAGTCTTGAGGATCGCACCGTCGAGTGCGATGTTGCCGCGGAGCACCACCAGACCGCCCTCGACCGTGTAGGCATGCTCGAGATCGCGGATGCAGCCGCCCGCGGCGTCCGTGTCCAGCGAGGACCAGCGGTTGGTCGTGGAGAACGGTTCGACGGTGCGGACGCCGCCGGGAGCGGCATGGAACAGCTCGATCGCCTCGTCGGACGCAGCACCGGATCGGATGTCCCACGTGTCGAGCCACTCGTCGAAGCTCTTGGTGTGCACGGTCGAGACGTCGGTGTCGAGCAGGTTCGCGCGCCGCAGTTCGCCGAGGAGAGCCGGGATTCCGCCGGCTCGATGCACGTCTTCCATGTGGTAGTCGGAGTTGGGGGAGACCTTTGCCAGGCACGGGACCTTGCGGCTGATGGCGTCGATGGTGTCGAGGTCGAAGTCGACCTCACCCTCCTGCGCGGCCGCGAGGGTGTGCAGCACCGTGTTGGTCGATCCACCCATCGCCACGTCGAGAGCCATCGCGTTGCGGAATGCGGCCGGTGTGGCGATGTTGCGGGGGAGTACGGATTCGTCCTCGTCGCGGTAGTACTTCAACGCGGCCTCGACGATGGTGGTGCCTGCGCGCGTGAACAGCGCGCGGCGGGCCTCGTGCGTGGCGAGAGTCGATCCGTTTCCCGGCAATGCCAGGCCGAGGGCTTCGGTGAGACAGTTCATCGAGTTCGCCGTGAACATGCCCGAGCAGGAACCGCACGTGGGGCACGCGCTGCGCTCGACCTCGTCGAGGCCTTCTTCGGACACCGCGTCGTTCGCGCTGGCCGAAATGGCGGTGATCAGGTCGGTCGGTGCCTGTGCGACGCCGTCGACGACCACGGCCTTGCCTGCCTCCATCGGTCCACCGGAGACGAACACGGCGGGGATGTTCAGGCGCATCGCGGCATTGAGCATGCCGGGAGTGATCTTGTCGCAGTTGGAGATGCAGACGAGCGCATCGGCGGTGTGGGCGTTGGCCATGTACTCGACGGAGTCGGCGATGATCTCGCGGCTGGGCAGCGAGTACAGCATGCCGCCGTGGCCCATGGCTATACCGTCGTCGACGGCGATGGTGTGGAACTCACGGGGAACGCCGCCTGCAGCTCGTACGGCGTCGGCGACGATCTCGCCGACGTTCTTCAGATGCACGTGGCCGGGAACGAACTGGGTGTAGGAGTTCGCGATGGCGACGATGGGTTTTCCGAAATCCGAATCGGTCATTCCGGTGGCGCGCCACAGCGAGCGTGCGCCCGCGGCATTGCGTCCGACAGTGGTGACCCGTGAGCGTAGCGGCGGCATAGTGCGTAGTCCTCGTTCGTTGCAGCGGTTTCTCGCATCGACGAGATTACTCGCCGCCGGTCTACTGCTCCTTCGGTGCCTGCTCGCCGTCGTTCTCGGCGTTCTCGGCTTCCTCCCGGTCTCGATCCTCGGCTTCGGCCGCGGCCGCGGCCGCGGCCGCAGCGTAGGGATCCGTGATGCGGCCGCCGCTGGCCGCGGCGAGTTGGGGGAGGAGATCGAAACGCACCAGCGGCAGCGACTTCTCGCTCTTGTCGGTGAGCACCACGCGCCCCCACCGGCGATCCGGGAAGTGGAGACCCACGACCGATTCCCATGCGATCACGTCGGAACCTACGAACCGTCGAGCAGTGATCGCCTCGGGGGTGATCACGGTGCGCACTCGAAAGACCCAGATGCCCGCGACGATGGGCAGAATCAGCAGCCAACCCATGGCCACAGGCCAGCTGGCGGCCGTCAGTCCCGTGCCGAACAACAGCAGTCCCACGCCGAGGAGCGCGAGACGCGGGACGCGAATGACCTGCCTGGTCGACGGTTGCGGTGCCTCGGCACCGTTCGGTGACTCAGGGGCAGTGTGGGATGATGGCCGAGGTGGTTCGGACTGCTGCGAAGACGACACCCATTCATCTTCGCATTGCATCTACGCGATCTCACATAATGGGATTGCGTCGTGACGAGTTTGACTCTTCCCTGTGCGCGCGCCTACCGTCGAGCGCGTGAAGCGGAATTGGATACTCGTAATCGGCCGGCGCGTCAACGCCTGAGCCGGTTGTTCAAACTCGCATCGACGCGCCACCCTCGTACAGCACATGCTGACGGGGGTTTTTTCTTGCCCAGAGATCGCCCAGCACTTTCACATTCCTGAGGAAGCAATCAGTGAGCGCACCAACCGCACGCCCAGGGCCCACGACCCGCAGGTCGGGGACAGCCTCCAGCCCGTCCACCTCCAGCTCGTCCGCTGAAGCGGCGACCGACGGATCGCGACGTCATGTCGCACCGGAGAAGGTCACCGGCGCACAGTCGGTCGTTCGAGCCCTCGAGGAACTCGACGTCGACACCGTATTCGGAATTCCCGGTGGCGCGGTCCTCCCGGTCTACGACCCGCTCTTCGACTCCGTCAAGGTGCGCCATGTGTTGGTGCGTCACGAGCAGGGTGCAGGCCACGCAGCCACCGGCTACGCCCAGGCGACCGGCAGGGTCGGCGTCTGCATGGCGACCTCCGGCCCGGGTGCAACCAACCTCGTCACCCCGTTGGCCGATGCACAGATGGACTCGGTGCCCATCGTCGCGATCACCGGTCAGGTCGCGCGCAGCCTCATCGGCACCGACGGCTTCCAGGAAGCCGATATCTCGGGCATCACGATGCCCATCACCAAGCACAACTTCCTGATCACCGACGGCGCGGACATCCCGCGCATCATGGCCGAGGCCTTCTACATCGCGGCCTCGGGTCGTCCCGGTGCCGTGCTCGTCGACATCCCGAAGGATGTGCTGCAGGCGCAGACCACGTTCTCGTGGCCGCCGGAGATGCGTCTGCCCGGGTACCGTCCGGTCACCAAGCCGCACGGCAAGCAGGTTCGTGAGGCAGCGCGGTACATCGCCGACGCCAAGCAGCCGGTGCTGTACGTCGGTGGTGGCGTCATCAAGGCCAATGCCTCGGCAGAACTTCTCGAGCTGGCAGAACTGACCGGCATCCCGGTCGTCACCACGCTGATGGCGCGCGGGGCATTCCCCGACACCCACCAGCTGAACCTGGGCATGCCGGGTATGCACGGCACCGTGGCTGCGGTGGCTGCACTGCAGCGCAGTGATCTGCTCATCACGCTCGGTGCTCGGTTCGACGACCGCGTCACCGGTCAGCTCTCGTCCTTCGCGCCGGATGCCAAGGTCATCCACGCCGACATCGACCCGGCCGAGATCGGTAAGAACCGGTACGCGGACGTTCCGATCGTGGGCGACTGCGGCGAGGTCATCACCGAGCTGATCGAGGCTCTGCGGGCCGATCGCGCGACCGGAACGACTCTCGATCTCGAGCAGTGGTGGGTCTACCTCGACGGCATCCGCAAGACGTACCCGTTGAGCTACGACCGTCCGTCCGACGGTTCCATGTCGCCCGAGTTCGTCATCTCCTCGGTCGGGAAGTTCGCCGGTCCCGACGCGATCTACTGTGCGGGCGTCGGCCAGCACCAGATGTGGGCTGCCCAGTTCATCAACTACGAGAAGCCGCGCACGTGGCTCAACTCGGGTGGCCTCGGCACGATGGGATACGCGGTCCCGGCCGCGATGGGTGCCAAGATGGGCCTTCCCGACGCCGAGGTGTGGGCCATCGACGGCGACGGCTGCTTCCAGATGACCAATCAGGAGCTGGCTACCTGCGCGGTCGAGGGCATCCCGATCAAGGTTGCGCTCATCAACAACGGCAACCTCGGCATGGTTCGCCAGTGGCAGACCCTGTTCTACGAGGAGCGGTACTCCAACACCAATCTCGGCACCCACGGTGCGGTCCGCATCCCGGATTTCGTGAAGCTCGCCGAAGCACTGGGTTGCGTCGGGCTGCGGTGCGAGCGGGAAGAGGACGTCGACGCGGTGATCGCGGAGGCCCGGGCCATCAACGATCGCCCGGTCGTCATCGACTTCATCGTCGGAGCAGACGCTCAGGTGTGGCCGATGGTCGCGGCCGGAACGGGCAACGACGAGATCATGGCCGCGCGTGGAATTCGACCGCTGTTCGACGACGACGAGACCGTGGGCACCGAGCCCGGTATCGACGACGCGATGGAACGCGAGCAGGCGCCGCACCCGATGAACAACGACGTGAAAGGCACCGACAAGTGAGCACGAGCCATACCCTCAGCGTCCTCGTCGAGGACAAGCCAGGTGTGCTGGCCCGCGTCGCTGCGCTGTTCTCGCGCCGTGGATTCAACATCTCCTCGCTCGCCGTCGGCGGCACGGAGATCCCCGAGATCTCCCGCATGACGATCGTGGTGACCGTCGACGAGTTCCCGCTCGAGCAGGTGACCAAGCAGCTCAACAAACTCATCAACGTCATCAAGATCGTCGAGCAGGACGACGATTCCTCGGTGGCCCGCGAGTTGGTGCTGATCAAGGTTCGCGCCGATGCCAGCGTGCGCAGCGAGGTCATCGAAACGGTGAACCTGTTCCGCGCCAAGGTGATCGACGTGTCTCCCGAGGCCGTGACGGTCGAAGCGACGGGCACCCGCTCGAAGCTCGACGCGTTGCTGAAGATGTTGGACCCCTATGGAATTCGAGAAATAGTTCAGTCGGGAGTCGTTGCCGTCGGACGTGGACCGAAATCGATCACCGCGTCGCGCTGAGCGACTGCGGTGACATTCAGCGAAATCGAAGAGGAAAGGTTACAAACAGTGGCAGTCGAGATGTTCTACGACGACGATGCTGATCTGTCGATCATCCAGGGCCGCAAGGTCGCTGTGATCGGTTACGGAAGCCAGGGCCACGCTCACTCGCTGAGCTTGCGCGACTCCGGTGTCGATGTGCGCATCGGCCTGGCGGCGGGCTCGAAGTCCCGTGCCAAGGCGGAGGAGCAGGGCCTGAAGGTCGGCACTCCTGCCGAGGTGTCCGAGTGGGCCGATGTGATCATGGTGCTCGCGCCCGATACCGCGCAGGCGAAGATCTTCTCCGAGGAGATCGAGCCCAACCTGAAGGACGGCGACGCGCTGTTCTTCGGCCACGGTCTCAACATTCACTTCGACCTGATCAAGGCTCCCGAGTTCGTCACCGTCGGCATGGTCGCTCCCAAGGGCCCCGGCCACCTGGTGCGTCGCCAGTTCGTCGACGGCAAGGGTGTTCCCGCGCTCATCGCCATCGACCAGGATCCCAAGGGCGAGGGCCAGGCACTGGCGCTGTCCTGGGCCAAGGGCATCGGTGGAACGCGCGCAGGCGTCATCAAGACCACGTTCAAGGAAGAGACCGAGACCGACCTCTTCGGCGAGCAGGCCGTGCTGTGCGGCGGCACCGAGGAGCTCGTCAAGACGGGCTTCGAGGTCATGGTCGAGGCCGGCTACGCGCCCGAGATGGCGTACTTCGAGGTGCTGCACGAGCTCAAGCTCATCGTCGACCTCATGTACGAGGGCGGCATTGCTCGGATGAACTACTCGGTGTCCGACACCGCGGAGTTCGGCGGCTACCTCTCCGGACCGCGCGTCATCGATGCAGGCACCAAGGAGCGCATGAAGGCGATCCTGGCCGACATCCAGTCGGGTGAGTTCACCCGTCGTCTGGTCGCCAACGTCGAGAACGGCAACACCGAGCTCGAAGGCCTGCGCAAGGCAAACGCCGAGCATCCCATCGAGGTCACCGGCAAGAAGCTGCGCGACCTGATGAGCTGGGTCGATCGCCCGATCACCGAAACGGCCTGATTCTCATCGAATCACGCTCTCGCACACGCTGATCGAAGGGCACTCCTGCGCCGGTAGGGGTGCCCTTCGACGCGTGAATCAGGTGGCGTCACAGCTCGACGTCCCCGACCTCTAAACTGTTTCTGCTGCACCAGCTCCGACTTTCACCGACAAACAGTCTCGAACCGACATAGGGAGTTCTTCACGTGAGCCAGCCAGGCCGTCCTGTCGTTCTGATCGCCGACAAACTTGCGCCGTCCACCGTCGAGGCATTGGGCGACGGCGTCGAGGTCCGTTGGGTCGACGGCCCGGACCGCCCCGCGCTGCTCGCCGCGGTTCCCGAGGCCGACGCGATCCTGGTGCGTTCCGCGACCACGGTCGATGCCGAGGTGCTCGCCGCCGGAACCAACCTCAAGATCGTCGCCCGCGCCGGTGTCGGCCTGGACAACGTCGACGTACCTGCAGCCACCGAGCGCGGTGTCCTCGTCGTCAACGCACCGACCTCCAACATTCACACGGCGGCGGAGCATGCAGTGACGCTGCTGCTGTCGGCCGCGCGCCAGATCCCCGCTGCCGACGCCACACTGCGTCAGCACGAGTGGAAGCGCAGCAAGTTCAACGGTGTGGAGATCTTCGGCAAGACCGTCGGCGTCGTCGGACTCGGCCGAATCGGTCAGCTGTTCGCTCAGCGTCTCGCCGCATTCGAGACCCACATCATCGCGTACGACCCCTACGTCTCGTCTGCTCGGGCCGCTCAGCTCGGCATCGAACTGGTGAGCCTGGACGAGCTGCTCGAGCGCGCCGACATGTTCTCGGTGCACCTGCCGAAGACCCCGGAGACCAAGGGAATCATCGGCAAGGAAGCTCTAGCCAAGACCAAGCCCGGTGTCATCGTTGTCAACGCCGCTCGAGGTGGACTGGTCGACGAGCAGGCCCTGGCCGACGCCATCACCAGTGGCCACGTCTTCGCCGCCGGAATCGACGTCTACGCCTCCGAGCCGTGCACCGACAGCCCCCTGTTCGAGCTGCCGCAGGTCGTCGTGACCCCGCACCTCGGCGCGTCGACCACCGAGGCCCAGGACCGCGCAGGCACCGATGTGGCCAAGTCGGTATTGCTCGCTCTCGCAGGCGAATTCGTGCCCGACGCGGTCAACGTCAAGGGTGGTGCCGTCGGCGAAGAGGTGTCGCCGTGGCTCGAGATCGTGCGCAAGCAGGGTGTGCTGCTCGGCGCTCTGTCCACCGAACTTCCCACGTCGCTGTCGGTCGACGTTCGCGGTGAACTGGCAGGGGAGGACGTCGAGATCCTCAAGCTCTCGGCGCTGCGCGGACTGTTCTCCGCCGTCATCGAGGACTCGGTCACGTTCGTCAACGCCCCGTCGCTCGCCGAGGAGCGTGGCGTCACCGCCGAGGTCACCACGGCGTCCGAGAGCGAGAACCATCGCAGTGTCGTCGACATCCGCGCCGTCTACGGCGACGGTTCGGTGCTCAACGTCGCGGGCACGTTGACCGGCACCACGCAGGTCGAGAAGATCGTCAACATCAACGGCCGCAACTTCGACCTGCGTGCCGAAGGCAAGAACCTCATCGTCAACTACGCGGATCAGCCCGGCAGTCTCGGCCGGATCGGCACCTTGCTCGGCGATGCCGGTATCGACATCCAGGCCGCCGCACTGAGCCAGGACTCCGAGGGTGACGGAGCAACGATTCTGCTGCGCGTCGACAAGGACGTTCCGGCGGAGTTGAGCGCGAGCATCGCCACCGCGGTCGGCGCGTCCACCATCGAGCTGGTCGACCTCTCCTGAGCATCGCTCGCCGTCGATCGAACTAATTCGAAGAATCACGAGGAGTGAGATGAAGCTGGCCGTCATCGCCGGAGACGGTATCGGACCCGAGGTCGTCACCGAGGCACTCGCCGTGCTCGACGTGGTTGCACCCGGTGCCGAGAAGACCGAGTACGACCTCGGTGCGCGTCGCTACAACGCCACCGGGGAGCTGCTGCCGGACTCCGTGTTGGCGGAACTGCGTGAGCACGATGCAATTCTGTTGGGAGCCATCGGAGATCCGTCGGTGCCGAGCGGCGTGCTCGAGCGTGGACTGCTGTTGCGAGCTCGGTTCGAGCTCGACCATCACATCAATCTGCGCCCGGCCAAGCTGTACCCAGGCGTGGTCGGACCGCTGGCCGGTGACAAGCAGATCGACGTCGTCGTCGTGCGTGAGGGCACCGAGGGTCCGTACACCGGAAACGGTGGTGCGCTTCGCGTCGGCACGCCGCACGAGGTGGCCACCGAGGTCAGCGTCAACACCCGCTACGGCGTCGAACGGGTGGTGCGCAACGGTTTCGAGCGGGCGCTCACTCGCAAGAAGCATCTGACACTGCTGCACAAGACCAACGTGTTGACCTTCGCGGGCAGCCTGTGGGCCCGCACGGTGGACGAGGTCTCGTCCGAGTTCCCGGACGTGGAGGTCGCGTACCAGCACATCGATGCCGCGATGATTCACCTCGTGACCGACCCGGGCCGATTCGATGTCATCGTCACCGACAATCTGTTCGGCGATATCGTGACCGATCTCTCGGCAGCGGTGACCGGCGGAATCGGTTTGGCCGCAAGTGGAAACATCGACGCCACCGGTACCAACCCCAGCATGTTCGAGCCGGTCCACGGCAGCGCGCCGGACATTGCCGGGCAGCAGAAGGCCGATCCGACGGCCGCGATCCTGTCGGTATCGCTGCTACTGGCGCACCTCGGCGACGCATCGAACGCTGCACGGGTCGAGGCTGCTGTTGCAGCGGATCTCGCCGAGCGGGGAACCGCTACTGCGTCGACGAAAGAGATCGGCGCTCGAATCGCCGCTCGCCTGTAACCCTCACATCACGACATGCCACGGTGGGCCGACAGCCCACCGTGGCATGTCGTGTATCGCGGCCACGTCACCTTCGGCATGTCACACGGTGCGGTCTGCACCCTGGTCGGACGTCTCGTCCGTGGGCTGGGGTGCCGGATCGTCGGGCACGATCGGTAGGGAGAGCGCGGGAAATACCGCAGATACCAGGAATGCGACGGGAAAGCTGATCGCCGCGATTGCGCCGAACACCGGCGGTACAGCCGAGGCGAACACGTACTGACTCGTGTTCTGCACCCCGAGAGCGCGTCCGCTCCAATACGGTCCCGAGATTTCCGCGACCGCAGTGAACGCGAGGCCGTTCGGGGCAACGGTGGCGACCGACGCGACGACGAGCAGGACGATGGCGGCGGGGGAGTCGAACCAGTCGGCGATGCCGAGCCCGAGCATGCTGGCAGCGGCAGTCACGGCTACCCACCTCAACGGCCGCATGCGGCTACCGACACGATCGGACAGCGCGCCGACGCTCATCCGGCCCAGTGCACCGAGAATCTGGGTCACCGTGACAAGGACGCCCGCGGCCGCGGCGGTCCACCCTCGGTCGGTCATCAGCCAGACGAGCGCATACGTCCAGACCACGTACTGCGGTACCACCAGCAGGATGGACGTGGCATGAATGCGCCACAGTTGGCTGCTGCTGCGATACGGATTGTCCAGCAGACCCTGCGCCGCCGCATCGACGCGGTTCGGACGGGGCGGGTCGACGACCGCGAGACACAGCAGGGCGCTCGCAGCGCACACGGCAGCGGGGACGAGCAGTGCCGCTCCGACGCCGTGGTCACGAGCGATGGGCGGGATGGTCAGTGCCGCGACGGCCACGCCGAGGGGCACCGACATCTGTCTGATCCCCATGGCCAGTCCACGACGATGCGGCGGGAACCACCCCACCACCACGCGTCCGCTCGCACTGTTCGCGCTGGCCGCTGCCATACCGCCGATCAACAGCAGGACCGCGAGCACCGGGATGGAGGTGCTGACCACTGCGGCGAGACTGGCTGCGGCCGTGAGTCCGAGCCCGATCGCCAGGACGAGTCGTTCGCCGATGCGGTCGACGAGCACGCCCCATGCGATGAGGGTCAGCATGATGCCCACGGTGGGCATCGCAACCACGAATCCTGCGGTCGCAAGGCCGAGTCCTCGGTCGTCGTGCAGGGCGGGAATGAGAAATGCAGCACCGTTGATGAAGACGGCACCTGCAGTCTGCGCGAGCATCCCGAGCACGAGCATGAACCACCGTCGCGTCTCCCCGATACTGGACAACTGGTTCGTGGCGCTCATTCCGGCCTCCCGTCTCAATATATGGACTTCAAATCTTGCTATATGGATATGACCGGGAACATTACACCGGCGAAAGATCGGCGGATCGGACGGCATCGACGTACGGAGAATGGCGGTCGATAGACTTTCGACATGCGTCTCGGTCGAATTGCAAGTCCTGATGGTGTGGCATTCGTGAGTATCGAAGGTGAGGGGGATGCCCGGACGGCGAAGGAAATTGCCGAACATCCTTTCGGCACACCGACGTTCACCGGTCGATCGTGGCCACTGGCCGACGTTCGGCTGCTCGCGCCGATCCTCGCCAGCAAGGTCATCGCCATCGGTAAGAACTACGCCGCGCACGTGGCCGAGATGGGCGGTGAGGCACCGAAGGATCCCGTCATCTTCATCAAGCCGAACACCTCCATCGTCGGGCCCGGTGCGTCCATCGTGCTGCCGCCGTCGTCGAACGAGGTGCACTACGAGGGTGAACTGGCCATCGTGATCGGTCGTCCGTGCAAGGACGTGCCTGCCTCGAAGGCATACGACGTGGTGCTCGGATACACCGTCGCCAACGACGTCTCGGCACGCGACCACCAGAAGCACGACGGGCAATGGACCCGGGCGAAAGGGCACGACACGTTCTGCCCCCTCGGGCCGTGGATCGAGACGTCCCTCGACCCTTCCGATCTCGAGATCAAGACCGAGGTCGACGGCGTCGTCAAGCAGCAGAGCCGCACTTCGCTTCTGCTGCACGATATTCCGAAGATCATCGAATGGGTGTCCGCGGTGATGACGCTGCTCCCCGGAGACGTCATTCTCACCGGAACTCCGGAAGGAGTCGGACCCATGACCGACGGAGACAGTGTGTCGATCACCGTCGAGGGAATCGGAACCTTGACCAACCCAGTCGCAGCGAAGAAGTAGGACAACGATGACCACAGCAACAGATGTGCGCGTTCGGTTCTGCCCGTCGCCCACTGGTACCCCGCACGTCGGTCTGGTCCGAACCGCGCTGTTCAACTGGGCTTTCGCTCGCCACCACGGCGGAAAATTCGTCTTCCGTATCGAGGACACCGACGCCGCACGCGACTCCGAGGAGTCCTACGCCGCCCTGCTCGACGCACTGCGCTGGCTCGGACTCGAATGGGACGAGGGCCCCGAGGTGGGTGGCCCGTACGAGCCATACCGCCAGTCGTTGCGTCGCGAACAGCACACGGCCGTCGTTCGGCAGCTGCTCGACGCAGGCGAGGCCTACGAATCGTTCTCCACGCCGGAGGAGGTCGAAGCTCGGCACAAGGCTGCCGGACGCGACCCCAAGCTCGGCTACGACAACTTCGACCGCGATCTGACCCCGGAGCAGCGGCAGGGTTTCCTCGACGAGGGGCGCGGAGCCGTCGTTCGGTTGCGTATGCCCGATCACGATCTGGCGTGGAACGACCTCGTACGCGGGGAGACCACGTTCAAGGCGGGGACGGTTCCCGACTTCGCGTTGACCCGCGGCAACGGAGTTCCGTTGTACACGTTGGTCAATCCGGTCGACGACGCCCTGATGAAGATCACCCACGTTCTGCGCGGCGAGGATCTGCTGTCGTCGACGCCCCGTCAGCTGGCCCTCTACGAGGCGTTGATCCGGATAGGCGTGGCCGATCGAACCCCCGAGTTCGGTCATCTGCCCTTCGTGATGGGCCAGGGCAACAAGAAGCTGTCCAAGCGCGATCCCGAAGCAGACCTCTTCATCCACCGCGATCGGGGATTCATTCCGGAGGGGCTGCTGAACTACCTTGCTCTTCTCGGATGGGGCATCTCGGACGATCACGATGTCTTCTCGCTCGACGACATGGTCGCGGCGTTCGAGATCTCTTCGGTCAATTCCAATCCCGCGCGCTTCGACCAGAAGAAGGCCGACGCCATCAACGCCGAGCACATCCGGTTGCTTGCGGCCGACGATTTCGCGGCACGACTACGGGAATACCTGGTTGCGCGAGGACATCTCAGCGAGCCGATCGACGAGGCGACATTCGCCGTCGCAGCCGATCTGGTGCAGACCCGCATCGTCGTCCTGTCGGACGCCTGGGGACTGCTGAAGTTCCTGTTCGTCGACGAGGCAGACTTCGAGATCGACCCCGCGGCCGCGGCCAAGAACCTCGGTGCCGATGCCGCACCCGTTCTCGATGCCGCCATCGAGGCGTTGACGGCGTTGCAGACGTGGACCACGGCGGACCTGGAGGCGACTCTGAAGGATGCGTTGATCGAGAAGCTGGAGTTGAAGCCGCGCAAGGCTTTTGCCCCGGTGCGAGTGGGAGTGACCGGATCGCACATCAGCCCGCCGTTGTACGAGTCGATGGAGCTGCTCGGCCGCGAGAAGACCCTCGCTCGGCTGGCAGCGGCACGCGCGCAGACGGTGTGACGGCGTGACGGCGCACTGCTGCCGACGCAGACAGGTCGTCCAGGAACACCGCGAATGAGCGTCGCCGACCGACTGGATCGGCTTCAGCGCAGGCGTCCGGTCCTCGGCTTTCCCATAGCGGTGGTCTACAAGTTCGTCGACGATCAGGGTGGATACCTGGCTGCTCTGATCACGTACTACGCGTTCGTCTCGCTCTTTCCTGCGCTGCTGCTCTTCTCCGTGATTCTGGGCATCGTGTTGATGGGCAATCCGGAGCTGCAACAACAGATCCTGAACTCGGCTCTCGGTCAGATCCCGGCGATCGGGGACGAACTGGGGCGTCCCGAACGTATCGGTGGCGGCACGGTGGGTCTGACGGTGGGTATCCTCGGGTCGCTGTACGGCGGGCTCGGTGTGTCGGTTGCGCTGCAGAACGCGATGAACACCGCTTGGGCCGTGCCGAAGAACATACGGCCCGATCCCATTCGGGCCCGGGTGCGTGGATTGGGTTTGCTGAGCACAGTCGGTCTGGCTGTCCTGGGGATCACGGCAGTCAATGTGCTCAGTGCCGCGGGCTATTTCGGCCCGGAATCCGGCCTGGTGGTGTTCGTGATGGGCACCCTGCTCTACGTCGGAGTGTTCATCGTTGCGTTCAGGCTCGCGACAGTGCGTCCGGTGTCGATCGGACAGGTGTGGCCGGGTGCCGTCGCGGCCGGCCTGACGTGGCAGCTGTTGCAGACCTTCGGCAGTGTCTACGTGAAGTACGTAGCCGGGAGTGCGTCCGTGACGAACGGTGTCTTTGCAGTCGTGCTCGGGCTGTTGGCCTTTCTGTACGTGACCTCGATATCGATCGTGATCTGCATCGAGATCAACGTGGTTCGTGTCGACAGGCTGTTCCCGCGCGCTCTGCTGGGTCCGTTCACCGACGACGTCGAACTGACCGAAGGTGACAAACTCACCTACACCGGGCAGGCAGAAGCGCAGCGCAGTACTGCGTTCGAGGAAATCGATGTGACGTTCGAGGATCCACCGAGCGCTCAGTCGGACTCCGACTCGGCAGCCGGGGCACCGTAGAAGCGGTCGATCCTGGTCTCCATCGGAAAGCGCACCGCCGTGTCACCGAACATCAGGCGCGTAGCCGAGTCCGCCGCCGCCGCAACGGCCTCGGATACCCACGGTGCGTCGTCGAGTGGACAATGCACCACCACTTCGTCGTGTTGAAAGAACACCAACTCGCTTCTGCTCGACCACAACCGTCCGCGTAGATCTGCCAACAGACACAGAGCCCATTCGGCTGCGGTCGCCTGCACCACGAAATTGCGGGTGAATCGGCCACGGGCATGGGCGTCACCGGTGGACCACCACTGCGGCGTAGGGGGAGGGCAGGCTCGGCCCAGCCATGACCGGACCACCTCGCCGCGCTCACCGGCCCGCGCTGCCTCTTCCACGACCGCCACCGCATCGGGAAATCTCGCGCGTAGGCGAGTCAGCAACGAACGAGCCTCGCCCGACGTCGCGCCGTACAGCACTCCGAGAACAGCGACCTTGGCGTGCGCACGATCACCGTCGAACGACTCGGCCGCGACGGGGGCGTAGAGATCCGCTGTGCCCGCAGCGGCGACCATGCGTGGGTCACCCGACATCGCGGCGAGAATGCGGGGTTCCAACTGGCCGGCGTCGGCCGCAACGAAGGTGTGCCCGGGGTTGGCGATCACGCTGGCGCGCAGCGGTTTCGGGATCTGCAACCCCCCACCGCCGCGGCTCGCCCAGCGGCCGGAGACGACGGCCCCGGGGACGTAGACCGGCCGAAAACGATCCTCGCGAACCCACGCGTCCAGCCATGCCCACCCGTTGGTGCTGTGTAGTTTCGACAGATCTCGGTGGCGAAGCAGCAGCGGCACCGCAGGATGGTCGATGTCTCGAATCATGTGTGCACGAGTGGATGTGAGCTCGATCCCGGCGCGCGCGAAAGCGGCGACCACCTCCGCGGGTGAGCCAGGGTTCACGCGGCGCCCGAACGCCGACGAGATCTCGTTCTCGAGCTTCACCAATGCAGGGGGAGTCGAACCGTCGACCGGCCTCGCACCGAGCGTCGCGTCGAGGTGCCGCCGATGCGCGGCGGCCGAGAACGGCAATCCGTCGAACGTCATCTCCGCCGCGGCCAGACTTCCGGCCGATTCGGCGGCCGCCAACAGCTGCAGCGCCCGATCGTCACCGATCTCCTCGCTCTGACGGCGATAGTCGGCGAGCACTGCCACGGGATCGGCCTGCGGGTCGGCGTCGAACAATCCGGGTCGAAGGTCTGCGGGTGTCGACGGCACCGTAGTGCGCCCCGTTCGCATCGCGAGAATGGCATCGACGAGGGCGAGATCATGGCAGCGCCGCACCCGCACCCCACCGTCGAGCAGTCGCGGGTAGATGCGGCTCGTGTCCTCCCACACCCAACGGGGAGCGTGCTCTCGCTCGATGGCGGCCACGGAGCCCACCAGATCGTCGGTGACCTCTTCGGCAGGGGAACTGCCGCCGGACGGGGAGCCGTCCTCGTCGAGGCGGATCAGCACCGCACGGTTGCCCTGGGGAACGAGCAGCACCTTCATCGGCGTCTGCGAACTTCGAGAACGCTCACGAAACTGAAGTCTGCTTCATGCTCGGCGGCGGACGGTGCGCGGGTTCTGCGTTCACGCGGTGGTGTTCGAGCCGGTATCGCGGGCAGTCGAGGGCGGTTACCAGGGCTCTGAGCAGCCGATTTGGAGAATGGGTAGTGACCTTTGATAGTCTCTATCCCGGCTCGAAACGCAGTGCACATCGATCGGATGCGCATTTCGATTCAAGTCCATTGGGGTATGGTGTAATTGGCAACACAGCGGTTTCTGGTACCGCCATTCTAGGTTCGAGTCCTGGTACCCCAGCGAGCAGGTGAGCGGCGATTTTGCCGCCGATGCCGAGGCAGTTAAGCTACCTCAGCATCACGTGTTCGATACAGCGTCAACAATGCAGGTGAAGTTCCTGGCCCCGTCGTCTAGCGGCCTAGGACGCCGCCCTCTCAAGGCGGTAGCGCGGGTTCGAATCCCGTCGGGGCTACGAAGACAGCACCCCCTCGATCTCCGGATCGAGGGGGTGCTGTCGTTTCGGTGTGGCCGTCGTTTCGGCTCTGCGGTGGTCTCGCTTCGCGTCAGACGCTCTTGCGACGGAACATCTTCTGGTGATCGGCCGGACCGTGGACGTTGTTCACCTTGGGGCCACCGTCCTTGTGATCGACGGAATTGTGCGATTTGCTGTTCTTCTGTTCGAGAACCTCGCGGAACTTCTTCTTCAATTCTTCGCTGCCGGATTCTGACATGGGGCACTCCTCGCAGTCGGCGACCGGCCGGGTGGGCCGTTCGAGACGAACGTACTCCACTTCCGCGGCCTCTTCAGCCGGTTTTTTCGTGCTGCAGTCGATCGGCCTCGGTGCGGCGCTCAGAGGCGCTTGTGCAGCGCGTCGGCTGCGGCGAGCAGGTCTGCTGCCCAGCGTGCGCCCGGCTTGCGTCCGATGCGGTCGATCGGGCCGGACACCGAGATCGCGGCCACCACAGTGTCGTTGCTGTCGCGCACCGGCGCGGCGACGCTGGCGACGCCCGGCTCACGTTCACCTGCGCTCTGTGCCCACCCTCGCCTGCGGATCTCCAGCAGGACCCGTTCGCCGAATTCGGCGTCCGGCAGCACTGTGCGTTGGGTCTGCGAATCTGCCCACGCAAGAAGCACTTTGGCACCGGAGCCGGCTGTCATGGGTAGCCGGGCACCGACGAGCACGGTATCTCGGAGACCGGTCGGGGGCTCCATGGATGCGACACAGACGCGTACGGTCCCCTCGCGGCGGTAGATCTGCACGCTCTCGCCGGTGATTTCGCGAAGCCGAGGCAGTACCGATGCGGCGGCCTCGAGTAACGCGTCAGACGCGCTGGCCGCCAGTTCCCCGAGTGCCGGACCGGTGCGCCACAGGCCGTCGGCATCGCGAACGAGAAGTCTGTGGGACTCGAGGCCGACAGCGAGGCGGTGGGCGGTGGCGCGGGGCAGGCCGGTTCGAGCGCACAGGTCGCCCAGATTGCATGGCTTCTCGGCCACCGCGTGCAGCACTGCCATCGCCTTGTCGAGTACGCCGATGCCACTCGATTTGTCGACGAGGCCGCCCAGGCTATGCTGTCTCATAGAACGATATTAGCCTCCCGAATGCTGAGATTGCACAACTGCGAGAAGTCCAGCGTGCCGCGGGGGATGATGGCGAGACGATCACGCGAGGTGGACCAGCCCGTCCGCCGGCGCGACGACAGGGAAGACGAGGTCTGCGACAGCGATGTCCGAAACGACGAAATCCGATGCGTCCGTAGCGCAAGCGCCGAAGACGCTGGCGGAGAAGGTATGGGACCAACATGTGGTCGTCCCCGGTGGGGGAGAAGGCGGTGCACGTGAGCCGGATCTGATCTACATCGATCTGCACCTCGTGCACGAGGTCACCAGCCCGCAGGCATTCGATGGTCTGCGGTTGGCCGGCCGCGAGCTTCGACGCCCGGACCTGACGATCGCAACGGAGGACCACAACGTCCCGACGGCCGACATCTTCGCGCCCATCGCCGATCTCGTCTCACGCACCCAGGTCGACACCCTTCGCCGCAACTGCGAGGAGTTCGGAGTTCGGTTGTACCCGATGGGAGATCTCGATCAGGGCATCGTCCACATCATCGGCCCGCAGCTCGGTCTGACCCAGCCGGGTATGACGATCGTGTGCGGAGACAGTCACACCTCGACGCACGGCGCATTCGGTTCGATCGCAATGGGAATCGGCACCAGCGAGGTCGAGCATGTGATGGCGACCCAGACTCTGTCTCTGCGACCGTTCAAGACCATGGCCATCACCGTCGACGGAGAATTGGCTCCGGGCGTGACGAGCAAGGATCTGATTCTCGCGGTGATCGCCAAGATCAGCACCGGAGGCGGTCAGGGATACGTGCTCGAGTATCGCGGTGAGGCCATCCGCAAGTTGTCGATGGAAGCCCGAATGACCATCTGCAACATGTCGATCGAGGCCGGGGCGCGCGCGGGCATGATCGCACCCGACGAGATCACGTACGAATATTTGAAGGGACGGCCACACGCGCCCCAGGGGGCGGAGTGGGATGCTGCGGTGGCCGCGTGGAACGAACTGGCGACCGACGCGGATGCGGTGTTCGACAACGAGGTACACATCGATGCGAGCACCCTGACGCCGTTCGTCACCTGGGGGACGAACCCGGGTCAAGGTGCCCCGTTGGGGGACACCGTGCCCGATCCGGAGGCCATGCTGGACGAGGGCGAGCGTGTGTCGGCCCAGAAGGCCTTGCAGTACATGGGTCTCGAAGCAGGGACACCGATCCGCGAGATTTCCGTCGACACCGTGTTCGTGGGCTCCTGCACCAACGGCCGCATCGAGGATCTGCGCGCAGTGGCGTCCGTCCTCGAGGGGCGTCGCGTCGCAGACGGCGTGCGAATGCTGGTGGTACCCGGGTCGATGCGGGTGCGCGCGCAGGCCGAAGAGGAAGGGCTCGGTGAGATCTTCACCGCAGCAGGGGCCGAGTGGCGGCAGGCCGGCTGCTCGATGTGTCTGGGGATGAACCCCGATCAGCTCACTTCGGGAGAACGTTCGGCGTCTACGTCAAACCGCAATTTCGAGGGACGTCAGGGCAAGGGCGGTCGCACTCACCTCGTGTCGCCTTTGGTCGCGGCGGCCACTGCAGTTCGCGGAACCCTGTCCTCTCCGGCGGATCTCGCGTAGCAGCGAGTCCCCCGCCCGGATCGATCGAACTCACAGGAGAAATTTCGATGGAAGCTTTCACTCGACACAAAGGCATCGGCGTTCCGCTCCGGCGGTCCAATGTCGACACGGATCAGATCATTCCGGCGGTCTATCTCAAACGAGTGACCCGCACCGGATTCGAGGACGGGTTGTTCGCCGGTTGGCGATCCGATCCGAACTTCATCTTGAACCTCGAGCCCTACGACCGTGGATCGGTTCTCGTTGCCGGGCCGGACTTCGGCACGGGATCGTCACGCGAGCACGCTGTCTGGGCGCTGTCGGACTTCGGTTTCAGGGTCGTCATCGCATCCAGATTTGCCGATATCTTCCGCGGAAACATGGGCAAAGCCGGCTTGGTGGCGGCCGAGGTCGAGCAATCGGACGTCGAATTGCTGTGGAAAGCCTTAGAAGAACAGCCCGGTCTGGAGATAATCGTCGACCTCGTCGACAAGACCGTCACGGCTGGAACCTTGGTGGTGCGCTTCGCGATTGACGACTACACGAGGTGGCGTCTGCTGGAAGGTCTGGACGACATCGGATTGACATTACGCCAGGTAGAGGCCATTACGGAGTACGAAAAGTCAAGGCCTTCATACAAACCCCTGACGCTTCCGGCGCGGATCGAGACGCCCTCCGAAAGCTGACCGGGTGGGGGTCCGACACGCTTTGCGGCCGTGAAGCATTCCGCGACGCCGGAATGAAAATTGGCGTGGCGCATAGACTCTTGACGACTTGGGGTTTACCGTTGTAGTAGTCGGTCCGACGATGGGCCACAATATAGCGGAGGAAATCCATGAACAAGGCAGAGCTGATCGACGCCCTGACCGAGAAGTTGGGGTCTGACAGGCGGAGCGCCACAGAGGCTGTCGAGAACATCGTCGACACCATCGTGCGCGCAGTGCACCGCGGCGAGAGCGTCACGATCACGGGCTTCGGCGTGTTCGAACAGCGTCGTCGCGCAGCGCGTGTCGCCCGCAACCCCCGCACCGGTGAGACCGTTCGCGTGAAGCCGACCAATGTTCCGGCATTCCGTCCGGGTGCTCAGTTCAAGGCTGTCATCGCCGGCGGACAGAAGCTGCCCGCCAGCGGTCCTGCCGTGAAGCGCGGTTCGGCTGCGGCTCCGGCCAAGAAGACTGCCGCTGCGAAGAAGACGGCTGCCAAGAAGGCGGCCGTGAAGTCGACTGCCCGTAAGGCAACCACCGCAGCTGCCAAGAAGGCTGCTCCGGCCAAGACGGCTGCCAAGAAGGCTGCACCGGCCAAGACCGCCGCCAAGAAGGCGGCACCGGCCAAGACCACCGCGCGCAAGACCACCGCGGCAGCTGCCAAGAAGGCTCCGGCCAAGACGACAGCGCGCAAGGCTGCAACGACTGCTGCCCCGGCCAAGAAGGCTCCGGCGAAAACGGCAGCGAAGAAGACCGTCGCCAAGAAGGCCCCGGCCAAGAAGGCTCCCGCGAAGAAGGCTCCGGCAAAGCGCGCAGCCAAGAAGTAGAGCCTGCCTGCTCCCACCGCTTCGACACAGCGGTGAATACGGCAGTGCGGCTGTGAAGTCGTCAGAATGGCCCCCGACTCGAGAATCGAGTCGGGGGCCATTCTGCGGTTCGTGCCTGCGCGTTCAGCCGTCCGCAGTGAGGGTGGGTAGGGGACTGGCGATGTGGTCGGCCGACACGAGCCTGCCGTCGTGACGCGAGAGCACCCACACGCTTCCCTTGCGATTTCTGTTGGCAGGCAACGTGATTCCGTCCTTGTCTGCCCACCAGCGCATCAGGTCCGGGATCACCTTGCCTTGGCTGCAGACCACCGGGGTGCCGGGTAGTTCGGCGATCTCTCGTGCGCGATGACGGCCTTTGCGTGGGTCATCGGCGTACCCCTCCTCGGACAACAGATGCTCGGGAAGGATGTCCACTCCCAACGATTCTGCGAAGGGGGCGACCGTCTGGACGCATCGCGCGCGGTCGGCTGCGTACACAGCATCACCGCCGAAGGCGCGGAGCAACGCGACCAACGATTCGGCCTGCCGTCGTCCGGTCTTGTCGAGAGGGCGATCGACGTCGTTGCCCTTGAACCTCGACCGCGATCCCGCGCTGCCGTGCCGAACCAACAGCACGGTCGAGGTGTCGGCGGGCTTGGCCACGAACCGACGAAGGATCTTGTGGTCCATGGGATACGAGAGTTCGCGACCGACGGCCTCCGGTGCGATCCAACGCAGTTCGTCCACCTCGGCATTGGGGACGAACTCGCCGCCGGTGACCTCGGCCGCCCAGTACAGGACTTTCTTGACCCGTCGGTGCCCAGGGATCGGATACGTCACGTAGGACAGTGACCGTCCGAGTCGAGATTCGAATCCGGTCTCTTCCTTGACCTCTCGGACCGCGGCGTCGACGGCTGTTTCACCGGGATCGAGCTTCCCCTTGGGGAACGACCAGTCGTCGTACTTCGGCCGGTGGACCAATGCGACCTCGACGGCCGAGTCGGCGCTCGGTGAACGTCGCCACAAGATCGAGCCCGCCGCAAAGATATTGGCGCGGGGAGAGCCGTCGGAAGCGCCCATCAAGACGCCTGATTCCTCCGACTGCGCATCAGGTCCACCTGATGCTCACGAACCTTTTCACCCCGAGCCGGAGACGCGACCCAGCCGCCGTCCGGTCCCAACTCCCAGCACCGCGTGGTGGGATCGAGCGCCGAATCGAAGATGTCGCCCAGTTGATTCGCCAGTCGCGGATCCTTGACCTGCGCCATCACCTCGACTCGACGATCGAGGTTGCGGTGCATCATGTCTGCGCTACCGATCCAGAATTCGTCGGCACCCTGGAAGTGCAGAACTCGGGAGTGCTCCAGGAATCGGCCGAGGATGGAACGAACCTCGATGTTCTCCGACAGACCGGGAACTCCTGGCTTGAGTGCGCAGATTCCGCGCACCACCACCTTCACCGGAACTCCTGCCATCGACGCTCGGTAGAGCGCGTCGATGACCTGCTCGTCGACCAAGGCGTTGGCCTTGAGGCGAATTCCGGCCGCACGGCCGTCCTTGAGGTGTTCGACCTCGGCCTCGATGCGCTCGACGATCCCGCGGCGCACTCCGTACGGAGCAACGAGAAGGTTGCGGTACTTGGACTTTCGCGAGTATCCGGTGAGCGAGTTGAACAGATCGGTGAGGTCGGCCCCGATCTCGGGCGATGACGTCAGCAGGCCTACATCCTCGTAGATTCGCGCTGTCTTGGGGTTGTAGTTGCCGGTACCGATGTGGCAGTACCGACGGATGACGGACCCCTCTCTGCGTACGACCAGGCAGGTCTTGCAGTGCGTCTTGAGGCCGACGAGGCCGTACACCACGTGCACCCCCGCCTTTTCGAGCTTGCGTGCCCACTCGATGTTGGCCTGTTCGTCGAATCGCGCCTTGATCTCGACCAGTGCAACGACCTGCTTGCCCGCTCCGGCAGCATCGACGAGCGCGTTGACGATCGGGGAATCACCCGAGGTTCGATAGAGCGTCTGCTTGATGGCGAGTACTTGCGGGTCGGCCGCTGCTTGCTCGATGAAGCGTTGCACGCTGGTGGAGAAGGAATCGTACGGATGATGTACCAGGACGTCGCCGTCGCGCAGGGTGGAGAAGACGCTCTTGGGGGTCTCGCGCTCACCGAAGGCCGCGTGAGTCGCCGGGACGAAGGGGGCATCCTTGAGGTTGGGGCGGTCGACACCGTAGACCTGCCACAGGCACGACAGGTCGAGCAGTCCGGGAACCTGAATGACGTCTCCTGGATCGACATCGAGTTCACGAAGCAGCAATTCGAGCATGTGCTCGGTCATGTCGTCGGCGATCTCGAGGCGGACGGGCGATCCGAATCGCCTGCGCGCGAGCTCGCGCTCCAGGGCCTGCAGAAGGTCCTCGTCGCGGTCTTCCTCGACCTCGAAATCGGCGTTGCGCGTGATGCGGAACGCGTGAGACTCGACGACCTCCATGCCGGGGAAGAGCACGTCGAGGTGCGCCGAGATCAATTCCTCCATCGAGAGGAAGGCGTCGATGCGGTGATTGCCCTCGCCGCGCTTGACCCGCACGAAGCGATCGACGTTGTCGGGAACCTTCACGCGGGCGAAGTGCTCGCCCGTTGTGGAGTAATCCTTCACCGTCACAGCGAGATTGAGGCTCAAGCCACTGATGTACGGAAAAGGGTGAGCCGGGTCGACGGCCAGCGGCGTCAGAACCGGAAAGACCTGCTCGGTGAAATACTCCGAAAGCCGCGTGCGCTCGTCGCTGTCCAAGTCGGACCACCGGATGATCGCGATGCCCTCGGCGGTGAGCTCGGGCAGGATCGAATCCAACAGCACTCGCGCATGTTTGAGCGCGAGCTCCTGGGTGCGTTGACCGATCACCGCAAGCTGCTCACGAGGGGTCATCCCGTCGGCTGACCGAACCGACAGGCCGGTTTCGTCGCGGCGTTTGAGGCCGGCAACCCGAACCATGTAGAACTCGTCGAGATTGGACGCGTAGATGGCGAGAAACTTCGCGCGCTCGAGCAGGGGCAGCGACGAGTCCTGGGCGAGCGCGAGGACACGCGAGTTGAAATCGAGCCAGCTCAATTCTCGGTTGAGATAGCGATTTTCGGGGAGAACAGTGGCGGCATCGACGGACTCCGGTGTGGCAGCCGGTAGCGCCTGGGGGATGTCGGGCATCGTCGACGCGATCGGAGCGCTCCACGCCGTCTCCGAACCGGTGCCCTTTCCGGTCTCGATCGGCGGATCTTCCATCGCTGGCTGCGCGTCTTCTTTGCTCACCGCACGATCATCCCCCATACCCGGCGTCGGTGAAACTCCGATGGCCGAACTCGGTGCCGTATTCACCGGCACGCGCCGTTGTCCGCCCTCCTCACGCAGTCGTCGCGGACGCTTCTCCACTCCACCCGAGCGAGTGCAGCACGGCCGAGGTGGCCGGTCCGACTCCCAGACGGTGTGCTCGCCTGACGTCGTCGGCGGTGTCCACGTCCAGTCGAAGGCCCGGCCATGAGCCGTCGAGTTCCTGTGCGCCCGAATCGGTGTGACGCCGCGCGGAGTGTCCGCCGAACAGTGGAGCCAGTTCCTCGGGGGAGTCCTTGAGGATCAGTGCCGCGGTCCCCGTTCCGTGATGGTCGACCACCAGCGACCTGCCCCCACGACGGGCAGCGGTGTAGGCCTGGGCGAGCTCGGCCGAACGCATCGCCGGAAGGTCGGCTTGCAACGCGATGATGTCGACGTGTTCTGCAGTGACGCTCGCACCCCTGCGGATGTCCCCGATGCCGTGACCGTGACGCAGTACCTGCGCCGCGGCCGTGAATGCGTGGTTGAGGCGTTCGTCCGGTCCCTGAGTGAGATCGCCGGTCGGTTCGTCGAACACCCGCGCGCCGATGTCGCGCGCGGTCCGTGCGACGAGAGGATCGGGGGTGACCACCGTGACCGATTCCACCACCGACACCGCCTTCGCCGCCGTCACGGTGTCGCTGAGCATCGCGAGCACCAATCGTGACCGATCGAGTGTCGAGAACTCCGCCGCCAGGCGCGACTTCGCAGCGGTGAGATCCTTCACCGCGATCAGAACCCTGACGACGCGGCGGGCGGGGTCGGGCGACGCGGCCACTGCGTCGCCGCCGTCACTTCGTGATGCACCCATGGCGCTCGATCCTGCCAGCGTCACCGATCTGTGCCGACTCCGACCGCCCGAGCAGGTCTGCGAGTTAGGGTGATGCGCGCGTGGACAGGGTATCGGCGAAGTAGCGAGGGGTTGGCGGCAATGAGCAGAGCAGCGGTACTGGGGTCGGGCTCGTGGGGAACCGCATTCGCCAAGGTGTTGGCCGATGCCGGCACCGACGTCACCATGTGGGCCCGCCGCGAGGAACTCGCTGCATCCATCACCGACCACCACGAGAACAGGGACTACCTGCCTGGAATCGAGCTGCCGTCGGCGATCCGCGCGACGAGTGATCCCGTTCGTGCACTCGAGGGGGCCGACATCGTGGTGTTGGCCGTGCCGTCGCAGAGTCTGCGGGCCAACCTGGAGGCGTGGACCGAGTCGATTCCGCCGCACGCGACACTGCTCTCCCTGGCGAAGGGAATCGAGACGGGAACGCTCATGCGAATGAGCCAGGTGATCGCGCAGGTCACCGGAGCCGATCCCAGCCGGGTCGCGTGTCTGTCCGGACCCAACCTGGCTCGTCCGATAGCCGAGGGCCAGCCGGCCGCCACCGTCATCGCGTGTTCCGATTCCCAACGAGCCCTCGAGATTCAGAAGTCCTGTGCCACCGGCTATTTCAGGCCGTACACGAATTCCGACGTCATCGGTGCCGAGATCGGTGGTGCCTGCAAGAACGTGATCGCCCTCGCATGCGGAATGGCCAGCGGCGTCGGATACGGCGAGAACACCCTCGCGTCGATCATGACCAGGGGCCTGGCCGAGATCATCCGCCTCGGAGTAGCACTCGGTGCCACGCCGTCGACGCTGTCCGGTTTGGCCGGCGTAGGCGACCTGGTTGCCACCTGCTCGTCACCCCTCTCACGTAATCGCACGTTCGGAGAACGACTGGGTTCGGGTGGCTCCCTCGAGAGTGCGCAGGAAGCAGCGCACGGGCAGGTCGCCGAGGGCGTCAAATCCTGTACGTCGGTGCGTGCGCTCGCCGAGAGCTACGACGTCGAGATGCCGCTGACCGATGCCGTGCACCGCGTGTGCCACGGCGGCATGTCCGTTCCGGAGGCGGTCGGTCACCTCCTGGGAAGACGTATCAAGCCCGAGTGATCCAGTGTTCGCGGTCTCGTGACCAACAGGGCGAATCCGCGTTCGGCCGGTCGCGACGGTACGGTTTCTCATCGTGAGTACTCCCCGCATCAAAGTTGCCGTCGTCTTCGGTGGCCGCAGCAGCGAGCACGCTGTGTCCTGTGTATCGGCAGGTAGCGTGCTGCAGAACCTGGATCCGGCCACGTACGAGGTGGTTCCCGTGGGGATCACCCCGGAGGGGAAATGGGTACTGGGCTCCTCCGACATCGATGCGCTGAGCATTCACGACCGGGTACTGCCGACCGTGGACAAGACCGGAGCAGCGCTTGCGCTCAGTACGGACCCGGGCCACGCAGGCGCGCTGCTCGCCCTCGGCGAGGGGGAAGGCGGGACGGTGCTCGCATCCGTCGACGTCGTGTTCCCGGTTCTGCACGGACCGTACGGCGAGGACGGCACCCTGCAGGGCCTGCTCGAGTTGGCCGGCGTTCCGTATGTCGGGCCGGGTGTGTTGGCCAGTGCCGCGGGGATGGACAAGGAATTCACCAAGAAGCTGCTCGGTGCGGAGGGACTGCCGATCGGTCGTCAGGTCGTACTGCGGCGCGCAGTCGACGACCTGACGGCCGCCGAGCGTGACCGAATCGGCCTGCCCGCCTTCGTCAAACCGGCCCGTGGCGGATCGTCCATAGGAATCTCGCGCATCACCGCATGGGACCAACTCCCGACCGCGATCGCCGCGGCGCGCGAACACGACCCCAAGGTGATCGTCGAAGGAATGATCCACGGCCGCGAGGTCGAGTGCGGGGTACTCGAGTTCCCCGACGGCACGGTGCGGGCGAGCGCCATCGCCGAGATCCGAATTCCCGACGCGGACATCGACGATCATGCTTTCTACGACTTCGACACCAAGTACCTCGACGATGTCAGCGAGTTCGACATCCCGGCGGCCCTCGACGACGCAACGAGCGACCGGATTCGTGAACTCGCCGTCGCTGCCTTCCGGGCGCTGGACTGCCAAGGACTGGCGCGAGTGGACTTCTTCGTCACCGAGAACGGTCCGGTCATCAACGAGATCAACACGATGCCCGGGTTCACCTCGATCTCGATGTACCCCAAGATGTGGGCCGAATCCGGCGTCGACTACCCGACGCTCATCGCCACCTTGATCGACACCGCCCTCGCCCGCGGTACCGGTTTGCGTTAGAGCTGTTGCGGCTCAGCGCTCACTGCAGCGGTGCCGGGTCGAGAGGTTGTTGGGGCAGTGCGTCCGACACGGCCGAGGACGCGTCCTGCAACGGGGTGGGGCCCGAGTCGCCCGGAATGGTCAACGCGACGTAGATACCGCGATCGACGACGAACCATGTGCTGGCGTCGATCCCGTCGTCTTCCCCGGACACCTCGAACCACTGAACGCCGTTGATCACCTGCAAGGGTGCAGCCACGTCGAACCCGATCGGCCGGGGCAGGCCGCAGCGCAGCACGACCGGTTCGGCGTTCTCCTCGGCCGAGACCCACGCGAGGACTCCGACCGGGGCCGGGTCGGCCAACTCGGCTCTCGTGTAGTCGCCGAGGTTCTCGGGCAAGGCGTCGAGCAGTGTCGTGCACTGCTCACTCGCGGCTTCGGGGGAATCGACCGGGCCCAGAGCGACCGGATCCTGGACGGGTGACCGGTTGACCGCGATGGCAGCAACCAGAACTCCGACGACCAGCGCGACGGGTAACGCGATAGCGGTGGCGATGACTGCAGGATGGCGCTGTTCGCGAGTGCCCTCGGTCTCGGCCGGGCTGTCTTCGGTGCCGGCGTCGTTGCCGGTGTCGGGTGAATTCACGATCTATCCGATGGACGTCGTCGACTGCGGGGCCACGGGGCAGGTGAGGGTGCGAGTGATGGCATCGACTTTCTGGATGCGGGAGACGATCTCGGCGATCTCGGCGTCGGAGGCACCGTCGGTGCGCGCGATCACGTCGTAGGGCCCGACCACTGCCTCCGCCGACACGACGCCGTCTACGGCCTCGATCTGCTGTGCGACGGCCGTCGCACGGCCGACCTCGGTCTGAACGAGAACGAATGCTTGCACCATCGGTGGTCCCTTTCCCCTGCCGGACTTCTCGACTGTAGGTTGAGTCGACTACGTTCTCTTCGCACGTAACCTGCTGCATCGGTACTGTCCCGACCGCCGCTAAAAGGTACCGCAGGCGCGGCGCGTGCTCCGCGTGAGACCGTCGCGCACGTACTGCGTTCTCAGGGAGGAACATCATCGACGACACCGTCATCGACTCGGACACCGGCAGCGAGCGCACCGTAGCTCAGGTCGGCGAATTCGACGTGATCGCCCGCGCCATCGCAGACCGTGTGCAACCACCGTCGACCATCGTCGGGCCGGGCGACGACGCGGCCGTCGTCGCTGCGTCCGACGGCCGGATCGCGGCGTCGACCGACATGTTGGTACACGGCAGGCACTTTCGGCTCGACTGGTCGAGTCCGATACAGATCGGGCGCAAGGCGATAGCGCAGAACGGCGCGGACATCGCCGCAATGGGCGCGCAGTGCTCGGGCTTTCTCGTCTCGCTCGGATGCCCGGCCGACACACCGGTGAGTGTGACCGACGGACTCAACGAGGGCATGTGGCTCGAAGCAGTTGCTGCGGGATCGGCCATCGTCGGCGGCGATGTGGTGCAATCGCCGGAACTGGTGATCTCGATCACTGCGCTCGGCGATCTTCAGGGCCGGGCCCCGGTTCTTCGATCGGGAGCGCGGGCCGGTGATGTGATCGCGTACGCGGGACGGCTCGGCTGGTCGGCGGCAGGACTGGCCCTACTGCTCGGGGACGGGGACAGAACCGGCCACGACGCCGTGGTGGACGCGCACCGAGTGCCCGTCCCTCCGTATCGCGCCGGGATCGATGCCGCCGAGGCGGGTGCGACCAGTCTGACCGACGTGTCCGACGGGCTGTTGGCCGATCTCGGCCACATCGCAGAGGCGTCCGGCGTTCGGCTGGATGTCGATCCGGCCCTGGTGACGGTTGGTCGTGAAGTGCAGTCGGCGGCAACGCAGGTGGGGCACGATCCGCTGGATTGGGTACTCACCGGCGGTGAGGATCATGCCCTCGTCGGCACCTTCCCCGATGCTGCCGCCGTTCCGCAGGGCTGGACGGTGATCGGTCGGGTCGAGCACCAGGACGGTGAGCAGGCGGGGCGAGTGACGGTCGGTGGACGCGTCCACGCAGGTCGGTCGGGATGGTCGAGTTTCGAGAGCGAGTGAACACGGTCGGGTCGATCGTGTCGGCTAAGTTGCAGAGATGGCTATCTATGCACTCGGTGATCGAGAACCCGACATCCACCCCGACGCCTACGTTCATCCCGACGCGGTCGTCATCGGGGCGGTGACCTTGGCAGCCGGATCGTCGGTGTGGCCCACGGCAGTTCTGCGAGCCGACTACGGCACCATCTCGGTCGGCGAGGGCACCAACGTGCAGGACGGAACTGTGGTGCACTGCACCCCGATAGACGCAACGGTCATCGGTTCCGGGTGCGTACTCGGCCACAACGCGCATGTCGAGGGCGCGACCATCGGCGACAACTGCCTCATCGCGTCGGGCTCGGTCGTGCTGAACGGCTCGAAGATCGGGGCGGGCTCGATCGTCGGTGCAGGCGCTGTCGTGCCGTTCAAGTTCGTTGTGCCGGAACGCTCCATGGCGCTCGGCGTACCCGCGAAGATTCGCGAGGGCTACCAGGTTCCGGAAGGACACGTCGACATCAACGTGCAGATGTACTCGGCCAACGCCGCGTACTACCGCGATGCGCTGCGTCGGATCGACCGGTGACGCCCCGGCCACTCGCCGAGAGTGTCGAGTCGGGATGGGCGCGGGCTCTGGCTCCGGTCGAGCCGAATGTTGCTGCGATGGGCGACTTTCTGCGAGCCGAACTCGCCGCCGGACGGCACTACCTACCTGCGGGCGAGGACGTACTGCGGGCGTTTCGCTACCCCTTCGACCGGGTTCGGGTGCTCATCGTCGGTCAGGACCCGTATCCGACGCCGGGACATGCAGTGGGGCTGAGCTTTTCCGTAGCACCGGATGTGCGGCCGGTACCGCGAAGTCTGAACAACATCTTCAAGGAGTACTCGGACGATCTGGGTCTACCCACGCCGAGCAACGGTGACCTCACACCATGGGCGGACCGAGGTGTGATGTTGCTCAACAGGGTGCTCAGCGTCGAGCCAGGGCAGGCGGCGTCGCACCGGAAGAAGGGATGGGAAGCGGTCACAGAGCAGGCAATTCGAGCACTCGTTGCCCGTGCCGAGAATCCCGACGCGACCGGGCTGGTCGCGATCCTCTGGGGACGTGACGCCGCGACTCTGAAGCCCATGCTCGGATCGGTTCCGTACATCGAGTCCGCGCACCCGTCACCGCTGTCCGCATCACGCGGGTTCTTCGGCTCCAAGCCCTTCAGTCGTGTGAACGAGTTGTTGGTCGAGGGCGGTGACGAGCCGATCGATTGGACGCTGCCGTGATCGATCGCTGCCGTGATCGGATCAGGAGAAATCGGGACGACGCTTCTCGACGAACGCGTCGACGCCTTCACGTCCGGCCGGTGACGAGGCAGCTTCCGAGATCGATGCGGCCTCGGCATCCAATTGCTGTGTCAGAGTTGCCGATTCGGAGTTCGCAAGCAGCGTCTTGATGCCCCGGTACGCCGATGTCGGCCCGATGGCGAGGGTTCGGGCGAGGCGCTCGGCCTCGCTGTCGACGATGTCGTCGCCCACCAGTCGGCTGAGAATCCCGAGGCGAACCGCTTCCTCTCCGTTGATGATCGAGTCGTTGAGGAGGATGTCCATCGCACGTCCCGAACCGACGATGCGGGGGAGCGTCCACGACATGCCGCCGTCAGGGGTGAAACCGATCGAGGGGTACGCGGGGCGCAGCTTGGTCGACGGCCCGCCGATCGCGATGTCGGTGAGGCAGACCAGGCTCATGCCTGCACCGGCCGCCCACCCGTGCACACCGGCAACGACCGGGACGGTGACCGCGGCCAGCTCGCGGACGAAAGCATGGAACGCGTCGGCAACGGATCCGACGAAAGCGCCGCGGTCGGCGGCTCCGGCGAAATCGCGTACGTTTCCGCCCGCACAGAAGTTGGGTCCGCGGCTGATCAGTAGGACGCTGCCGATCGCGGTGGTGCCGGAATGGACGGACCGAAGTGCGGCCGTTCCCTCCTCGATGCCCTGTAGGTCGAGCGAGGCACCCCCGTCCTCGGTGGCGACGACAATTCTCAGTACACCGTCCTCGATGCTGACCTTGCTGGAAATGTCTGCGTCCGAATAAGTCACGTTCGGGACTCTAACCGACTCTTCCGTTCCGCCGTGGGGCCGCCGTGCTCGGGTACGGATGCGCGAGCCCACTGACAGGACCGCTACCGGGGTCGCAGACGGGGCAGCTGGACGCTGAATACCGTGCTCGAATCCACCCGGTCGACGGTGATGGTGCCGCCGTGCAGGCGCACGTTCTCTACCGCGAGGGACAGTCCGAGGCCGCTGCCCTCGCTGCGGCCACGAGCGGTGTCCACCTTGTAGAACCGACGAAAGATCGCGTGGCTGTCCTCCGGTGATATCCCGGGCCCGTGGTCCACCACCGACACGTCCACCCACTCGGGACGAGCGTGCAGCTCCACGCGTACCGGGGGCTCGCCGTGACGAAGTGCATTACCCACGAGGTTGGCGACCACCACGTCGATGCGTCGCGGATCCACGGTCGCGTCGATACTGTCCGGCCCACGTAGTTCGACGCTCTCTCCCCATCCGCGGCGGGTCAGTGATTGTCGAACGAGTTCGACGAGGTCCACATCGTCGAGAACGAGGCGCGCCTGTAGTGCGTCGTGACGAGACATCTCGATGAGATCCTCGACGAGCCGAGTGAGCTTCCCGATCTCACCGCTGACTATCCGGGCGGCTGCTCCCGCATCGGGCGACAGTTGGGGGATTTCCTCTCGGAGTATCTCACCGACCGGAACGAGTGCTGCCAGTGGAGTTCTCAGCTCGTGGGAGACGTCGGCGACGAACCTGCGCGCCTGCTCTTCCGACTCCTCCAACCCGCGAATGACCGTCTCGTTTCTGGCGATCATGGTGTTGAAGGTCGTCGTCAGCTCGGCGAGTTCGGTCACGCCCTCTTCGGAGAGTCGAACACTCAGATCACCATCGGCGGCGCGGGCAGCGGCCTGATCGATGCGTCGCAGTGGACGCACCAGGGTCGAGGCGATCCACATTCCGAGCAGCCCACTGACCAACACTCCGCCCGCCAGGGTAAGGGCCACGGCGCGCAGAAGGTCGTCGAACTTGTCCTGCACGCCCTCGAGCGGCCGAATGGCGACCGCCGTGACCAGGGTTTCGCCGCCGTCCGAGTCGGTCGCCTCGAACACACGGACCGACATGGCCAGCATGATCCGTTCGGAGTCGAGTCGGACGAAACGGATGATTCCGCGACTGCCGACCCCGGCCAGAAAGTCGGGGGAGAGCGTGGTCGGGTCGACGGATCCCCGTCGTACTTCGTCATCGCCGACGAGCAACGTCGTGTCGGACGGAAAGTATTGAATCAGTTCGGATGCTGTCGTTCGGGTCACCTGGGCCCCGTCGGCATCCCGGAGCTCGTCGCGGAACTGCGCCGTCGCCACATCCTGTGCGTTGGAGTAGATCCACGACCGCGCCATGAACGACACCACACCGGCTGTTGCGCCGGCGATGATCACGACGATGGTGATGAACACGAGGACGAGTCGGGTACGCAGGCCGGCGACTCGCAGCCGGGACCGCATCAACGAACCGGACCGGGATCGAATCGATATCCGAACCCGCGCACCGTTTCGATGGTGGCCGGTGCAGCGGGATCGTCCTCGATTTTTCCGCGCAGTCTCTGGATCGCGGCATCGACGATTCGGGAGTCACCGAGGTAGTCCTGATCCCATGCTGCAGACAACAATTGGCCTCGGCTGAGCACGTGACCCACGTTCTCGGTCAGGGCGAGCAGGAGCCGAAGCTCGGTCGGTGTCAGCGTCAGCAGAGCACCGCCTTTCCTCACCTGTAGCGACGAACGGTCGACGGTCACATCGCGATACTGTTCGACGATTGCCGCCGCCGTTGCCGCGGCGGTTGTCGTGTCGGTCGATCGTCTGACCACAGCTTTGATGCGAGCGTCCAGGACTCGTGGGCTTGCGGGTTTGACCACGTAGTCGTCTGCACCGGCTTCCAGACCCGCTACGGTGTCGATGTCATCGGAGCGGGCCGTGAGGATGATGATCGGGATCGAACTCTGCGCGCGGATCCGTCGGCAGATCTCGTAGCCGTCTGCTCCGGGGAGACCGAGGTCGAGCAGGACGATCTCGGCGGAGGTGAGCGCGTTGTCGAGATCACCGTTGCCGTCGGGGCGGTGGTCGACGCGGTGACCGAGTCGGTTCAGCCCCAACGTCATTGCTTCGGCCACCGCTGGATCGTCCTCCACGAAGAGAATGTTCACCATGTCGAAGACCTTGAGTAGTAGGGGCAATCGCGATCGGCCAAGGGTACAGGGCTCACACCTGCGCGAGACGTTCGTTGTCGGGGTCGGCCAGCGTCGAATGTCGGGGGTCGGAGATCCTGATCGGAAATGCTGAGACCGCCAGGGCATAGCATCCGACGAGCAGCAGCGCGCCGAGCGCGTCACTGGGGCGGTGCCATTTCAGGACGACGACCGACACGGCAGTTCCGAGGACGAGCAGTGCTCCGTTGATCGCGACGACGATCCGCCAGCGGCGAGCGGTTGCGAGGTAGACCGCACAGACGACAGCTGTGACGCAGGTGAGGGTGCCGCTGGGAAAGGAATTGTGCTGGACGAGGCCGTCCAGGTTCGGTCGTTCGAGCGAGTACTTGAGAATCCAGGCCGTCGCAATCGGTCCGAGTGTCATGATTCCCACTCGCAGCGAAAGGGCAATCCTGTTGCCGCTGAACATGATCAGACATGCGACGAGAACCGTTCCTGCGGCCGAGACCGGTGCGACGAGGTCGACGAATTCGGCGCAGATCTCGACGAGGTCACCGGACAGTGATTCGGCGCTCACCATCAGTTTCTGATCCACCGTTTGGCCTGTGGTCGTCATTACGCACAGGCAGTAGACGAGAACTCCCAGGTTCAGCAGTGCCAGCGAGGCGACCAGTCGCCTCGGTTCTACCCGTGTCATCGTCAGCCCACCGATCGTTCGGCGGACGGGTCGTCGAGTGGGACCGGGCAGGTACCGCCGGCAGTGGTCGCCATCTCGAAGTGCCACATTTCGTTGGCGTAGGTCTGGCACAGGCCGTAGTCGCTGCCATGTTGGATCATCCAGTCGGCGGCATCCGTCGGTCCGACATCCACCGCTCGTCCGGTGACATGCTTGGAATTGTTGGGGGTCTGCACCCAGCGTCTTGCGTCGTCGGTGCTGCCGTAGCGGGTCACGGCCTCGTCGAACAAGCGTTGCTGGTACGCCGCGGAACGCCATCCGGAGGTGACGTACACATCCACTCCGGACGATCTCGCGTCGGCGGCAGCAGCCTGCAGCGCCATCAGCAGGCCGTGGTCGAGACGGGCCAGTGCGGGAAGATCGGTGTTGTCGAGGCCTATCCGGTCGTCTATCTCACCGCCGGCCGGCCCCGAGTCGGGCTGACTGGCCAGATGGCGCGCGGCAGTCGGCGTGTCGGGCACTGTGTTCGAGCATGCCGTGAGCGTGAGCGCTAGGAGCGCAGTGACGAGGAGTGTGCGTGTGGTCGCCATGCGTTCGAGACTGCTCGGCCGGTGTCACCGGCCGGTGCCCGTGATTCGCCATGTTCGTCACGGTCCCGACCGGTTGTGTAACAGAACAGAACGGATCCGGGAGCACATACAACTGTGCCCCGCCTCCGAGTACGGAGCGGGGCACAGTTCTCGCACGCGGAGACAAGCCGTGGAGGAAATCGAAGAGCGAGGCCGAAATCAGCCCCGGACCACCTTGCCTGCCTTCAAGCAGGAGGTGCACACGTTCATGCGCTTGGAGTTACCAGGCGCAACCTGAGCGTGAACGGTCTGGATATTCGGGTTCCAACGACGGTTGGTCCGTCGGTGCGAGTGCGAGACCGACTTACCGAAGCCGGGCCCCTTGGCGCATACGTCGCAGACGGCAGCCATAGTCGCGAACTCCTTGATAGATGTTGATCGATACATGTGGTCGAAGACATCGAAACGAACTACGAGCAGATGCAAGGATTGCAATGCGTGAAGATCGCCTCGAGGCAACCCTGCAAGAATAGCGGCGTCGCACGCAATCACCAAACTGCCACGACAGACGCTGCGCGACGGCTCACGCACGGCGCGCCACGGATCCTGCGCGACTAAGCTTCTGGCACTGTCCGGGCGCGAGTGCGGACGAGGTACCGGAAGTCACGCGGGGGGAGGCTGCTCGAGGTGGTCGACGTTCTCGATTCGATCGATGCCGGGGCCCTGCGACGGTGGGCTTACCGCTGCGTCGATGCCCTCACCGCTCGATGCGACGAGATCGATGCGCTCAACGTGTTCCCGATCCCGGACTCGGACACCGGCACCAATCTGATGTTCACCCTTCGCGCGGCGGTCGAGTCGATGCGCGCTGCCGGACCGGATGCCGACGCCCGCACGGTGGGGCGGGCACTTGCCGTGGGGGCCGTTGCGGGTGCGCGTGGGAACTCGGGGGTGATCGTGTCCCAGCTGCTGCGTGCCGTCGCCGAGGCCGCGGCGGACGGACCACTGGACACGGTGTCGATCCAGGCGATGCTGCGCCGCGCGAGAGTGCTGGTCGCGGACGCGGTCAGCGTTCCGGTCGAGGGCACGATGCTCACCGTTCTGGCCGCCGCCGATCGTGAGGCCTCGGCTCACGATGCCAACGTCGCCCTCTCCACGTTGGTGGTCGACATAGCCGAGGCCACGGCCCGCGCTGTGGACAGTACGACGGACCAGCTGGTCGACCTCCGTGAGGCGGGCGTGGTCGACGCGGGTGCTCTCGGTCTGTCGGTCATCGTCGATGCGTTGGTGGAGGTGGTGATCGGCCGCACTCCGCCGCGGCGGCGGTACCGACGCCCACGCGAGCCCGAACGGCAGGCAGGCACCTACGTGTCGACTCCGACCTCGGAGTGCGGCGGTGCGCCGGCGACGTCGGGGTATGCGGCGGGACGCCCGCTCGGGTACGAGGTGGTCTACGTCGTGCACGGTCCGAACGACGCGACGGCGGCGGAACTGCGCCGAGCTCTGGCAGACCTCGGAGACTCGGTCGTGGTCGCCGGTGACGGTTCCGGAGCTTGGTCCGCGCACGTGCACACCACCGATCCGGGCGGTGCCGTCGATCGCGGTATCGCTGCCGGAGATGTTCGCGGGGTGCGTATCTCGTGCTTCGGTGCGGTCGAGTTCGCCGAATCGCCGTTCCCCGGCGCTCGCGGCGGAGCAGCAGTGTCGGTGGGTCGCGATATTTTGGCACTGGTTGCCGGTGACGGTGCCGCAGATCTTTACGTTCAGGAAGGCGCAACGGTGGTCCGGTGCGACGAGGCGATCGACTCCTCGGTGCTGCATCGAGCGATCGTCGGGATGAAGCATCGCGAGGTATTGGTGCTGCCGAACGGCGCGTTGTCGGCGCAGGAGCTGGTCGCCGTCGGCGCAGCCGCCCGAGCGGACGGTAAGGACGTGGTGATGTTGCCGTGCTCGGCGATGGTGCAGGGTTTGGCCGCGCTCGCGGTCCATGATGCCGCCAGAGCAGCGGTCGACGATGCGTTCACGATGTCCGAGGCAGCTGCGGGGACGAGGTGGGGTTCTCTTCGGATCGCCCACGAGCGTTCGTTGACGTGGGTCGGCATGTGCGAGCCGGGGGACAGCATCGGGCTGGCGGGGCAGGAAGTGGTGATCGTTGCCGCTCGGCCGCTCGACGCCGGATGTCGGTTGCTGGATCAGCTCCTGGCTACCGGTGGAGAGATGGTGACAGTGCTCGTCGGGGCCCAGGCATCGCAGGACTTCGGTGCCCAGCTGGCGGAGTACGTGACGGGCGCGCATCCCGGTGTCGACGTGGTCGTCTACGCAGGTGGACAGCCGGGAGATCTCGTGCAATTCGGAGTGGAATAGGGAATTTCGGACAATGGCAACGTTGATGGACCCACTCGACGACGTCCTGGGAGCCGCGGCGGCAGCTCCGCTGGCAGACGTCTTCGGAATACATACCGTCGAGGACCTGCTTCGGCACTATCCACACCGATACATGACGCACGGTTCGGAGCTGGGGGAGAAGGAGCCGCCCGAGGGCGAGCACATCACCATCGTCGCCACGGTCGAGTCCGCGACTCTGCGTTCGATGAAGAACCGCAACGGTCAGTTCCTCGCCGTGACCCTCGCCGCCGACGGACAGCGCATCGAAGCGACGTTCTTCAGTCCGCACAAGCTCAAGCACGTCGTCGTGCCCGGTCGCCGGGGAATGTTCTCGGGCAAGGTCAAGTACTTCGGTAAGCGGTGGAATCTCACGCACCCCAGTTACGTGATTCTCGGTGGCGACGGCAACGACGGTGCCGTCGTACCCGCGGGTCGCATCGTCGGCGGAGGGACGCTTGCCGGACTCGCTCGCGGATCTGTCGACGCCTCGGGTGCGGTCGACATGTCGGTCTTCGACAGAGCGTTCGTGCCCATCTACCCGGCCGCGAAGGACGTCGAGAGCTGGACGTTCATGCGCTGCGTACGGAACGTGCTGGATCAGCTCGACGACGTGGTCGATCCGCTACCCGAGTCGGTACGCGCCGAGCGTGGTCTCGTCGACATCGACACCGCGCTGCGATCGGTTCACTTCCCGGACACTGCGGCGGACAAGGACTCCGCGCGGGAGCGGTTGAAGTTCGACGAGGCTCTCGCCGTCCAGCTCGTCCTCGCCGACCGACGACGCGATGCGTCCACTCGGGTGGCCGCGCGCTGCCCACCGATCACCGACGGAATCGCCGCCGAGTTCGATCGACGCCTGCCGTTCGAGTTGACGGCCGGGCAGCACGAGGTCGCGGCCGAGATCGCCAACGACCTGTCGGCACCACATCCGATGTCACGGCTGTTGCAGGGTGAAGTGGGCTCAGGAAAGACGATCGTTGCGTTGCGGGCAATGCTGCAGGTGATCGATGCCGGACACCAGTGTGCGTTGCTGGCACCGACGGAGGTTCTCGCATCCCAGCACGCACGGTCGATTCGGTCGATGCTCGGCAGCCTGGCAGCGGGTGGGGAACTCGGATCGCATGAGCTGGCAACCAAGGTCGCCTTGTTGACCGGTTCCATGTCCACTGCGGCCAAGCGGTCCGCGCTGCTCGACGCCGTCACCGGTGACGCGGGCATCGTGATCGGCACGCACGCGCTGATCGAGGACCGGGTCGAGTTCCTCGATCTTGCGATGGTGGTCGTGGACGAGCAACACAGGTTCGGCGTCGAGCAACGAGATGCGCTGCGCGCGAAGGCTCGTGAGAACACCAGTCCGCACCTGCTGGTCATGACGGCAACACCCATCCCGCGCACCATTGCGATGTCGACCCTCGGCGACCTCGAGACTTCGGTATTGACCGAACTACCTCGTGGCCGATCGCCGATCGTCAGCAACGTGGTGCCCGCCCGAAGCAAACCGGGTTGGGTGGACCGCGCGTGGCAGCGCATTCACGAGGAGGTCGCGGCCGGTCGCCAGGCCTACGTGGTGTGCTCACGCATCGGCGACGACGAGGATTCGGAGACCGGCAAGAAGGGCGCTACGAAGAAGAAAGCGACGTCGGACGACGGCCCCGAGACGACAGCTGCGGTGGACCTGTACGAGACTCTCTCGACCGGTCCCATGCACGATCTGCGGGTGGGCCTGCTGCACGGTCGGCTGCCGGGTGACGACAAGGACATCACCATGTCCGAGTTCAACTCCGGCGAGATCGACGTTCTGGTCTGCACCACGGTGGTCGAAGTGGGCGTCGACGTTCCCAACGCCACGGTCATGGTGATCATGGATGCCGACCGCTTCGGCGTGAGCCAACTCCATCAGCTGCGCGGCCGGATCGGCCGAGGCGGGCATCAGGGCCTGTGCATCATGATCAGCTACCTCAGCCCTGGGGGCGGTTCCTTCGCCCGACTCGAAGCGGTGGCAGCCACCAACGACGGGTTCGAGTTGGCCAAACTGGATCTGGCCACTCGTCGCGAAGGCGATGTTCTCGGAGCTGCGCAGTCGGGCACGGTCAGCGGGTTACGGCTGCTGTCGTTCATCGACGACGAGGACATCATCGCCGACGCGCAGGACTGTGCGCGGTCACTGTTCGCGCGGGACCCGTCGCTGGCGAACAATCCCGGCATCGCATCGATGATGCGGTCGGCCTGGCGGTCGGATCGAGTCGACTACCTCCAGAAGTCCTGACGGGGCAGGAGTGGAGCCTGCAGGAACGACCGGGAAGGCAGGAGTGGAGCCTGCGGGAACGATCAGGAACGACCGTAGGGACTCACTGCACCGTTTCAGTCGGCGAAATCGAGCAATTGGTCCCGCATCGTGGGATCAGTACACCTCGGTGGCTCATGCCGCCGGGTAAGTTGAGCCAATGTTCTCCAAAGTTTTGGTTGCCAACCGCGGTGAAATCGCGATCCGTGCCTTCCGCGCCTCCTATGAACTCGGGGCCTCGACCGTTGCGGTGTTCCCGTTCGAGGACCGAAATTCGGTGCACCGGACGAAGGCCGACGAGGCTTATCAGATCGGAGAGAAGGGGCATCCCGTTCGCGCTTATCTCTCGGTCGACGAGATCGTCGCCGCCGCCAAGCGGAGCGGTGCGGACGCGGTGTACCCCGGGTACGGATTCCTTTCGGAGAACCCGGATCTGGCCGCAGCGTGCGCCGAGGCCGGTATCACTTTCGTCGGCCCGTCCGCCGACGTGCTCGAACTGACCGGTAACAAGGCGCGGGCCATCGCGGCGGCCAAGGCTGCAGGGCTCCCCGTTCTGGCGTCGTCGGAACCGTCGTCCGATGTGGACGAGCTCGTCGCCGCGTCGGAATCGATGACGTTCCCGTTGTTCGTCAAGGCGGTCGCCGGCGGCGGCGGTCGAGGCATGCGCCGAGTTGCCGAGCCCGAGCAGCTGCGCGAATCCATCGAAGCTGCTGCGCGCGAGGCGGAATCGGCCTTCGGCGATCCGACGGTGTTCCTCGAGCAGGCCGTGATCGATCCCCGGCATATCGAGGTTCAGATCCTCGCCGACGGTCAGGGCAACGTGGTGCACCTGTTCGAGCGTGACTGCAGCGTGCAGCGTCGGCATCAGAAGGTCATCGAGCTCGCTCCGGCTCCGAACCTGCCCGAAGGATTGCGTGAGAAGATCTGCGCCGACGCCGTCGCGTTCGCCAAGCAGATCGATTACTCGTGCGCCGGCACCGTCGAGTTCCTGCTCGACACCCGTGGCAATCACGTCTTCATCGAGATGAACCCTCGAATCCAGGTGGAGCACACCGTCACCGAAGAGGTGACCGATGTGGACCTGGTGCAGTCTCAGCTGCGGATCGCGTCGGGCGAGACACTGGCGGATCTGGGTCTGCAGCAGGAGAACATCGTGCTGCGCGGAGCGGCTCTGCAGTGCCGCATCACCACCGAGGATCCGGCGAACGGATTCCGACCGGACGTCGGACGCATCACCGCGTATCGCACGCCGGGCGGTGCAGGCGTTCGCCTCGACGGTGGTACGACGCTCGGCGCGGAGGTAGGCGCGTACTTCGACTCGATGCTCGTCAAGCTCACCTGCCGCGGTCGAGACTTCGACACGGCCGTGGCGCGTGCTCGACGAGCGTTGGCAGAGTTCAGAATTCGCGGTGTCGCGACGAATATCCCGTTCCTGCAGGCGGTTCTGGTCGATCCCGACTTCACCGCCGGTCGCGTCACCACCTCGTTCATCGAGGAGCGCCCGGAACTGCTCACCTCGCGATCCTCGGGCGACCGCGGCACGAAGATTCTCGCGTACCTGGCCGATGTGACGGTCAACAAGCCGCACGGCGAGCGTCCGTCCCCGGTGTACCCGCACGACAAGCTCCCCGCGGTGGACTTCTCGGCTCCGATTCCCGATGGTTCGAGGCAGCGTCTGCTCGCACTCGGGCCCGAGGGCTTCGCCCGCGATCTGCGCAACCAGAAGGCCCTCGGTGTCACCGACACCACGTTCCGTGACGCACACCAGTCGTTGCTCGCGACGCGAGTGCGCACGAGCGGACTGCTCGGCGTCGCCCCGTATGTTGCCCGCACGACGCCGCAGCTGCTGTCCATCGAGGCGTGGGGCGGTGCCACCTACGATGTGGCACTGCGATTCCTGCACGAGGATCCGTGGGAGCGACTTGCGAGCTTGCGAGAGGCCGTGCCGAACATCGCAATTCAGATGTTGCTGCGCGGCAGGAACACCGTCGGCTACACCCCGTATCCGGAGAAGGTGACCCGTAGTTTCGTCGCCGAGGCCACCGACACCGGCATCGATATCTTCCGTATCTTCGACGCGCTGAACAATGTCGATCAGATGCGTCCGGCCATCGATGCCGTGCGCGAGACCGGCACGGCGCTCGCCGAGGTAGCACTGAGCTACACGGGTGATCTGTCGAACCCGAACGAGAACCTCTACACGCTGGACTACTACCTGAAGCTGGCCGAGCAGATGGTCGACGCAGGCGCGCACGTCCTCGCCATCAAGGACATGGCAGGGCTGCTCCGTGCACCCGCAGCCAAGACGCTGGTGACGGCGTTGCGCTCGAACTTCGATCTACCCGTGCACGTGCATACGCACGACACGCCCGGTGGACAGCTCGCGACGTACCTGGCGGCGTGGGAGGCCGGGGCCGACGCCGTCGACGGTGCCAGCGCGGCGATGGCAGGCACCACCAGCCAGCCTGCGTTGTCCGCGATCGTCGCGGCTGCCGCGCACACCGAGCGTGACACCGGCTTGGATCTGCAGGCCGTCTGCGACCTCGAGCCGTACTGGGAAGCCGTGCGAAAGGTGTACGCGCCGTTCGAGTCCGGGCTGCCGGCACCGACGGGCCGCGTCTACACCCACGAGATCCCCGGCGGGCAGCTCTCGAACCTACGGCAGCAGGCTATTTCGCTCGGGCTCGGTGATCGGTTCGAGACCGTCGAGGCCAATTACGCTGCGGCCGACCGCATGTTGGGCCGTTTGACCAAGGTGACGCCGAGCTCGAAGGTAGTCGGCGACCTGGCTCTGGCTCTGGTCGGTGCAGGCGCGTCCGCTGAGGAATTCGCCGAGAATCCCGGTCGCTACGACATCCCCGATTCGGTGATCGGATTCCTGCGCGGCGATCTCGGTACTCCTGCGGGTGGATGGCCGGAACCGTTGCGGACGAAGGCGCTGGAGGGTCGCGGCGAGGGCAAGCCGGTGACACCGCTCACCGACGAGGACGAGAAGAACCTCGACGGCACCTCGGCTCAGCGTCGGCAGACTCTCAACCGTCTACTGTTTCCCGGTCCCACTGCCGAACTCGCTGCTCACCGCGAGAAATACGGCGATACGACGCGGCTGTCGGCCAACCAGTTCTTCTACGGGCTGCGGCAGGGCGAGGAGCATCGGGTGGCACTGGAGAAGGGCGTCGAACTGCTCATCGGGCTGGAGGCGATCTCCGACCCCGACGAGCGCGGAATGCGCACCGTGATGTGCATCCTCAACGGACAGTTGCGTCCGGTGTCGGTACGCGATCGGTCGATCTCGAGTGAGGCACCCACGGTCGAGAAGGCGGATCGATCGAATTCCGGTCATATCCCGGCACCGTTCGCGGGTGTCGTGACACTCTCCGTCGAAGAGGGACAGAAGATCTCGGCCGGCGATACCGTCGCCACGATCGAGGCGATGAAGATGGAAGCCGCGATCACTGCTCCTCGCGGCGGCACCGTGACACGCTTGGCGATCTCGGGCGTGCAGCAGGTGGAGGGCGGAGATCTGCTCGTCGTCATCGGTGGGGGGTCGACGGGCGAAGAGGCAGGCAGCGAATGACGCGGATCGTGGCGGGTGTCGCGGGCGGTCGACGATTGTCGGTTCCGGGCCAGGGCACCCGCCCCACCTCCGAGCGAGTTCGGGAAGCTCTGTTCAGCTCGCTGGAGAGTCGGATGGAACTCGATGGTGCTGCGGTACTGGATCTGTTCGCGGGATCGGGAGCGCTGGGGCTGGAGGCGATCTCGCGGGGAGCATCGTCGGCGGTGCTGGTCGAATCGGACGCCCGAGCGGCGGCAGTGCTGCGGAAGAACATCGAATCGGTGGGTCTACCCGGCGCGTCGGTTCGGTGTGCCCCGGTGGCCTCGGTGCTGGCCGGGGCGGCGGACACCGCCTACGACCTGGTGTTGGCCGACCCGCCGTATGCGGTCACGGACGCCGCGGTCGCCGGCCTGTTGGACAGGCTCGTCACCGGGGGATGGCTAGCGCCCGACGCAGTGGTCGTGCTCGAGCGATCGTCGCGTTCGCCGGAAACCGAATGGCCGACCGGGCTGGTTCCGGAGAAGTCGAAGAAGTACGGCGAGAGTCGAATCGAGATCGCGGCACGATCGTAGCGATCGAACCCGGGATCGGCTGATAGGTTCGCGGAATGACTGGCGCACTGTGTCCTGGATCCTTCGACCCGGTGACCACCGGTCACATCGACATCTTCGAGCGGGCTGCCGCCGCATTCGACGAGGTCGTCGTGACGGTGATGGTGAACAAGAGCAAGAAGGGCATGTTCAGCGTCGACGAGCGCATCGAGATGCTCGAGGTCGCGACGGATCACCTGCCCAACGTGAGAATCGGTTCCTGGTACGGCCTACTGGTCGATTACGCTCGGCAAGAGGGCTTTTCGGCGATAGTCAAAGGTCTGCGCAGCGCGAACGACTTCGATTACGAGCTGCAGATGGCGCAGATGAACAGAACGTTGACCGGCGTGGACACGCTGTTTCTGCCGGCGAATCCTGCGCACAGCTTCTTGTCGAGTTCGTTGATCAAGGAGGTCGCAACCTTCGGGGGAGACGTGACCGGGATGCTTCCGCCGTTCGTCCAGGAACGGTTGCTGGCCCGGATCGCCGAGAGGGCAGCAGACTAGTTCGCGCAGCGACACACCGAGCAGGTATAGCGCAGACGCACGCATCGCCGGGCAGACTGAGCAGTAGAGAGCTGTGGGTCTCGACCGCGACGCGGGCGGGATCGACAGTGGCAGATTCGACGATTGGGGTAACCGGTGTACCGCGTATTCGAGGCGCTCGACGAGCTCGTCGCCATTGTCGAGGAGGCGCGCGGCGTTCCGATGACTGCCGGGTGCGTCGTCCCTCGCGGAGATGTACTGGAACTGCTCGACGATGTCCGCGACGCCATCCCCGGTGAACTGGACGATGCACAGGACGTACTGGACCATCGCGACAAGCTCGTCGGCGATGCCAGGGCCTCTGCGGAGAAGACGGTCAGCACCGCCAATGCCGAGGCCCAGGACACGGTGGAGAACGCTCGGGATTCTGCCGATCGCATTCTCGCCGACGCCAAGGCTCAGGCAGATCGCATGGTGTCCGAGGCATCCGCGCATGCCGACCAGCTCGTGGCCGATGCCGAGGCGGAGGCCGAGCGAACGGTGCTCGAAGGCCAGCGTGAGTACGAGGGCCTGACCGTTCGCGCTCGCACCGAGGCCGACCGGATGATCGAGTCCGGCACGGCGTCGTACGAGCGGTCGGTCGCAGACGGCACCGCCGAACAGAACCGGCTCGTTTCGGAAACCGAGGTCGTCCAGGCAGCCCACGCCGAATCGGCTCGGGTGATCGACAGTGCTCACGCCGAATCCGATCGGATGCGCAGCGAGTGCGACGTGTACGTCGACACCAAGCTGGCCGAGTTCGAGGAGTTCCTCAGCGGCACCATTCGGTCGGTCGGCCGTGGGCGTCAGCAACTGCGAACAGGTTCCGGTGTGCCGGAATACGGCAGCGAACCGTACGGCGAATCCGCATACGGAAACCAGGAGCAGGGGCGTCGCAGCCGACACTGAACGGCAGCGATTTGCCCTCGTATGCACGCATGCGTACCGTTGTGGGGTTGCTTACCGACAGTAGGCATACCGACAGTAAGGAAGATCAGCCGTGCCCCCGCCCAAGAGAACGACCCGTCCGGAACTGGACGACGGATTCGTTCTGGACATTCTCAACCTCGGTCGTCGACCCGGGTCGACGAAGGCCGTCGAGCGGACGGTTCCTGCTCCTTCCCGAATCGGCCTCGATGCCATTGCCATCGAAGCCGGTGTCCCGGTTTCGCTCGATCTGCAGTTGCAGGCGGTCTCGGAGGGCGTTCTCGTCACCGGCTCCGTACGAGCAGTCACCGCCGGAGAGTGCACGCGGTGCCTCGATCCGGTCGGTGGCACCGTCGACGTCTACTTGACCGAGTTGTTCGCTTACCCGAACAGCATCACCGAGGAGACCACCGATGCGGACGAGATACACCGCATCGTCGACGACCTGATAGATCTCGAACCCGTCATTGTCGACGCGGTCGGTCTGGAGCTTCCACTCCACCCCGTGTGCAGTGACGAATGCGAGGGATTGTGCCCAGAATGCGGCGTTCGCCTGGCGATTGCTGAATCCGGCCACAGTCACGTTACAATTGATCCTCGCTGGGCTGGTCTTGCAGCCAAATTTGGCGTGGATCCAGAACCGAGCACAGAACTTGTGAACAACGAAGCCGAGGAGAAGTAAGTGGCTGTCCCGAAGCGCAAAATGTCGCGTTCCAACACGAGGTCGCGTCGTGCACAGTGGAAAACCACTGCGCCCACCCTCGTGACGTGCCCCAACCGCGGTTGCGGCGAGAAGACTCTGCCCCACATCGCATGCCCCTCGTGCGGCACCTACAAGGGCCGCCAGGTCGTCGCAGCGGTCTGATTTCCGCTTACGTGACACACGAAGTAGTGGATCGGCACAACAGCGGTTCACAGAAAAATAGCTCCACTGCCGTCAGCGGCGGGGACGACCGAGAGTCGCTCCTCGCCGCTATCGGTGTCTCTCTATCGGAGCCGTTGTTGACCCTGGCTCTGACACACCGGTCGTTTGCGTACGAGCACGGCGGTCTGCCGACGAACGAGCGCCTCGAGTTCCTGGGGGACTCGGTTCTCGGTCTCGCGGTCACCGAGCATCTCTACACGGTTCATCCCGACAAGTCCGAAGGGCAGCTGGCCAAGATCAGGGCGAGCGTGGTCAACATGCATGCCCTGGCGGAGGTCGCGCGCGGTCTCGGTGACGGCGGATTGGGCCGTCACCTGCTGCTGGGTAAGGGCGAGGAGCAGACCGGTGGACGCGACAAGCCGAGCATCCTCGCGGACGGCATGGAATCGATGCTCGGTGCAATTCACCTCCAGCACGGCATCGACGTCGCGCGCACCGTTGTTCTGACGCTGTTCGCGGGCCTACTCGACCGAGCTCCCAAGCTCGGTGCAGGGCTGGACTGGAAGACGAGCCTGCAGGAACTGACCGCCGAACGTTCACTCGGCGTTCCCGCGTACGAGATCTCGTCCACCGGGCCCGATCACGACAAGGAATTCACGGCGACCGTGTTGGTCGGTGGATTCCCGCGCGGTGTCGGTATCGGTCGGTCGAAGAAGGAAGCCGAACAGAAGGCTGCCAGTCTGGCGTGGAACACGCTGTCGAACAACGACACTGCGATTCCGGCCGAGTCGGCACCCGACGAATCCTGATGCCGGAACTGCCCGAGGTCGAGGTCGTCAGGCTCGGTCTGGAATCTCATGTCGTCGGCAGGACGGTGCGGTCGGTGGAGGTGCTGCACCCCCGCGCCGTGCGGCGTCACGATCTCGGTGGCCTGGACCTGATCGGCCAGCTGCGCGGTCAGCGCATCTCCTCCGCTCGACGGCGCGGAAAGTACCTGTGGCTGGTGATGGAACCCGGCGATTTCGCGACCGTCGTGCACCTGGGTATGAGCGGTCAGATGCTGGTGCAGCCGCCGTCCGCCCCGGACGAGAAGCACCTGCGAATTCGTGCTCGACTCGACGACGGCACCGATCTGCGCTTCGTCGACCAGCGCACGTTCGGCGGCTGGGCGCTCGCCCCGATCGTCACCGTGGACGGCACAGAGGTACCCGAACCGGTCGCACACATCGCCCGCGACCCGATAGATCCATTGTTCGACGCCGAATCCGTGGTGAACGTGTTGCGCGGCAAGCACACCGAGATCAAGCGGGCATTGCTCGATCAGACCGTGCTCTCGGGCGTGGGCAACATCTACGCCGACGAGGCGCTGTGGCGCGCGAAGATCCACGGCAATCGAATCGCGGAGACTCTGACGCGGCCGGCGCTGCGGCGCCTTCTCACCGCGGTGCACGCGGTGATGGGCGAGGCCCTGGCGCAGGGCGGAACCTCGTTCGACGCCCTGTACGTCAACGTCAACGGACAATCGGGCTACTTCGACCGTTCCCTCGACGCCTACGGTCAGGAGGGCCTGCCCTGCTCGCGGTGCGGAGCACCGATCCGGCGGGAGAAGTTCATGAATCGCTCGTCGTTCAGCTGCCCCACCTGCCAGCCGCGACCCCGACACGTACGCGGCTGACAGTCAACAGGTCATTCCGCAGGCTCCACTCCTGAGTGCACGGGTCATTCCGCAGGCTCCACTCCTGAACGACCCGCCTAGTATCTCCGTCATGGCAGAACAGAGCACGCCGACCACCCTCTGGGTCGAGCGCACAGGCACCCGTCGCTACACCGGCCGCAGCTCCCGAGGAGCCGAAGTGCTCATCGGGTCCGAGTCGGTGGAAGGCGTCTTCACCCCCGGCGAGCTGCTGAAAATCGCACTCGCCGCCTGCACCGGCATGAGCTCGGACCTACCGCTCTCGCGTCGACTGGGCGATGACTACTCCGCCACCGTCGAGGTCTCCGGTGCCGCCGATCGCGAGAACGAGCGGTATCCGGAACTGAACGAGATTCTTCGAGTCGACCTCAGCGCAATGGACCCCGAGGCTCAGGAGCGTCTGCTCACGGTCGTCCAGCGCGCCATCGACAAGGTGTGCACCGTCGGGCGGACCCTGAAGGCCGGTACGACGATCAACCTGGACATCGACGTGGACGCCTGATGAAGGTGGGGGCAGCGGCCGTCGTGGCGGGCCTTGTTCTCGCGGCGTCGGCCGCCCTTGCTCCCACCGCGGAGGCGTCGAGCAGCTGCGCTCTGTGGTCGGTGAGCACGGTGGCGTCGGGATTCGGCATGCTCGAGAATCTGGAGTTCGACGGCCGCGGTTCGATGATCGTGTCCGAGACCTCTCCCATCGGACCCGGCGCTCTGCGTACCGTCGCGCCGAACGGTGACCGGGGCACACTCGTGGCCGACGTCGATTCTCCTGGCGGACTGGTCGCCCATGATGACACGCTGTATTTCACGACCGGAAACAGCGCTGCCGCAGGGCTTCTCGACACCCGAACCGGCACCGTCGACACCATCGATCTCGGTACGGGGACTCGGTCGACGTATGCGTCGGGCCTGGCGATGCCCAATGGGCTGGCGCGATCGGAGTCGGGTGATCTGTTCACCACCCGCAATCTGGGTAGCAGCTCCGGCCTGACGCGCGTTGCGGTCGACCGTTCGGTGTCGACGGTGCGTACCGACCTGGGATCGGCCAACGGAATCGGTATCGGCGGGGGAAAGATCTACGTGGCCAACACGTTCGATCTCAAGACGACGCTCACCGTGCTCGACGAGAAGAACCCGTCCGGGCCGTTCGCGCGCATTCGCATCGACGGTGTCGGAACATTGGCGATGTCGGACGACCTGACCGTCGGCGACGACGGAAGTATCTATTTCGCACAGAATCTCGCCGGCAGGGTGGTCCGTATCGACCCGGAATCCGGCGGTACCTGCGTGATAGCCACCGGTGTCCCGCTGACCTCGTCGGTCGCCTTCGGCGGGGTCGGATTCGACGAGACGGCGTTGTACGCCACCAGTTTCGACGGAACCGTCCGACAGTTGGCTCGCTCGTGAGCGACGAACGGCTGACGGCATGGGTGCACGGCCTGGTTCAGGGCGTCGGTTTCCGGTGGTGGACTCGCTCGCGCGCGCTCGAACTGGGACTTGTCGGTCACGCGACCAACCACGCGGACGGACGAGTCCTGGTGATAGCGGAGGGCCCACGTGAGCGTCTCGAGGCACTTCTCGCTTTGCTCCGAGGGGATCGGACCCCGGGCACCGTCACCCTTGTCGTGGAGAGTTGGGACGCGGCCCGCGGGGATCTGACGGGCTTCGTCGAACGCTGATCGTCCGTTGCGGGAGGCTCGGCGCACTTTCGGTCAGCGTGCCGGTAAAGTACGGACGCTATGTATCTCAAGAGTCTGACGCTGAAGGGCTTCAAGTCCTTTGCTTCGGCGACGACTCTTCGTTTCGAGCCCGGAATTACCTGTGTCGTCGGTCCCAACGGCTCCGGCAAATCCAATGTCGTGGATGCCCTGACCTGGGTGATGGGTGAACAGGGTGCCAAAGCGTTGCGCGGCGGGAAGATGGAAGACGTCATCTTTGCCGGCACGTCGGGTCGAGCCCCGCTCGGCCGAGCCGAGGTGACTCTGACCATCGACAATTCGGACGGCGCGTTGCCGATCGACTACTCCGAGGTCTCGATCACCCGGCGTATGTTCCGCGATGGTGCCGGTGAGTACGAGATCAACGGCAGCTCGTGCCGTTTGATGGACGTCCAGGAACTGCTCAGCGACTCCGGTATCGGCCGCGAGATGCACGTGATCGTGGGCCAGGGCCGACTCGCAGCGATCCTGGAATCGCGCCCCGAGGACCGCCGAGCCTTCATCGAAGAAGCAGCCGGGGTGCTCAAGCACCGCAAGCGCAAGGAAAAAGCCGTCCGCAAGCTCGACGCGATGCAGGCCAATCTGGCGCGGCTGACGGACCTCACGACCGAATTGCGCCGTCAACTCAAGCCTCTCGGTAGGCAAGCCGAGGTTGCGCGTCGTGCGCAGACCGTCCAGGCCGACCTGCGCGATGCCCGGTTGCGACTGGTGGCCGACGATCTGGTGGCCAGACGCGAGGAATTCGCGAATCAGACCCAGGACGAGCAAGCGGCGCGCGAGCAGTACGCGATGGTGCAGGACGCACTCGAAGCCGGGACCGTTGCGCTCGGAGAACACGAGCAGGCCGTCGCCCGTTTGACCCCCAGCGCCGAGGCGGCCGGGCAGACGTGGTTTCGCCTCTCCGCCTTGGCCGAACGCGTGAATGCGACGGTGCGTATCGCGCACGAACGCGCTCGGCATCTCGACGCCGTTCAGAGCACCGGTCGCGGACAGGATCCGGACGAGCTCGAAGCGCAGGCCGAACGAGTCGCCGAGGAAGAGATGGAACTCGTCGAGGCCGTCGAGATGGCGCGCGAAACCCTCGAGGCGGCACGTGAGCAGCTGGCCGAGCGCGAAGCGGCTGCTGCGGCCGCCGAGCGTGCCCACCTCGCCGCGGTGCGCGCAGTGGCCGACCGCCGCGAGGGTTTCGCGCGCCTGTCCGGCCGGGTCGACACCTTCCGAACCAAGGTCGAGTCGATCGACGCGGAGGTGGAGCGCTTGTCGGTGGCCATCGACGAGGCCCGAGAGCGGGGCGAATCGGCTCAGCGTGAGTTCGAGAGTGTGCAGGATCAGATCGGCACCCTCGATGCGAGTGAACTGAGCCTCGACACCAATTACGAACGAGCCGTCGCCGCGCTTCGACATGCCGACGCCCGAGTGACCGAACTGGAGGCCGAAGAACGCATCGCGGGCAAGAAGGTGGCGTCGTTCGAGGCCAGGATCGAAGCGCTCACGATGGGCCTCGAACGCAAGGACGGTGCCGGGTGGCTGGTGGAGAACCAGCAGGACGGTCTGTCGGGTCTCCTCGCAGGCCACCTCACGGTCGAACCGGGATACGAGATCGCGGTGGCAGTGGCCATGGGTCCGGCTGCCGATGCCGCACACGCCGAATCGTTCGATGCCGCGCGTGATGCCGTGCTCGCTCTGCGTGCGGCCGACGGCGGCCGCGCGTCCATCGTGCACGGCAGTGTCGTTGCAGCACAATCGGTTCGACGTCCAGACCTCCCGAGTGGCGCTCGGTGGATTCTCGACTTGATCGAGTATCCGAATCGGCTGGCAGGGGCGATGGAGGCATTGCTCGACGGCGTGGTGGCCGTCGATTCGCTCGATGCAGCGCACCGGCTCGTCTCGGACGCCGGTGAGCTTCGCGCGGTGACCAAGGACGGCGATGTCGTCGAACCCGGCTGGGTCACCGGCGGCTCGGACCGTCGACCCAGCACTCTCGAAGTTCAGTCGGCGATCGATACGTCGACGGTCGAGTTGGCTGCGGCCGTGCGCCGTTCCGAGGAGCTCGATGCAGCACTCTCGGGAGCATTGGAGGAGCAGCGTGACCGGCGCGAATCGGCTGAACAAGCGCTCGCAGCGCTGAACGAATCCGATGCCGCGATGGCCGCGGTGTACGAGCAGTTGGGCCGGTTGGGTCAGCTCGCACGCTCGGCGCATGCGGAGTCCGCGCGATTGTCCACGCAGCGTAGCTCTGCCGAAGCGAGTCGCGAAGAAGCGATCGAGCGGCTGGCCGAGCTGGAGGAGAGCGTGCGGACGGCGGAGAACGAACAGTCCGGTTTCGCGGGAGAGGGCGAAGACGGTGATGCAGCAATCACCATGGAACGGGAGATGGCAGCAGCTGCGCTCACCGAAGTGCGCGCAGTGGAGGTCGAAGCCCGGCTGAACGTGCGGACCGCAGAAGAGCGCGCACAGTCCGTGCGAGGCCGGGCGGATTCGCTTCGACGTGCGGCGCGAGCCGAACGTGAGGCCAGAGCTCGAGCCGAACGCGAGAGCGCAGCGCGCCGGCATGCGGCCGCAGTGGCAGCGGCCGTCGGAGAATCGGGTGAAGAAGTCGCCGCGCGGTTGGCCACGGTCGTTGCTGCTGCTGCCCGTAGGCGTGACGAGCTCTCCGCCGAACGAACAACGCGCACAATCGAACTCGACAAAGTGAAGGAGCAGGTTCGAGCTCTGCAGGGGCAGCTGGCGTCGATCACCGACGCCGTGCACCGGGACGAGGTGGCCCGCGCACAGGCAGCGCTGCGGATCGAACAACTCGAGACGACGATTCTCGAGCAACACGGCATCGGCCTCGACGACCTGGTGGCCGAGTACGGGCCCGATGTGGCGCTGCCTCCCACCGAACTCGAGATGGCGGAGTACGAAGCGGCGAAGGAGCGGGGCGAGCAGGTGGTGGCACCGGCCCCGATGCCGTTCGATCGAGCGGCGCAGGAGCAGCGCGCCAAACGCGCCGAGCGTGACCTCGCCACCCTCGGCAAGGTGAACCCGCTCGCCCTGGAGGAGTTCGCGGCCCTCGAGGAGCGCTACAACTTCCTGTCCACTCAGCTCGAAGACGTCAAATCCGCGCGCAAGGACCTGCTCGGCGTGGTCGCCGACGTCGACGAGCGCATCCTGCAGGTCTTCACCGAGGCCTGGCTGGACGTCGAAAGAGAATTCACCGGAGTGTTCGCCAAACTCTTTCCCGGCGGCGAAGGCCGGCTGATTCTGACGGACCCGTCGGACATGCTCACCACCGGAATCGAGGTCGAGGCGCGGCCACCCGGTAAGAAGGTCAAGCGGCTCTCGCTGCTCTCCGGAGGCGAGAAATCGCTGACCGCGGTGGCGATGTTGGTCGCCATCTTCCGCGCCCGCCCGTCACCGTTCTACGTCATGGACGAGGTCGAGGCTGCACTGGACGACACCAACCTGCGTCGACTGATCGGCCTGTTCGAGCAGCTCCGGGAGAAGTCGCAGTTGATCGTCATCACGCACCAGAAACCGACGATGGAAGTGGCCGACGCGCTGTACGGCGTCAGCATGCGCGGCGACGGCATCACCACGGTCATCTCGCAGCGGTTGAACCGAGAACGCGTCGCAGTGGACGCGACCGGGCCGGATGCGATCGAGCCGGATGCGGCACCTGCCGCCGAATCCGACAGCTGAGGTTCGAGCTGCTGAGCTACTGCTTCGGGTAGAGCTGCTCGGCGTAGGACGGCCCGTAGTACTCGCGCAGCTCCTCGACGGTCTCGGGGGCCTGCGGAATCAGCGCCTTCGTCAGGGACGCGACATCGGGAATGGACTCCGCATCCCACGTCTCCGGCTGCCACAACTTGGACCGCATGAACGCCTTGGCGCAGTGGTGGAAGACCTGCTCGATGTCGACGACGAGGCACATGATCGGGCGATGCCCCTTGACCTGAAGTTCGTCGAAGAACGGGGCGTCGGTGACCAGGGAGGCTCGGCCGTTGATTCGGAGGGTGTCGCCGCGACCGGGGACGAAGAAGTTCAGCCCGACGAACGGGTTCTCCAAAATGTTGCGATAGCCGTCCATCCGGCGGTTGCCGGGGCGTTCGGCGAGAGCGATCGTGGCGTCGTCGAGGACGTGCACCAGGCTGCCGGGCGGGTCACCTTTGGGGGAGACGTCGCATCGTCCGCTTGCGTCCGAAGTACCCAGCAAGCAGAAAGGCGAGGCAGCGAGCCATTGCACGTCCAGCGGGTGCAGTGTGCTGCGGTCCTTGTTCGCGGCTCGAAAGCTCGGCTCTCCGAACATCTCGGTCAGTTCGGCGGCGTCGCGCACCGTGGTCCACTCCATGGGCGTCGATGCTATCGACACGGCTCGGGTGAGGGACAGTGCTTTTCTCGGGCGGAGCACCACCGGTGACGAACGGCCGTGAACGCCTGACAGGATGGGGTACGTGAGTAACCAAGCGTGGATCATCGTCGCGGCGATCGCCGCTGTCCTACTGGTCGTTCTCGTCGTCGGGCTGGTGCTCTCCCGCCGACGGAGAGTGTCGCTCAAGTCGGACGAGGCGGCGCGGATCGAGGACGCGGCCACCAAGGACAGATCCGGTGGGTACACCGCGGGCAGCGGTTTCTCGTTCAGCCAAGGAACGGCAACAGCCGAGCCCGTCGTCCCGAAGGCCCCCAGGCCCGCCGAGCCGAAGCCTGCCGAGCCGAAGCCTGCCGAGATCGAGCCGGTCGAGGACGTCCCCGGCGAGACCACGCCGATCGAGCCGCCGCCGGTGGTGGCCACACCCGAACCTGTCGAATCGGACCCCGTTCGGATCGATCCGGAGGTGCTCGAACCCGAGCCTGCAGTGTCGGAGGAGCCGGTCGCCGAGCCGACCGCCCCCGAGACGGCTGATCCCGCGCCTCGAGCACTCGACACCATCGATCCGACCGAGGGTCGGCTGGATCGTCTTCGCGGCCGCCTGGCGCGGTCTCAGTCCGCGGTGGGCAAGAGCTTGCTCGGATTGCTCGGCGGCGGTGACCTGGACGAGGATTCCTGGGAAGAGGTCGAGGACACCCTGCTGATCGCCGACATCGGATCGGCTACGACTGCGGAGATCATGCGGACCCTGCGTGAGCAGATGGCCGCGCGCAGTATTCGCACCGAGGCCGATGCCAGAGCCCTGTTGCGCGAGATTCTCGTGGCCCAGCTGCACCCCGAGTTCGATCGGTCGATTCGTGCGCTGCCGCACGAGGGCACGCCGGCCGTGTTGCTGGTGGTCGGGGTCAACGGCACCGGCAAGACCACGACCACCGGCAAGCTGGCTCGCGTGCTGGTCGCGGACGGGCGGCGGGTGGTGCTCGGTGCCGCCGACACGTTCCGCGCCGCTGCGGCCGATCAGCTGCAGACCTGGGCCGAGCGAGTGGGTGCCGAGGTGGTGCGCGGCAAGGAGGCCGCAGATCCGGCCGCTGTCGCCTTCGACGCGGTGAGCAAGGGGATCGAGAACGGCGTCGATGTGGTTCTGATCGACACCGCGGGACGGTTGCACACCAAATCGGGTCTGATGGACGAACTGAGCAAGGTCAAGCGAGTCATCGAGAAGCGGGCCCACGTCGACGACGTTCTGCTCGTTCTCGACGCAACCGTCGGCCAGAACGGACTGACACAGGCCCGGGTGTTCGCCGAGATCGTGAACATCACGGGGGTCGTGCTGACCAAGCTCGACGGAACCGCGAAGGGTGGCATCGTTTTTCAGGTGCAGCGCGAACTCGGGGTGCCCGTCAAGCTCGTCGGGCTCGGTGAAGGTGCCGACGATTTGGCTCCGTTCGAGCCGGGCGCTTTCGTCGATGCTCTGTTGGGCTGACGTCTCCCGGCGGGTGGCCCACGAACCGGGGAAAAAGCACAAACGCCAGCACGAAACCTTTTAGCAACAGAATTCGGTCATCCGTTCACATGTCCGAAACACCCGAGTGTCACGGATGAAACCTCGTGAAACCACTCTTCTTGCGTAACGGCGCGCCAACCGGTGTGCAGGAGAATGGAGGGTGTACGTGAGTCCCGAGGATATGTTGGCCAACTCCGGCAACGCCGCGTGGATGCTGATGGCAGCATCGCTGGTACTGCTGATGACGCCGGGCTTGGCGTTCTTCTACGGCGGTATGTCGCAGTCGAAGTCCGTGTTGAACATGATGATGATGTCGTTCGGAGCGATGGCCGTCGTCTCGATTTTCTACTTCCTGTGGGGCTGGTCGATGTCCTACGGAACCCAGGACATCGGCGGTGTCTTCGCCAACCCGTTCGAGTTCTTCGGACTCAAGGATTCGATCACCGATGCGGACGGTAACTACATCGCCGGCGCATGGGGTTACGCCAACGTCATCGACGTGGCATTCCAGGTCACCTTCGCCATCATCACGGTCGCACTGATCAGTGGTTCGATCGCCGGTCGTGTCAAGTACGGCACCTGGCTCGCGTTCGCCGGTATCTGGGTCACCCTGGCCTACTTCCCGCTGGCACACATGGTCTGGGGCGGCGGACTGCTCTCCGGATCCGAGAACGGTCTGGCCGCAATGATTTTCGGGACCACGGATGACGGTGACGGGGGACTCGTCGCCAGTGTGGCTCCGATCGACTTCGCCGGTGGCACCGTGGTGCACATCAACGCCGGTATCGCAGGCCTGATTCTGGCGATCATCATCGGCAAGCGTGCCGGCTTCGGCAAGGTCGCCTACCGCCCGCACAACCTGCCGTTCGTCATGCTCGGCGCAGCACTGCTCTGGTTCGGCTGGTTCGGGTTCAACGCCGGTTCCGCATTCGCTGCCGACGGCATCGCCGGGGTGGCCTGGGTCAACACCACCGCAGCCACTGCCGCCGCCATCGTGGGCTGGCTCATCACCGAGCGCATCCGTGACGGCCACGCCACCAGCCTCGGCGCTGCCTCGGGCATCGTCGCCGGTCTCGTCGCCATCACCCCGGCCGCAGGTGCACTCACGCCGGTCGGCGCCATGATCCTCGGCGTCATCGCCGGTGTGCTCTCCGCACTGGCTGTCGGCCTGAAGTTCAAGTTCGGCTACGACGACTCACTCGACGTCGTGGGCGTTCACCTCGTCGCAGGTCTCTGGGGAACGATCGGAATCGGCTTCCTCGCATCCGAAACCGGCCTGTTCTACGGCGGTGACTACAAGCAGCTCGTCGTGCAGATCGTCATCGCGTTGTTCGCACTGGTCTTCACCGCCATCGTCACCGCGGTCATCGCGCTCGCCCTCAAGCCTCTCGGCTGGCGTGTGACCGACGAGGAGGAGGCGAACGGCATCGACGAAGCCGAGCACGCCGAGACTGCATATGATTTCGCCTGACAAGGTAGAGATAGACGTGAACGCTGCACCGTACGACAACGGGCACTCGAGGTCTTGTGAAGGGAAGCAAAAATGAAGCTGATCACGGCAATCGTCAAACCGTTCACCCTGGAGGACGTCAAGACGGGGCTGGAGCAGGCCGGCGTACTCGGAATGACCGTCAGTGAAGTTCAGGGTTACGGTCGTCAGAAGGGCCACACCGAGGTCTACCGTGGTGCGGAGTACTCGGTCGACTTCGTCCCGAAGGTCCGTGTCGAGGTAGTAGTCGACGACGCCGCTGTGGAGAAGGTCGTCGAGGTCATCGTCGAGGCTGCACGCACCGGCAAGATCGGTGACGGCAAGGTCTGGGTTTCCCCGGTCGACTCGGTCATCCGAGTCCGCACCGGAGAACGTGGCGCCGATGCACTCTGACCCCAAAGGGTCTCGGGCCGGGGGCCCCGGTTCTGGCGCGAAAGCGTCAGGATCGGGGCCTTCGGTCTCCACGGGCTCCGCATCGAAGGGCACGAGCGATGCTGCAGCGGATCTCGCTCGAGCCAGAAAACAACTACTCGACGGAGGAACACGCAACCGTCGTCTCGATGCACCCTCCCTCAGACAGGCTCTGGTCGATCTTCACGAATTCTGGTTGACCACCAAAGGTGCAGAGCTCGGGATCAAGCCCGACTCCGGGTTCGCGATCGTCGCAGTAGGCGGACTGGCACGCCGTGAATTGCTGCCGTACTCCGATCTGGACCTGATTCTTCTGCACGACGATCTGGAACCTCGCATCGTCTCCGACGTTGCCGACAAGCTCTGGTACCCGCTGTGGGACGCGCACATCAAGCTCGATCACAGCGTGCGAACGGTGCCGCAGGCCTTGCAGGTCGCCGCAGCCGACATGACGGCATCGCTCGGAATGCTCGAAGCGCGTCACATCGCCGGTGACGTGGAATTGAGCAACCTCCTCATCGGCGGCGTGCGACGTCAGTGGCGCAACGGCATTCGCGGACGATTCGACGAGCTGATCGAGCAGACCCGCGGGCGGTGGGCGCGTAGCGGTGAGATCGCGCACCGTGCCGAACCCGATCTCAAGAGCGGCCGCGGCGGACTGCGCGACGTGCAGTTGCTCGACGCACTGTCCATTGCCCAACTGACCGACGGAATGCCCGGTCTCGGGCCCGAATCACCCGGTGGCGGTCTGGCATTCGCTCACGGGCGATTGCTCGATGTGCGCACCGAGCTGCATCGCGTCGCCGGTCGAGCACGGGATCAACTGCGCGCACAGGACGCCGACGAGATCGGTGCCGCGCTGCGCATCGGTGACCGCTTCGATCTTGCTCGCGTACTGAGCGATTCGGCCCGCACCATCAGCTATTCGGTCGACGTCGGATTGCGAACCGCAGGCAATTCGCTTCCGAGGCGGGGTCTTTCGCGATTGCGTCGAGTCCCGGTCAGGCGGCCGCTGGACGAGGGTGTCGTCGAGCACGGCGGCGAAGTCGTTCTCGCCCGCGACGCTCGACCGAACAAGGACCCAGGTCTGATCATGCGCGTCGCTGCGGCGTCGGCCCAGACCGGAATGCCGATGTCTGCGTCGACCCTCAATCGGCTCTCCGACAGCGCTCCCGAACTTCGGGAACCGTGGCCCAAAGAAGCCCTCAACGATCTGCTCGTATTGCTCGGATCGGGTCGCAAGGCCATCGCAGCGATCGAAGCACTGGATCGAACCGGTTTGTGGGGCAGGCTGATTCCGGAATGGGGTGCGGTTCGAGATCTGCCGCCGCGAGATGCGGTGCACACCTGGACGGTCGATCGGCATCTGGTCGAAACTGCAGCTTACGCAAGCGCATTGACCACCCGTGTCGCCCGACCGGACCTGTTGGTGCTCGGTGCGTTGATTCACGACATCGGCAAGGGACGCGGTGGCGACCACAGCGTCGTCGGTGCCGATCTGGCAATCCAGATCGGTAACAGGCTCGGGCTGTGGCCCTCCGATGTGGCGCTGCTGACAGCGATGGTGAGATACCACCTACTGCTGCCGGAGACCGCAACCCGGCGCGACCTCGACGATCCCGCAACCGTGCAAACCGTCGTCGACGCGCTCGGTGCCGACACCATCCTGCTCGAGCTGCTTCATGCTCTGGCCGAGGCGGATTCGCTCGCCACTGGACCCGGGGTGTGGGGCGACTGGAAGGCCTCGCTCATTCGCGAGCTCGTGCGTCGCTGCCGATTGGTGATGGCGGGGGAGTCCCTGCCCTCCCCGGATCCGCTCGACCCGGCGCACATCGAACTCGCGTCGCGAGGAGGTGTTCACGTCGACATCGCGCCGACCGAGGGTTTGCACACCTTCGTCGTCACGGTCATCGCGCCCGACACCCCAGGACTGCTCTCCGATGCCGCGGGAGTCCTGGCTCTGCATTCGTTACGCGTGCTCTCGGCCTCTCTCGGCAGTCACGAGGGGTCGGCGATCAACTCGTTCGATGTTGCGCCGCTCTTCGGAGCGCCGCCACAGGCAGGCCTGCTTCGGCAGGAGATCATTCGCGCTCAGGCCGGTGAACTGGACCTTGTTGCCGTGCTCGATGCCAAGGAACGCGACGCCCGCGCCGAAGCTGTCGAGGACGACGGCGAGGAATCCGCAGTGCCTGTTCTCTACGCCCAGGCTCCGCCTCGCGTGCTGTGGTTCGACGACAACGAACCCGGTCAGGTGGTACTCGAACTGCGAGCCGAGGATCGGCTCGGTCTGCTCTGCAGGCTGGCCAGTGCGATCGAACAGCAGGGGTCGGACATCCGTTGGGCCCGCGTCTCGACGCTGGGCAGCTCGGTGGTCGACTCGTTCTGCATCGATCTGGCGGGAGCAGACAGCAGGGCGGTTCGCGAGGACCTCGAGCGCGCCATCCTCGCGGTCGTCCCGGCACCGGAACCGCCGAAACCCCCGGAAAAGCCGGAGGGCACCTGACCGCTGGTCGGAAGCACGTCGGGTATCGACATGTCGTGGTGACATTTCACGAACTATCGGCCGATGGGTTTACCCTCGATACCGATTTGTTATGTTCGTCACCTGGCGCAGCGGGCCCCTCGGGTCGGACTGCCGGCTCCGCTGCTCGAGCGTCTCGGCGTTCGTGCAGGCACCAATTCTTATATTTCGAGAGGCACGAACTGTGGGATCACACCGACGGTCGAACATCTACGTACCGGCCGACACGTCATCGGCTGCATCGGGCGGCAAACATCGCGCCGCAGAGGACGTTCAGGAGACCGGTCGGCGTGCGGCCACCATCGTGGCCGCCACCGGTGCCATCGTCGTCGGTGCCACGACGATGGGAGCAGGTACCGCAGGCGCGGCACCGGTGCCGGAGCCGCCCACGGCCGGATTCCCTTTCGCGATCCCGGAGGGTCTGCTGCCGGCAGGATTCGAGCTCCCCCAGTTCACGCCACCGCAGTTCGAGCTACCGACGTTCGCGCCGCCTGTCGGTGCGCCGCCGCAGGCCGCACCGGACCTGGCTCCGGCCCCGCCGAGTGATCTGTCCGGAGTCCCGTCGGATGCCGTCACGCAGGTACCGACTCCGGAGCCGCTGGCCGCCCTCGGCCCCGAGGTGGGAGCTGCAGCCCAGCAGTGGCTCGACGACGTCGGCCTCGGTGGATCGGGTACAGGAGTGGCATCGCCTCTGGAGAGTCTGCGCTCGCTGAAGAAGGCGACAGTGCAGCCCGTGGCAGGGGTGCTGACGTCCAACTTCGGATCGAGATGGGGCACTCAGCACAGCGGACTCGACATCGCGGCACCCATCGGGACGCCCATCTACGCCGCCGCCGACGGCACGGTGTCCGATGCCGGACCTGCAGCCGGGTTCGGTCTCTGGGTCAAGGTAGTGCACGACGACGGGACCGAGACGGTCTACGGGCACGTCAACGACTTCTCCGTCCGAGTCGGCCAGCGCGTGGCGGCCGGTGAACAGATCGCGACCGTGGGCAACCGTGGCCAGTCGACAGGTCCGCATCTGCACTTCGAGGTACACGATTCGGCCGGCGTCAAGGTCGATCCCGCGCAGTGGCTCGCGACGCGTGGCGTGGCAGTGACGTGGACCGATCCCGCAATCAGCGCCTGACCGGGCATCATCGCCGTGTTCGACACGACTGTCGAACTCCCCAACGCCGACGCGGCGCGCTGACGCTAGTCTGGTGACCGTGCCGGATTCGGCTCGTTTTCGGTGATCGGCTAGCTCAGGAGTGCAATCGGTGTTCGAATCCCTTTCCGACAGGTTGACCGGGACTCTCAAGGACCTGCGTGGCAAAGGTCGACTGTCCGGCGCGGATATCGACGCCACCGCCCGTGAGATCCGTCTGGCCCTGCTCGAAGCGGACGTGGCACTGCCCGTCGTACGTGAATTCATCAACCGCATCAAGGTCCGGGCCAAGGGTGCCGAGGTCTCCGGCGCGCTCAACCCCGCCCAGCAGGTAGTCAAGATCGTCAACGAGGAACTGGTCGGCATCCTCGGCGGCGAGACTCGCAGGCTCGTCTTCGCCAAGAACCCTCCCACGGTGATCATGCTCGCCGGTCTGCAGGGTTCGGGTAAGACGACGCTGGCGGGCAAGCTCGCCAAATGGCTCAAGGGCCAGGGCCACACCCCCCTGCTCGTCGCGTGCGACCTCCAGCGTCCCGGTGCCGTCAGTCAGCTGCAGATCGTGGGCGAGCGCGCCGGTGCCGCGGTCTTCGCGCCGCACCCGGGCACGTCCATCGGCGGCGGCGAGAATGCACTCGGAGTCTCGGCAGCGGATCCCGTCGAGGTTGCCCGGGCCGGCATTGCCGAGGCTCGCAGCAAGCAGTACGACGTGGTCATCGTCGACACCGCAGGTCGCCTCGGCATCGACACCGAGCTGATGAGCCAGGCCGCGGGAATTCGTGACGCGGTCGAGCCGGACGAGACACTGTTCGTTCTCGACGCGATGGTGGGCCAGGACGCCGTCAGCACGGCCGAGGCGTTCCGCGACGGCGTCGGCTTCACCGGCGTTGTGCTCACCAAGCTCGACGGCGATGCTCGCGGCGGTGCCGCGCTGAGCGTCCGCGAGGTCACCGGCCAGCCGATCATGTTCGCGTCGACCGGCGAGAAGCTCGAAGATTTCGACGTCTTCCACCCCGATCGTATGGCCAGCCGCATCCTCGGCATGGGCGACGTGCTGAGCCTGATCGAGCAGGCCGAACAGCACTTCGATGCCGAGCAGGCCGAGGCGACGGCCAACAAGATCGGCTCGGGCCAGCTCACGCTCGACGATTTCCTCGAGCAGATGATGGCCGTCCGCAAGATGGGGCCGATCGGAAACCTGCTGGGCATGCTGCCCGGTGCCGGCCAGATGAAGGAACTCGCCGACGTCGACGAGAAGCAGCTCGACCGCGTTCAGGCGATCATTCGCGGCATGACGCCCCAGGAACGGACCGACCCGAAGATCATCAACGCGTCACGTCGGTTGCGTATCGCGAACGGTTCGGGCGTGAAGGTCTCCGATGTCAATCAGCTGGTCGATCGGTTCTTCGAGGCCCGCAAGATGATGTCGGCCATGGCCGGCCGAATGGGTATGCCGGGCGCACGCAAGCAGGTGCGGAACAACAAGAAGAGCAAGAAGGGCAAGAAGGGTGCCCGCGGCCCTACGCAGCCCAAGATGCGCGGCGGATTCCCCGGTATGCCGGGTGGAATGCCTGCAGGAATGCCCGATCTGTCGTCCATGCCCAAGGGTCTCGACCAGTTGCCGCCCGGGCTCGAAGGCATCGACCTCTCGCAGCTCAAACTGCCGAAGAAGTAAGCGCGCACGTGTCGGCAATGCGGGTGCGGGGCCGTGGACTGCCGGACGGGACAGAGATCGACCTCTGGATCGATGGCGAGGTTCTGTCGACCGAATCGATTGCGGACGCAGAAGTACTGCACGACGGCGGCTGGATTCTGCCTGGTCTTGTCGACGCCCACTGCCATGTCGGAATCGAATACGGCGGGGGACACACCGACCTGACCGGGTCGATCCGGCAGGCCGAGACCGAGCGAGGCGTCGGCGCACTGCTGTTGCGCGACGCCGGGTCCCCGGTCGACACCCGGGCACTGGACGAGTACGAGGACCTTCCTCGCATCATCCGAGCGGGCCGCCATATCGCGTCGCCCAAGCGATACATCCCGGGTCTGGCGATCGACATCGAGGACGAGTCGCAACTGCCCGAGGCGGTGGCTCAGCAAGCTCGATTCGGCGATGGTTGGGTCAAACTCGTCGGCGACTGGATCGATCGCTCGGTGGGTGATCTTCGTCCGCTGTGGAACGACTCCATCCTCGTCGACGCCATCGCTGCTGCCCATGCCGAGGGTGCGCGGGTGACCGCCCACGTGTTCGGCGAGGATGCCCTGCCCGGACTGATCGCGGCGGGAATCGACTGCATCGAACACGGCACCGGCCTGACCGACGAGACGGTCGAGATGATGGTCGATCACGGCACCGCCCTCGTACCGACGCTGATCAACATCGAGACGTTTCCCGGCATCGCAGATTCCGCCACCCGGTATCCCGTCTATGCACGGCACATGCGGGCGCTGCACGAGCGCGTTGCAGATACCGTCGGACGAGCTCACGATGCAGGCATTCCCATCTACGCAGGCACCGACGCAGGTGGTTCGATCGCACACGGCCGCATCGCCGACGAGGTCGCCGCACTCGCTGCCGTCGGGCTCTCGTCGACCGACGCACTCGGTGCTGCTTGCTGGGACGCCCGGTCATGGCTGGGTCGCCAGGGGCTGGAGCACGGCGCGCCCGCGGATCTCGTCGTCTACTCCGAGGATCCGCGAGGGGGACCGGATGTGCTGTCCAACCCGGATCTGGTGATTCTGCGCGGACGCGTGACCGACCGACGCGGCCGTACGGCGAGTGGATCGGCGTCCCGAGGGTGACCGATCCGAGAAGCGGTGCAGGACAGTCCGATCCGACACGTCCCAGCTGGGCTGGAATGGCACCGATGAATCACATTCAGCAGCAGGGGTCGGGACTGTCCGAAACCTACTGGCGGGCCGAGCAGGCCGCGCTCGAACGCAGAAGCGGCCAACGGTGGGGGCTCCCCGCCGCGGCGCTGGTGCTGGGGCTCAACCTAGTGGGATTCCTCGCGCTCGGTCTCGTCGTGACGTCGGACGCCTCGGCCGTCTTCGTGGTGGGCATCATGATTCCGAGCCTGCTCGCTGCGGGGCTGGCGGTGGCGATCTCGAAGTCACGGGGTAACGGCCCCGTCGTCGACTTCGGTCTCCCCAGGTCCACCCCCGAATTCGTCGGTCACGTCCGATCTGGCTTGGCGTGGGGTGGCGTTGCGGTGGTCGGTGGCCTCCTGCTGGCGCTGATTCTGTTGTCCGGTATCGAGTTGGACGATCCGACCCCGCTGGGCAACGTCACCGACACGGCCATCGGCTGGAAAATTGTTCTGGCGGTGTGGATCTGGTTAGGTGCGCCGATCTGCGAGGAAACGATGTTCCGCGGCATGCTGTGGGGAGCGCTCGAGAAGCGCACCCGCCCGATGCCGATGGCCTGGTTGGGTAATCGTTGGGTCGTACTGACGATCACCGCGGTGTTGTTTGCGGTCTGGCACCGCGAGTGGTGGCGCTTCGTGGTGCTGCTGTGGGGAGGGTTCGCGATCGGCATCGCGCGAATGCGCTCCGGTTCGATCGTCGCGTCGACCACGGCCCACTCGCTGAACAACACCCTCCCTGCCCTGGTGATCCTGCTGGCATGACGGGAGCGGTTCTGCGGGCCGATTCACCGATCTTGGTGCCCGTCTGGCACAATGAACAGCTGTTCGCCCGTCATCCGGTTACGTACCGAGCGGCGGTCACAACAACCTTCAACGCAAAACCGGGTTCGCATGCCGTGCGGACCGCTGAATTGCGCCGTGACCAACTTTCGAAAGGCTCCACCAGAACATGGCTGTCAAGATCAAGCTCATGCGTATCGGCAAGATCCGCACCCCGCACTACCGCGTCGTCATCTCCGATGCCCGCACCCGTCGTAACGGCCGTGCGATCGAGACCATCGGCACGTACGAGCCGAAGCAGGACCCCAGCATCATCGAGATCAACTCCGAGCGGGCGCAGTACTGGCTGAGCGTCGGCGCACAGCCGACCGAGCCTGTCGAGGCACTGCTCAAGATCACCGGTGACTGGCAGAAGTTCAAGGGCCTGCCCGGCGCAGAGGGAACTCTCCGCGTAGCCGAGCCCAAGCCGTCCAAGCTCGACGTGTTCAACGCCGCTCTGGCGCAGGCAGACTCCGAGCCCCAGGGTGAGGCCACCACCGCCAAGAAGAAGAAGGCTCCGAAGGCCGACGACTCCGCTGCGGAGACCACCGACGCTGCAGCAACCGAGACGGCAGACGCGCCGGCCGCCGAGGCTGCTGAGAAGTGAGTGCCGTTGTCGCCGATGCCGTCGAACATCTCGTTCGTGGCATCGTCGCCAATCCCGATGACGTTCGCGTCGAGATGATCACCGGCCGTCGTGGCCGCACCGTGGAAGTCCACGTGCACCCCGACGATCTGGGCAAGGTCATCGGCCGTGGCGGTCGCACCGCTACGGCGCTGCGCACACTCGTCTCGGGAATCGGTGGTCGCGGCATCCGCGTCGACGTGGTCGACACGGACCAGTAGGTCACGCACACATCATGGAGCTGGTCATCGGTCGTGTTGCGAAGTCGCACGGCATCAAAGGCGAAGTCGTCGTCGAGGTTCGCACCGACAACCCCGACGACCGCTTCGCCGAGGGAACCGTTCTCTCGGGCCGCAAGCCCCGATCGAACGTTGCACCGGCCTCGTACACAGTGGATGCCGTCCGGGAACACTCCGGGCGGCTTCTGCTGCGTCTGAACGGTATCGACGACAAGACGGCCGCCGACCAACTCCGCGGCATTCTGTTCGTCGTCGAATCCACGGACCTCCCGCCGTCCGACGACCCGGACGAGTACTACGACCACGAACTCGAAGGCCTCACGGTGATCCTGACCGGCGGCACCGTGGTGGGAACGGTCCGCGAGGTCCTCCACTCTGCAGCGGGGGAGCTGCTCTCCATCACGCCGAGTCCGGATTTCGGCGAGGCCACCCGCGCCGAAATCCTCGTGCCGTTCGTCGCGGCCATCGTGACCTCGGTGTCGCTGGCCGACGAGACGATCGAGATCGACCCGCCCGAGGGTCTGCTGGATCCGGAGTAGATCGTGCGCCTCGACGTCGTCACCATCTTCCCCGAATACCTCACACCACTCCGAACTGCGTTGTTGGGCAAGGCAATCGATCGCGGTCTCGTCTCGGTCGAGGTTCACGATCTACGATCGTGGACTCACGACGTGCACAAGGCCGTCGACGACTCGCCCTACGGCGGCGGGCCGGGAATGGTCATGAAGCCGACCGTCTGGGGTGACGCCCTCGACGAGGTCCTGACACAAGACTCCCTCCTCGTTGTCCCGACGCCTGCCGGCGTGCCGTTCACCCAGCGCACAGCCGAGCGGTGGTCCTCCGAAGAGCACCTCGTCTTCGCCTGCGGTCGGTACGAAGGCATCGATCAACGGGTGTTCGACGACGCCGCACGCCGCGTCCGTGTCGAGGAAGTCAGCATCGGCGACTACGTGCTCATCGGCGGCGAAGCGGCCGTCCTCGTCATGGCCGAGGCCGTGGTTCGGCTGATGCCAGGGGTGCTCGGCAATCAGCAGTCTCACCAGGAGGATTCGTTCTCCGACGGTCTGCTCGAAGGGCCGAGTTACACGCGTCCCGCACAGTGGCGCGACCTCGACGTTCCGCAGATACTGCTGTCGGGCGATCACGCGAAGATCTCTGCGTGGCGCCGCGCTCAATCGCTCGCCAGGACCGCCGAGCGTCGGCCGGACCTGCTGCAGGACTGACGAATTCAGCCGATGGCACCGTCGGGGAAGAGCATCGACACGAAGCCGGTGAGTGTCTCCCTGGCATGCAGAGCGCTGGCGTCGTCGCTGACGTCGACGACAGCGGTGTCCGGATACTGCTCCATGTCGTCTGCGTAGAAGATGTCCTCGCGAGACGACAGAGCAAGAACGTAGCGGTTGTCCACCCCGATCGTGCCGGTCGACAGATGTACCCACCTATCGGATACGCAGCACATCCAGCCCTGCTTGACAGCGTGCACGCTCTCACCGGGCAGACCGTCGACGATCCCGAAATGTTGCTTGTAGCCGTCCGCGGCAATCGGTGCCGATTGCCGCAGCATGCCGATCACGACGTCCGTCGACGCAGTCGTCAGACCGCCGCTGCCGTTGAGCAACCCCGCGTAGTAGCCGACCAGGTCGCTGGGCGTGGTTTCGGTGTTGTACCACTGGTCGTCGCCGGGCGCCGTGGTGTTGGTCAAGCCGTAACGCGCCGCGACCGTGCGCACGATCTCGGACGAGCCGTAGCGATACCAGAGCGTGTACGCGGCATTGTCGTCGGACAACTCCAACATGCTGGTCATGACGGCCAGCTCGTCGGCAGAGACCGGGCGGTTCTCCGACTGAGCTCGGAACAACACCTCGTCGGCGATGAAGAGTTTGGACACCGACGCGGTTTCGACCTGGAGGTCGGCGTTGCTGCTGTAGTACGAGCCTGTCCGGCGATCCAGCAGAGCGAAATCCACATCGGCACCACGGGCCTGGGCCGACGCGATCGCCATCGGGATACGAGACCCGAGGGCAACGCCGTCGACCTTCTTCATATCGGGAAAGGGCGATGCCGACGTCTCGGCGGTCGCCTTCGAGGCGAGGTCACCGATCTGGTCGTCCGAGGGAGCCGAGCAGCCGGCCAACAGCACGCAGGCGCAGACCGCAGCCAGGAATCGAGGGCCCCTGACCATCCGCGCATCTCTCCCACACGTTGAACCGCTGACCGACGTGTCTCACAGTAGCGGTAGGGTCCATCGCCGTGACCACTGCTCTGAAATCTGTGAACAAGCGCATAGCCGAAGAACTCGACGTTCGTGAAGAACAGGTTCGCGCCGCCGTGGAACTGCTCGACGGAGGTTCGACGGTCCCGTTCATCGCGCGCTATCGCAAGGAAGTCACCGGCACCCTCGACGACGCGCAACTGCGCCAGCTCGACGAGCGGCTGCGGTACCTCCGCGAGCTCGACGAGCGCAGAGACGCCGTCATCGAGTCCATTCGCTCGCAGGGCAAGCTCGACGACGCACTGGAGCAGTCGTTGCTGCTGGCCGACACCAAGGCGCGCGTCGAGGACATCTATCTGCCGTTCAAGCCCAAGCGCCGAACCAAGGCTCAGATCGCGCGTGAGGCAGGGCACGAGCCCGTCGCCGATGCCCTGTTCTCCGACCCCACCACCGACCCGGCCCAGTTCGATCAGGAGCAACTCGACGGGGCGCGGGCGATTCTCGTCGAGCGATTCGCCGAGGACGCGGACCTCGTAGGTGAACTGCGAGAACTGATGTGGACGTCCGGCAAGCTCGTCGCGACGGTCCGCAAGGGTAAGGAAGAGGAGGGTGCCAAGTTTTCCGACTACTTCGAGTTCTCGGAACCGTTCACGAGCCTGCCCTCGCACCGCATCCTCGCCACGCTCAGAGGCGAGAAGGAAGAGGTGCTCTCGCTCGGCTTCGAGCCCGAGCGTGACGAACCGACCCCCGGGGTGCCGAGCGTCTACGAGGGTCGGATCGCCACCAAGTTCGGAATCGCGAATCGAGGACGGCCGGCCGACAAGTGGCTCCTCGATACCGTCCGATGGGCGTGGCGCACCAAGATGCTGGTCACCGTCTCCCTCGATACCCGGATGCGCCTGCGTCAGTCCGCCGAGAAGGACGCCGTCGACGTGTTCGCGAGCAACCTCAAGGACCTGCTGCTCGCCGCTCCGGCGGGTAACCGCACCACGATGGGCCTGGACCCCGGCTTCCGTACCGGCACCAAGGTCGCCATCGTCGACGCCACCGGCAAGGTCGTCGACTACGACACCATCTACCCCCACAAGCCGCAGGGCAAGTGGGATCAGGCGGTGGCCACCCTCGCCGGTCTCGCGGCAAAGCACAAGGTCGAACTGATCGCCATCGGCAACGGCACCGCATCGCGTGAAACCGACTCGCTGGCAGCAGAATTGATCGCCAAGTTCCCTGCCGCCAACCTGACGAAGGTGGTGGTGTCCGAGGCCGGAGCGTCGGTGTACTCCGCCTCCGCGTACGCCTCGAGCGAGCTACCCGAACTCGACGTCTCGATCCGCGGTGCCGTCTCGATCGCCCGCAGGTTGCAGGATCCGCTGGCCGAACTGGTCAAGATCGATCCCAAGTCCATCGGCGTCGGGCAGTACCAGCACGATATTTCCGAAACCCTGCTGGCCCGATCCCTCGGTGCCGTCGTGGAGGACGCGGTGAACGCCGTCGGCGTCGACGTCAACACCGCGTCGGTGCCGTTGCTGTCGAGGGTCTCCGGTATCGCCGGCTCTCTTGCCGAGAGCATCGTGGCGCACCGCGACCAGAACGGTCCGTTCTCGCGACGCAGCACACTCAAGGACGTACCTCGACTGGGGCCCAAGGCATTCGAGCAGTGCGCCGGATTCCTCCGCATCTCCGGGGGCGATGATCCGCTCGACCGGTCGAGTGTGCACCCGGAGGCCTACCCCGTCGTGCGGCGCATCGTCGGCAAGGCCGGTGTCGGAGTGCGTGAGGTCATCGGCAACACGGCGCTGCTGCGCGGTCTCGATCCGGCCGAGTTCGCCGACGATCGATTCGGTCTGCCCACCGTCACGGACATCATTTCCGAACTCGAGAAGCCGGGACGCGATCCGCGTCCCGAGTTCAAGACCGCGACCTTCGCCGCCGGTATCGAGAAGGTCGCCGACCTGAAGCCGGGTATGACTCTCGAAGGCGTCGTGACCAATGTCGCGGCGTTCGGTGCCTTCGTGGACGTCGGGGTGCACCAGGACGGGCTCGTTCACGTCTCGGCGATGTCGCACAACTTCGTCAAGGACCCCCGTGAGGTCGTCAAGTCCGGCGACGTCGTGCGCGTCAAGGTCATGGAGGTCGACATCCCGCGCCAGCGCATCGGTCTGAGCCTGCGACTCGACGACGAGCCCGGTGCGCCGGGCGGCAAGGATTCCACCCGCGGGCAGCAGGGTGATCGCCCGCGAAATCAGGGCCAAGGGCGGGGCTCGGGCGGCAACCAGGGTGGTCGTGGTCAAGGTGCTCGACCGCAACGCGATCGCCGAACGGCCGGTGGCGCGACGGCGGCACCGGCAGCCGGTTCGATGGCCGACGCGCTACGAAAGGCGGGATTCGGGAAACAGTGAGAGGTTCCTTCGCCGATGCCGTCCTGAGCGATGCCGAACGCGAATAGGCTGAAGCGCAGGTCACAGCTTGTCCCGCTGATCGGCAGGAAGGACGTGAGGCACACGTGAGGTGGTTGCAGAACGGGGTCATCGATCACGGGCGCCTGCCGCTGCTGTGCTTCCTGCTCGGACTGTTGGCGGGCTTCGTTTTGATCCGGCTCAGCGTCAGGATGATTCGCGCAGACGTGAAGTGGTGGCCGGGAAACATCACTCCCGGCGGTCAACACATCCACCATGTCGTGTTCGGAATCGTGTTGATGCTGCTGGCCGGGATCGGCTTGATCACGGTGTACGTCGATGGTTCCGAGTCCGTCGGTGCGGTGTTGGCAGCGATTTTCGGGATAGGTGCAGCGCTCGTTCTCGACGAGTTCGCGTTGATCTTCTACCTGCGTGACGTCTATTGGTCCGAACAAGGACGTACTTCGGTCGATGCAGTCTTCGCCGCGGTGGCGTTCACCGGACTGCTGCTTCTCGGCCTCCACCCGTTGGAGTTGTTGAGCCCGGCGAGTTTCCGGGCCGATCCCGACCCGTGGGTCCGCGGCACACTGGCTGTGTTGGCACTGGCAAACCTTGCGCTCGGTGTCGTGGTCCTGCTCAAGGGAAAGATCTGGACCGGCCTGCTGGGGCTGTTCGTCCTCCCGATCCTCGTGCTGGCAGCAGTGCGGCTGAGCAGGCCGAGTGCGCCGTGGGCGAGGTGGCGCTACACCACCAGGCCGAAGAAGATGGAACGCGCTCTGCGCCGAGAGAAGCGGTGGCGACGGCCGCTCATCCGGGCCAAGATCTACGTGCAGGACGCGATCGCCGGCAAGCCGAGCATCGTCCACGCACGCGAGGCCACCGAGCAGGAATTGGCGCGGACGGTGCTACCTGCGCCGATGGCGGGCGGCACGGGCACAAGCTCAGCAGAGGCGATTTCGTCGAACGCCTGACGGTCTGGCACAATGGTCGGGTTGCCTCTGGCAGGCACAGACCTCACTCGGAGTACGAACCAGTCGAGCCGCTGTATCGGCGAGCCGCTCGGTTCCTCTGCTCATGCGCAGAACGCAAGGATGGCACAACCGATGAACACACTGGACTTTCTCGACAATCAGTCGCTGCGTAGCGACATTCCCGATTTCCGCCCCGGCGACACGCTGAACGTGCACGTCAAGGTCATCGAAGGCTCGAAGGAGCGCGTACAGATCTTCAAGGGCGTCGTGATCCGACGCCAGGGCGGCGGCGTTCGCGAAACGTTCACCGTTCGTAAGGTCTCGTTCGGCGTCGGCGTCGAGCGCACCTTCCCGGTGCACAGCCCCAACATCGCTCAGTTCGAGGTCCTCACCCGCGGTGACGTCCGTCGCGCCAAGCTCTACTACCTTCGCGATCTGCGTGGCAAGGCCGCCAAGATCAAGGAAAAGCGCTGACCGGTTCCGCCCGGACACACATCAGTTCACACCATGCCGCGTCGCCCTCACGGGCGGCGCGGCATGGTGCGTTCTGCCCTCGATCGACCCGCGGTCGACCTGGCCGACAAGTGGATCGACAGCCGCGACCCACCCATGCGCAGACCGTCCGGCCGTGCGGGCGACGGTTCCGGCTAACCTGATCACGTGACGCAGTCCCCACAGGATCCAACCGACGAGCCCGACGACGAGTCTTCACGGAAGAACCGTCGGGAACGCAAGCCCCGCTCGTTCTGGCGGGAGCTCCCCATTCTCATTCTGGTAGCGCTGGTACTGAGCTTCCTGCTCCAGACCTTCGTCGCTCGGGTGTATCTGATCCCGTCCGAATCGATGGAGCCGACGCTGCACGGCTGCACCGGCTGCACCGGTGACCGCATCGTGGTGGAGAAGATCGGCTACCGATTCGGCGACCCGAAGCCGGGTGACATCGTGGTGTTCCGTGGTCCGGATTCGTGGAACGACGAATTCGTGTCACAGCGGTCCGACAACTCGGTGATTCGTGGGGCACAGGAAGTCGGCTCGTTGATCGGGGTTGTGGCTCCGGACGAGAACGATCTCGTCAAACGAGTCATCGCCACCGGCGGTCAGACCGTCGAATGCTGCGACGAGCAGGGGCGAGTACTCGTCGACGGAAAGCCGTTGGACGAGCCGTACATACAGATGGATTTCCCCTTCACCCCGGGGACGATGACGTGCGACACCGAATTGAAGTCCGGACGATGCTTCGACCCCGTCACCGTGCCGGACGGCAACGTCTGGGTCATGGGTGACAACCGGAGCAACTCGCGAGACTCTCGGTATCACGTCACAGACGAATTCACCGGCACCGTTCCCCTCGACAACGTGATCGGCAAGGCCGTGTTCATCGCTCTGCCGCCGTCACGAACCGGCATTCTGGATTCGCCCGACATCCAGGGTCGATGACGGCGACCCCCCGACGTGCGCCGCGTGCGCGCGCAACCCTGACCCGATCGTCGTGGCCGCCGCGTCCGATCATCCGACGGGCGGCCGGCTTACGAACGATGGAATCGGCGCTGGAGCGGGGTGGTCTCGGGCCGGTCGCGGGCGTCGACGAAGCGGGAAGAGGAGCATGCGCCGGGCCGCTGACGGTTGCGGCGTGTGTTCTCGGTGCGCGGGCGCATGCAGCTCTCGTGGACCTGGACGACTCGAAGAAGTTGACCGAGCGGCGGCGCGAGGAGCTCTTTCCCAAGATCCAGAGGCTGGCACTGGCATGGAGTGTGGTGTTCGTCGATGCGGCCGAGGTCGACCGCATCGGAGTCCATGTGGCGAACATCGAAGGGATGCGACGCGCGGTTGCCGGGCTCGGCATGACCCCGGGTTACGTCCTCACCGACGGCTTTCGAGTACCCGGTCTTCCGGTCCCGTCGTTACCGGTGATCGGCGGCGACGCCACCGCAGCGTGCATCGCCGCGGCGAGTGTGCTGGCGAAGGTCTCCCGTGATCGATTGATGGTGCAGCTGGACGAGACGATTCCCGGCTACGGATTCGCCGTGCACAAGGGCTACAGCACCCGCGCGCATTCCGCCGCGATGACGGCACTCGGGCCGAGCAGAGAACACCGCATGTCGTACGCCAACGTTGCCGCCGCGGCCGCAGGCATGTCGCGCGATTTGTCCGTGAGTCGTTCCGCAGGCTCCACTCCCGGGGTCGACGCGCTGGGGCGAATGGACTGCCGCGACGCAGGTGCGCGATGATTGCTTCTCACGCCCGACTGGAGGATGAAAGAGACCGATGAGTGCCGAAGATCTCGAAAAGTACGAAACCGAGATGGAGCTCTCGCTGTATCGCGAGTACCGGGACATCGTGGGTCAGTTCAACTACGTCGTCGAAACCGAGCGTCGGTTCTATCTGGCGAACTCCGTCGAACTCATTCCGCACAACGTCGACGGTGAAATCTACTTCGAATTGCGAATGTCGGATTCCTGGGTGTGGGACATGTATCGTCCCGCTCGTTTCGTCAAGCATGTCCGGGTGATCACCTTCAAGGACGTGAACATCGAGGAGCTCGACAAACCGGATCTTCGACTTCCCGAATAGGGTCGGGCTCACGGAGCCGGGGTCCTGGTGTGGTCGCCGTGGTCCGCGGCGAAGGTACCTTCGTCCCGCGCCGTCGCGATGGTTGCGCACCGCATGATTCGAACCTTCATCTCGATTCCGTCCGTATCGCTCCACACGAATTGGATACCCGACCAAATCGGTCCGGGTGTTCTGTTTCGCGTTCGGTGCCGGCCATTGCTGTGCTCGGTTGAATCGTGCGAGGAAATCGGATGTGCGAAATCAATTGTACGACAACATGATTCGGATTTATCGGTCGATATCTCGAAAGCGACCGAAATTCTGCACCCATATTCGTCGTTTCGACATGTCCCGAAACGCCATCAGTTCTTTGCGTCCAAACGAGAATGGGTGGTAGAACTTGAATATCACACTCCCCGACGTGTAAGAGGTACGAGATGGCACGCAAGACGCTTGTGCAGATGATCGACGACGTGGATGGGTCGGTCATCAAAGACGGCCAAGGTGAATCCATCGAATTCGGCATCGGTGGAAACCAGTACCGCATCGATTTGAATCTCAAACACGCCAACGAATTGCACGAACAGTTGGCATTCTGGATCGAGCACGCCGAGAAGATCTCCGGTCGTCGCACTCGCAAGGGTGGGGCAAGCGCAGCACCGGTTCGCGGCAAGGTCGATCTGCAGGACATTCGCGCATGGGCACGCGAAAACGGCCACGAGGTCAGTGCCCGCGGCCGCATCAGTCAGGACGTGCAGGCAGCCTACGAGGCTGCTCACTGACCTTCCTCCAGTGCCGAGACTGTCGTCTCGGCCGCGCTCTGCCACATCGGCAGCGTGTTCACACCCCGATGTCTCGATCAGCTCCGTCCGAATTCCGAATTCGGACGGAGCTTTTCTCGTGTTCGGAGCCATTCCCGCGTCGCCGTCGAACGTGCCTGAGCCCTAACACAGCGGTCCGACAGAGTGGTCGTTCTGCACAGGTGACGAGCCCGTTGTTCCACACGTGGAGGGGTTGTCCACAGGCCAATGTCCCACCTGCGCTTTCTCGGCTTCTCCTCGATTCGTTCGTGCCACCGTCGGTACGACCGAATCGGCCGTAATGCACGGCCGGAGAGTGGAGGAATGCGGACATGGCGACCAACCAAGAACTCGGGGCGCGTGGTGAGCAGCTCGCGGTGCGCCATCTCGAGGACATCGGGCTGGAGGTGATCGAGCGGAACTGGCGGCATCGAACCGGGGAACTCGACATCATTGCGCGCGACGGCGACGCGGTGGTGTTCGTCGAAGTGAAGACCCGCTCGGGAATCGGATACGGAACGCCCGCCGAAGCGGTGACTTATACCAAACAGACCCGAATCAGAGGACTTGCGTTGCACTGGTTGTCGCTGCAGCAGGGTCCCTGGGTGCAGATCAGGTTCGATGTCATCGCGATCGTGGTCGGTCGTGACGGCAGCCCGGTCATCACGCACGTTCGGGCTGCGTTCTGATGCCCCTCGGACGAGCCCACTCGGTGGCGGTCAACGGAGTCGATGGTGTGCTGGTGGAGATCGAAGCCGACATCGGTCAGGGCCTGCCCGGTACGCATCTGGTCGGCTTGCCGGACACTGCTTTGAACGAATCGCGTGACCGAGTCAAAGCCGCCGTCAAGAATTCGGGCGGTACCTGGCCGGACAGCCGAGTGATTCTCGCTCTGTCTCCTGCGACCCTGCCGAAGGGCGGATCGGTGTACGACCTCGCTCTCGCGTTGGCGGTTCTCGATGCCGCGAAAGCGATTCCGCGTTCTTGTCTTGCCGAGACGGTGTTTCTGGGCGAGTTGGCACTGGACGGCAGGCTGCGGGCAGTTCGAGGAGTACTGCCCGGTGTGCTCGCGGTCAAGGGTGCAGGGTGGCAGCGGGTGGTCGTTCCGCTGCAGTGTCTGCCGGAAGCCGGTCTGGTGGACGGGATCGAGGTGCTGGGTGCGGGCTCGCTCGGGGAGGTGGTGGCCTGGCTTCGCGGTGAACAGGCTCTCGAATCGCCCTGTCCGACCGAATGGCACGAGGAGCTGTATCCGGACCTCAGCGACGTCGCGGGACAGGCGGATGCGCGATGGGCTCTGGAAGTAGCGGCCGCGGGCGCACATCACATCATGCTGACCGGGCCACCGGGTATCGGAAAGACGATGCTGGCGCAACGTCTGCCGGGGATTCTCCCGCCGCTGACCGAGTCCGAGGCGCTGGAAGTGACGGCCATTCACTCGGTGGCAGGGCTGTTGACCACCACCCGGCCGCTGATCACGTCACCGCCGTTCATCGCGCCGCATCATTCGACGTCGGTGAGTGCGCTGGTCGGGGGCGGAACCGGAATGGCCAAGCCCGGAGCGGTCAGTCGAGCGCATCGTGGAGTCCTGTTTCTGGACGAGTGCGCCGAGATGAGCGTTCGCGTCCTCGAGGCCTTGCGTACTCCGTTGGAGGACGGCGAGATTCGCATCGCTCGTCGCGACGGTGTTGCCAGGTACCCGGCCAGATTTCAGTTGGTACTGGCGGCGAATCCGTGCCCGTGTGCGCCTGCGCGGCAGGTCGACTGCGTCTGCCCGCCCACGGCGCGACGCAAATATCTCGGCAAGCTGTCCGGGCCGTTGCTCGACCGTGTCGATCTGCGCATTCAGATGATGGGTGTCGCGACAGGTGCACTGGTCGACGAGGTGGGGGAGGGTACGAGCGAGATCCGCGCACGCGTCACCGGAGCCAGAGACGCCGCTGCGCAGCGGTGGCGGGAGTTCGGCTGGAGAACCAATGCGGAGGTTCCGGGACCCGCTCTGCGTCAACGATTTCGGTTGGCGCGCTCGACGCTCGCTCCGGTCGAGCGCGCGTTGCGCAACGGATCGCTGACCGCACGCGGCGCAGACCGCGCCATTCGGGTGGCGTGGACGCTGAACGATCTGGCCGGTGGTTCGGTCCCCGGTGCAGACGACGTCGGGGCCGCGTTGGACTTCCGTGACAGGGGAGTGGCATGACGACGCACGACCCGCGCCGGCTCGCCTGGGCGTATCTCTCTCGCGTGGCGCAGGGCCCGCATCGACCGGTGGTCGATCACGCCGCAGCTCACGGTCCCGAATCGACGGCAGAAGCAGTGCGGGCGGGCGGGTTGGGGGAGCGGCTGGCAGTTCGCGCCCACATCGATACCGCCGCAGCAGATCTCGATCACATCGCTGCGCTCGGTGGCCGCTTGATCACGCCGGACGACGACGAGTGGCCGGCATGGCGCTTCCTCGGATTCGATGGTTCGGGTCTGTCCGCAGGGGTGGACACATGTCCGCCGATCGCGTTGTGGGCGTTGGGAACACAGCCGGTCGATGCGGTCACCGAACGATCGGTCTCGATCGTCGGGACCCGCGCGTCGAGTCCCTACGGCGACCATGTGACGGCCGAGATCTCCGCCGATCTGGCTCTCGACGGCTGGACGATCATCTCGGGCGCGGCCTTCGGTATCGATGCAGCGGCGCATCGCGCGGCTCTCGGCGTCGAGGGTACGACCATGGCTGTGCTCGCCTGTGGCGTCGATCGTGCGTACCCCGCGGGACATTCTCGGCTGCTGCGGCAGATCGCCGCTCGCGGGCTGGTTCTGAGCGAATACGCGCCGGGTACCACTCCGGCCAAGCATCGCTTCCTCGCTCGCAACAGACTCGTCGCCGCACTCGGATCGGCCGTGGTGGTTGTCGAGGCCGGGTGGCGCAGCGGAGCTCGCAATACTGCGGCGTGGGCCACCAAACTGGGCCGCCCGGTGCTCGCGGTACCCGGTCCGGTCACCTCGCCGACGTCCACAGGGTGTCACCGCATGATCCGCGACGGTGAGGCGGTTCTGGTGTCGAGCTCGCACGACGTGGTCGCCGAGGCGGGCGCTCTCGGGTCTACGGAGGAGTCTCGACCGGACCTCTTCCGTGAGACGGATGCACTCTCGGAAACCGCATTGCTGATCTACGACGCGCTGCCGGCAACGGGATCGCTGTCCAGTCGTGAGCTGTCCGAGAACTCCGGTGTGCCGTTGAGCAAGGTGCGTGCATCGCTGCCGGTGTTGGAGATGGAAGGTTTTGTCGGCAGTGACGAGACCGGCTGGTTCCGGGTCGTGCGTGGATGAGCGCACCACGATCGCCGAGCCCGAAAAGGTAGGGTGTTAGGTAATGCTTAGTCGATGCATCGGGTATCGGCGTCGTTCGCTCGAAGAGGGGTCCGAAGTGCCACGCAAGAAAACCACCCTGTCCGTCCTGCGCACCGAAGCGCTCACCCCGCACATGCACCGGGTCTACCTGGGTGGGGCCAACTTCGACGACTTCGATGCGATCGACGAGACCGACGCCTACGTCAAGTTGTTCCTCGGAACCGATGACGAACCGATCATGCGCACCTACACCGTTCGTTCGGTCGACACCGACGCGCGGGAGATCGCCATCGACTTCGTGGTGCACGGAGACGAGGGAGTCGCCGGGCCGTGGGCCACCCGGGCGAAGCCGGGAGACGAGATGTCGTTCTTCGGCCCCTCCGGTGGGTACGCCCCGCGCCCCGACGCGGACTGGCACCTGTTCGCCGGCGACGAATCGGCGATTCCGGCGATCTCGGCTGCAGTCGAGGCGCTCCCGGAAGACGCCATCGCCAAGGTCTTCATCGAAGTCGCCGACCGGCACGACGAGATCTACATGGAGACGCTCGCCGTCGTCGATGTGACCTGGGTCCACCGGGGTGCGTCCTCGAACGAGGTCGGGGACGATCGGGCCGGAGACAACGCACCGTTGATCGCAGCAGTGAAGGGAACCGAGTGGCTGCCGGGGCAAGCCCAGGTATTCGTACACGGAGAAGCGCAGGCCGTCATGCACAACATCCGGCCCTACATCCGCAAGGAGCGCGGGGTCGGGGCCGAGTGGGCCTCGATCTCGGGCTACTGGCGTCGCGGCCGAACCGAAGAGACGTTCCGAGTGTGGAAGCGCGAACTCGCACAAGCCGAATCCGGAGTCGACGCCTGATCCGGCGACAACGCGTCTCGGTCGGCGTGTCCGGTTGTCGCACCGGGTACGAGCGCCCAAGCTGAGACGATGACCGATTCGCTGCCGCCTCATCTCGGCATACACGTCGAGGAGTTCGCCGAACACCTTCGACTCGGTCGAGAGCGCTCCGAGCACACTGTCCGCGCGTACGTGGCCGACGCTCGCTCCTTGCTCGCGCACTTCGCCGAGTCGTCGCCGGGTGCGACGATCGCCGATCTCGACCTTCGCGCAGTGCGCTCGTGGTTGGCCACGCATTCGGCGGCCGGAGCGGCAAGGACGTCGATGGCGAGGCGAACCTCGTCGGCGCGGACTTTCGGGAAGTGGCTCGAACGGGTCGGTGCGGTGCAGGTGACACCGGCGGAACGCTTGACAGCGCCCATCGGACATCGCACGCTTCCTGGTGTTCTCCGCCACAGTCAAGCGACTCGCGCGCTGGCCGCTGCCGAATCGGGTGCCGCCGAGCTCGATCCGATCGCGCTGCGGGACAGGTTGATCGTCGAGTTGCTGTACGCAACCGGAGTCCGTGTCGGAGAGTTGTGCGGACTCGACGTCGACGATGTCGACACCGAGCGTCGCCTGATCCGTGTGGTCGGCAAGGGCAACAAGGAACGCTCTGCTCCGTACGGTGCACCGGCAGGGCAGGCGGTCGAGAAGTGGCTGGTCAGCGGCAGGCCCGAACTGGCCGGTGACCGATCCGGTGCGGCATTGCTGCTGGGGCGTCGGGGTGGACGGCTCGACCAGCGGCAGGCCCGAACGGCCGTTCACGAGATTCTCGAGACCGTCCCCGGTGGTCCCAGCCTCGGTCCGCACGGCCTGCGCCACACCGCTGCGACCCATCTCCTGGAGGGGGGAGCCGACCTGAGAGTGGTGCAGGAGCTGCTCGGCCACGCCTCTCTGGCAACCACTCAGATCTACACGCACGTATCCGTCGAGCGGTTACGGGCTGTGCACGATCAGGCTCACCCCCGAGCCTGAGCCGAGCGTCCACTGCGCAACGTTTGGTAGCGTCATGGCCGACTGACTACACCGAATACGGGGGACCGTGGACCGCGACCGACCGCAAGGTACTTCGGAGACGTGGTCGATGCATGTCCGTAGCGGCTCGACCGCCGACCATCGGAACTCTCCCGTGTCGTCCGACAGTGCACGCGACGAGTCCGGCACAGCCGTATCGTCGGATCCGATGGAGACTCCCCGCTCGACGCCGCGGCAGCCGCCCCCCTGGCAGACGCCCGATTCTGTCGGCCGGCAGCCCCTCCTGCCGCGGTACAACCCACCGGTGCCGCTGCAGCCCGGTCCGCCCTCCGATCGGCACGAGCCCGTCCGGCCGCAGTCCGACGACTTCCCCGTATACCCCGATCGTGGGTCGCCGCAGCCGTGGGCGGGGGGACCCAACGCCTATCGACCCGCCAGCCAGGAACTGGGCGCGGATTCGCTGCTCAAGCGTCCCAAGAGGGCCTCGAATTCGGGGTGGCGACGTGGAGTGCACAGGCTCACCGGCGGCGTCATCAATCCTGGCGAATCGACGGCGGAGGAGCGGTACCGAAACCAGGTCGAGCGCATCCGGCAGCCGGTGCTCGGCGATTATCGGATCGCGTTTCTGTCGCTCAAGGGCGGCGTCGGCAAGACCACCACCACGCTCGGCCTCGGTTCGACCTTCGCGTCGCTGCGCGGAGATTGCGTCATTGCCGTGGATGCGAACCCCGACTTCGGCACCCTGGGCGAGCGTGTGCCGCGTCAGACGTCGTCGACGGTCCGCGATCTCTTGGCCGCCGCCCCGCGTATTCGTCGCTACTCCGACATTCGCGAGCACACTTCGCAGGCACCGAGTCGACTCGAAGTACTGGCCGGCGAGCGTGACCCCGCCGCGTCGGAAATGTTCGGCGAAGAGGACTACCGCGCAGTCATCGACATGCTGCAGGTCTATTACAACCTGATTCTGACCGACTGCGGTACCGGCATCATGCACTCGGCGATGAACGGAGTACTGCAGCTGGCGAACGCTCTGGTGCTGGTCAGCTCTCCGGCGGTCGACGGTGCTCGCAGTGCAGCGGCCACGCTGGACTGGTTGGAGCTGCACGGCTACGGACATCTGGTCGAGCGAACGGTCGTCGTGATCAGCTCTGTTCGGCCGGGCTCGTCGGCAGTGGACATGAATCTGCTGCAGCAGCACTTCCTCGAGCGATGCCGCGCCGTGCTGGTGATCCCGTTCGACGAGCACCTGGCCGAGGGTGCCGTGGTGGATCTCGAGCTGTTGCGGCCCCAGACGCGAAACGCCTTCGTCGAGCTTGCCGCCATGGTGGCCGACGATTTCCCTGCCGCGTCGGGCAGGCACTCCGGCCCACAGCGGTAGGGATCACCGAGGCGCTGCCTCCAGCGGCTTCAACCTGATCGGACTCGCACGCACCAGTGCCGTGGGGTCGAGATATTCGCGGCCACGTCTGATGCCCCAGTGCAGGCATGTGGCCGAGCAACTCTCGTGCCCTCCGGCCACCGATCCCAGTATCGTCCCGCGGCGAACCCGGCTGCCGGCGGCGACCGATGCCACCACCGGCTCGTAGGTCGATCTGAGTCCGCTCGAATGGTCGACAGACACGACGGGCTTGCCCGCGACCGGCCCGGCGAACACCACGATGCCGTCGGCGACGGCCAGTACCGATTGGCCTTCCTGCGCGGCGAGGTCGACACCACGGTGGCCGGGCAGCCAGTTCTGCTCGGGCCGGTCGAACGAGGTGACGACCTGCGGCCTCGGCTGCAGCGGCCAGCCGAACGCATCCGGCCGCGCCGATGCGACCGGCGTCGAGAGTGCTACCGAGGTCGCGACGCAGATCGCGACGCAGATCGCGAGTGTGCGGCGAGTGAGTGAGACGTTCACCCGTCGACCATCTCGTGGATTCGGACGTGGAAACGACGACGACCGTCGATTGTGGACAAGTGGAAACTCTGTCCACAGGTGACGGAATCTCTTGACAGTCGGCCCTGGTTATGACGGGGGCCGCGGCAGGTCTACACTCGTCACTTGCGGCCTGTGCGTGCACGGGTCGACTTCGCGCGTCCGCCTCATCGCATCGTCTGCCTCATCGCAGAATCACCGATACGAGAACCGGTTGTCGGCGGTCCTGAGATCTCCTCGATGTCAGGTCCGGCAACTTCAGCGGACGCCAGGGCAGAGGTCACCGACACTCTGCGTCAACCGCACCATCGAAAGAGAGTTCTTCAGCCATGGCTGTAGTAACAATGAAGCAGCTGCTCGACAGCGGCACACACTTCGGACACCAGACCCGTCGCTGGAACCCGAAGATGAAGCGATTCATCTTCACCGACCGCAACGGCATCTACATCATCGACTTGCAGCAGACCCTGACCTTCATCGACAGGGCCTACGAGTTCGTCAAGGAGACCGTCGCCCACAACGGCACGGTTCTGTTCGTCGGCACCAAGAAGCAGGCGCAGGAGTCCATCGCCGCTGAGGCAACCCGCGTGGGCATGCCCTACGTGAACCAGCGCTGGCTCGGTGGCATGCTCACCAACTTCCAGACGGTGCACAAGCGCCTCCTCCGCCTCAAGGAGCTCGAGGCCATGGAGCAGACCGGTGGCTTCGAGGGACGCACCAAGAAGGAAATCCTCATGCTCACGCGTGAGATGACCAAGCTCGACCGCACCCTCGGTGGCATCCGGGACATGTCCAAGGTTCCGTCGGCCATCTGGATCGTCGACACCAACAAGGAGCATCTCGCGGTTGCCGAGGCTCGTAAGTTGAACATCCCGGTCATCGCGATCCTCGACACCAACTGCGATCCCGATGTGGTCGACTACCCGATCCCGGGCAACGACGACGCGATCCGTTCCGCTGCGCTGCTGACCAAGGTCGTCGCATCCGCAGTCGCCGAGGGCGTGCAGGCTCGCGCGGGTCAGAACACTGCATCCGACGCCAAGCCCGAGGTCGGCGCAGGCGAGCCCCTCGCCGAGTGGGAGCTCGAGCAGCTCGCTCAGGCGTCACCGGCAGCAGAGGCTCCGGCAGCAGAGGCTCCCGCAGCGGACGCACCGGCAGCAGAGGCTCCCGCAGCCGATGCACCGGCAGCAGAAGAAGCACCGGCCGCTCAGTCTTGATCGAATTCGGTCCCGGTTCACCCTCAGGGGTGGGCCGGGGCCGCTTCGGTATGTCAGGGTTGTGGTCGGTACGGCTCCGCAGTGAGCCCGTCGATCACGGCCTGAGATCAGCATTTTTCGTCAACGCCCGTACCCAGACTTTTGAGGAGGCTCGCCCACGATGGCGAACTACACTGCCGCCGACGTCAAGCGGCTCCGTGAGCTCACCGGCTCCGGAATGATGGACTGCAAGAACGCGCTCGCCGAGACCGATGGCGACTTCGACAAGGCCGTCGAGCACCTGCGCATCAAGGGTGCCAAGGATGTCGGCAAGCGCGCCGAGCGCAACACCGCCGAGGGCCTCGTGGTCGCCGAGGGTGGAGTGCTCGTCGAGATCAACTCCGAGACCGACTTCGTCGCCAAGAACGAGGAATTCCAGACCTTCGCTGCGTCCGTCGCAGCGACGGCAGCGGCAGGCAAGCCTGCCGACGTCGAGGCGCTGAAGGCTCTCGACCTGAACGGCAAGACGGTCGAGACGGCCCTGACCGAGCTGTCGGCCAAGATCGGTGAGAAGCTCGAGCTGCGTCGCGTCGTGTCCTACGACGGCAACACCGCTACCTATCTGCACAAGCGCAGCGCGGACCTGCCGCCTGCTGTCGGCGTACTCGTCGAGTACTCCGGTGACGGTGACGCCGCAGGCGAGGCCGCACGCGCAGCTGCGATGCAGATCGCAGCGCTCAAGGCGAAGTACGTCACGCGCGACGAGGTCCCCGAGGACCTCGTGGCTGCCGAGCGTCGCATCGCCGAGGAGACCGCTCGCGAAGAAGGCAAGCCGGAGCAGGCGCTGCCGAAGATCGTCGAGGGTCGCGTCAACGGTTTCTTCAAGGATGTCGTTCTCACCGAGCAGAAGTCGGTGCAGGACGGGAACAAGACCGTCAAGGCCATCCTGGACGAGGCAGGCGTGACCATCACGCGCTTCTCCCGGTTCGAGGTCGGTGCAGGCTAGTCTGCACACCGTTTCGGTCGAGGCGATGCCGTTCATTCGATTCCATCGAGTGGGCGGCATCGCTCGTGCGCGGGGCAGGTCCATGCACTGGCCGGAGCCCTGTCCACCGCCCGGGCCTCGATAGGGCAGGATGATCGAAGAGGAAACCGTAGTGTTCGACGAGTACCGAGGAGAGCTATGACCGATCCGGCCCCTGACCGTCCCGGGTTCCGACGCGTGATGCTCAAACTGGGTGGGGAGATGTTCGGAGGCGGCCAGGTCGGTCTGGATCCGGATGTCGTGAACAACGTTGCCGAGCAGATTGCCGAGGTGGTGGCCACCGGGGTTCAGGTCGCCGTGGTGATCGGTGGCGGCAACTTCTTCCGTGGTGCGGAACTGCAGCAGCGTGGGATGGACAGATCTCGTTCGGACTACATGGGCATGCTCGGCACTGTGATGAATTGTCTTGCACTGCAAGATTTTCTGGAAAAGCAGGGCGTGGCCACTCGGGTGCAGACCGCGATCACGATGGGGCAGGTCGCAGAGCCCTACCTTCCGCTCCGCGCGCGGCGGCACCTGGAAAAAGGTCGTGTCGTCATATTCGGAGCCGGTATGGGAATGCCGTATTTCTCCACCGACACGACTGCCGCACAGCGCGCACTCGAGATCGGAGCCGAGGTGCTGTTGATGGCCAAGGCAGTCGACGGTGTCTACTCGGCCGATCCGCGCCTCGATCCCGATGCGACGATGTTCGATACGATCACCCACCGCGAAGCCATCGAGCAGGGACTGAAAGTCGCCGACGCGACCGCGTTCAGCCTCTGCATGGACAATCAGATGCCGATGCTGGTGTTCAATTTGCTGATCCAGGGAAATATCGCTCGCGCTGTGTCCGGCATGAAGATCGGCACGCTGGTCACGTCGTGATCGAGGCCGACAGGGACGCAAGCGAATCGAAGACGAAGACGATGGAGGACAGATCGTGATTGACGAAGCTCTCTTCGATGCCGAAGAGAAGATGGAAAAGGCCGTATCGGTTGCACGTGACGATCTGTCCTCCATTCGTACCGGACGTGCCAACCCCGGAATGTTCTCCCGCATCGTCATCGAGTACTACGGTGCTCTGACACCGATCACTCAGCTGGCCAGCATCAGCGTTCCCGAAGCCCGTCTGGTGGTCATCAAGCCGTACGAGTCGAGTCAGCTCGGACCGATCGAAACCGCCATCCGCAACTCCGACCTCGGGGTCAACCCCACCAACGATGGCAACCTCATTCGCATCGGGGTTCCGCAGCTCACCGAAGAACGTCGACGGGAGTTCGTCAAGCAGGCGAAGGGCAAGGGCGAGGACGCGAAGGTGTCGATTCGCAACGTCCGCCGAAAGACCATGGAAGAGCTCAAGCGGATCCAGAAAGACGGCGAAGCAGGCGAGGACGAGGTCGTCCGCGCCGAGAACGATCTCGACAAGACCACCGCCAAGTACACCGCTTCCGTGGACGAACTCGTCAAGCGCAAAGAGGGCGAGCTGATGGAGGTCTGATCGGACCTCTCTGGCTGCTTTTCACAACGGACGACGATGATTTTCGAGGAGATGACAACAGTGGTGGGACCGGAGCGGCAGGAGGGCAGCGGTACGCCCGCCGCGCCGTCCGGGGTCGCCGCCGCGAAGTCGGCAGGCAAGGCCGGCCGGAATCTACCCGCTGCGATCGGCGTCGGCGGGACCCTGGGGATCGGGCTGATTCTCGTGCTGGTCTTCGTGCCTCTGGTCTGGATCGGGGTCGTGGCCGTCGCGTTGGCCGTCGCCACCTACGAGGTGTCGAAGCGACTGCGCGAGGGCGGCGTACTCGTACCGCGCATTCCCCTGATTCTCGGTGGTCAGGCGATGATCTGGCTCGGGTGGCCGTTCGGGGCAGTAGGCGTACTCAGTGCAGCGGTCGGCACCGTCGTGGTGTGCATGGTGTGGCTGCTGCTGCGGCAGGGATTCGGCACCGCTCCGAAGAATTACCTCGAAGAACTGTCCGTCACCGTTCTGGTGGCATGTTGGTTGCCTCTGTTGGCCTCGTTCACCGTCCTGATGGTGCTCCAGGACAACGGAGCAGGCCGTATTCTCGTGTTCGTCATAGGCGTCGTATGTTCGGACATCGGCGGCTACATCGCGGGGGTGTTGTTCGGAAAGCACCCGATGGCCCCGGCGATCAGTCCCAAGAAGTCCTGGGAGGGACTCGTCGGCTCGCTGATCTTCTGCATCATCGGATGTCTGCTGACGGTGACGCTCATTCTCGAAGCCAACTCGCTGATCGGAATCCTGCTCGGTGTGGTGCTGGTGGTGACCGGAACCTTGGGCGACCTGATCGAGTCGCAGGTCAAGCGCGATCTTCGCATCAAGGACATGGGCACCCTGTTGCCCGGCCACGGCGGTATCATGGACAGGCTCGACTCCCTGCTGCCCTCGGCGTTCGTGGCGTGGCTCGTCTTCACCGTGCTCCTCTGAGCCGACCGACCGCAGGCGTGCGCAAAGATGTCACCGGGGTGATCCCCAGCCCGAACATCTGGAACTGGCCGCACCTGTACGAGGCAGAGAATCGCGCCCAGGACGTCCACGGTGCTCTCTTCGACGCGATCCGTTCGGTTGCGGACTGGGCATCGAAGACGGTCGTGGACGTCGGCTGTGGCAGCGGCTTTCACCTCCCGACATTCGCAGTCGACGCCGAACGGGTACTGGGCGTCGAACCGCACGAGCCGCTCGCTGCCTCGGCTCGCGAGCGCGTCGCCGAGCTACCGAACGTCGAGGTGCGGACCGGCCGGGCGGATTCCCTTCCGGTGGGCGACGGCACCGTGGACGTCGTCCATGCACGGACGGCGTACTTCTTCGGGCCGGGCTGTGGGCCGGGAATCGTCGACGCCATGCGAGTGCTCGCGCCGGGAGGCGCGTTGGTGGTGGTGGATCTGGACGCGACGGCGTCGCCGTACGGGGATTGGATGCGGGCCGATCTACCGCACTACGACCCGTCCACCGTCGAGGCGTTCTTCGAGGCGCAGGGTTTCGCACTGACCCGCGTCGACACGAGGTGGTCGTTCCCGAATCGACGCATACTGCGCGATGTGCTGGGAATCGAATTCGGCCCACGCGTTGCGCGCGATGCCATGAAGTCGGTGGACGGTGTCTCGTTCGACGTCCGATACCGAGTCCACGTTCGATACAAGCCGACCGGAATCGAGTTGCGTTAGCGATCCGGTGGACTCGGCCGACGCACCTCGACTGCGGGCGGTGTCAGGAGGCGGCAGGGATCCCGAAGATCTCGGCCAATTCGTTGATCTTGAGTGCTTTCGCAAGACGAGGCAGGTCGCTCCCGTCCTTGACGTGCGCTCCGTCGGCACCGAGGGCATCGATGACATCGCGAGCCCACGACACATCGGTGGGCGACGGGGCGAGCTCGCGGTTGACGATGGCAGCCTGTTCGGAGTGCATGCACAGCTTGCCCGTCATCCCCATCGACAGGGTCAGCGCTGCGTCACGTCCGAGGATGCTGTCGTTGGCCGTCAGTGTCGGTCCGTCGATCGGTCCTGGAATACGCGCTGCGCGGGAGGAGACGACGAGGCGCGAACGGGGGTACGCCATCGCCAGGGGGTCGTCACTCATGCCGGTGTCGCGGCGGAAGTCGCCGCTGCCGAAGGCGAGACGGAACGTCGAGTCTGCGCGAGCGATCTCTGTCGCGGCTTCGAGGCCCATCGCCGATTCCACCAGTGCCAGGATCGGTGTACCGGGTGCCAGGCGAGCAGCCGTGGCCTCGACCTGGCCGCCGCTCTCGGTCTTCGCGAGCATGACACCGACCAGTCCGGGCAGACCGGACAACGCGGCGAGGTCATCGGCCCAGTACGGGGTCGTTGCATCGTTGATGCGGACCCACGCGGAGTTTCCTTCGCCGAGCCACCGCACGACGGCCTCGCGTGCGGCCGGCTTCTTGGCCGGCGCGACTGCGTCTTCGATGTCGAGGATGACAGCGTCGACTCCCGACGCAACCGCATCGTCGAAGGTATCGGGCTTGGTGGCCGGTACCAGCAGCCAGGACCGTGCACGGTCGGGGGCAACGCCGGATGCCACTGGTGTCTCCATGAAAGTTGTCACGTCATGCTCCTCGAGTGAAGTGGGGCACCTCGATCCTGATCGATTCAGTCGCTGCGCGCCACCTTCTGTGCATAGTGTTCACGACCGGTGCTGCTGCTACTTCTTCTTCGTTGCGCGTCGGACCTGAAGGATCCGAGCTCCGCCGACCATCGCCATCACCAGTGCGCCTGCGATCGCTGCCAGCAGCATGCTGATGCCCAGTGGCAGATCGAGCTGCCAGGCGAAGATCTGTACGGTGACGGAGTCGAGATTCTGCACGATGAACACGAGCAGAACTACCAGGACCACGGCCCCGACCACCAGACCGGTCCACAGCGCAGCAGTGCGAGTGTGGGCGATGTCGGTGGAGCTACCTGTCTGCGACTCCGGAACGAACTCGGGATCCGGCGCGGAATGACCGTCCGAATCCGGACTCGTGATGGGAGCGAGGTCACCCGAGGCGCTGTGGTCGCCGGGGTGAACCGCGCCTGATGTGTCCAGCGATGTCTCGTGACTGTCGTCAGCTCTGGTGCCCATGTCGATGATCCTTCCGCACGTGAAGGCCGAATGCACGCGCATCCGGCCACGACCTCGATACCCATCGGGTAACGGACGGAAACCGGCGCGAATAGGACTGCGAGGCAATCGGGTGGACAATGGAAATATGCAGCGTCAGCGAAAGATGTGGGGTGGAGCATGAGTGACTCCGCAGAGGCAACGAACACGTCGACCGAGCAGAAAAGGCCCAATCTGCCCCTGGTCTTCACTGCGCCGCGTCGCGGTATGCCGTCGCGTCACCTGGCTGACCTGGACAAACAGGGTCTGCAGGATGCGGTGAAGGCGCTCGGTCTGCCCGCGTTTCGCGCCGATCAGTTGGCCCGGCACTACTACGGGCGTCTGGAGGCCGACACCACGAAGATGACCGACCTCCCCGCCGAGGCGCGCGAGAAGGTGGGCGCGGACCTCTTTCCGACCCTCCTCACGGCCGTCAATCACCTCGCCTGTGACGACGGTGACACCCGAAAGACGCTGTGGAAGGCCAACGACGGAACGCTTCTCGAAAGTGTCCTGATGCGGTACCCGGATCGGGCCACACTGTGTATCTCCAGTCAGGCCGGGTGCGGAATGGCCTGTCCATTCTGTGCGACCGGTCAGGCCGGTCTGACGAGGAACCTGTCGACGGCCGAGATCGTCGACCAGGTCCGTTCGGCCGCCGCTGATCTACGTGACGGCGCGGTGCACGGCGGTGAAGGCCGACTGTCGAATGTGGTGTTCATGGGGATGGGCGAGCCGCTGGCCAACTACAAACGCGTCGTCGCCGCAGTGCGCAAGATCGTCTCACCCGCACCCGACGGACTCGGCCTCTCGCAGCGCTCGGTGACGGTGTCGACGGTCGGTCTGGCACCGGCAATTCGGAAGCTGGCGGACGAGGGACTGTCGGTGACGCTGGCGGTGTCGTTGCACACGCCCGACGACGAGCTCCGCGACACGCTGGTTCCCGTCAACAACCGCTGGTCGGTGGCCGAAGTGCTGTCGGCAGCAAGGTACTACGCCGACCGGACCGGTCGGCGTGTGTCGATCGAATACGCCATGATCCGAGACGTGAACGATCAGCCGTGGCGAGCAGACATGCTGGGCAAGAAGTTGCACAAGGCACTCGGATCTCGGGTGCACGTGAACCTGATTCCGCTCAATCCGACTCCGGGTAGCGAGTGGGATGCCAGCCCGAAGCCGGTGGAGAGAGAATTCGTTCGAAGAGTGATTGCGCAGGGTGTGTCGTGCACCGTCCGCGACACCCGCGGTCAGGAAATCGCAGCGGCGTGCGGTCAGCTGGCAGCCGAGAACTGAAAACGCTGTCAGCGGGGCTTGCGTCGGACGATCACGTCTCGCACGACGAGGCCGACCAGCGTCAGAGCAAACCCGATCAGCCACAGATCCTCGACCTTGCCGGTGTGGTTGCCGATCATCATGAACAGCAGGAACACGGCGACGACAATGGCGGCCACGCGCATCGCGCGGTTCGATTCACCACTCCAGCCCCACTCGGCGGACGGCACGTCCGGCACCTCGTTGCGGGTATCGACGACCGGGTCGTACGAAGCGGATTCCAGTTCGGTATTTGCCACCGGTCGGTCCTCTCGGGTGATGAATCTCGTAGTCGTCCTTCACGAGGCGTCGAGACTGCCGCGTTGCGACAATATTGGCATACGACCGCCCGTCGTAGCCATCAGGGTTGTGCTCACTCGGCGCAGGTGTCGGCTTCGGTGAGAGACTGCGGCGGTGACGTCCGAGCGCCTTCCTCATCCGCTGAGCCGGTTTCCGATGAACTACCCCCGAGACATGGTCGGCTACGGCCGCACGCCACCGCATGCGCAGTGGCCGGGCGAGGCGAACATCGCCGTGCAGTTCGTCCTGAACTACGAGGAGGGTGCGGAGAACAACGTCCTCGACGGCGACACCAAGTCCGAAACGTTCCTGTCGGAAATGATCGGGGCACAGGCGTTCCCGAACCGCCACATGAGTATGGAGTCGCTCTACGAATACGGTTCGAGGGCCGGCGTGTGGCGGGTGCTCAGGGCGTTCGAGAAACGGGACCTGCCACTGACGGTGTTCGCCGTCGCCAAGGCCATGGAGCGGAACCCGGAAGTGGTTGCCGCACTGGCAGAGTTGGGCCACGAGATCGCCTGTCACGGGCTGCGCTGGCTGTCGTATCAGCAGATCGACGAGAACGTCGAACGTGAGCACATGGCCGAGGCCGTGGCGATCCTGCGGGAGCTGACCGGTTCGGCCCCGCAGGGCTGGTACACCGGGCGCGACTCACCGAACACCCGGTCGCTCGTGGTCGAGCACGGCGGCTTCGTATACGACTCGGATTCCTACGCGGACGATCTGCCCTACTGGGAGAAGGTCTCTCGTGGCACCGAGGTGGTCGATCACCTGGTCGTGCCCTACACGCTCGACACCAACGACATGCGCTTCGCCTCGCCCGGGGGTTTCTCGACCGGAGACGAGTTCTACGCACATCTACGGGACGCCTTCGACGTGCTCTATGCCGAGGGGGAGGAAGGCAGCCCCAAGATGCTCTCGGTGGGACTGCACTGCCGGCTGGTCGGCCGACCGGCTCGCATCGCTGCCCTCGAACGCTTTCTCGATCACGTCGGATCTCACGAGAAGGTGTGGGTCGCAAAGCGGATCGACATTGCCGAGCATTGGCGCGCCGTGCACCCGCCCGGTTCCTAGCTCTGGCGTGGCGACGTGCACACCTTCGCCAACGCGGTCAGATACCGGTCGGTGAACAGCGCTTGGACCCGCCGGCCCACCGGACCGCCGAGCCTGGTGTACCAGCGGCCGGGTTTCGAGAACGCCGTGATGTGCGCAGTGACGGTCCCGTCGGCGGGGGAGTAGTCGACGTGGAACAGTTCCTCGCCGGACTCGGGATGGCCGTCGAGGGTGCCGTAGGCGAAGCCCTGCCGGTTGGCCTCGTCGATGACGTACACCACTCGGCACGGGATACGGATGGGCCCGAGCGTGAGAACGACCACGGCGTCGGGGACGGCGTCGTCGCTGGAGTGGACGGTCAGGCCGGCACCGCGATGCATGTCCCAGCGCATCAGCGCATCGGCCGCGGCCACGAAGTCCTCGACTCCGGATCCGATGACCCTCGACTTCGCGACGTAGTGGTAGCCGGCCGGGAGCGTGTCCCTCGTTGCCCCTACATCGGCGTAATTGAACGATGCCGCGCGATACTTCGAGACGTCCATGGCCTCCAGCGTGCCAGCTACGGCGGCGCATAGGAGTTTCTCAGCCTCGGTAGGCAACAATGGACCGGTGCCAGACCATCGTGAGCGAACGACCTCCTCGGATCGTCCCGAGCCGATTCGCGTGTTGCTGTTGGGGAGCACCGGCTCGATCGGTACCCAAGCGCTCGACGTCATCGCCACCGACCCCGACCGTTTTGTGGTCGTCGGTCTTGCGGCGGGCGGTGGGAACATCGACCTTCTTCGCCGTCAGATCGCCGAGACCGGTGTTCGGCGGGTTGCCGTGGCCGACCCCGCCGCGGCCGCCGAGCTCGACTTCCCCGGGGTCCTGAGCGGGCCCCGTGCGGTGACCGAGCTCGTCGAGTCGACGCAAGCCGACGTGGTGCTCAATGCGCTCGTGGGCTCGCTCGGTCTCGAACCGACGTTGGCGGCCCTGAAGACCGGAGCCCGGCTGGCGTTGGCCAACAAGGAATCGCTGGTGGCAGGCGGAGATCTCGTGCTCGCTGCCGCCGCGCCAGGACAGATCGTTCCGGTGGACTCGGAGCATTCTGCGCTGGCGCAGTGCCTGCGCAGCGGCAACCGAGGCGAGGTGGATCGACTGATCCTCACCGCATCGGGTGGACCGTTCAGGGGCTGGAGCGAAGCGGAACTGAAGTCGGTGACCCCTGCCCAAGCCGCGGCTCATCCCACCTGGTCGATGGGTCCGATGAATACGTTGAACTCGGCAACCCTGGTCAACAAGGGCCTCGAGTTGATCGAGGCGCATCTGTTGTTCGGCGTGCCCTACGAGAAGATCGACGTCACCGTGCATCGGCAATCCATCGTGCATTCGATGGTCACGTTCGTCGACGGCTCCACCATCGCTCAAGCCAGCCCACCGGACATGAAGCTGCCGATCGGACTTGCGCTCGGCTGGCCCGATCGGGTGCCGGACGTCGCGCGCGCCCTCGATTTCACCGCAGCGTTCTCCTGGGACTTCGAGCCACTCGACGATCGAGTGTTCCCTGCCGTGCAGCTGGCCCGCGAGGCCGGAATCATGGGCGGGTGCATGACGGCGGTGTACAACGCGTCCAACGAGATCGCCGCCGACGCATTCCTGGGCGGCCGCATCGAATTCCCCGAGATCGTGCAGACGGTACGGGCGGTTCTGAGTGACGGCGGCGGGGACTGGTCTGCGGTGCCGACTACCGTGGACGACGTTCTGGCGGCGGATTCCTGGGCTCGCGCTCGTGCGCGTGAGCTCCTGAAACAGAAGGGTCTCTGACTCACATGGCGTTCGCTATAGGTGTCGTGCTGTTCGCCGTCGGTATCGGTGTGTCGATCGCACTGCACGAGGCGGGACACATGTGGACCGCGAAAGCGCTCGGCATGAAGGTTCGCCGGTACTACATCGGTTTCGGCCCGAAGATCTTCTCCTTCCGACGCGGCGAGACGGAGTACGGTCTCAAAGCCATTCCGGCAGGCGGGTTCTGCGACATCGCCGGAATGACGGCCATCGACGAGCTCGCCCCCGACGAGGTCGAACGAGCGATGTACCGGCAGAAGACGTGGAAGCGCATCGTCGTCATGGTCGGCGGAATTGCCATGAACTTCGTGCTCGGAATCGTGTTGGTCTACACATTGGTCCTCGGGTGGGGAACGCCGGATCAGGTGACGCCGACGACGACGGTCCAAGGCGTCGTCTGTGTCAGTACGACACAGACCGAAGACGGTGAACTTGCGCCGTGTTCGGGAGACGGTCCTGCGGCAGCAGCCGGACTGCAAACGGACGACATCATCACCGCAGTCAACGGTGAGCCGACCGAGGTCTGGTCCGAGGTGGTTCTCGCCATCCGGGACTCGACCGGGTCGGTCGAGCTGACGGTCGATCGCGACGGTGTTTCGCAGACTCTCGATGTTCCGATCCTTCAGGTTCAGCGATACGTCATCGATCCTGACACCGGAGCGAAAGAATCGACGACGGTCGGGGCGGTAGGCATTACCGGTGGTCCTCCGCCGAACATCATGTACAACCCGATCGAAGCGGTGCCCGAGACGTTCGTCTTCACCGGCGACATCTTCGTGCAGACCGGCAAGGCTCTGGTGCAACTGCCGACGAAAGTACAGGCGCTGTGGGAGTCGATCTTCGGCGGTGAGCGTGGCCTCGACACTCCGATGAGTGTCGTCGGAGCCAGCGTCATCGGCGGCCAAGCGGTGGAGCGTGACGACTTGGTGACGTTCGTCGGACTGTTGGCGTCGCTGAACTTCTTCCTCGGTGCGTTCAACATCGTGCCGCTGCTGCCGTTGGACGGTGGCCACATCGCCGTGACGATCTACGAGCGGATTCGTAACATCTTCCGCAACCGCCGTGGCCTGCCCGACGGTGCGCCGGTGAACTACATGAAACTCATGCCGGTCACCTACGTGGTCATCATTGTTTTCATCGGGTTCTCCTTGTTGACGCTTACCGCGGACATCGTCAACCCGATCCAGATCTATCAGTAGACTCGTCAGTCGTAGCTAGGAAAGAAGGCCACTCGTGACCGTGTCAGTCGGATTGGGAATGCCGGCACCGCCGGTGCCCGTACTTGCGCCTCGCCGTAAGACGCGGCAACTGCAGGTCGGGTCGGTGGGAGTGGGCAGCGACAGCCCCATTTCGGTGCAGTCGATGTGCACCACCAAAACCCATGACATCAACGCCACGCTGCAGCAGATCGCAGAGCTGACGGCGTCGGGTTGCGACATCGTTCGTGTGGCATGCCCCACACAGGACGACGCGGATGCGCTGTCGATCATCGCCAGGAAGAGCCAGATCCCGGTGATCGCCGACATCCACTTCCAGCCCAAGTACATCTTCGCCGCGATCGACGCCGGTTGCGCCGCAGTACGCGTCAACCCGGGCAACATCAAGGAATTCGACGGACGGGTCAAGGAGGTCGCGAAGGCCGCCGGCGACGCGAACATTCCGATCCGTATCGGCGTCAACGCCGGATCGCTCGATCCTCGGTTGATGAAGAAGTACGGCAAGGCGACGCCGGAGGCACTCGTGGAGTCCGCGCTGTGGGAGGCGGGCCTGTTCGAGGAACACGGATTCGGGGACATCAAGATCTCGGTCAAGCACAACGATCCGGTCGTCATGGTCGCTGCCTACGAGCAGCTCGCTGCACAGTGCGACTACCCGCTGCACCTCGGCGTCACCGAGGCAGGCCCCGCGTTCCAGGGCACCATCAAGTCTTCGGTGGCATTCGGTGCACTGCTGTCCAGGGGAATCGGCGACACCATTCGCGTCTCTCTGTCGGCCCCGCCAGCCGAGGAGATCAAGGTGGGCAACCAGATTCTGCAGTCACTCAATCTGCGTCCCCGCAAGCTCGAAATCGTCTCCTGCCCGTCGTGTGGACGGGCGCAGGTGGACGTGTACACCCTCGCCGACGAGGTCACCGCAGGTCTGGAGGGCATGGAGATCCCGCTGCGCGTCGCCGTCATGGGATGCGTCGTCAACGGTCCGGGCGAAGCGCGCGACGCGGACCTCGGAGTGGCGTCGGGCAACGGCAAGGGCCAGATCTTCGTCAAGGGCAAGGTCATCAAGACGGTGCCGGAGGCACAGATCGTCGAGACCTTGATCGAGGAAGCGATGCGCATCGCCGAGGAATTCGAGAAGGATGAGGCTGCAGACGGTGGCGCACCGGTCGTGACCGTCAGCTGATCCGGTTCGACCGGTTCGGTGTCCGGTTTGCCGCTCTGCCACCGGGGGAACATGTTCTCTGGAATGATTCGGTACACGCTCGGTCGGTGTGTATGCGGTAGGTGGTCAGGAGGTCGGTAGGTGCTCAAGCTCCTCGGTGCGAAGCCTCTCGGTAATCGAGACGTTGCGCATGTCCTGCGGGTGCTCGACGCCGACCCGGTCGCGACCTGCATGGTCGCCGCTCGGGTGCAGGAATCCGGACTGGATCCGAGGTCGTTTCACGGTGAGATGTGGAGCCGAGGCGGCCCGGACGAGTCGTTGTGTTTCTACGGTGCCAACCTCGTCCCTCTGCTCGGATCCAGTGACGATCTGCGTTCGTTCGCCGATCGTGCGTGCCGTGGCCCACGATTGTGTTCGTCCTTGGTCGGTCGAGCCGAACTGACACTGCCGCTGTGGGAGATGCTCGAGACGGACTGGGGCCCGGCGCGCGAGGTCCGCGGCGAGCAACCGCTGCTGGCCACGTCCGTTCGGTCGTCCATCACGCCGGATCCGTATGTACGCCTCGTTCGCCCCGAAGAACTGGATGTGTACCTCACTGCGGCCGTCGCGATGTTCATCGAGGAGGTCGGTGTGGATCCGCGGCTGAACGACGGCGGTCGCGGGTATCGTCGGCGCATCGCGAGTCTGATTGCCGCGCAGCGTGCCTGGGCCCGATTCGAGGACGGCCGGGTGGTGTTCAAGGCGGAGATCGGATCGCAGTCGGCGACGGTGGGGCAGATTCAGGGAGTGTGGGTCGACCCCGACCGACGCGGTCACGGTCTCGGCGCGTCCGGTACCGCCGCGGTGGTGAACTCGGTGGTCCGCCAGGGCCGCACCGCCAGCTTGTACGTCAACAGCTTCAATTACGTCGCCAGACGGGCCTACGCGAAGATCGGCCTGACCCAGGTCGCAACGTTCACCACGGTGCTTCTGGACTAGGGCACTTCCACTCGATCAGGTTGTGGCGAACCGCGATTCGTTGCCGCAGCACAAGGCGATGCCCTATTACGATGGGGCGCAATGAGATCACGTGGTGCAACCGAAGTGCGGTATCGAGTCGGAGCGGTATCGGTGGTCGGAGCCGTCATTGCTGCCGCCCTCACCGGATGCACCCCGAAGCCCGACGGCCCGGAGCCGGCGGCCCAGGCTTTTCTGGCCGCCTTCGAGTCCAATGACATCGCGACGGCAGCGGCCGACACCGACAAGCCCGATGCGGCGGCCGCTGCACTGACCGAGGCGTGGACCAACCTGCAGGCCGAGGCTCTGGATGCCGAGACGACGTCGGTACAGGTCGACGGTGACACCGCCACGGTCGGCTACACCTACCGGTGGCAGTTGCCGAAGGATCGGGTGTGGACGTACGACGGTCAGCTGAACATGGGCCGAAGCGAGGGCGAGTGGGTGGTGCGCTGGACGGCATCGGACATCCATCCCAAGCTCGGTGACACCCAGACCATGTCCCTGCGGTCGACGGCCGCTCCGCGTGCGCGAGTCAACGAGCGTTCCGGGACCGATGTGCTGGTGCCCGGGGTGGTACACCGAATTACGTTCGACGCGGCGGAAGCGAACAACGTAGTGGCCTCCGCGACGGCGCTGTCGACATTGCTGACGCGGTTCGACGCGTCCATCACCGCGCAGTCCATCGTCGAATCCGCCACCTCCATCGACGGCGACTACCCGGTGGTATTGCTTCGAGACAGTGACTACCAGCCGATCTCGGCCGCACTGACCGAGATCCCGGGAGTCACCGCGTCCGACGAGTCGGATCTGGTGTCCACCGACCCCACGTTCGCGCCGGACCTGGTGAGCCAGGTCAAGAAGGCCGTCATCGACGAGGTCGACGGCAAGGCGGGGTGGAGCGTGGTCACCACGAACCGCAACGGCGTCGACATCGATGTCCTCACCGACACCCCGCCGGAGCCCTCTCCGTCGTTCTCGATCAGTCTCGATCGCAACATTCAGGTCGCGGCGCAGCGAGCGGTGAATGCGCGCACCGAGCAGGCGATGACCGTGGTCATCCAGCCGTCGACCGGTGCCATCCTGGCGGTGGCACAGAACCCGGCTGCCGATCGGGACGGGCCGGTCGCGTCGGCAGGCCTGTACCCACCCGGCTCGACGTTCAAGATCGTCACCGCCGGTGCCGCCATCTCCGGTGGACTCGCGACTCCGGGCAGCACCGTCCCGTGCCCGGGTCGCATCGTGATCGGCGAGCGCAGTGTGCCCAACTACAACGAGTTCGCCCTGGGTGACGTGACGATGAGTACTGCGTTCACTCGTTCGTGCAACACCTCGTTCGCCAAGCTGGCCAGCGAGATGGCCCCCGACGCATTGACCGTCGCGGCCTCTCAGTTCGGCGTCGGCCCGGACTACGACGTCGTCGGATTGCCGACCGACTCGGGTTCGGTGCCACCGGCCGAAGAGCTCGTCCAGCGGACCGAGGACGGCTTCGGTCAGGGCAGAGTGGTCGTGTCGACGTTCGGTATGGCACTGGCCGCCGCGACGGTGGCCCATGGCTCGACGCCGGTGCCGAACCTCTTGATCGGACGAGACACCGTGATCGACGGAGATCATCCTCCGATCGAACCGGCGATGGTCGACGGACTGCGCGGGATGATGCGTTCGGTGGTCACCAGCGGTACGGCCGAACGCATCGCAGACCAGGGCGAGGTCTACGGCAAGACCGGCGAAGCGGAGGTCGACGGCGGTTCGCACTCGTGGTTCGTCGGTTACCGCGGTGACATCGCCTTCGCCACCCTCGTGGTGCGCGGCGGCAGCTCGGACAACGCGGTCGCGGTGACCCGCGAGATGTTCGAGCAACTGCCGCCCGGGTACTGACCGCGCTGCGGCGCTCGGTTCAGGACGGCAGCACGCCGAGCCGACGGCACGCCACCACGGCCTCGTACCGGGTGTGTGACTCGGTTTTGCGCATGACGCTGCGCAGGTACGACTTGACCGTCTCGGCACCGATCGACAGGCGCGCGGCGACCTCGATATTGGTGCAGCCAAGAGCAACCTGCGAGATGACGTCGATCTCGCGTGGCGTCAACGACTGCGACACCTCCAGGGTCCGTGGGTCGTGGGGCATCTCCTGACCGAGTGACGCGGCCACCCGCGCTGCGACCGCGTCGAGTCTGCGCCGGATCGCTGCGTCACCGATCGACCGGGCGAGATCGGACAGCTCCTCGTGGACGCTGCGCAGCTCGGCCGTACGCGAAACATCCGAGTCGAGCATCGAACGGGTGGTCGCCAACAGACGGACTCTGCGATCGACCTCGTCGCGCACGGCGATCTCCTGGCCGAGGCGTCGCGCGGCCGCTGTCATGATGTCGCCGACCCGATCGCCCAGCGGGCCGCGCTCGCGTACCGCTGCGTACATCACTATCCGAGCGACTCCCGCCACCACCACGGGCATCGCGAGGATCGATTTGAGGCCTTCGCCGAGCACCGGTCGATCGAAGTGATGGGTGATCGACATCGACGATCCGTAATCACTCACGGCCGCCGGTCTGCGCTGTTCCATGACGCGTCCGCCGAGACCCGACCGGGGTGGGATGGCGAGTCCGTCCAGACCGCGGGTTCTGGTCCCGTGGAATTCGCTCAGGTACAGGGTCTCCGAGGAGACCTCGCCGCCGAACACGACGGGGACGTCGGACGTCGCTGCCACCTGGCGCAGTTCTGCGCGCAGAGCATCGCCGTCACGGGGCCGCAACAGATTCGAATGGACCACGGTGCTTCCTTCCTCGTGTCGGGTGCACGAGCGACGAACGTGATCCAGATCATATCCGCACCGGTGGACGCTGTTTCGACTGGCACGGGCACCGCGCTGCGGTCCGGTGCCGAGGACCGGCCGACTACTCTGGGCCTCATGTCTGTGACCGCCGAGAGCAAGCCCCGTCAGCCACTCGTACCCGGCGTCGTATCGCCCGTGCTCGCAGTGCCGACGTCGATCGAGCGCCCCGAGTACGCATGGAAGTCGACCGTCGCCGAAGGCAGCGAACCGTGGGTGCAGACCCCCGAGGTCATCGAGAAGATGCGGGTGGCGTCGAAGATCGCGGCCGGAGCATTGCAGGAAGCGGGCCGGGCAGTGGCACCGGGAGTGACCACCGACGAGCTCGACCGCATCGCCCACGAGTACATGATCGATCACGGCGCGTACCCGTCCACGTTGGGCTACAGAGGGTTTCCGAAGTCCTGCTGCACCTCCCTGAACGAGGTCATCTGCCACGGAATCCCGGATTCCACGGTGATTCAGGACGGCGACATCGTCAACATCGACGTCACCGCGTATATCGACGGTGTCCACGGTGACACCAACGCAACCTTCTTGGCCGGCAACGTCTCCGAGGAAGCCCGCCTGCTGGTCGAACGCACGCACGAGGCCACCATGCGTGCCATCAAGGCGGTCAAGCCGGGGCGCGCGCTCAACGTGATCGGCCGCGTCATCGAGTCGTATGCGCACCGGTTCGGCTACGGCGTGGTGGAGGATTTCACCGGCCACGGCATCGGTACGACCTTTCACAACGGTCTGGTCGTTCTGCACTACGACCAGCCGTCGGTGGACACCGTCATCGAGCCGGGAATGACGTTCACGATCGAACCGATGATCAACCTGGGCACGATCAACGCCGAGATGTGGGACGACGGCTGGACGGTGGTCACGCACGATCGAAAGTGGACTGCGCAGTTCGAGCACACCCTCGTGGTGACCGAGACAGGTAGCGAGATCCTGACACTGCCGTGAAAGGCGCTCTGTTGGTCGCCGGGACCACCTCGGACGCAGGAAAGAGTGTGTTGGTTGCCGGTTTGTGCCGGATGTTGGTGCGGCGGGGCGTGCGGGTGGCTCCGTTCAAGGCGCAGAACATGTCCAACAATTCTGTGGTCACGCTCGACGGCGGCGAGATCGGTCGAGCCCAGGCGATGCAGGCGGCGGCCTGTGGCCTCGAGCCGAGTGTGCGGTTCAACCCGGTGTTGTTGAAGCCGGGAAGTGATCGGACCTCGCAGTTGGTGGTGCGCGGGCGGGCTGTGGCGCAGGTGAGCGCGAGCAACTACATCGAGCATCGACAGTCGTTGCGTGCCGTGGTGGCCGACGAATTGGCCTCTCTGCGTGCGGAATTCGATGTGGTGATCTGCGAGGGGGCGGGCTCGCCCGCCGAGATCAATCTGCGCGCCACGGACTTGGCCAACATGGGGTTGGCGACGGCAGCGTCTCTTCCGGTGATCGTGGTGGGGGATATCGATCGCGGGGGAGTGCTGGCTCATCTGTTCGGCACCGTGGCCGTGCTGTCTCCGGAGGACCAGGCGCTCGTCGCCGGGTTCGTGATCAACAAGTTCCGCGGTGATCCTGCATTGCTGGCACCCGGTCTCGATCAGTTGCGCGCGTTGACGGGACGTCCGACATACGGTGTCGTTCCGTTCGCCGACGGATTGTGGATGGACGCCGAGGATTCACTCGGAACAGTTGCCGATGCTCCGGTGGGAAGGCCACGTCCTCCCGTCGGATCCCAGTGGTTACGGGTGGCGGCGGTGCGGTTACCGAGAATCTCCAACACGACCGATGTAGAGGCGCTGGCGTGCGAGCCCGGAGTGTCGGTGCACTGGGTCACCGAGCCGTCCCGGCTCGAGGACGTGGATTTGGTGGTGGTCCCGGGCAGCAAGTCCACGGTGTCGGATCTGGACTGGTTGCGGCGCACCGGTCTTGCTCGTGCCATTTCCGAGCGCGCGGCGGCGGGTCGGCCGGTTCTGAGTATCTGCGGCGGCTACCAGATGCTCGGCCGAACCATCTCGGACGCGGTGGAGTCGGGTGTCGGTGTGGTCGAGGGACTCGGTCTGTTCGATCTCGATATCGAGTTCGCAGCCGACAAGGTACTCGCGCAGGTGTCGGGTCGGGCAGAGCTGTTCGATGCATATTCGGTGTCCGGGTACGAGATTCATCATGGTCGGGTTGTTCGTAGCGGGGACGATGCATTGCTGACTGCGTCTTCGGGCGTTCGCGAGGGCAGTGTGCGCGGCAGTGTCGTGGGAACGCACTGGCACGGCCTGCTCGAATCCGACGACTTCCGGCGTTCGTTTCTCACCTGGGTGGCGGAGAAATCGGGTCGCGCAGGGTTCGAGGTGGCACCCGATACGTCGGTCGCGGCGTTGCGGGAGCAGCAGTTGAATCTGCTGGCGGATCTGGTGGAGCGCAACGTCGACGTCGACGCCGTGCTCGACCTCATCGAGCACGGCGTCGATTCTGTGACGAAAAAGATTGTCACGCAGATGCTTTGAGTAGGCCGACCCAGCTGGCGGCCGCCAACACACCGGTGATGACCAAGGGGATGACCACGAGCAGAAGTATGCGCGGAGTGTCGGTGAAGAAGCTGCCGATATCGGGCCACCACCGTTGCCAGGTCACGAGAATCGATCCGCCGCCGAAGAATACGAGCGTACCGAGTCCGAGGGTGAACAATCCATTGACGCGGTACCGCCGATAGACGACGCCGATGAATGCGCCGATGCCGCCGATCACCAGCAGTCCCGTCACGAGTGCCGCCCACTGGAGCACAGGGTTGTCCGTGGCAGAGCGGGCAATGCCGAACATTCGGATCTTCTTACCGAAACCACCCGTGGCGGACTCGATGAGCGACAGCACGTAGACGATCGTGCCGATCGCGACGGATTGTGCGATACCCACCAACGCTGTCGCCGTGAGGAATTCGCGCCGGGTGATGCTCAAGCCGAGCGCGTACGGAAAGACCTGGGTGATGGCAGAGAGGTAGAAAGCGAGGGCGAAGCCGTACACCGCGAAGACTCCGCCGGTGAAATTGGATTCCGATTCGGTGTCCGGGACCACGGAGAACAGGCCGTACGTGACGACGAAAACTATGGCGAGAATGCCGAGTGGCCACGCGAATGTGGTTGCCCAGGAGGTGTTGTGGATTCGAGCGACGTCCAGTATTCGTTTCATGACACTGCCTCCTCGGTTTCGGCGGTGGTGCGTTCGATGATCAACTGCTGCAGCGGAACCGGTTCGATGCTGAGCCCTGCTGCGGCACCGTCCGATTTCTGACTTTCGGTGAGTCGGCCGTCGATCGTCGCCCGCGCGCTCGCGCCGAGTGCGGTTCGGCGCAGGGTTCGGTGTCCCGAGGCGAACGAGTCGACCGCCTGGGCTGGTCCGGTGATCTCGAATGCGCTCTCGCGCAGCGTATCCGAGTCGGCGTCGAGCACAATGTTGCCCTTGTCGATGAGGATCACGTGTTCGATCAGATCACTGACCTCGTCGATGAGGTGGGTGGACAGAACGACGGTCCGGGGGTGCTCGGCGTAGTCGGCCAGCAACCTGTCGTAGAACATGTGCCGCGAGACCGCGTCGAGTCCGAGGTACGGCTCGTCGAAGAAGGTCAGTGGTGCCCGTGACGCAAGTCCGATGACGATGCCGAGAGCCGACGCCATTCCCCGCGAAAGCTTCTTGATCTTGCGGCCGAGGGGCAGGTCGAAGTCGCGCAGCAATTCGGCGGCGAAGTCGTTGTCCCAGTGCGGAAGGATGTGGGAAGCCTGCGAGATGGCGTTCTTGACCTTCAGGTCGTCGGGGTACTTCTGGCTCTCCTTGACGAAGCACATGTGACTCAGTGCGAGCGGGTTCTCCCACGGCCGCTGTCCGAACACCGAGATCTCGCCCGCGCTCTGGCGCATCTGGGCGGTCATCATCTGCATGACGGTGGTCTTGCCTGCGCCGTTGCGGCCGAGAAAGCCGTAGATCTTGTTCTGCTCGATCTCGAAGCTCACGTCGTCGACGGCGGTGAACGAGCCGAACTTCTTGGTCAGGTGGGTGGCCGACGCGACGACGCGGCCGGGGATCGAATCGAACTCGTGGACGCTCATCGCGGCACCTCCCAGTTGTCGAGCATTGTCTTGAGTTCGTCGACGGTCATGCCGAGCTTGCGAGCCTCGGTGACGAGTGGATCGATGTACTGGCGAGCGAAGAGGTCGCGGCGACGGAAGCGAAGAGCGTCCCGAGCGCCTGTGGTGACGAACATTCCGATTCCTCGTTTCTTGTAGACGACGCCGTCGGCGACGAGCTTGGCGAGTCCCTTGCCCGCAGTGGCCGGATTGATTCGATGAAATGCGGCCAGTTCGTTGGTCGAGGGAACCTGTTCTTCTTCTGCGAGAGAGCCGTCGATGATGGAGTTCTCGACCATCTCGGCGATCTGCAGGAAGATCGGCCTGCCCTCGTCCATCAGAACCACCGCCGGTGCGTCGAGGCTGGTTGCCTCACTGGTTCATTACTCATGTAACTAACCATAGAACCGATGTGGGGTCGGCGCAAGAGGCAGTACCGTCGTCCCCATGGAGTTCACGCATGTGAGTGCTGCGGGTGGGCAATGTTCGGTACGGGTCGCAGGCCCGGACAGCAGGCACGCCGTTCTCTTGCTGCCCGATGCAGGCGATCCGGTGGATGTGTACGACGCCGTCAGTGAACGGCTGCACAATTCGGATCTGAAAACCGTTGCGCTGGAGAGCATCGACGGTGTCAGCGACGACGCGATCCTGACGGTTCTCGACGAGCTGAAGCTGTCGTGGGTGCATCTCGTCGGCAGCGGCGCGGGTGCCGAGTCGGCCTGGACGCTGGCTGCCAAGACTTTCGGTCGCTTCGCGAGTCTGATCGTGGTGAACCGTTGCCACCCCGCGATCGCCGACGAGCAGGGCACCGTGCGCGCCGCGGACTGCCCGCCGGTCGAGTTGCCGACGACACTGGTCGTGGGGTCCTCGTTGCGGCGCGCATCCGCCGACGCGAGCGGTCGGTTCGTCTACTCGGACTTCCGGGTGGTCCAACTCGACGGCAGCGCGAATGTCGTCGCCGCCGAGCCGGCCGCGCTGGCTACCGAGATCGTGCTCCGCACCAGCCCCTGGTAATCGGAACTACAGGTCGAGCCCCAGCAGAGCGTTCTCGACGACCTCGGGCAGGCCGGGGTGAATCCAGTACTGGCCACGTGCCATGTCCTGGGCGGACAGCCCGAAGCTCATTGCCTGGATGAGGGGCTGAATCAGGGTCGGGGCCTGCGCGCCGATGATGTGTGCGCCGAGGATCTTTCCGGTGCCCTTCTCGGCGATGATCTTGCACAGACCTTCGCTGTCCTCCATGGCCCAGCCGTAGGCGACATCGCCGTAGTTCTGGACCTTGACGGTGATGTCCAGCCCCGCGTCGCGGGCTTGTTCCTCGGTCATGCCGACCTCGGCGATCTGCGGATCGGTGAAGACGGCCGCGGGAACGAATCGATGATCGTTCTTGCGCAGAGCCGAGGTGTCACCGTGCCACGCGTCCTGCAGCAGGTTGTGCTGGACGACCCGTGCTTCCTGGTTGGCCACATGCTTGAGCTGGTAGGGCGACGAGACGTCACCGAGCGCGAACACTCCCTCGGCCGTGGTGCGCCCGAATTCGTCGACCACGATGCGGCCTTCGTCGTCGAGCTCGATGCCTGCGGTGCCGAGATCCAGACGGTCACCGTTCGGTTCCCGGCCCACGGCGACGAGGAACGCGTCGCCTAGGACCCTGGTGCCGTCGGCCAGTTCGACGCCGTGCAGCGCGCCCTCGGACACGGCGCGGGTATCACCGGAGTCGAGATGGACGTCCCACTTGGCGCGGGCGAGCAACGTGAATCGCTTCGAGATGTCGGCGTCGAGCGCACGCAGCAGCGCGTCCTTGCGGGCGATGATGGACACCTTCGAGCCGAGGGCGGAGAACACGTGCGCGAATTCTGCTGCGATGTAACCGGATCCGAGAATCACCAGGTGCTCGGGCAGCTCCGGCAGGCGCATCACGTCGCTGTTGGTGTGGTAGGTGACACCCGAGTCGGCTATGGACTGCGGCACTGTTGGACGTGATCCGGCAGCGATCACGATCTGGTCGGCGGTGATGACGGTACCGGTGCCGGTATCGATGGTGCGCGGGCCGACGAACGTTGCGTGGCCTTCGAAGAGGGTGACGTTGGGGCTGCCCTCGGCGCGGTAGCGCTTGCCGCCCTCGGAGATGGGGTCGATCCGTCCGAACACGCGGTCGACGATGTCCGGCCAGCGGACAGCGTCCACGTGGGCGTCGACGCCGTATTTGGCCGAATCACGCACTGTGCGAGCGACCTCGGCGGCATAGACGAACATCTTGGTGGGGATGCAGCCGACATTGAGGCAGGTGCCACCGAACGTCGAGTTCTCTTCGATCAGAGCGATCTTCTTGTCGTCGAAGCGCGAATCGGCGATGGAGTTGCCCGATCCGGAGCCGATGATCGCGACGTCGAAATGCTCGCTCATGAAATATGCCCGCTTTCGCTGTGGTCCTTGCCCGACGCATGGTCGGTGCTCTCGCCTCGGTGCAACCACTCGAGCCACTCGTCCATTTCCTCGAAGGCGCGAGCCCGAGGGTCCTCGGTGGACAGAAACACGTCGTGGCGGGCTCCCTCGATGGGCACGATCGTCGTGCGGTCGCCCAGGCAGCCGGCCCAGCGCGCGATCTGGCGAACGTCCAGAACGGCATCCGCGGCGTCGACGGCCGAGCTGTAGCGGCGGGAGAAGTGGGTCACTTTGGAGCGGAGGATCAGCGAGGGAATGCCGATGTCGAGGCCCCGGTGCAGTTCCGCGTGCCCGTGCCGGACCGCACGGATCCAGCCGAAGGTGATGGGGAAGCCGGCGAGGGGTTTCCAGTCCAGGTCGTAGTCCCACTCGCCCTGCTCCGATGCCGCGAGGGAAAGCCCGTAGGTGTCCAAACCGCCCCCGGGAACCGGCGTCTTCGCCCGAAATCTGCCGATGACGCCGATCGCCGCGGTGCCGACGCTGCGAATTGCCGGCGGACCCTGCAGGTCGAACCAGGGGCTGTTGAGGACGACGCCTGCCAAGCCCAGCCCTGACGAGCCGCCTTCCCGACGGTTCAGCCGGTTGAGCCACAGCGGCAACACGAGGCCACCGGTGGAGTGCGCCATCAGCAGTACCGGGGCGTCCGCGCGCTCGGCGCGCACCAGGCTCAGCGCCTCGTTCAGCTCGGCGTCGTACATCGCCAGATCGGTCACGAAATGTGCGGTCTGCCCCTCGCGGCGTGATCGTCCACATTTGCGCAGGTCGAGCGCGTAGAACGCGTATCCCTTGGCGGCGAAATGCTCGGCGATGTGACGCTGGAAGAAATAGTCGGTGAATCCGTGGACGTAGATCACCGCGCGGTCGAAGTTGGCAACACCCGGCGGTTGGTACCGCACCAGAGTGGCCTCGACCTGGCCCTCGCCGTCCGGATCGTCACCGAGCGGAATGGTCGTCTGTTCGTAGCCGTCGCCGAGGACATCGGGAACCCAGGTAGTCACAGATCACAACTGTAGTGGGCGCCGCCGACAGCGTCCGAGGAGCACAATCGAGAGCAGGTTGACGTGGTGTCCGATGGGGTAGGCCCAGCTAGTAACCTGACCGCATCGGGTGAGTAGCCCTCTACAGAAGAGTTCTCGGACCGATACCGCCACCGGCCGAGACCTTTACAGACAAGGAAGTCGATTCTCCAGTGTCCACAGAAGAGCAGGGTAAGCGGATCAAGACCGACGTCGTTCTGGTCGGTGCCGGAATCATGAGCGCCACCCTCGGTGCGCTGCTCCGTCAGCTCGAGCCGAACTGGTCGATCGACGTCTACGAACGTCTCGACGCCGCAGCGGCCGAGAGCAGCGACGCGTGGAACAACGCCGGCACCGGCCACTCGGCGCTCTGCGAGCTCAACTACACGCCGCAGAACAAGGACGGCAGCGTCGATATCGCCAAGGCGCTCAACGTCAACGAGCAGTTCCAGGTCTCGCGGCAGTTCTGGGCCCACGGCATCGAGACCGGCGTCCTCTCCGACGCCAAGAACTTCATCAACCCGATCCCACACGTGAGCTTCGTGCACGGGGACGAGAACGTGAAGTACCTGCGGGCGCGCTACGAGGCGCTCGTGGGGAACCCGTTGTTCGCAGGCATGGAGTACATCGACTCCCAGGACGAGTTCTCGGCGCGGCTGCCGTTGATGGCGAAGGGCCGTGACTTCTCCGACCCCGTGGCACTGAACTGGAGCCAGGAAGGCACCGACGTCGACTTCGGGGCGCTCACCAAGCAGTTGCTGAACTACCTGTCGTCCGCGGGTGCCACCGTGCACTTCGGGCACGATGTGCGCAACATCACCAAGCAGTCCGACGGCACCTGGGACGTGAAGGTCGCCAACAATCGCACCGGAGTCAAGAAGACCGTCAACGCCAAGTTCGTGTTCGTCGGCGCAGGCGGCGGCGCACTGCACCTGCTGCAGAAGTCCGGGATCGCGGAGATCAAGGGATTCGGCGGCTTCCCGGTCAGCGGCGAGTGGCTGCGGTGCACCGATCCCGCACTGATCGAGCAGCATTCGGCCAAGGTGTACGGCAAGGCGTCGGTCGGCGCTCCGCCGATGTCGGTGCCGCACCTGGACACCCGCGTGATCAACGGCCAGCAGGGTCTGCTGTTCGGACCCTACGCCGGCTGGTCGCCCAAGTTCCTCAAGCAGGGCAAGATCACCGACCTGCCCAGCTCGGTCAAGCCAGGCAACCTGATGTCCATGCTCGGAGTCGGGGTGACCGAACTCGGACTCGTCAAGTACCTGGTCAGTGAGCTGGCTCAGTCACAGGCAGATCGGGTCGAGACGCTGCGCGAGTTCGCGCCCTCGGTGCTCGGCGAGAACTGGGAGCTGGTCACCGCGGGTCAGCGCGTCCAGGTGATCCGCAAGAAGGGGCGCGGCGGTGTGCTCGAGTTCGGAACGGCCGTGGTCAACGCTGCGGACGGCTCGATCGCGGGACTGCTCGGTGCTTCTCCCGGCGCATCCACCGCGGTCCCCGCCATGCTGGACGTACTGCAGCGGTGCTTCGGCGACAAGTACGACGCCTGGCAGCCCAAGCTCAAGGAAATGGTCCCGTCGCTCGGGGTCAAGCTGGCCCAGAACAGCTCGTTGTTCGACGAGGTCTGGGCCTGGACCTCGAAGACACTGGAGTTGGAAAACTCGCGTGAGCTCGCACAGCCCACGGGTGTGTGATAGCAAAAGGTATGAATACGCAAGCAGCAGCTCTCAAACGATCATGGGCACTAGACCTGTCCAACAGCACGTTGTACGACCTGTTGAAGCTGCGTGTCGAGGTGTTCGTGGTCGAGCAGGCGTGTGCGTACCCGGAGTTGGACGGGCGTGACCTGCTGACCGAGACACGGCACTTCTGGCTCGAGCGAGACGGCGAAGTGGTGTGCACACTCCGCCTGCTCGAAGAGCACGACGACGGCGAGAAGGCGTTCCGTATCGGCCGACTGTGTACGCAGCGCTCGGCCAGGGGGCAGGGCCACACCACCCGAATTCTGCGGGCCGCGCTTGCCGAGGTCGGTTCTGCGCCGTGCCGGATCAACGCTCAGAGTTACCTCGTCGACATGTATGCCAAGCACGGCTTCCTGCCCGACGGCGAGGAAGTTCTCGAGGACGGCATTCCGCACACGCCGATGCGTCGGGGCGGCGGCACCGCCTGGAGCGAGACCTGACCTCCTGCAGTACTCGATTACCAGTGAGGTCATTCCGCAGGCTTCACTCCCGGAACGAATGCCACACACGGCCCTACCGTGTGTGGCATTCGTTCGTTCGGCGGTAGTGTTCCGTTCGAAGTCGGTCGCGGAGAAGTCCTGTGTCAATCAGGCGCGGTCCCGCCACTGTGTTCAGGAGTTTCTTCGATCAAGAGATTCCCCTGTCAGCCAGATCGCCGCCCGGCTTCGCGTATCTCGACCGAACGTCCGGCGCGGAACTCCGGGCACGAAGGGAATTGGCTGTGCAGCGAAGTGGGAGTGTTCCCGAACCGGGATATCCGTTCAGTGCGATCGTCGGCCAGGATCAGCTGAGGTTGTCGTTGATTCTGTGCGCCGTGCACCCCGGTATCGGCGGTGTACTGGTGCGGGGAGAGAAGGGCACCGCGAAATCGACGGTGGTGCGCGCACTCGCGACACTGCTACCCGCGGTGGAGGACGAGGACGGGTCGCGCCCGGCGAAGCTCGTCGAACTTCCGGTGGGGGCAACCGAGGACCGAGTGGTGGGCTCCATCGACCTCGAGAAGGTTCTGCGCGACGGTGAACGTGCGTTCCAACCCGGTCTCCTCGCAGCCGCGCACCGTGGTGTCCTCTACGTCGACGAAGTGAACCTGCTGCACGATCATCTGGTAGATGTGCTGCTCGACGCGGCCGCGATGGGTCGGGTTCACGTCGAACGGGACGGCGTATCTCATTCACACCCAGCGCAATTCGTCCTGGTCGGCACGATGAATCCCGAGGAGGGTGAGCTTCGTCCGCAGCTGCTGGACCGGTTCGGTCTGGCAGTCGAAGTGACCGCATCACGCGACGTGGACGTCCGAATGAACGTCGTCCGCCGCCGGATGAACTACGAGCGCGATCCGCATGCATTCGCCGCCGCATACCGCGACGACGACATCGCGGTGGCCGAGCAGATTCTGGCCGCCCGGAAAATTCTCGACGATGTGGTGTTGAGCGACAAGGAACTTCGCCGTATCGCCGCTCTGTGTGCGTCCTTCGACGTCGACGGTATGCGCGCCGACCTGGTGCTGGCTCGTACCGCGTCCGCCCACGCAGCCTGGCGAGGCGCGAGCGACGTGGCCGAGGAGGACGTGCGGATCGCCGCCGAACTGGCACTGCCGCACCGGCGTCGGCGCGACCCCTTCGACGAGCCGGGCATCGACGACAAACAGTTGGACGAGGCCATGCGGGACGCGGCCGAACAGGCCGAACAGCAACCCGACCCGGACCCCGACCCCGACGGCGGCGGGGGAGCGCCCGAGCCCGAAGCTCCCGGCGACGCCTCCCAGTCCCCGTCGTCCGATCCGCAGTCCTCCGATCCGCACGGCGAATCGACGCAACCACCGCCGTCCTCGGGTACCGGCAGCGAAAAGCAGGCAGGTACCCCTGGAGCACAGTTCAGAGCGCGGTTGCTCGAGGTTCCCGGAGTGGGCGAGGGAGCGCCGGGTCGGCGCTCGCGGTCACGGTCTTCGCACGGACGGTCGGTACGGCCCACCGCCGAGGCAGGCAAGGGTCTGCACCTGGTGGGCACCCTGTTCGCCGCGGCCGAGCAGCAGGTCGTTCGCGGCCGCACCGTCGGCCGGTTGAAGCTCGAGCCCGCAGACCTGCGGGGCGCGATCAAGGAGGGGCGCGAGGGCAACCTGATCGTCTTCGTGGTCGACGCCTCGGGATCGATGGCTGCGCGAGATCGACTCTCCGCGGTGACCGGTGCGGTTCTGTCGCTGCTGCGTGATGCGTATCAACGCCGCGACAAGGTCGCCGTGATCACCGTGCGCGGCACGGAAGCCGAGACGGTGTTGCCGCCGACGTCGTCGGTGGACGTGGCCGTGACGCGTCTGCGCAACATGAAGACCGGTGGTCGATCACCCTTGGCGCAGGGATTCCTGAAGGCCCGGGATCTGGTTGTGCGAGAACGTGTTCGCGATCCGCTGCGCCGTGCTCTGGTGGTTGCACTGACCGACGGACGGGCCACCGGAGGCACCGATCCCGTCGGCCGGGCCCGCATTGCCGCGGGACGCATCGCGTCGGACAAGATCGCCTCCGTCGTCGTCGACTGCGAATCGGGAATGGTCCGCCTCGGACTCGCTGCCGATTTCGCGGCGTGCCTCGGCGGCGGTTACGTGGCCCTCGCGGATCTGTCGGCGGAGCAGGTCGCCGCAGTCGTTCGCGCAGCGGCGTAGGGGGTACGCGATGCCTCAGGGTGTACCCGCTCCCGGAACCGTTCCGCAGGACGGCCTCACGACGCGTCAGCGCCGCAATCTGCCTGTGCTCGCCGTCCACACCGGACCGGGCAAGGGGAAATCGACGGCCGCATTCGGAATGGCGTTGCGCGCCTGGAATCAAGGGTTCGATGTCGGAGTGTTCCAGTTCGTCAAGAGTGCCAAGTGGAAGGTCGGCGAGGAAGCGGCGTTTCGCACACTCGGCGAACTGCACGAGAGCACCGGGGTCGGCGGAGCCGTCGAATGGCACAAGATGGGCGAGGGGTGGTCGTGGACTCGCAAGAAGGGCAGCGACGTCGACCATGCCGAGGCCGCTGCAGAGGGCTGGCAGGAGATCGCTCGGCGAATCGAGCAGGAGTCGCACCGTTTCTACGTATTGGACGAGTTCACCTACCCACTCAAGTGGGGGTGGGTCGACGTTGCCGAAGTGGTGGACGTCCTGACCCATCGACCGGGAAATCAGCACGTCGTCATCACCGGACGCGATGCACCTCGTGAACTGATCGAGGCGGCGGACCTGGTCACCGAAATGGCCAAGGTCAAGCATCCGATGGACGCGGGACGCAAGGGTCAGCGAGGCATCGAATGGTGAACCAGTCCTGTCCCGCAGTGGTGATCGCGGCCCCCGCGTCGGGCAGCGGAAAGACGACGGTGGCCACCGGGCTGATGGGTGCGCTGCGCAGCGCAGGCCGTACCGTCGCACCGTTCAAGGTGGGGCCGGACTACATCGACCCCGGATATCACTCGCTCGCGGCCGGGCTCCCGGGCCGCAACCTCGACGCCGTGATGGTCGGCGCCGACCGCATCGGGCCCCTGTTCCGACACGGCAGTCGGGGGTGCGACATCGCGGTCGTCGAGGGCGTCATGGGACTGTTCGACGGCAAGATCGACATGACCGGACCGGGGGAGGCCTCCGCCGAGGGATCGACCGCACGAGTGGCCGCGATGCTCGGTGCCCCGGTGATCCTGGTGGTCGACGCCCGCGGACACAGTCAATCGCTTGCCGCTGTGCTGCACGGGTTCTCGACGTTCGACGCCAGCGTCCGCATCGGCGGAGTGATTCTCAATCGCGTCGGCAGTCAGCGGCACGAGGACGTGTTGCGTCAAGCGTGCGAACGGGTGGGAGTTCCGGTACTCGGCGCGTTGCCGCGCATGAGCGAACTGGTGGTCCCGTCACGGCACCTGGGGCTGATCACCGCAGTCGAACACGGTGGTGCCGCAACCGATGCCGTCGACGCGATGAGCGCCCTCGTCTCTCGGTTCGTCGATATCGAGGCCGTGAGCGCCTTGGCTCGATCGTCGGTGACTGCGCCGCCGTGGTCGCCGGAGAACGAGGTACGCATCTCCGCCGGATCGCCCGTGATCGCTGTGGCCGGTGGCCCGGCATTCACTTTCGGATACACCGAACACGTCGAACTGCTCCGCGCGGCGGGGGCCGACGTGGCCGTGTTCGATCCGCTGCGTGACGGATTACCACCCGGCACAGCAGGAGTCGTCCTCCCCGGCGGATTCCCGGAGGAACACGCGGCCGCACTGTCGGCGAACGAGCTACTGCTCGCGGACATTCGAGCAGCGGCAGCCCAGGGATTGCCGATCCATGCCGAGTGCGCCGGATTGCTCTATCTAGCAGGGCGATTGGACGGTCACGCCATGGCCGGAGTCATCGACGTGGACGCGGAATTCGGGAACACCCTCACACTGGGATACCGCGATGCGGTTGCCCTCGAATCGTCGACACTGTTCGACGCGGGCACCCGTGTCACCGGTCACGAGTTCCATCGCACGAAGCTCGTCGCAGTGCGCGAGGCGGCGTCGGCGGCCTGGGGTTGGCATCGGCAGCGATCGGACGGCAGAACCGCCGCTCGCGAAGGCTTCGTCCGCGGCGGAGTGCACGCGTCCTACCTGCACACCCATGCCGCGGGCAATCCCGAGTCGATCACCCGATTCGTCTCCGCCGCAGTCGACTACGCGCGCGTGTAGAGCCGGCCCAGAATGCGGGTGGTCGTCGGAATAGGTGCGCGAGCCGGCGTCGATGCCGCCGACGTCGTGGCCGCGATCTCCGCAGTGCTGCAACCGGACTGGCATGTCGAGGCCATCGCCTCGATCGACCGAAAAGCAGAACTGGTGGTCGCGGTGGCGTCGAGCATGGGGGTTCGGGGCGTGACCTACTCGGCGAGGGAACTGTCGACCGTCGTCACGCCCACCGTGTCGGTCCGAGTGCTCCGTGCCGTCGGAAGTGCCAGCGTCGCCGAAGCAGCGGCACTACTGGCCGGCGGTTCGACGGAGTTGACGGTACCCAGGCTCGGTCTGGACGGTGTCACTGTTGCCGTTGTCGAGCTCTGCCTTGACGGTGGACAGGGGGTTCGGGCCATCCTGTAGGTATGACCGAGACGATGAAAGCCGTTGCCTACACCCGCTCGCTTCCGATCGACGATTCCGCCAGCCTCACGGACGTGGTCGTCGACGTGCCCACCGTGCGGCCGCGAGACCTGCTGGTCGACGTGAGAGCAGTGTCGGTGAACCCGGTGGATGTCAAGGTCCGTGCCGGCAACGATCCGCAGGGCGTCCCGAAGGTTCTCGGGTTCGACGCGGCAGGTGTGGTGCGCGCCGTCGGTGCCGACGTCACCATGTTCGCACCGGGGGACGAGGTGTACTACGCGGGAGACATCGGCAGACCCGGCACCGACTCGCAGTTTCATGCGGTGGACGAACGCATTGTGGCGAAGAAGCCGACGACACTCGATTTCGCCGATGCTGCGGCGTTGCCGCTGACCGTGATCACCGCCTGGGAAGGACTGTTCGACAAGCTCGGCATCACTGCCGAGACCACCGGGACGTTGCTGATGGTGGGGGCCACCGGAGGCGTGGGATCTGTTGTGCTGCAGCTGGTTCGGGAACTCGTTCCCGGTGTGCGCGTGATCGCGACGGCAGCGGACGAGGACGCAGTGGAGTGGGTTCGTTCTCTCGGTGCAGCCGAGGTGGTGAATCACCGCCGCGATCTTCGCGACGAAGTACGCCGAGTGGCACCGGACGGCATCGACTACGTGTTCACTGCCCATTCCGCCGGCCAGGTCGAGATCTATGCAGACCTGTTGACACCGTTCGGGCACATAGTGGCGATCGACGATCCCGAGACGCTCGACGTTCTCCCGCTGAAGACGAAGGCGATCTCGTGGCACTGGGAGTTCATGTTCGCTCGCCCGATGCACGAGACTGCGGATCTGATTCGTCAGCACGAGCTACTGACCAGGGTGGCCGAGCTCGTCGATGCGGGTTCGGTGCGCACCACTGCCACGACGGTTCTGTCTCCGATCGATGCCGAGCAACTTCGCGAAGCACATCGGTTGGTCGAGACCGGGCACGTACGGGGGAAGGTCGTGGTCGCCGCCCGCCGGTGACGGCCGATCTGCTCGACTGACTGGCGAAAGCCGGCCGACGCGGGCACTGTGGATCGAATGACCTCCGACAGCCTTGTCCTGCTCGGCCCGATCGTTCGATACGTCGGTACCGAGACTGCGACCCTGTGGTTCGAGATGGCCGAATCGTCGAAGATTTCGGTCGTGACCGACGTAGGCGTCCAGGGTTCCGAACAAACGTGGGGAGTGCACGGCCACCACTACGCGCTGGTGCCGCTCGAAGGCCTGCCGGCGAATTCGACGGTGCACTACGAGGTGTTCGTCGACGACAGTCGGGTGTGGCCGCCGGAGGGGCGGACGGCCGCCATCCACACGGTCGACGCCGAAGGGCCTGTCACACTCGCCTTCGGATCGTGTCGACGCGGCGACAACTACAGCGACGAATCCCTCAAACAGATCGGCGCCGACGCCTTGGCCGGGCTGGGGAACGCGCTGATCGAGCAGGATCCGAGTCGGTGGCCGCAGGCCTTGCTGCTCCTCGGTGATCAGGTGTACGCCGATGACCCGTCGCCGGAGATCGTCGAACGGCTCCAGGCGCGCCGACGCTCGGGCGATGGTCCCTCCAGTGCGATCGGAACCGACGCCGAGAACGAGATCTGCGATTTCGAGGAGTACTCCTGGCTGTACCGAGAATCGTGGGGACTCGAGCCGGTCCGGACCCTGATGTCGAGTATCCCGTCGTGCATGATCCTCGACGACCACGATCTGCGCGACGACTGGAACTCGTCCGCGTCGTGGCGGCGGGACATCGTGACGCGGCCCTGGTGGAACGATCGTGTGGTCGGCGCGTACTCGTCGTACTGGGTGTACCAGCACCTGGGTAACCTTTCGCCCAAGGAACTGGCGCAGGACGAGATGTACGCCGCCGTTCGGTCTGCCGACACCGATGCCGACCGAGAGAAGTTGTTGGCCGACTTCGCTTTACGCGTCGACCGGAAACCCGAGACCGGACGGTGGAGCTTCTACCGCGATTTCGGCGGTACGCGGCTGATCATGATCGATTCGCGCTGCTCGCGGAACCTGGATCCGAACAACCGAGAGATGGTCGACGAGAAGGAGTGGGCGTGGGTACGAGAACGCGCGCTCGAAGAGAGCCCGCGGCACCTGCTCTTCGGTTCGTCGCTGCCCTACCTCATGCTGCCCGCGCTGCACTACCTGGAGCAATGGAACGAGGCTGTGGCGCAAGGGAGTTGGGGTGCCATGCCGGCCAAGGTGGCCGAGAAGATGCGGATCGGCCTCGACCTCGAACACTGGGCGGCCTTCACCAACTCGTTCAACGACATGGCCGCCCTGACGCGTGAGCTCTCGCGCGGTGAGAACAAGCCTGCTTCGATCATGTGGCTCTCGGGTGACGTGCACTGTTCGTACGTGGCGAACGCGAATTTCGGGGTCGGCGGGCGCGATGTACCTGCCACGTATCAACTGACCATGTCGCCGTTCCGCAATCCGCTCGATCTCCCTATCCGCGCGGTCAACAAGCTGGCCATCAAGCGTCCGGCAGCCCGAATCCTGTCGAAACTCGCTCGAGCCGCACACGTGGGCCCCTCCGGTGTCGAATGGGAGGCCGAGGCAGGCCCGTGGTTCGACAACGGCGTCATGCTGCTGACCCTGCACGGCGACTCGGCTCGGTTGCGAGTGCACCACGCCCACGTCGACGATGCGGGCACACAGGTTCTCACCGAGACGTCGACCCTGGCCCTCGCCTAGAGAAGACGCGGGCACTCGCCTGGCCGACGGGTAAACGATTGGCCATCGCCGGGCCGATGAGGTTGGCTGGTTCGTTGTGGCCCACCTCGAACTGAACGACATCGTCTACTTCCTGCCCGACGGACGGCAGTTGCTCAACGGTGTCGGGTTTCGCGTCGGCGACGGTGCCAAGACTGCCCTGATCGGGCCCAACGGGACGGGCAAGACGACGCTGACGCGCATCATCGCGGGGGACGAGACCCCGGACGAGGGGTCGGTGTCGAGCTCCGGCTCGCTCGGGGTGATGCGGCAGTTCGTCGGCCAGCTGCGCGACGACTCGACCGTGCGTGATCTGCTGCTGTCGGTTGCCTCACCGGCGGTGCGGACGGCCGCTGCTGCCCTCGACGCCGCCGAGAACACGATGATCGAGGTCGACGACGAGAAGACCCAGATGAAATACGCGCAGGCCCTGTCGGATTGGGGCGATGTCGGCGGTTACGACCTCGAGCCGTTCTGGGACAAGGTCACCACGGCAGCACTCGGAATGCCGTTCGACCGCGCGAAGTGGCGCGCCGCGTCGACCCTCAGTGGCGGTGAGCAGAAGCGCCTCGTACTCGAAGCGCTGTTCGCCGGCTCGGACAATCTGTTGCTTCTCGACGAGCCGGACAACTACCTCGATGTGCCGGGCAAGCGATGGCTCGAAGCGACCATTCGCGATTCCGACAAGTCCGTCCTGTTCATCAGCCACGACCGGGAGCTCATCGCCAATGCCGCGAACCGGATCGTGACGCTCGAGCCGGGGGTCAGCGGTGCCACCTCCTGGGTGCACGGCGGCGGGTTCGCGACGTATCACGCCGCGCGCGAGGACCGGAATGCTCGGCTCGACGAACTGCGTCGACGGTGGGACGAGGAACTGGTCAAACTGCGTGCGCTGGTGCTTCGCCTGCGGGAGAAGGCCAAATTCAACGACGGGGTCGCCGCTCGCTACCACGCGTCCCAGACTCGGTTGGCGAAGTTCGAGGAGGCCGGACCGCCGGAAGCAGTGCCGTTGAAGCAGCATGTCACCGTGCGTCTGCGCGGCGGCCGAACAGCCAAGCGTGCGTTGGTCTGTACGGGTCTGGAACTGACCGGACTGATGAAGCCCTTCGACACCGAGATCTGGTACGGAGATCGCGTCGCCGTGCTGGGTTCCAACGGTTCCGGCAAATCGCACTTCCTGCGATTGCTCGCCAACGGTGGCACGGATCCGGAGAAGGAGCACGAGCCCGTTCAGGAACTGGCTCTCGATCCGGTGCCGCACACCGGCACCGCGGTGCTCGGGGCCCGCGTCAGGCCCGGCCTGTTCGCGCAGACCCACACACGTCCGGATCTCGCGGGCAACACGCTCCTCGATATCTTGCACATGGGCAACGAGCACCGAGACGGCATGGGCCGAGAGGCCGCCGGGAGGGCACTGGACCGCTACGGTCTGGCGCGCGCCGCCGAACAGTCCTACGACAACCTTTCCGGCGGCCAGCAGGCGCGCGTGCAGATTCTGCTGCTCGAATTGTCCGGTGCCACCCTGCTGCTGTTGGACGAGCCGACCGACAACCTCGATCTCATGTCGGCCGATGCACTCGAAGACGCGATCGCAGCGTTCGACGGCACGGTCATCGCCGTGACCCATGACCGCTGGTTCGCGCGCAGTTTCGATCGATTCCTGGTGTTCGGCAGCACCGGCCAGGCCTACGAGTCCGATGAGCCCGTATGGGACGAGAAGCGGGTGCAGCGCGCGCGGTAGCGTTTCCTCTCGTGAACGCGACTGACTCTCCCTATCTGGTCGGCCTCAATCTGGAAGGTCGACGCGTCGTCGTGGTCGGTGGAGGCACCGTCGCGCAGCGTCGATTGCCGCTGCTGATCTCCTGCGGTGCCGTGGTGCACGTCATCACTCGCGAGGCCACGCCCGCTGTCGAAGCGATGGCCACCAGCGGTCAGGTGACGATCGAGTTGCGCGACTATCGCGAGGGCGACCTCGCCGATGCTTGGTACGCCGTCGCGTGCACCGACGAGGCCGACACCAACATCGCCATCGTCGCCGAGGCCACCGCGTCCAGGATCTTCTGTGTGCGAGCCGACATCGCCAAGGACGGCACCGCGGTCACCCCGGCGTCGGCCGAATGGGACGGGCTGACTCTCGGTGTGCTTGCGGGCGGCGAGCACCGCCGGTCGGCCGCGGTACGCAATGCCGTGATCGAGGCGCTGCAGTCGGGAGTGGTCGCCGACTCCGCTCATGCTCCGTTGACCGGCGTCGCACTGGTCGGCGGCGGACCCGGTGATCCGGACCTCATCACAGTCCGTGGCCGCAGGCTGCTGGCGTACGCCGATGTCGTGGTGGCCGACCGGCTCGCACCGCCCGAGTTGCTTGCCGAACTGGGTCCACATGTGGAGGTGATCGACGCCTCGAAGATTCCGTACGGCCGCGCGATGGCGCAGGAGGCGATCAATCAGGCGTTGATCGACGGTGCGAAAGCGGGCAAGTTCGTCGTTCGGCTCAAGGGCGGCGACCCCTACGTGTTCGGTCGGGGATACGAGGAGCTCGAAGCACTCGCCGCCGAGGGCATTCCGGTCACCGTGGTGCCGGGCATCACCAGTGCCATTTCGGTGCCCTCGTCCGCCGGGATCCCGGTGACGCACCGCGCCGTCACCCACGAGTTCGTCGTGGTGAGCGGTCACGTGGCACCCGACCATCCCGATTCGCTCGTCGACTGGAACGCGCTGGCCAAGCTCAAGGGCACCATCGTGTTGCTGATGGCCGTCGAGCGCATCGGCCTGTTCGCCGACGTTCTCATCGCCGGGGGTCGACCGTCGGACACTCCGGTGATCGTCGTTCAGGAGGGCACCATGCGCACCCAGCGTGAAGTTCGCGCGACCCTGAGCACCGTCGCCGACGCGGTTCGTGACGCAGAGATCAGGCCTCCGGCCATCGTGGTCATCGGAACCGTTGCCGGTTTCTCTGTACACGCCGGTAACGTGAACGCCCGTGCCTGAATCATCGATGTCCGATACCTCCAGCACCGAGGTCAAGTACCCGGTCACGACCCGAGCGTTCGGGTTGGCGATCATCGTCCTGAGCGGCTTGCAGCTGATGGTGGTGCTCGACGGCACCGTCGCCAACCTGGCCCTGGCACCCTTGCAGGCCGATCTGGGCCTGTCCGATGCCGGACGCAACTGGGTGCTCACGTCGTATGCACTCGCGTTCGGCGGACTGATGCTCCTCGGCGGCAGACTCGGTGATGCGTTCGGCCGCAAGAAGATGTTCCTGGCCGGCGTCGTGCTGTTCACGATCGCGTCCCTGCTGTGCGGGCTCGCGGTCAACGAGGCCACGCTGGTAGCGGCCCGCGCGCTTCAGGGCGTGGGAGCCGCGGTGGCGTCGCCCACGGCGTTCGCGTTGGTGGCCACCACGTTCGCGCCGGGACCGGTCCGGAACCAGGCCATCGCGATCTACGCGGCCATGACGGGTGTGGGCTCCATCGCCGGGTTGATCATCGGCGGTGCGCTGACCGAAGTGTCGTGGCGATGGATCTTCCTGATCAACGTGCCGATCGGTGTCGTCATCGTGGTGCTCGCAGTCGTGTCCTTGCAGGAGACGGTGGGGACGCGGCTGCCTCTCGACGTTCCGGGCGCGATTCTGGCGACGCTCGGCTGCACCGGCGTGGTGTTGGCGCTGAGCGAGGGTACCGAGCTGGGCTGGACCAATCCGATCGTCATCGTCTCGCTGCTCGCCGGTCTGCTCTTCCTCGGGCTGTTCCTGCTGGTCGAGCGCCGCGCAGACAATCCACTGCTGCCGTTCTCGCTGTTCCGCAACCGGGATCGGGTCGCGACCTTCGTGGCCATCTTCTTCGCCGGTGGCGTGATGTTCTGCCTCGCCGCGTACGTGGCACTGTTCGTTCAGGACATCCTGGGATACAGCCCACTGCACGCGGGCCTGGCGTTCGTGCCGTTCGCCTTCGGACTCGGAGCCGCCGCATTCCTGGCCTCGCAGTTGGTGACGCGCATCGCTCCTCGTTGGCTGATCCTGAGCGGTGCCGTCATCATGGTCGGCTGGCTGATGGTGTCGGTTGCGACGATGAACGCGGACTCGTCGTATTTCCCCGGGCTGTTCTTCCCCGTCATCGGCATCGGCTTCGGTGTCGGCCTGACGGTGGTGCCGCTCCCGCTGTGCGCCATCGCCGGAGTGAGCCCCACCGAGATCGGTCCGTTGACCGCTATCGCCCTGGTTGCCCAGACCCTCGGCGGACCGCTTGCGCTGGCCGTGATCGGCGCTCTGGTCACCTCGCGCACCCTCTCGCTGGGCGGCATCTCGGGACCGGCGACGCTGATGAACGACAATCAGCTCGATGCATTGAGCTCGGGTTACATGTTCGCGCTGTTCTGCTGCGCCGTCTGCGCCGTGGTCGCGGGAATCGCTGCGGTGTTCATTCGTTTCACCCCGCAGCAGGTCGCTCAGGCCCAGGCTGCGCAGGAAGACGCTCAGAAAGGCTGACGAGCAGGGCTGATCACACGCCCAGCACGGCCTTCGCGATGAGGAAGTAGACGATCAACCCCGTCGCGTCGCAGAAGGTGGAGATAAAAGGTGTCGAGAAGACCGCCGGGTCCACACCGATCTTCTTCGCGATCAGCGGCATCGCGCCGCCGACCGTGGCCGCAAGTGTGCAGATCGACAGCAGCGTCGTTCCGATGACGACGCCGAGGTGCCAGTCGTAGACGAGCCCGGCGATGACGAAGCCCAACGTGCCGAGCATCGCACCCATCGTCGCTCCGACCCGAACCTCGCGGAACAGCACCGCGGCGATGTCCCGCGGTCGCACGTCACCCAGCGCGAGTGCCCGCGTGACAGTGGTCGCGGCCTGCGAGCCGGTGTTGCCTCCGGTTCCGGTCAGCAGAGGGATGAACAGGGCGAGAGTGACCACGGCGGCAAGGGCATGCTCGAAGATCTCCAGTACCTGCACCGTGAGAATCGCCGACAACGCCAGCACCAGCAGCCACACCACACGGGAGCGAACGATGGCGAGCACCGGCGTGGACAGGTAGGGGCGCCGTAGCGGCTCCGAGCCGCCCGCCCGGGCGGCATCCTCGTCCTCCGCCTCCTCGAGGATGCGCGCGGACTGCTCGAGAGTGAGTATCCCGATCAGCCGTTGCTCGGAGTCGACCACCACCACCGCGGGACTACGGTGCTCGAAGCACAGCCGTGCAGCCTCCTCCGCCGACGAATCGGCCTCGACCACCGGATGATCCGAGGACAGATCGCCGACCGGAGTGCTCGGTGCCGCTGTCGCCAGATCGGCGAGCGTCACCACCCCCAACAGAGTGCGGTGATCGTCGGTGATCGGCAATAGATACACCGACTCGGCGTTCGAGCCGGTACGACGCACGGCATCGAGGGCGTCGCCGGCGGTCGCAGCGGTCCGTAGCCGAACGAACTCCGGACTCATGCGGCGGCCGACCGATCTGCGGTCGTATCCCAGCATGGGGGCGGTGAGTGCGCGTTCGTCGGGGGACAAGCCCACCAGCAGTCGATGCGCGACGTTGGAAGGGAGTTCGTCGAGCAATTCGACACGGTCGTCCGGGTCGAGTTCCTCGAACAGAGCGATCACATCGTAGCTGCGAAGACTCTCGAACAACTCACCGCGAACGGTGGCGTCGAAGCGCTCGAAGACCGCCACCGCCTCGTCCTTGGGCAGAAGGCGAAACAACACCGCGCGTCGAGACGAGTCGACACGCTCGAGCACGCGCACCGCATCGGTCGTAGACAGCTCGGCCATCAGAGTGGACAGTGCGGCCATGTCGCGGTCGGTCAGGAGTTCGGACGTTCGCGTCATGATGTCGTCGAGAGTTTCGGGCACAGAATCATTTTGCCTTGCGAACCAGCAGTGACATCACACCTCAGCGCGAGAGGTCGGCGCGATCGGCAGCCGCCTGGCCCGAATCCCAGCCCTCGGCGTCCAGGCGTGGACCCCGCATCGGCTTCGCCGTCGGAAACAATCGATCGAATTCGGCTTCTACGGCGACGGTCTGCGCGGCGAGAATCGGTAGCAGATCACCGGATTCGTGACGCGCCTCCTCCAGGGCGTGCGCATCGGCGTCGGTCAGACGGTCTCCGATACGGATGGCATACGCGTACAGGAAGGCCTTACCGAAGGCAGCCGAGCCGGCCTTCTTGCGCTTCTTCGCTTCCGGTGAATGGCCGAGGGCGCGAGTTGCCTGGACCAGCAGAGAGGTGAACAGCAACTCGGTCTGCTCCACGTCCACCGGAGCTCCGACCAGTGTTGCGACGGCGAATTCCGGGTCCCAGATCGCCTTCACACGGTTGGCGGTTCCGACAACGTGCAGCAGCTGCGCCTTGGCCGGGGCGTGCGGTCCGTCGACATGAACGCGTCGGCCGTGAATATCGATGTGGCCCTGCGAGAGCAGCATGGTGTCGATGGAGTAGCGCGTCATCAACTCCTGCGCCTTGGCCGTCAGTGTCTCGGCCTCCTCCTCGAAGTCCGTCGCGTCGGCCTTGGCAAGTAGGCCGCGAATCTTGCTCAGCATTTTGGTGTTCGGTGAGTCGGAGCCGGCGACACCCGTCGCCGTGGGACGCGTGCGCGGCCACTGGGACGGCGTGGGGCCGAGCCGAGGCCACCGGGGGAGTGTCTGCCATCGACCGAGCAGGGTGAGTACGTCGAGCCACTGATCACTGGCAGCGATGTAATCGGACTTGCCGGAGGAGATCAGGTACGCGGTCAGGAAGTCGGGTGTGGCCTCGACCCGGGCCGCAACCCGGGGGAACTGCTCACAGATAGTGGACATCTGGTCCACCCAGTCCTGCGGGGCCCGCGAGTCGGAGTCGGTGAGATCGGCCTGATGCAGCAGAACTGCGGCAGCGAGATCGGCCACGCCCACCGTGTGCTGACGCCGCACGACGTGCACCAGATCCAGGGGCTGCCAACCGTTTTCGTACATCGTCTCGATCATGTTCGTCAGCGCCCGAGAGCCGAGTTCGGTCGCGTCCATCGACACCAGTCGATCTGCGACGTCGTCGGCGACGCGTTGGCTCTTGGTCTTGCCTACCGAGGCGTCGGCACCGCGGCGGAGCAGTCCCGGAATCTCGCTCATTCGGTGAGCACGATCAATTCGGTGCTCGACGCCACTTCGACGCGTAGGCCCGACTTCGATGCCACGCGTGCAACGGCTTTCACGTCCTTCGGCTCGGCGGTGGTCAGGGTCAACGCGCGCGCGAGCAGTCCTTTGTGATGCTTGTTGAAGTGGCTCACCACCGATCGGCTGCCGTCGGGCTTCTCGGTGAGCACCGTTGCGGTGATCGCGCCGGGGACGGGCCCGAGCTGCTGATACGTGCCGGATCGGAGGTCGACGACAATCCCCTCGTCCTCGGCTTCGATGGCATCGGAGAGTTCCGGCTTCCAGTGTGATCGCAGAGTGCCGAAGTTCGGAATGGTCGATCCGCCGGAGAGTCGGTAGGACGGGATGGGGTCCGATGCGCGGACGGCTCCGAACAATGCCGAGCCGATCCACAGCCGCGCGTCCGCCCGGGCGCGACCGGCTCGGGTGAACGACGCCGCGTCGAGAGCGTCGTAGAGCACCCCGGTGTACCGCTGCAAGGCAGGCGTGGTGGGTGAGGTCCACAACCGGGCGTTGCGTTCGATCTCGTCTACCTGGGTGGGACCGAGTCCGAGTGCGGTGACGGACGCGTCGACGTCGTCGGCGAGCTCGACCAGCGCATCGGCGAGCTTTCGGCGAAGCGGAAGGAGCGACGGCAACGACAGTCGGTCCAGATCGAGAGGTGCCCCGGAACCGCCGTCGGACTTCGTCTCGGAGGGAGGCAGCAGAATCAACACGATCGTCAAGGCTACTCACTGCACGGCCGCCTGCTCACAGGCGCTGCGCAACCGACTAGTCTGACAACCCGTGATCACCCGTCTTTCGCAGCTGTTCCTCCGCACCCTTCGCGACGACCCGGCCGACGCCGAGGTCGACAGCCACAAGCTGTTGGTTCGCGCCGGTTACGTTCGTCGTATCGCGCCGGGTGTCTACTCCTGGCTGCCGCTCGGACTCCGCGTGCTTCGGCAGGTCGAACGCGTCGTGCGTGAAGAAATGAACGCCATCGGTGCGCAGGAGATATCGCTGCCCGCACTGCTGCCGCGCGAGCCCTACGAGACCACCAACCGGTGGACCGAATACGGCGACGCGTTGTTCCGCCTGCAGGACCGCAAGGGCAACGACATGCTGCTGGGGCCCACCCACGAAGAGCTCTTCGCACTGACGGTGAAGGCCGAGTACAACTCGTACAAGGATCTGCCGGTCACGCTGTACCAGATCCAGACCAAGTATCGGGACGAGGAGCGTCCCCGCGCGGGCATCCTTCGCGGCCGCGAATTCGTCATGAAGGACTCGTACTCCTTCGACATGGACGAGGACGGTCTGAAGAAGTCCTACGACGCCCACCGCGAGGCATACCAGCGCATCTTCGCCAGGCTCGGCGTCTCGTATGTCATCGTCGCCGCGACGTCGGGTGCCATGGGCGGCAGCGCATCCGAGGAATTCCTGGCCGAGAGCGACATCGGCGAGGACACCTACGTCCGATGCGTCGAATCGGGTTACGCCGCAAACGTCGAGGCAGTCACCACGCCTGCGCCCGAGCCGCTTCCGATCGAAGGCCAGCCGGCCGCCGTCGACTACGAGACCGGTGAGACCCCGACCATCGCGACGTTGGTCGAATGGGCCAACGGCGCTGATCTGGGCCGCACCGTCACCGGGGCCGACACGCTCAAGAACATTCTGCTCAAGGTTCGGGGCGCCGAGGGGGAGTGGGAGCTGTTGGCGATCGGGCTGCCCGGTGACCGCGAGGTGGACGAGAAGCGGCTCGAAGCATCGCTCGAGCCCGCCGAGTTCGCTCTGCTGACCGACGCCGACTTCGCTGCCAACCCGTTCCTGGTCAAGGGTTACATCGGACCTCGCGGGTTGCAGGCGAACGGAGTTCGCTATCTCGTGGACCCGCGGGTGGTCGACGGCACGTCGTGGATCACCGGCGCGGACGTCAAGGGAAAGCACGTGGTGAACCTCGTCGCCGGTCGTGACTTCGTTCCCGACGGCACCATCGAAGCGGCCGAGGTGCGGGACGGCGACATGTCTCCCGACGGTCGTGGTCCGCTGGTCAGTGCACGCGGAATCGAGATCGGGCACATCTTCCAGCTCGGCTACAAGTACACCGACGCGTTCTCGGTCGACGTACTCGGCGAGACCGGTAAGCCCGTCCGCCTGGTCCAGGGTTCCTACGGAGTCGGTGTCTCTCGTCTGGTCGCTGTGATCGCCGAGCAGATGCACGACGACAAGGGCCTGCGGTGGCCGTCGGAGGTGGCGCCCGCCGACGTTCACCTGGTGATCGCGAACAAGGACGACGCCGCTCGTGCCGGCGCGGAATCGATTGCGACACAACTCGATACGCAGGGAATAGAGGTGCTCTTCGACGATCGCAAGGCCTCGCCGGGAGTGAAATTCAAGGACTCGGAGCTGATCGGTGTTCCACTGGTGGTCGTCCTCGGCCGCGGCTGGGCCGACGGCAAGGTCGAGATCCGCGATCGCTTCTCCGGTGAGAGCCGCGAACTGGACATCGACTCGGCGGTCGAGGAGATCGTGAAGGCAGTGCGGAACACCCCGTAGAACAGTCCGTCGATCTCTCTGCGCGGTCGTGTACCCGCTGGTAGCTTCGGGTCAACGACTAGGAGAGGTCACACCGTGGCTCAGTATGCGCTGTTCGATCCGACAACGTTCGATCCCGCCGAGCTCGACGAGGAATCTCGCCGGCAACTGCGTGCATTGATCGAGTGGTTCGAGAGTCGCGGCAAAGGCAGGCTCTTGGCGGACGACCTCGACAGCGTCTGGCCCGCCGACTTCCTCGAATTCGTCGCCGAGCAGAAGTTGTTCGCAACGTTCTCCACGCCCGCCGCCTTCGCCGATGGTGTGCCGAACACGCGGTGGGACGCTGCACGCAATGCCGCGCTCAGCGAGATTCTCGGGTTCTACGGTCTGGCGTACTGGTACACCTGGCAGGTCACGGTCCTCGGTCTCGGCCCGATCTGGATGAGCGCCAACGACGACGCCAAGCGGCGCGCAGCGACCGAACTGAACCGCGGCGGAGTGATGGCCTTCGGCCTGTCCGAGCGGGCGCACGGTGCCGACGTGTACTCCACCGACATGCTGTTGACGCCCTCGACCGATGACGCGGACGTCGAGTTCACCGCGTCGGGGGAGAAGTACTACATCGGAAACGGCAACGTGGCCGGCATGGTGTCGGTGTTCGGTCGACGCACCGACATCGAGGGGCCCGATTCGTACGTCTTCTTCGTGGCCGACAGTGGGCACCCGGCCTATCGACTCCGCGACAGCGTCGTGCACGGTCAGATGTACGTCAGCACGTTCTCGCTCGAGAACTACCCCGTCCTCGAGCAGGACATCCTGCACACCGGGGCCGATGCTTTCTCGGCGGCACTGAACACGGTCAACGTCGGCAAGTTCAATCTCTGTACCGGTTCGATCGGGATCTGCGAGCACGCGTTCTACGAGGCGATCACGCACGCCAATAACAGGATTCTCTATGGAAATCGCGTCACCGACTTTCCGCACGTGCGTAGCGCATTCGTCGACGGTTACTCGCGCCTGATCGCGATGAAGCTCTTCAGCGCCCGGGCGGTGGACTACTTCCGCGCTGCCGGACCAGAGGACCGGCGCTACCTGCTGTTCAATCCGATGACCAAGGCCAAGGTCACCTCGGAGGGTGAAACCGTCGTCCGGCTGTTGCACGACGTCATCGCAGCCAAGGGGTACGAGAAGAACACCTACTTCCGCGAGGCCGCCCAGTTGATCGGAACGCTTCCCAAGCTCGAGGGCACCGTGCACGTCAACGTTGCACTCATGCTCAAGTTCATGCCTGCGTACATGTTCTCGCCTACCGACTACCCCGACGTCGGCACTCGGACCGAGCCGGTGGACGACAGTTTCTTCTTCGCTCAAGGCCCGGCCAGAGGTGCGAGCTCGGTGCGCTTCCACGACTGGAATCCGGTGTATCAGAAGCATTCCGGCATACCCAACGTCGGACGGTTCTACGAGCAGGCGCAGGCGTTCAGGACATTTCTCGCCGAGTGCGCGCCCGACGAAGCGCAGCAGAAGGACCTCGACTTCCTGCTCGTGGTGGGTCACCTGTTCTCGCTCGTCGTCTACGGTCACCTCCTGCTCGAGCAGGCCGACGAGATCTCGACCGAGATGATGGACCAGATCTTCGATTTCCAGATCAGGGACTTCTCGGGTTACGCCGTCGCGCTGTACGGAAAGCCGTCGTCGACAGGGGCGCAACAACAATGGGCGCTCGATGCCATTCGTAAGCCGGTGGTCGATGAGGGCCGTTTCGAGACGGTCTGGGACGAGGTCGTCACGTACGACGGTCGGTACGAGATGCGTCCCTAGTCGTCACAGCTGTCCGGAATCGGCTGGAACGAGCGTGGTTCCGAACGCGCACATCGTCATCTCGTGCAGTCCGGCGCTGTCCTCCGGATGCTCCGGTGCCTGCATCGATATCAAGACGTTGAGCAGCATTCCGTGCGCGATGAACTGCCGAGCCTGATCTTCCGAACACTCGGTTCCGTTGCGGATCTGGCTGTAGATCGCGCCCATTCCTTCTCGTGCCTGGCGGCCGATCTCGGGCACCGCGCCTGCGCCGAATCCGTGCATCATGACCATCAGCAGGTCGCGATCGGCCACCAGATCCGCGTAGGCAGAGCCGAGATTCGCCCAGGTGCTGTCGTCGTCGGGATCGAGCGGGCCCGCCGCCAGCACGGCATCGAACGCAGCCATGATGCCGTCGATGGAGCGTTGGAACACCAGGCGAAACAATTCGACCTTGGTGCCGAACATGCGGACCACGTACGGCTGAGAGACCCCTGCTTCCTTTGCGACCGCATCGGTACTGGTGCCCGCGTAGCCCCCGCGTGCGAACGCTCGCATTGCCGCGTCGAGGACGAGCTCTCGGCGGTCGGCCGCATCCATCCGGGTGGCTCTGGGCTTGGGTGCTGACGTGTCGGACATGTTGACAGGTTATCAGTCGATAACTTACGGTGCTCGAATAAGTAATCATTCGATGCTTACAGGCCCGAGACGGGACGACCACAATGACCGCTACAGCCTCTCCACCTGCAGTGCAGCCCGCCAATCGGAACGTTCCCGTGTGGCTCGGCATCCTCGCAGCATCCCTGCCGATGTTCATGGCAACACTCGACAATCTGGTGATGACCAGCGCGCTACCGGTCATTCAGCAGGATCTGAACGCGTCGGTCGGCCAGCTGCAGTGGTTCCTCAACGCCTACACCCTGAGCTTCGCCACGTTCATGCTCACAGCGGCGACGCTCGGCGACAGATGGGGCAGACGCACGGTGTTCCTCGGCGGGATCACCGTTTTCACTGCCGCCTCGGTGGCCAGCGCGCTCGCTGCGAGCCCAGCGATGCTCATCGCGGCGCGGGCCGTGCAAGGAATCGGTGCCGCCGCGATCATGCCGTTGTCCCTTGCGCTGCTCGCCGCGGTGGTGCCGGTGGGCAAGCGCGCGATGGCAATCGGGATCTGGGGTGGAGTCTCCGGACTCGGCGTCGCGCTGGGGCCGGTGGTCGGCGGAGCCGTCGTCGACGGAATTTCCTGGCAGGCGATCTTCTGGATCAACGTTCCGGTGGCCCTCGTCGCAGTTCCGCTGGCGTACGTCGCGCTGAAGGAAACAGCAGGCCGCATCCAACCGCTCGATCTGCCCGGCGTGGTCCTCGCAGGCGGCGGTGTCTTCCTTCTGGTGTGGGCGGTGGTTCACGGCAACGACGACGGGTGGGCGTCGGCCACGGTGCTCGCCGGCTTCATCGGCTCGGCGGTGCTGCTCGTCGCCTTCGTTCTGCGTGCATCGCGCACCAGGCACTCGGTGTTGCCGCTTGCGCTCTTTCGTTCGCGCAGCTTCACCATCGCCAACATCATTGGAATCACGTTCTCGCTCGGCATGTTCGGGGCTGTGTTCCTCCTCGCGCAATACCTTCAGATCGTGATGAACTACACGCCGTTCCAGGCAGGCCTACGCACGTTGCCGTGGACTGCGGCACCGATGGTGGTCGCACCGATCGCAGGTGTGCTCGCCGAGCGCGTCGGGCTGCGTGGACTGTTGGTCGCCGGCTTGTCGCTGCAGTCGGTCTCGCTCGTGTGGATGGCGCTGATTCTGGGCCCCGACACCGAGTATCCGTCGATGGTCCCGGCGCTGCTGATGGCCGGAGTGGGCATGGGACTGACGTTCGCTCCGTCCGCCACCGCAGTGCTGCGGGACATGAAGGACGACGATCACGCCACCGCGAGCAGTGCGAACTCCACTGTGCGAGAGGTGGGTATCGCACTCGGCATCGCAGTACTGACAGCGGTGTTCATCGGGGCCGGTGGATCACTGACGCCCACCGGTTACACCGACGCCTTGGCACCCGCTCTGCTCGTCGGCGCAGGCGCAGTGGCGATCGGACTGGTGGCGGCGCTGTTCATGCCGGGGCGTTCCGTCGGACCGGTGGAAGCGCTCACGGTTGGCCGGGAAATGCCGTCGACGACGGACTGACGCCCAGAATCTGCTGCCACGTCGCGAGGCGAACCGCGGCGTCGGTCAGTGCCTGCACCCCCATCTCGCGAGTGGCTCCGGACTGGCTGCGTTCGATCAGCGAACGCCACGCGATACTCGTGTCGATCTCGGCCTGCGCGGCCAACTGCGCAGCCGAGATCGCGTCGGTCACGGGAAACGGGGACGCATACGCCGGATCGGGCAGCGGCACAGAAACGCTCGCCGCCTGAAGGGCGTCGATCGTCGAATCTCGACGCGCGCGATGGGCAGCGGTGTTCGACGCCACCACCTCGGCGCGCGTGGGGTTGGAGAACGCCGCCACGACGCCGTAGGCGAACACCGCCGCATACTCGGCGTGGAGTGCATCGACGAGGCCTTGCTGTTCCGGACCGAGATCGCTCATGCCAGCACCACCAGGGCCGAGACCGTGCACGAAGCGCTGATCGAACCGAGAAGGCCGGCCCGGTAACCGCTTTCGTTACGAGCCGCATTCGCTGCGCTGCCGGCAGAGGAGGTCAACATCTCCCGCACGGCCGCGAGACCGGGCGGCGGCGTCGTGGGAGCGGGCGTTGTGGTGCCCGCAGTAGTGGACGTACCGGTCGAGGCACCGGTGGCGCGGGCGATCTCGGTTTCGAGCGCATCGGCGTGCTCGGTCCGCTGCGCCGCAACGATCCCCAGTGCGGCTGCGTAATCGGCGATCACCGTCGCTGCCGCGGTGGCATCCGCCGCATCGGCGCGGGCAGCGCGCAACTGCGCGGTCAGGGTATCGAGGGCAGGACCCGAGATCGTCTCCTGGCCACAGGCCGCAACACTCGACACGGTGGCCGCGGACAGAGCGGCCACACCGGCGAGTCGGAACAGCCCACGGCGACTGAGCGCGAAGGGGACGGTCGGCGTTGGCACTCCGATATCGTGCCAGACCGCAGCGCTTGCACTCGCCGTGCCCGTGTGTCGCGTCGGCCGATCGTGGTCACGAGCACTGTCTGCGGGGCGGTAGGCTGTTGGTTCACCAAACGCAGTCCGGCTGCCCTAGGCGGGGTCGCCCACAACTACACACGAGGAGTTCGCGACATGCCTGTTCCGTCCAAGGAAAGGGTTGTCGAACTGCTCGCCGACCTCGTTCGAGATCGGGGTTACGACCTCGAGGACGTGAACGTGGTCGCCGCAGGAAAGCACAGTGCAGTGCGCATCATGGTCGATCGCGAAGAGGGAATCGACCTCGACGCGCTCCCGGAACTGAGCCGCGAGATCTCGGATGCCTTCGATGCCGTGACGGATTTCGGGGAAGCGCCCTACACGTTGGAAGTCACCACCCCCGGAATCGATCGCCCGCTGACCGAGGCACGGCATTGGCGTCGGGCCCGCGGGCGCAAGGTGCGTGTCGAACTCGCCGACGGCAAGTTCGACGGTCGCGTCGGTGTCCTCGACGGGGATTCGGTGACCGTGGTGGTCAAGGAGAAAGGCATTCTGTCGACGCGGTCGGTCGCGCTTGCCGATGTTGTGAAAGCTGTTGTGCAGGTTGAGTTCTCGCGTCCCAGCGCTGAGGAGATGGACCTGGCGGGTGGTGTGGTCGGCAGTCGGCCGTCGCCCGCGAACACCGATGAGATCGTGGATGTGGAAGCACCGGAAGAAGGGTCGGACAAGTGAATATCGACATTGCCGCATTGCGTGCCATCGAGGCGGACAAGGGAATTCCGATCGAGATGGTGATCTCGACGATTCAGACCGCATTGCTGACGGCCTACCGGCACACCGAAGGGCACCAGTCCAACGCGTGGATCGACGTCGATCGCAAGACCGGATCCGTTCGGGTGATGGCCAAGGAGCTCGACGCCGACGGCAATCTGATCTCCGAGTGGGACGACACCCCCGAGGGCTTCGGACGAATTGCGGCGACCACGGCGCGCCAGGTCATTCTGCAGCGCCTACGCGACGCCGAGCACGAGCGTTCGTTCGGCGAGTACTCCACGCACGAGGGTGAGATCGTCAACGGTGTCATTCAGCGCGACACGCGCGCCAACGCCAAGGGCACGGTCATCGTCCGCATCGGCAGTAACGCCAACGGTGCCGACGGCCTCCTCCCACCCGCCGAGCAGGTGCCGGGCGAAAGTTACGAGCACGGCGAGCGCATCAAGTGCTACGTCGTCGGAGTCGCCCGGGGCAATCGCGGCCCGCAGATCACCCTCTCGCGCACCCATCCGAATCTGGTGCGCAAGCTGTTCGCCCTCGAGGTGCCCGAGATCGCAGACGGTTCGGTCGACATCGTGGCAGTGGCCCGCGAGTCGGGGCACCGCTCGAAGATCGCCGTCGCGTCCACCGTGTCCGGTCTCAACGCCAAGGGCGCCTGCATCGGACCGATGGGTCAGCGCGTGCGCAACGTGATGAGCGAACTGGCGGGCGAGAAGATCGACATCATCGACTTCGACGAGGACCCGGCCACGTTCGTCGGGAATGCTCTCTCCCCCTCGAAGGTTGTCTCGGTGACGGTGGTCGACGCCGTTGCACGGGCGGCCCGTGTCGTGGTTCCCGAGTACCAGCTCTCCTTGGCAATCGGCAAGGAAGGGCAAAACGCGCGACTGGCCGCTCGATTGACCGGTTGGCGTATCGACATCCGCAGCGATGCGGCGGCACCCGAGACGACCAGCGCGTAGGGCCGGAATGCGGAGTTCGAGGCAATACAGCGGTAGAGTGGTCGATGGTTCGGTAACGACCTCTCCGCCCAGGGGTATGAACGCGAGAATCCGGTAGTGACAAGCCGGCCGATTCGCACATGCGTCGGGTGCAGGGAGCGAGTGCCGGCCACCGATCTGTTGAGGATCGTGGTTCGAGAAGCTGGTTCGCACGAATTCGCTCTCGTCCCCGACGTCCGGCATTCGATGTCCGGCCGTGGTGCGTGGTTGCACTACAGCCGAGAGTGCCTGCACAATGCGGAACGACGCCGAGTCTTCGGTCGTGCGTTTCGGATATCGGGAAATGTGGAATCGTCCGCAGTGGCAGTCGTGCTCGACGAGTACGAGAAGCTGCAGGCCGAGGTCACGACAAGAGCAACACCCGTCGACAAGAACAGGCAACAGCACTGATGAGCACACCGTGAAGCACCAACGATGAACGTCCATCGGAGATAACCCGAGGTCGTGCGGGCACCAAGCCTCGCTCGGCCTCTCAGTGAGGAGAGCAGTGGCAGGCAAGGCCCGCGTGCACGAGTTGGCTAAAGAACTCGGTGTCACCAGTAAGGAACTACTCGCACGGCTCAAAGAGCAAGGCGAGTTCGTCAAGTCCGCATCATCCACAGTCGAAGCCCCCGTGGCCCGTCGACTGCGTGAATCCTTCCCGTCCGACAACGCCGACGCACCGGCGGCGACCGCATCTGCACCGAACGGCCGCGCAGCGGCCGATCGCGCTGCAGGCAGCACCGCGAAGCCGAGTGCAGCGAAACCGGGCGGACCCCGTCCCGGCCCCAAGCCGGCCCCCCGTCCGGCAGAGCCGGAAGCACCCGCAGCGCAAGCTCCCGCGGAGGCTGCACCGGCTGCACCCGCAACTCCCGCTGCCGCTCCGGCTCCGGCCCCGGCAGCTCCCACCCCCGCGCCCGCAGCGCCCGCTGCTCCGGTCGAGCAGGCTCCGGCCGCGTCGGCCACCAGCAGCGACGCCGCTCCGGCCCCGGCAGCTCCCAAGCCCGCAGGTCCCGGCCCCAAGCCCGGTCCCAAGGCACCGCGCGTGGGCAACAACCCGTACTCCTCGGCACCCGTGGAGCGACCGGCTCCCCGGCCCGCTCCCGGTGCGCCACGCCCCGCAGGCGGACGCCCCGCTCCCGGGCAGGGTGGGCCTCGCCCCGCCGCACCGTCCGGCGGTAGTCGTCCGGCACCCGGGCAGGGTGGGCCTCGTCCCGCACCGGGTCAGGCCGGACCTCGTCCGAGCCCCGGCTCGATGCCTCCTCGCCCCAACCCGGGTGCGATGCCGACCCGTTCGGCACGTCCAGGTCCCGCTGCAGGTCGGCCGGGTCGTCCCGGCGGCGCTCCCGGCGGGCGTCCGGGTGGCGGCGGTGGCGGTGGCTACCGCGGTGGTGGCGCCCCCGGTGCTCCCGGCGGTGCCCCCGCAGGCGGCGCTCCCGCAGGTGGTTTCCGTGGCCGTCCCGGCGGCGGTGGACGCCCCGGTCAGCGCGGCGCAGCCGCAGGTGCATTCGGTCGTCCCGGCGGAGCAGTCCGTCGTGGTCGCAAGTCGAAGCGGGCAAAACGCGCCGAGTACGAGAGCATGCAGGCTCCCGCAGTCGGCGGCGTCAGGCTGCCCCGCGGTAACGGTGAGACCATCCGTCTCGCCCGCGGAGCATCGCTGTCGGACTTCGCGGACAAGATCGACGCGAATCCGGCCGCTCTCGTGCAGGCCCTGTTCAACCTCGGCGAGATGGTCACCGCGACCCAGTCCGTCAACGACGAGACGCTGGAGCTTCTCGGCGGCGAGATGAACTACGTCGTCCAGGTCGTCAGCCCCGAGGACGAAGATCGTGAGCTGCTCGATTCGTTCGACCTCACCTACGGCGAGGACGCCGGCGGCGAAGAAGATCTGGAACAGCGTCCCCCGGTGGTCACCGTCATGGGCCACGTCGATCACGGTAAGACGCGACTGCTCGACTCGATTCGTAACACCACGGTGCGCGAAGGCGAGGCAGGCGGAATCACGCAGCACATCGGTGCGTACCAGGTGCTGACCGAGCTCGAGGGCAACGAACGCCTCGTGACGTTCATCGACACCCCCGGTCACGAGGCCTTCACTGCCATGCGTGCCCGCGGTGCCAAGGCCACCGACCTCGCGATTCTCGTGGTCGCGGCCGACGACGGTGTCATGCCGCAGACGGTGGAGGCCATCAATCACGCTCAGGCGGCCGACGTTCCGATGGTCGTCGCGGTGAACAAGATCGACAAGGAAGGCGCGAACCCGGACAAGATCCGGCAGCAGCTGACCGAATACGGTCTGGTCGCCGAGGAATACGGCGGCGAGACGATGTTCGTCGACATCTCCGCCAAGCAGGGCACCAACATCGATGCCCTCCTCGAAGCGGTACTGCTGACGGCCGACGCGTCGCTCGATCTGCGAGCGAACCCGGACATGGAAGCCCAGGGTGTCGCCATCGAGGCGCACCTCGACCGTGGACGTGGCCCGGTCGCGACCGTGCTCATCGCTCGCGGAACCCTGCGTGTCGGTGACTCGATCGTCGCCGGCGACGCATACGGACGCGTCCGGCGAATGGTCGACGAGCACGGTGACGACGTCACCGAGGCAATGCCGTCGCGCCCCGTCCAGGTCATCGGCTTCACGTCGGTGCCCGGTGCAGGCGACAACCTGTTGGTCGTCGACGAGGACCGGATCGCCCGTCAGATCGCCGACCGTCGCAATGCGCGCAAGCGCAATGCTCTGGCGGCCAAGAGCCGCAAGCGCATCAGCCTCGACGATCTCGATGCAGCTCTGAAGGAGACTTCGCAGCTCAACTTGATCCTCAAGGGCGACAACTCGGGAACCGTGGAAGCGCTCGAAGAGGCGCTGCTCGGTATCGAGATCGACGACGAGGTGGAGTTGCGCGTCATCGACCGCGGTGTCGGTGGTGTCACGGAGACCAACGTCAACCTGGCGTCGGCATCCAACGCGATCATCATCGGGTTCAACGTTCGAGCGGAGGGCAAGGCCACCGAGCTGGCCAACCGCGAAGGCGTCGACATCCGGTACTACTCGGTGATCTACCAGGCGATCGACGAGATCGAGAAGGCCCTCAAGGGCATGCTCAAGCCGGTGTACGAGGAGGTCGCCCTCGGGCAGGCCGAAATCCGTGCGCTGTTCCGTTCCTCCAAGGTCGGAAACATCGCCGGTTGCCTCGTCACCTCCGGTACGATCCGTCGCAACGCGAAGGCGCGACTCATTCGAGACAGCGCTGTCGTTGCGGAAACCGTCACGATCTCCTCGCTCCGCCGTGAGAAGGACGACGCGACGGAGGTCCGTGAAGGTTACGAGTGTGGTTTGACGGTGACGTACTCCGACATCAAGGTGGGCGATGTCATCGAGGCGTACGAACTCCGTGAAAAGCCGCGCGACTAGAACAGATGCGGAGCCGTTCGGCTCCGCATCCGGTCGCGTCGGCTCGGTGGTGAAGCCAGGGGAGTGACACTGCGCTCCGACTTTCGAGCCGGTGGTGGTACGACAGATGTACCGCCACCGGCTTTGTCGTCGAAGCTGATCGAAGGACGTCAGCGTGTATCTGGGTGCTCTGGAGTTGGACGTGTTGTTGGGGGATGTACGTTCGCTCGCCGAGAAACGGTCGATGATGGAACCGGTGCTCGGTGATTTGCACAGGATGGGAGTCTCGGCCGCCGAAACCGGTGAGCGAGAACGTATTCGGCGGTCCCTGTTGGGGGTTGCCGCTGCCGGTACCGATGTAGACCTGCTGCACGACAAGCTGGACGAGTGCGAACGGCACGTCGCCGAACGCCACGATCTGGAACTGTTGGCAGTACGCCGGAGAATCTTCGGACCCGAGGATTGATCCGGAAGATCCGCCGAGCACTGTCGGCGGATGTGACGTGCACAACCGCCGATGCGTCGGATCAGATCGGGCATCGGCCATGAAAGAGGAGTGTGATTGTCGTGGTGGACCAGGCCAGGGCTCGTAAGTTGTCCAAGCGAATCGCCGCCATCGTTGCGACGGCGATCGATCACGAGATCAAGGATCCGCGGCTGGCCTTCGTGACCATCACCGACACCAAGGTGACCGCCGACCTGCACGATGCCACGGTGTACTACACCGTCATGGGTGAAGACCTCGACACTCCGCCGGATCTGCAGGCTGCCGCAGCGGGACTGGAAAAGGCCAAGGGTGTGCTGCGCTCGAAAGTCGGAGCCGGAACGGGTGTGCGGTACACACCGACCTTGACGTTCGTGACCGACACGGTGCCCGACACCGCGCGCCACATGGAAGACCTTCTCGAACGCGCACGCGTGGCCGACGAGGAACTGGCACGCGCCCGAGCGAACGCCAAGCCCGCCGGGGACCCGGACCCGTACAAGGCCCCACGCGAAGTCGCAGACTTGGATGGTCATTCCGCAGGCTCCACTCCTGCAGACGTCGAGCCTGCCGAAGCCGACTGACATGTCCGTTGGTTCGGGGACGGAGTCGGAGACCGTACAGGGCCTGGCGCAGGCGATCGAGATGCTCGAACGTGCATCCTCGGTGACCGTGCTGTGCCACGTTCAGCCCGACGCCGACACGATCGGGAGTGGGCTTGCGCTCGGTTCGGTACTCGAACGTCGCGGCGCGACGGTTCAGGTGGCATTCGCAGCACCGGCGTCGTTGCCCGAGTCCATGGACGAGTTGCCCGGTAGGCACCTTCTGGTCGACGCCGACAAGGTCACCGACACCGTCGACCTGGTGGTCACAGTCGACGCCGGCAGTCGGGGTCGGCTGGGTTCACTGGGCGACCGACTCGATACCGCGTCGGCCACCCTTGTCATCGATCACCACCGCAGCAACACTCGCTTCGGGACGGTGAACGTGGTGCATGCGTCCGCGGAGTCGACCACCGCCGTGATCGCGCGACTGCTCGACCAGTGGGGCGTCGAGATCGATGCCGATCTGGCCCACCTGCTGTTCGCAGGCTTGGTCACCGACACCGGATCGTTCCGCTGGGTTCGTCCGGGGTCTCATCTGCTGGCCGAGAGATTGCTGGCCACGGGGATCGACGGCGCTCACATCGCCCGCAAGCTCCTCGACACCCATCCGTTCGACTGGCTGCCGATGCTCGGGTCCGTACTCGGTTCGGCAACATTGATTCCCGACGCGGCCGACGGGCGAGGGCTGGTGTACGCCGTCATTCGCAGCGAGGATTCGGCCGGACTGCGGTCGGAGGAGGTCGAGAGCGTGATCGACATCGTGCGCACCACGTCCGAAGCCGAGGTTGCCGCAGTGCTCAAGCAACAGGACTTCGGCTCGGTCTGGGTGGTCTCCCTGCGCTCGAAGACCGAGGTCGACGTCTCTGCGGTGGCGTGCGAACTCGGCGGCGGCGGACACCGCAATGCGGCCGGCTACACCGCACACGGCGACCTGCCCGATGTGATCGATGCGCTGCGCGGGGCCCTCTCGGCGTCGTGAGTTCCACTCCGGTCACCGCTCGAAGAATTCTCGGCCTGTCGCTGCCCTCCCTCGGCGTCCTCGCCGCCGAACCCCTCTACCTGTTGTTCGACGCCGCCGTGGTCGGCAGGCTCGGTGCCTTGGCCCTCGCAGGCCTGGCGATAGGTGGTCTCGTGCTGGCCCAGGTCAGCACCCAGCTGACCTTTCTGTCCTACGGAACGACCGCGCGAGCGGCCCGCATGCACGGTGCCGGTCGGGAACGCGATGCCGTCGGTGAGGGTGTGCAGGCAACCTGGTTGGCCTTCGCGATCGGGCTCGGCATCGTCGCGGTGATGCAGTTCGCCGCCGAGCCCGTGGTGTCGGTGCTGACCGGCGGCGGCGACATCGCCGTCGAGGCCGTCGCGTGGCTGCGGGTGGCTCTGCTGGGTGTGCCGTTCATCCTGGTGTCGCTGGCCGGAAACGGATGGATGCGCGGTGTCCAGAACACGGTGACGCCACTGCGTTTCGTGGTGTTCGGTTTCGGGGTGTCCGCGGTGTTGTGTCCGCTTCTGGTCCATGGGTTGCTCGGATTTCCGCGTCTGGAGCTGGTGGGATCTGCCGTGGCCAACGTGATCGGGCAGGGCGTTGCCGGTGCGTTGTTCGTCGTCGCGGTAGTGCGGGCGAGCGACGAGCTGCGCCCGCGCTGGTCGGTGATGCGCGCGCAGTTGGTGCTGGGCCGTGACCTGATCGTGCGCAGCCTCGCGTTTCAAGCCTGCTTCCTCTCGGCCGCTGCGGTCGCATCGAGGTTCGGAGCGGCCTCGGTTGCCGCGAACCAGGTGGTTCTGCACATGTGGAACCTGGTGTCGTTGATGCTCGATTCGTTGGCGATCGCCGCTCAGACCCTGGTCGGGGCTGCCCTCGGCGCAAGCAGGATCGAGGACGCGCGCGCACTCGCGTGGCGATTGACGGCGTGGTCGACGGTGTTCGCGGTCGTCCTCGCCGGCGTGTTCGCAGTAGGGCGATCGTTCGTCCCGCAGCTGTTCACCACCGACGCGTCGGTCATCGGTGAGATGCATGCGATCTGGTGGATCTTCGTCGCGATCATTCCCATTGCGGGGGTGGTGTTCGCGTTGGACGGAGTGCTGCTCGGCAGTGGTGACGCGGCTTTCCTGCGGAACGCGACCCTGGCGTGTGCCGTAGTGGGCTTTCTGCCGTTCATCTGGTGCGCGCTCGTGTTCGATTGGGGGCTGGTCGGCATCTGGACAGGCCTCGGCGTCTTCGTCGGCCTTCGGATGCTCGCGGTCGCAGGCCGGGTGCTGTCCGGGAAGTGGTTGGTCATCGGCAGCGACCGTCAACTACGCCGGTAGCCATCGCTCCTGGCGGGCGACGGCAATGCGGGGTGCAACGCCACCTCACGGCTCTTGACGACGAAGAACACGCTGCGGCCGGGCTCGAGCCCGAGATCCGAGACTGCAGCAGGGGTGATGTCGGCGGCCATGCCGGGAGACCCGTCGGGTTGTGGACGTGAGCGGACGCGTATGCCGGAGCCTTGTACCTCCATCTCCTCGATCACCACCTCGAATACGTTCCGGGGGCTGGCGTGCGGTGCAGTCGGGTGTACCGAGACGGCGGCGGGGGAGAACACCGCTACCAATGGAGTTCCGGTGGTGTGCCGCCCGGAGCCATGGACGGACACTCCCCAGTTCGTGGTCAGGGACGTCGAGTCGTCGGCATCGACCGCCCGTCCCGAGATCAGGTTCACCCCGGCGATGCGGGCACCGAATTCGCTGCGAGGGGCGGTCAGTACCTCGGTGACCGACCCTCGCTCGACGACGCGTCCACCATCGATGACCGCGACGGAATCTGCGAGGGCAACGACGTCGAGCAGATCGTGGGTCACGATCAGGGCCGTGCGGCCGCTCTCGCGCAACACTGTGCGCAGCACTCGTCGAATGCCCGGTGCCGTGTCCACATCCAGCGCCGCCAGCGGTTCGTCGAGCAACAGCAGTCGTGGATCGGCCGCGAGAGCGCGCGCAATGGCGATACGTTGGGCCTGACCGCCCGACAGCTGCGCAGGGCGGCGATCTGCCAGGTGGGAGGCTCCGACCGCACCCAGCCAGGTGTCGGCGACGGCCCGCGCGGTGGCGCGTTTCGCGCCGGTGCTGCGTGGTGCGAAAGCCACGTTCGTGCGCGCGTCCATATGAGGAAACAGCAGAGCTTCCTGAGCGAGGGTCGCGACGCCTCGGGCGTGAATCGGAACTGCGGTGTTCGAGGCGGTGTCGGTCAACACGTCCTCGCCGAGTCGGACCACACCGTCGTCGGGTGCCACGACGCCCGAGATCAGTTGCAGCAGTGTCGATTTGCCTGCCCCATTCGGCCCGAGGACGGCGACCGTCTCACCCTCGAGTGCATCGAGTTCGAGATCGATGCCGCGACTGCCGAGGGTGGCCCGGAGGTGGAGTGAGTTCACAACGTTCCCGACGACCGTGTGCCGCGCGCGGTCACGACGACGAGTGCCGCGACGAGAATCAGCACCAGCGACAGCGCTACTGCGGCATCGGGGTCGCTCTCGCGCTGCAGATAGATTTCCAGAGGCAGTGTCCTGGTCACGCCTTCGAGGGAGCCGGCGAAAGTCAGCGTCGCTCCGAATTCTCCGAGTGCGCGCGCGAAGGCGAGAACGGTTCCTGATATCAGCCCGGGAAGAATCAACGGAACGGTCACTCGCCGTAGGACGGTCGTCGGTGTGGCTCCCAGGGTGGCAGCCACCACGTCGTAGCGGTCACCGGCCGTACGCAACGCGCCCTCCACGCTGACGACGAGAAACGGAAGCGACACGAAGACCTGCGCCAGTACCACGGCCGAGGTGGTGAAGGCGATCCGAATCCCGAAGGCCTCGAGATGTTCGCCCAGCAGCCCTTGGCGTCCGAAGGTGTAGAGCAGCGCGATGCCGCCGACCACCGGTGGCAGAACCAGGGGCAGTACGACGAGGGAGCGAAGGATCGAGAGGCCACGAATCGAGCTGCGCGAGAGCACGATGGCCATCGGCACGCCCAGAAGCACGCACACAGCGGTACTGGTCGTCGCCGTCTTCAGGCTGAGAATCAGTGCTGCAACCGCCGATTCGGAGGTGACGAGTTCGAGAAAGTTCGACCAGTCGATTCGGGTGAACATCGCGGCCAGCGGCAGAACGACGACGAGTGCTCCCACAGCAGCCGGTGCGAATATCCACACCGGTACTCCGACGGTCGGACGGTGCCCTGCGGTGGACCGCCCGCCGTCGGCGGCTCGAGCGGTCATGGTGCCGCGAAGCCGGCTCGACCGAGCACATCTCGCCCGACGGGTCCGGCGACGAACTCGGTGAATGCTCGCGCTGTGTCCGGGTTGCCGGAACCGCTCAACGTCGCGATCGGGTAGATGTTGACGGCCTCACTGGACTCCTCGAAGGGCACCGTGGTCACGGCTGCGCCTGCCCCGGAAGCATCGGTGACGTAGACCAGTCCGGCATCGGCCTGCCCCGAGGTGACCTTGCCCAGCACGTCGGTGACCGAGGATTCCTCGCTCACCGCCGGAATCGTCCTACCCGTCGCTGACTCGATGGTTGCCGTCGCCGCGCCGCACGGCACCTGGGGTGCGCAGATCACGGTGAGGACGTCGGGGTTCGTCAGGTCGGCGAAGGATGTGATGCCGAACGGATTTCCGGGGGCGGTGACGACGGTCAGCGTGTTGGAGGCGAAGTCGACCGGTTCTCCCGCGACCAGGCCCTCGTCGACCGTCTCGGTCATGTTCTTCGTGTCTGCCGAGGCGAAGACGTCGGCCGGAGCACCGGAGATCAGCTGTGCGGCCAGATCGGAGGAGCCCGCGAAGCTGAACTCCACCGACGTGCCGGGGTGTTCGGCCTCGAATCGAGCACCGAGATCGGTGAACGTCGCGCGAAGCGATGCCGCGGCGAAGACGGTGATCTCACCTCCGACCGCGTTGCCGTCCGAGGCCACATCGGGTGTGCCCGGGTCGGACTGCGAGCTGCACCCCACGAGCATCAGGGTGGCTGCAACCAGAACTGCGGATGCCGAGCGCATTGTCTTCATGGACATCTCCAGCGTTCTACGGTGTCTCGACGATGACGGTGGTCGCCTTGACGACGGCGACGGTGACCTTGCCGGGCTCGAGCCCCAGTTCGCGAACCGATCGGGTGCTCATCAACGACACGATCGTGAACGGCCCGCACTGCATGCTCACCTCGCTCATCACCGCGTCCGAGACGACCTCGGTGACCAAACCCACGAGCCGGTTGCGGGCAGAGCTGCCGCCCGACGAGATCTCCGGCGGGGGGACGGCATGCTCGCGTGCGTAGTCGGCCAGGTCCCGGCCTGCGATGACCTTGCGTCCGGTCTCGTCCTCGAGCGAGGGGAGCGCGCCGCTGTCGATCCATCTGCGCACGGTGTCGTCACTGACGCCGAGGAGCGCTGCGGCATCTCGAACGCGAACCGGGGGCACTGTCATCGAAGCGCCGACAGGGCAGATGTCCGCAAACAAGTCATATCGAGCACCATATACCCGAATTTGCGGAGATACCGACCCGATTGCGTCTTCGGCGACCGGAACGACCCGGCCGGCGACCGGGTAGCCGCGTCACCCCGCCGGGAGGCGCCGCGGAATCTGCGGGGAGTATTGGACGTTGGTACGTTCTCGGACGGTTCTGGCGATTCGAAGCCGGCGGCCGAGCGCATCGAAAGGATTTTCAGTGGCAGCGAAGCTGTGGGCAGTGAGCGACATACACGTCGGACATCGAGGCAACCGACCGGTCACCGAGGACATCTTTCCCGAGTCGCCCGACGACTGGCTGATCGTGGCCGGCGACGTATCGGAGAAGACCGACGACATCAAGTGGGCGCTCGAACTGCTGCGTAGCCGCTTCGCGAAGGTCATCTGGGTTCCCGGAAACCACGAACTGTGGACGACGGTGAAAGACCCCGTCCAGATTCACGGAGCCGCTCGGTACGAGTACCTGGTCAACCTGTGCCGCGAGATCGACGTCGTCACCCCGGAAGACCCGTACCTGCGGTGGGAGGGTGAGGGTGGCCCGGCGACGATCGTGCCGATGTTCCTGCTCTACGACTACACGTTCCTGCCGCAGGGAGCGCGCGACAAGGAGCACGGGCTGGCGATCGCACGTGAGAAGAACGTCGTCGCCACCGACGAATTCCTGCTGTCCTCGCAGCCGTACGCGACGCGCGACGCCTGGTGTCATGCGCGGATCGAGGCCACCCGGGAGCGCCTCGACGCGCTGGACACCTCTGTTCCGACCGTGTTGATCAATCACTTCCCGATGGTTCGGCAGCCGACCGAGGTGCTGTTCTACCCGGAATTCGCGCTGTGGTGTGGATCCACCCTCACGGCGGATTGGCATACGCGGTACAGCGCGATCTGCTCGGTGTACGGGCACCTGCACATCCCGCGGACCACCTACTACGACGGCGTTCGCTTCGAGGAGGTGTCGGTGGGCTACCCGCGCGAATGGCAGCGGCGTGGACTGCCGAACAACGTTCTGCGACAGATCCTTCCGGTCCCCGAGTATCCGCCGGGCGCGTTGAACAAGTGGGGCGGACACTTCACCGTGACGCCCGAGATGGAGGCAGAGGTCGAGAAGATGAGGGCCGGCAAGTGATCGAATCCATACTTCCCGACGGCGTAGTCTCGGCCGAGTTGTTCGCCGATCCGCCGGGTTTGACGCCGCATCCGCTCGAAGCGCCGCTGGTCGCCAATGCGGTGGACAAACGCAAGCGGGAGTTCACCTCGGCTCGACACTGCGCACGGGTGGCGATGGAGAAGCTGGGTGTGGAGCCGGCACCGATCATGCGCGGCAAGTCCGGTGCACCGCAGTGGCCGAAGGGTGTGGTCGGATCGTTGACGCACTGCGACGGGTATCGCGGTGCGGTATTGGCGTACTCGATGCAGGTGCGTTCGGTGGGGATCGACGCCGAGCCGCACGGGCCCTTGCCCGACGGGGTGCTCGAGGCGGTGAGCTTGGCGGCCGAACGGGACTGGCTCGAGACCGCAGGCCGTGAGGACGTGCATTGGGATCGAGTGTTGTTCTGCGCCAAGGAAGCCACGTACAAGGCCTGGGAGCCGTTGACCGGACGGTGGCTCGGCTTCGAGGACGCGCACATCACGTTCGAGCGCACCGGCTCGGGTGACGACATCTCGGGAACGTTCCACTCCGAGCTGCTGGTGCCCGGGGACACGGTGTCCGGGCCGCCGTTACGGGCCTTCGACGGTCGATGGATGGTGGCGGGCGGTCTGGTGATGACCGCGATCTCGGTGATGTGACGACCGGCTCCGCGAGCCTGGCACAATGCTCTCTCGTGAGTGCTCGCGAAAAGATCTCGTCCGGTCTCGTCGGTGCCGGCCTGCTGGTGGTCGACAAGGGGCCGGGAGTGACGAGCCACGATGTGGTGGCGTCGTGCCGAAAACTGTTGCGCACCAGGAAGGTCGGCCATGCGGGGACGCTGGACCCCATGGCGACCGGCGTGCTGGTGCTCGGCGTGGAGCGTGCGACCAAGATGCTGGGCTTGCTCTCGCTGACCACCAAGTCGTACACCGCGACCGTCCGGCTCGGCCGGAGCACGACGACCGACGACGCCGAGGGTGACGTCCTGGCCGATGTCTCGGCCGCGCACGTCTCCAACTCGGAAGTCTCGACCGCGATCGCCGCCCTCACCGGTGACATCGAGCAGGTGCCTGCCAGTGTCAGCGCCATCAAGGTCGATGGACAGCGAGCCCACAAGCTGTCTCGAGCCGGCGAGGAGTTCACCCTCGCCGCCCGGAAGGTCAGCGTCACCCGATTCGACGTGACGGCCAGACGTGATGTGGCCGACGGCGAATCCGCGTTCGTCGACCTCGATATCGAGGTGGAGTGCACGTCGGGGACGTATGTTCGGGCCCTGGCACGTGACCTCGGTGCGGCGCTGGGAGTGGGTGGGCACCTGACAGTGCTGCGTCGCACTCGTGTCGGGCCCTTCACTCTCGAGCACGCACGCACACTCGAGGAACTGGCCGAGGATCCAGCCGTGAGCCTGGACATCGACGAGGCTGCGCGAACGGCTTTTCCACACCGGCAGATCGACGCCTCGGAAGCTGAATCGTTGAGCCAGGGACGGTGGCTGGATCCGATCGGAATCGACGGGGTGTACGCGGCCGTCGATCCCACGGGTCACACCATCGCTCTGCTCCAGGAGAAGGGCAAGCGCGCCAGTTCGGTCATGGTCGTGCGGCCCGCAACGTTGCGCGGGCACTGAAACATTCGGCACGGGTGCGGCACGGACCCGAAGATCAGTTCGCTGGAACCATCCAGATCGCCTCGGCGGCACGGTGGCCGAGGTCGATGGAATCGGTGGCGTCGGTGCGGGCCAATTCGATGGCCACGGTACCGGCGTAGTCGCGTCGTTCGACCACCGTGATGGGCAGGTCGAGCGTGATGCCGACGGAATCGAAGTAGCGAAGCATTGCCGGGTCGGAATCGGAGATTCGGGCAACGCGGCCGGACTGTCCGTCGATGTACTCGCTCAGGCGGGTTGCGGACGGTGTGTCGATTGCGCCGTCGACCGAGGGAATCGGGTCGCCGTGCGGATCTCGCTCGGGGTGGCCGAGTTTCGCGTCGATGCGGTCCATCATCAGGTCGGAGACGGCGTGTTCGAGGATCTCGGCCTCGTCGTGCACCTCGTCCCATCCGTATCCGAGTTCGCGAACCAGGTAGGTCTCGATCAGACGGTGCCGACGAACCATGCCGATGGCAGCCAGACGACCCTTCTCGGTCAGCGAGATCGCCCCGTACCGGGCGTGGTCGACCATGCCCTGGTCGGCGAGCTTGCGAATCGCCTCGGACACCGTCGATGCCGAGACACCGATGCGCTCGGAGAGCATCTTGGTGCTGACGGAGTCCTCGCTCCACTCGCTGGCCGTCCAGATGACCTTGAGGTAATCCTGCGCAACCGCCGACAGCTGGACGCCCTCGTCGGCCGGTGCGGAATCGGTTTTTTGTTGCGCCACGTCGCCGAGCTTAGGCAATCCAATGGAAAAAGACACCTCACCCGGCCGGAGCTACCGGCACCTGTCCGCGTTGCCGGAGAGCACGGACCACGATGCCCTGCGAGGGGCTGAAGAGGTACGCGAGCACGAAGACGAGTCCCTGGGTCAGCACGACGCTGCCGCCGGAGGACACGTCGAGATAGAAGCTGGCGTAGATCCCCACCAGCGCGCAACCCACCGAGATGAGCGGTGCGAGCACCAGCATGCGGCCGAAGCTGTGCGTGAGCAGATAGGCGGACGCACCGGGAGTGATGAGCATCGCCACCACGAGAATGACACCGACGGCCTGAAGTGCGACCACGGTGGTCAGGGCGAGCAAGGTCAGCATCACGGCCGAGATCACCGTCGGGTTGATGCCGACGGCGCGGGCCTGGGTGCGGTCGAAGGCGAAGAGAGTGAAGTCGCGACGCTTGACGATCATGACGGCCAGCGCGATTCCGCCGAGGACGAACACCTGGACCATGTCGGCCTGCGAGACTCCGAGCAGATTGCCGAACAGGATGTGGTTGAGGTCGATCTGACTCGGAAACTTCGAGATCAGAACGACGCCGAGCGCGAACAGAGTGGTGAAGACGACGCCGATCGCGGCGTCCTCCTTGACGATGGTGGTGTTGCGGACCACTCCGATGGCACCGACCGCGATGAGAGCGAACAGAAGTGCTCCGATCGCGAACGGTGCCCCGAACAGGTACGACAGCGCAACGCCGGGAAGGACTGCGTGCGAGACGGCGTCGCCCATCAGTGACCAGCCGATGAGGACGAGCCAGCAGCTGAGTACCGCGCACACGATCGAGGCGGTGACGGTCACCAGGAGCGCCCGCTGCATGAAGGTGTATTCGAGTGGGTCCACGAGAAAGTCGATCAGGTACACGGTTCAGCTCGCTTCCGGAGTTCGGGTTGCCGGAGTTCGCGTGCCCGCACCCAGTTGGTCGACCTTCGACGGGTCGATGCCGAAGGCCAGAGCCAGGTTCTCCGGTCGCAGTACTTCGGTTGGACTGCCGTGCATCAGCACCCGCTGCTGCAGCAGGATCGCTTCGTCGCACAGCTCCGGTAGGGCATGAAGATCATGGGTGGACACGAGAACCGAGGCACCGTGTGCGGCGAGCTCGCGGAGCAGTCGGGTGATGGTGGCTTCGGTCTTCTTGTCCACGCCGGCGAAGGGCTCGTCGAGCAAGAGCAGCGACGCCTCCTGGGCGATGGCGCGGGCGACGAACGCACGTTTGCGTTGACCGCCGGAGAGCTGGCCGATCTGTCGGTCCGCGAGTTGAGCTAGGTCGACGCGCTGAAGAGCCTCGTCGACGGCCAGTCGATCGGCTGCTCGGGGAGTACGAAAGAAGTTCTGCTTCCCGTATCGGCCCATCATCACCACGTCGCGCACGCTGATCGGGAACGTCCAGTCGACGGATTCCGCCTGGGGCACGTAGCTGACCGTGCCTGCCTTGCGCGCCTGGGCCGGGTCGCCGCCGAACACGGTGATCGAGCCGGAGTTCGGCTTGACCACGCCCATGACCGCCTTGAACAGCGTGGACTTGCCCGATCCGTTCATGCCCACCAGTCCGCACACCCGGCCGGGTGCGAGCGTCAGGCTGGTATCGACGAGAGCCACGACGTCGCGGTATCGAACGTTGACGGTGTCCACCGTCAGCGCTGCCCCGGTCTCGTGCGGGGCCCTGTGGTGCGGTGCACCGGTGTGCGGGGTCATCGTTCTCCTACCAGTGCGTCGGCGATCAACCGTGCGTCGTAGCGCAGTAGATCCAGGTACGTGGGGACGGGGCCGGCCGCGTCGCTGAGCGAGTCGACGTAGAGCTGTCCGCCGAACCGAGCCCCGGTGTCCTCGGCGACCTGCAGCTGCGCCTTGTCCGAGACGGTCGACTCGCAGAACACGGCGGGTACCTCGTTGTCGCGGACGAAGTCGATGGTGCGGACCACCTGCTTCGGCGTTCCTTCCTGCTCGGCGTTGACCGGCCACAGGTAGGCCTCCTGCAGATCGAAGTCACGAGCCAGATAACCGAATGCGCCCTCACAGGTGACGAGCGCACGTTGACGATCGGGCAGCCCGGAGAGATCTGCGTCCAGTTCGGCACCGACCTCGCGGAGCTGTCCGATGTACGCGGCTGCGTTCGCGCGGTAGTCGTCGGTGTTGGCGGGGTCGAGCACGACGAACGCGTCGGCGATGTTCTCGACGTACGTCTCGGCGACGACGGGGGACATCCAGGCATGTGGGTTCGCTTTGCCCGCGTAGGCGTCGTCGCGGATGTAGATCGGGTCCACGTTCGCACTCACCACGGCGTGGGGTGCGGGGATGCGCTCGACGAATTTCTCGAACCAGGCCTCGAGCCCGAGACCGTTGTCCAGGATCAGCTCGGCCTGCTCTGCGGTGCGCAAGTCTCCGGGTGTCGGCTCGTAGCCGTGGATCTCGGCAGCGGCTTTTGTGATCGATTCCACTCGAAGGTGGTCGCCGGCGACATTGGCGGCCATGTCGGCGAGAACGGTGAAGGTCGTCAGCACCAAAGGTCTGCCGTCGTCGAGTAACGGCGGATCTTCTTCTCCGACAGCGCGGGCGCAGCTGGTCGACGCCGCTACCAGTAGTCCCACCGCGGCCCAGCTCGCGAGGATCCGCCGAGTGCGAGATCCTTGCAGGCGAAGAAATAAGTTAGGCACCCCGAAATATTTACCGTGGGGATACCTTTTTGTCCATACCCGCCACATGCGACACGCCTGTCCGAGAGTGACCGAGCGGCCGTCGGGCCGTAGGCTTCGCAGTGTGCAGAGATGGCGAGGTCTCGACGATGTACCTGCCGACTGGGGTCGGTGCGTGCTGACGATCGGCGTCTTCGACGGCGTTCATCGCGGACACGCACAACTGATCGGGCGAGCGGTGGCCGCTGCGAAGAAGCGCGGCGTTCCCAGCGTGCTCATGACATTCGATCCCCACCCGATGGAAGTAGTGCGGCCGGGGAGCCATCCTGCTCAGTTGACCACCCTGACGAGGCGAGCCGAACTGGCCGAGGAATTGGGAATCGACGTGTTCTGCGTGATGCCGTTCACGCCCGAGCTGATGAAGCTCACCCCCGAGCGATACGTGCACGAGATCCTGATCGAACGCCTGCACGTTGCCGAGGTCGTCGTCGGCGAGAACTTCACGTACGGAAAAAAGGCGCTCGGCACCGTGCCCATGCTGCGCAAGATCGGCGAGCGGTCCGGATTCGCAGTGGACGGAGTCAATCTGCTCGCCGAGCATGCCGTGACGTTCTCCTCGACGTACATCAGATCGTGCGTGGACGCCGGAGACGTCGCCGCGGCCACTGCCGCGCTCGGGCGACCGCACCGCGTCGAGGGTGTCGTCGTGCACGGCGACGGTCGAGGTCGTCAAATGGGCTACCCCACAGCCAATGTCGCGCCACCCATGTACTCCGCCATCCCAGCGGACGGCGTCTATGCGGCGTGGTTCACCGTGCTCGGGCCCGGGCCGATCATGGGGACCGTGACGCCGGGGGAGCGGCATCCGGCCGCCGTGTCGGTGGGCACCAATCCCACGTTCTCGGGTCGTACCAGGACCGTCGAGGCGTTCGTGCTCGACGGCGAGGCCGACCTCTACGGGCAACATGTGGCAGTCGACTTCGTCGACCGGCTGCGTGGAATGGAGAAGTTCGACTCGATGGAAGCGCTCGTGGAGGAAATGGGACGCGACGCCGAGCGAGCGCGCTCGATCCTGGCGACCAGCACGGCCTGATAGGCTGTCCCCTCGGTGCTCGCTGCGGTCCGCGGCGGCTGTACCGGCTTCCATCCCGTGGTCTCGACCACGGGGCGCGTTGCTTCCTTTCACGCGGACGTCATTGATCAGGAGTAGTACCAGTGGCATTGACCACCGAACAGAAGAAGGCCGTTCTCGGCGAGTACGGCTTGCACCCCACCGACACGGGCTCGCCCGAGGCGCAGGTTGCAATGCTCACCAAGCGCATCGTCGACTTGACCGAGCACCTCAAGATGCACAAGCACGACCACCACTCCCGCCGCGGCCTGCTGCTGCTGGTCGGACGTCGTCGTCGCCTGCTCAAGTACATCGCGAAGGTCGACGTCACCCGCTACCGTTCGCTCATCGAGCGTCTGGGTCTGCGTCGATAATTCGCATCGACGCGAGGATGTCACCGATGCACGGTTCGACGCGCCGGTGCGCACCCGACTCGCAGCAATAGTGCAGTAGCCAACGAGGCAGTGCTTAGACTGTTCCTCGTTGGCTATCTGTGTTTGTACCGCAAGAACAGTTACGCCAGCACGACAAAGTGGATGCACGGCATCCGCACACCGCCGTGTATGCCTGTCACGCCGTGGTGACGGTCTTCGGTAGTGGCCTTTCGGATACGAGATCCGGTGGGCTTCGATCGATGGCCGCCTCCGCGCAGCCGCGTCCCGAGAGAAGATCTCGTCGGATGGACGGCACAGGTATGCCGCCACAGCCAGGAGGGCTCGTGGTGTGTCCGCGCGGGCACGGCAAAGACGAGAGGACGAGAACAGAACATATGACAGAGACAACAACCGTGGACGTCGAAGAAGGCGTCTACGAAGCAACTGCGATCATCGACAACGGCACGTTCGGCAAGCGGACCATCCGCTTCGAGACCGGCCGCCTCGCACAGCAGGCCGCAGGCGCAGTCGCCGCGTACCTCGACGAGGACACCATGCTGCTGTCGGCTACGACCGCAGGCAAGCACCCCCGCGAGGGATTCGACTTCTTCCCGTTGACGGTCGACGTCGAAGAGCGCATGTACGCCGCGGGCCGGATCCCCGGATCGTTCTTCCGCCGCGAAGGCCGTCCGTCCACCGACGCCATCCTCACCTGCCGCCTGATCGACCGGCCGCTGCGTCCGACATTCGTCGACGGACTGCGCAACGAGATCCAGGTCGTCATCACGGTCATGAGCCTCAACCCGGCCGATCTGTACGACGTCGTCGCGATCAACGCGGCATCCGCATCGACGCAGATCGCCGGACTGCCGTTCTCCGGCCCGATCGGCGGCGTTCGCGTCGCATTGATCGACAAGCAGTGGGTCGCGTTCCCGACCAACGAGCAGCTCGAGAAGGCCGTGTTCAACATGGTCGTCGCCGGCCGCATCGTCTCCGGCTCCGGTGCCGACGCGGACGTCGCGATCATGATGGTCGAAGCAGAGGCCACCGAGAACGTCATCGAGCTCATCGAGGGTGGTGCCACCGCCCCCAACGAGGCGGTCGTCGCCGAAGGCCTCGAGGCATCGAAGCCCTTCATCGCAGCCCTGTGCACCGCACAGCAGGAGCTCGCGTCCAAGGCTGCCAAGCCCACCGGCGACTACCCGGTCTTCCCGGCGTACCAGACGGACGTCTTCGAGGCCGTCGAGAACGCCGCGAAGATCCCGCTGAACGAGGCACTGACCATTGCCGGCAAGGCCGAGCGTGAGAGCAAGCTCGACGAGGTCAAGGCTCAGGTCCTCACCTCGGTCGGAGACAGCTTCGCCGGCCGCGAGAAGGAGATCGGCGCTGCATTCCGCGCACTGACCAAGAAGTCGGTTCGCCAGCGCATCCTCACCGATCACTTCCGCATCGACGGCCGCGGCATCACCGACATCCGGTCGCTGTCCGCCGAGGTCGCGATCATCCCGCGTACCCACGGATCGGCTCTGTTCGAGCGCGGCGAGACCCAGATCCTGGGCGTCACCACCCTCGACATGGTCAAGATGGCGCAGCAGGTCGACTCGCTCGGACCCGAGACGTCCAAGCGCTACATGCACCATTACAACTTCCCGCCGTACTCCACCGGTGAGACCGGCCGCGTCGGTTCGCCGAAGCGTCGCGAGATCGGCCACGGGGCACTCGCCGAGCGCGCCCTGCTGCCGGTTCTGCCCAGCCAGGCAGAGTTCCCGTACGCCATCCGCCAGGTCTCCGAGGCACTGAGCTCCAACGGCTCGACCTCGATGGGCTCGGTCTGCGCATCGACCCTGTCGTTGCTCAATGCCGGTGTGCCGCTGCGTGCCCCGGTTGCCGGAATCGCCATGGGCCTGGTGTCCGACGAGGTCGACGGCGAAACCCGCTACGTCGCACTCACCGACATCCTCGGTGCCGAGGATGCGTTCGGCGACATGGACTTCAAGGTCGCCGGAACCAAGGACTTCGTTACGGCACTGCAGCTGGACACCAAGCTCGACGGCATCCCCTCCAAGGTGCTCGCCGGCGCGCTGTCACAGGCCAAGGATGCACGCACGACGATCCTCGAGGTCATGGCCGAGGCCATCGACACCCCGGACGAGATGAGCCCGTACGCACCTCGCGTCACCGCGATCAAGGTGCCGGTCGACAAGATCGGCGAGGTCATCGGGCCCAAGGGCAAGATGATCAACTCCATCACCGAGCAGACCGGTGCCAACATCTCCATCGAAGATGACGGCACTGTCTACGTCGGTGCAGCGGACGGCCCGTCCGCACAGGCCGCGATCGACATGATCAACGCCATCGCCAACCCGCAGCTGCCGAAGGTCGGCGAGCGATTCCTCGGAACCGTCGTCAAGACAACGGCTTTCGGTGCATTCGTCTCGCTGCTCCCGGGCCGCGACGGACTGGTGCACATCTCGAAGCTCGGTAACGGCAAGCGCATCAACAAGGTCGAGGACGTCGTCAGCGTCGGATCGAAGTTGCGCGTCGAGATCGCCGATATCGACAACCGCGGCAAGATCAGCCTCGTACCCGTCGAAGACGACAACGCGGCTGCTCCCGCCGACGCTCCCGAGGCACCCGCCGAGGTCAGCGCTGAGTAAGAAGCAACCGAGCCGAACGGTACGTCCCCTCGGGACGTACCGTTCGGCCGTTCCAGAGAGCACTGGTATCGACACCGGCGTGCATCGCACCACTCTGCCCGGCGGTCTTCGGGTCGTCACCGAGTTCGTGCCCGGCGTTCGCTCGGCCTCGGTCGGTGTGTGGGTCGGAGTCGGTTCACGGGACGAGCAACCCAGTGTTGCCGGAGCAGCTCACTTCCTCGAACATCTGTTGTTCAAGTCGACTCCCACACGCAGTGCACTCGAGATCGCTCAGGTGATGGACGGTGTCGGCGGAGAGCTGAATGCGTTCACCTCGAAGGAGAGCACCTGCTTCTACGCGCACGTGCTCGACCAGGACGTGGCGCTTGCCATCGATCTGGTCAGCGATGTGGTGCTACGCGGCCGATGCCGATCGGCAGATGTCGACGTCGAGCGTCAGGTGGTCCTCGAAGAGATCTCCATGCGCGACGACGATCCCGAGGATCTCCTGGGAGATGCGTTCCTGGAAGCGATGTTCGGCGATCATCCGATCGGACGCCCGATCATCGGTTCCGTCGAATCCATCGAGTCGATGACCCGTGCACAATTGCACTCGTTCCACGTTCGCCGATACACGCCGCAGCGCATGGTCGTTGCGGTTGCGGGCAATGTCGATCACAAGCAGATCGTCTCGCTCGTGCGCCGAGCGTTCTCCGGCCATCTGGTCAAGGGCGTACGGCCGGCCGAAAGAAGGTCCGGCACAGCACGATTGCGCACTGCTCCCACGTTGAGCCTGACCACTCGCGACAGTGAGCAGGCGCACCTGTGCCTGGGTGTGCGGGCGTTCGGCCGGCACGAAGGGCATCGCTGGGCGTTGTCCGTGCTGAACTCCGCAGTGGGAGGCGGGCTCAGTTCCCGTCTGTTCCAGGAGATCAGGGAAGAGCGGGGCCTGGCGTACTCGGTGTACTCGTCGGTGGACACGTTTGCCGACAGTGGCGCTTTCTCCGTCTACGCCGGTTGTCAGCCCGAGAACTTGGGCGAAGTGACCACGGTGATCAGGGAAGTGCTGGCCAAGGTCGTCTCCGAGGGCATCACCGACGCGGAGTGTGCGCGGGCCAAGGGTTCGTTGCGTGGTGGGTTGGTTCTGGGACTGGAAGATTCGGGCTCTCGGATGAACCGGATCGGTCGTAGTGAACTGAACTACGGCAATCACCGCGACATCACCGACACGTTGGCGCGGATCGACAGTGTCGGCAACGACGAGGTACGCGAGGTCGCTGCCGTGTTGCTCGACCGTCCTTTCGGTGCCGCGGTGGTCGGCCCCTACAAGAACGTCCGCCAGCTGCCGGCGTCGGTCAAGTCTCTGGTTCGCTAGCGCAGGCGATGACGTCGCACACTGCGCGGCGGGGAGACGATCGGCTCGAATGCGTGAGTGGAGTTGAGCGCCGCTATTCCGTGCACGGAGGTCCACAGTCGTAGGGCGGTGAACTGTGGATTCTCCGGCGCGACGGCATGGACCGCGCATTCGACGTTGACGTGCATGCCCGTACGGTCGACAATGCAGCATGAGCGATGGGCGTACCGTCCTTGTCACCGGTGTGGGTCGACGCCGCGGTATCGGCTACGCCATCACCCGCCGGCTGTTACGTGACGAGAGCACTCGCGTCTTTGCGCAATCCTGCGATGCCTACGACGCGAGCGAACCGTGGGGAGCAGGGACGCCGGGAGCAGTGCAGGTACTCGCCGAGTTGTCCACCACAACAGATGAACTCGGGCATCTCGACATCGATCTCTCCGATGCCGACGCACCTGCCGCCCTGTTCGATGCTGCCGAATCCAGGTTCGGTGCCCTCGACTCGTTGGTGATCAACCATGCGCGATCACAGCTTGGCCACCTGGGTTCTCTGACGGCAGAGAACCTCGACCTGACGTGGGCGGTGAACGTGCGCGCGTCGTTGCTTCTGGTGCAGGAATTTGCGCAACGGTACGTCGATCACCGAGACGGCGGACGCGTCGTGCTGTTCACGTCCGGGCAGGGAGAGGGGCCGATGCCGACCGAAATTCCGTATGCGGTGACCAAAGGGGCCGTCGCCGCGATCACACCGACCTTGGCCGATTCGCTGATCGAACGGGGCATCACCGTCAACACGATCAATCCGGGTCCGACCGACACCGGTTGGGCGAGTGCCGATCTGGACGAGTTCGTCTCACGCCACATGCCGCGCGGTCGGTGGAACTCACCGGACGAGGCCGCGGCCGTCGTGGCGATGTTGCTCTCGCCCGATTCCGGCTCGATCACCGGTCAGGTCATCGGTGCCGAAGGTGGATTCCGACGCTTCACACCGTGACGCTTCGGTCAGAGCTTCTTCTTGCGCAGCAACAACTTCCAGGGCACCAGCGCCGACTCGAGCTGAACCGACAGGCTCATCTTGGATTCGCCCTCGCTGCGCTCTTCGAAGGTGATCGGCACTTCGGCGAGACTGAGGCCGTGCTTGACGGTTCGGTAGTTCATCTCGACCTGGAATGCGTATCCGTTGCTCTCGACCGAGGCCACATCGATGGTGCGCAGGGTGCGCGCGTGCCACGCCTTGAATCCCGCTGTCGCATCCTTGACGCCGAGGCGCAGGATGGTGTTGACGTAGAAGTTCGCCCACGCGGACAGGGCCTTGCGGTGCCAGGGCCAATCGGCGGCGACCGCCCCGCCGGGTACGTATCGCGATCCGAGCACCACGGCCGCATCCGTGGTGTTCAGTTTGTCGATCATCGCCGGGATGACCTCGGTGGGGTGCGAAAGATCGGCGTCCATCTGAATGACGATGTCCGCACCCTCGTCGAGCGCCCTCGTCATGCCTGCGACGTATGCGCGTCCGAGACCGTTCTTCTCGGTGCGGTGTAGGACGCTGACGTCGATGGGGCCGTCTATGGCCAACTTGTCGGCGATGTCCCCGGTGCCGTCGGGCGAATTGTCGTCGACCACCAGCACACCGAGCCCCTCTACCTGCAACCCGGCCAGCAGCTGGACGAGCTTGGGAAGGTTCTCACGTTCGTTGTACGTCGGCACAACGACGGTGGTCTTCGGGGCGACTCGTTCCGTACTCACCACCGTATGATCCGTGATTCGGGTGTCCGATCCAAATATCGGACACGACCGGCCGTGTCGGGTCGGCATCGTGGGTCGTTTTCGAGCGCCCGTCGATTCATGACCGAGTCGCGTCGACGAATACGCCGTCGCGCAGAATCGGGACGCAGGAACTCGAATCGACCTCGGCTGCAATGGCTACATCTTCCGGGTGTCCCATCCCGGTCAATTCGCGGCCGGAGCTGCATTGCTGCAGCTCGGAGCCCACGTCGTGCTCGACGGCTCGCCACGCGGCCGCGGCCGTTCGCGCCTCCGGGGAAGCATCGGAAGCTCCGGCATCGAGCAGGGCGGCGATGACTGCACCGGCACCCCACAGGTCCTCGACTGCAGGCCGAAGGGATCCGTCCGGCCACCGTTCCCCGGCCGCTATGACGGTTGTCACGGCACTTCGGTTGTGGGCTCGTATCCACCGCGCTACCGCGGATGCGTTTCTCAGCGACGCTCCGACACACAGCGGGGCCGTGCTCGCGAGCTCGTGGGCGATGGTGGACCCGTTCGGTGACGGCAGCACCAACCGAGCGGGGGCAGGCGCGGCCCGCACGGTGGCCGGGCACAAGCTGATCCGGCCCGGTGCGGCGGCCGATCGTCCCACTGCGAGGACTGCGTCGAACTGCTCGGCCAACTGTGTGGCTCGGTCGTCGCGCCACTGACTGGGGATGACGTCGATGCCCGCGTCCACAGCAACCGTGAGAGTGGTCGTGAAAGACAGGACATCCACGACGACGGCGATGTCTGCGCCGTCGACGATGGCGTCGGCACCAGCAAGACCCCAGTCGAAGCGGAGGCCGAATGCGTTCTGGGACAGTACGGAGTCGGCCGGCATTTACGGAACGGTAGCAAGTCCGGTGCTACGTTCGGTGCGGGATCCAGTGGGGGGAGAGACATGCAGTTGGAGCTGGACACCAAGGTGATCGTCCTCGTGGCCGGTTTCCTGCTGCTGTGGGCATTGGGGTTGGGCGTGGTCAAGTACCGCCAGATGTCGACGTCACCGGATGGCACTGCGCATCGTTATGTCGACATCGCCCATCGGGCAGCATTGATGTACTCGTTCGCCGCCCTGGTGCTTGCTGTGTTGGCGCAGTTCAGCGCGTGGGCGGTCGCGGTGGATCTGATCGCCGCAGCGGTGGTGCTGGTGTTCTTCGTCGCTGCCGTCGTGAGCTACACCGTGCACGGGTTTCGCCCGGACACCGAGAACCAGTTCGTGGATCCCGTCCCTGGGACGCATCTGTTCATGGTGTCGTTGATCGTCGGCGAGATCGGCGGTACAGCGGTGCTCGTGGCCGGTTTCGCGGTCGCGCAGTTCGGTCCGAGCTGAGACCCGGGGTTACCGAGGATCCAGGTACAGCTCGGCGGTCTCGGTGGCGACCGCGGACACTGCAGCAGCAAGACCGGGCTCGAGGTCCAGTGCGGCTGTGAGTCGTTCTCCGCGCAGTCCCTGCGTTCGGAGTAGCTCCCAGGCCTGTTCGACCAGGCGCACCGAGGTGGGATGGTCCAACTCGGGGCGGTTCGAGCGCAGTGCAGTCGCAGCCCAATCCGCATCGAACGTCCCGTTGGGTGGCCCGAACACACGCTCACCGGACGAATAGCTCTTCGGCTCCATACCCGACGACGCTAGCAGGATCGGAGGGTTGCGTGATCGTGACCGAATCGCGTCGGGACTGCACTACCGAACCGATCGGTTCGTTCAGTACGGTATGGCGATGTACGACGGCCACCGCAGGGCTTCACTCGCGCTCTCGGCCGTCGGATCACTGCTGATCGGCGTCCTCGCAGGCTGTTCCGGTGACGACGGCAGCGATTCGGTCGAGGAGGTCTCGGCCGACACGAACTACACCACGATCACGGGATCGTTGGTCGTCGGTGATCCCAGGTCCGGCCCAGTGCCACCCACCGAAGCTCTGCCGCCCGCGGTCGCAGAGCTACCTCCGAGCCTCGAGGGCGCGCGATTCCCTGGGGCGTCGCCGGTCGGTGTCACCGACGTGGTGTTGGGGGCGTCGTCGACGGTCGAATTCCGGTTGGCGGGCAACGGGCCGGTGTCCTACACCGTGCGGTACGTCGACGAGGCCGTCCGCTACGCCACGAGTGAACCGATGGCTGTGCCGGGAAGATCCGTTCTCCAGGTGGATCTGTCGGGTACGTCGACCGACTCCGGCGACACCCTCTCTCTGTACGCCGGGCCCGAACGGATCCGAGGCGATGCGGATTCCGGGGTCGTCTCGGTCGACTTTCTGGCCGATCCCGGCGGAATCTCGCAGGCCTTCATCGGAGTTGCAGCCGATCGACCCGACTTCACGGTGGTCACCACCGAGGAACCCGCCGCCGTGATCGTCACCGTCGAGTCCTGACCGGCGCTGGAACGTCGAATGCACTTCGGCCGTGGCTGTTTCGATCCGTTTCCCGGGGAACGCGCGGTAGCATCGCGGTGTGTCCGACGCCACAGCTGGAGAGAGTCCATCCGGTCGTGTGCGCGTGCTCGTGTACAGCAGCAATGCCGCGACCCGTGCCCAGGTGCGCTCTGCGGTGGGAACTCGGCCGGATCCCGCGCTCGGTGACATCGAGTACGTGGACATCGCTACGGCGGCCGTGGTCATCGAGCACATGGATGCAGGCGGTGTCTCGTTGGCGATTCTCGACGGCGAGTCCTCACCTGTCGGCGGTCTGGGTCTGGCGAAACAGTTGAAGGACGAGATCCTCGACTGTCCACCGGTGTTGGTGCTCATCGGACGTCCTGACGATGCATGGTTGGCCGAGTGGTCGCGCGCCGAGGCTGCGGTTCCGCACCCGCTGGATCCGATCCGGCTCGGGCGCGCGGTGGTCGATCTGCTGAGGCAGCACTCGGGACGCGTCGGTACCGGGGTCTTGCGATCGCGGTAGATCAGACCGTTTTTTCCGATGCGGGCACCGTCAGCACGAACCGGTGGATCGAGCCGGCGATAACAGCTCCGAGCACGGGGAACACCACGAACACCCACAGTTGTGAGAGGGCAGGGCCGCCGGCGACGAGGGCGGGGCCGAAGGACCGAGCAGGGTTGACCGAGGTCGAGTCGATTCCGATGCCCAGCAGGTGAACCACGGTCAGGGTCAGGCCGATCGGGATGCCGGCCGCCACGACGGGGTGAACGGTGGGGGCCGTGGTGGCCAGCACGACGAGGACGAGCAGGCCGGTCGCGATCGTCTCGAACACCGCCACCGATACCAACCCGTACCCTCCGGGCGAGGAGCCGCCGAATCCGTTGGTGCCCAAACCGTCCGACGCCATGTCGTATCCGGGACGGCCGGACGCAACCGCCAGTACGATCAGCGCGCCGATCAGTGCACCGACGGCCTGGGCGGCGATGTAGAACGCAGCCTTGATCGGGGTGATGGCGCGAGCTATCAGGGCTCCGATCGTCACGGCCGGGTTGATGTGGCATCCCGAGATCGGGCCGATCGCGTAGACGAGGGCAAGCAGTGTGAGCCCGAACGCCAGGGCGATACCCGGGGTTCCGACGGTGTCGCCCGCGATGACGGCGGTGCCGACGCCGAAGATCACGAGCAGGGCAGTTCCCAGTCCCTCGGCGGCGAGCGCCGAGACGGAAATAGACTTCATCAGTTCTCCTGGTTCATGGCGGCGGCCTCGTTTCGGCCGGCCTGGATCGTCGGGAAGTTTGTCGTTGTCCTGGTAGCGGATCGCATGGGGGCAATGAGTGATCTGAGTCACACTGCTGTCATAAGGGCGAGATCGAGTGCCCCATGCGCGTCAACGGATTACGAAACTGGACTCCTCGAAATCCCGCGAGATCGACACCGAACCCATACTGTGTGGTTCAGGTCACATTGGTACGGCCGTCGCATTTACTACGCGTCGGCGCGGTAGTCGATCGAGGGAGCAGATGCCGGGATGAACGCCTACGTTCCGATCCTCGTTCTCGGTGCCATTGCGGTCCTGTTCGCAGTGTTCTCGGTGATGGTCGGAACCATGGTGGGGCCGGCGCGGTACAACCGAGCGAAGTTCGACGCATACGAGTGCGGCATCGAGCCCACGATGCATGCGCCTACGGGCCAACGATTTCCGGTGAAGTTCTATCTGACCGCCATGCTGTTCATCATTTTCGACATCGAGATCGTCTTCCTCTATCCGTGGGCCGTCCACCTCGACGTACTGGGCGCATTCGGGCTGATGGCCATGGCCCTGTTCGTCGTCAACGTGTCGGTGGCCTACATCTACGAGTGGCGGCGAGGCGGGCTCGGATGGGATTGATGCCCGAACACTGATCGACGACGGCACGATGCACTGTTCTCACCTCGAGCGGATACGAAAAGAGTGTGATCGATGGGACTCGAAGAGAAGCTACCCGGCGGATTTCTGCTGACCACCGTCGAGGGGTTGGCCGGCTACGCACGCAAGGGTTCGTTGTGGCCCGCGACCTTCGGTCTCGCGTGCTGCGCGATCGAGATGATGGCCACCACGTCCGGTCGGTTCGATCTCGCGCGATTCGGCATGGAAGCGTTCCGTGCGTCTCCCCGCCAGGCGGACCTGATGATCGTGGCAGGCCGTGTCAGCCAGAAGATGGGGCCCGTACTGCGGCAGGTGTACGACCAGATGGCCGAGCCGAAATGGGTCTTGGCCATGGGAGTCTGCGCGTCCTCGGGCGGAATGTTCAACAACTACGCGGTGGTTCAGGGTGTCGATCACATCGTTCCCGTCGACATCTACCTCCCCGGTTGCCCACCTCGACCCGAGATGCTGCTCAACGCAATCCTGGAGCTGCACAAAAAGATTCAGGAGATGCCACTGGGTGTCAATCGCGAGCAGGTACGCGCGGCTGCCGAGGCTGCAGCGCTGACGTCCACCCCGACCATCGATTTGAAGGGGCTGCTGCGATGACGGCGCGCGGATCCCGCGGGATGTTCGGTGTCCGGGGGAGTGGCGACACCTCCGGCTACGGCAGGTTGCAGCCGCCGGTGGCGTCAGCGGACACGGCTGTCCGGCCCTATGGCAGCTACTTCGACGCACTGGTCGATCGATTGGCCACTGTTCTCCAGGCCGGTGACGCGGCCGTGCCGTTCGAGGACGCCGTCGAGCGTGCGGTGATCTTTCGCGATGAACTGACACTGCATCTCTCTCGGGAGCATGTGCCCGCTGTGGCCCGTGCTCTGCGTGACGACGAGGAACTGAGATTCGAATTGTGCACGGGGGCATCGGGTGTGCACTACCCGGATCAGATCGGCCGGGAATTGCGCGCGGTCTACCATCTGGTGTCCATCACCCACGGACGCCGTCTGCGACTGGAAGTGGCTGTGCCCGATGCAGATCCGCACACACCTTCGCTCTGCGCGGTGTATCCGACCAACGACTGGCACGAGCGCGAGGTCTACGACTTCTTCGGCATCGTCTTCGACGGTCATCCCGCACTGACGCGAATCGAGATGCCCGACGACTGGGTCGGCCACCCGCAACGCAAGGACTATCCCCTGGGCGGAATTCCCATCGAGTACAAGGGTGCCCGGGTTGCACCTCCCAACGAGCGCAGGTCGTACAACTGATGAGCGCAACGGACGAAACCATCTATGCAGTGTCGGGCCAGGACTGGGACGACGTGGTCGAACTGGCGCGCGGGTCCACCACCGAACGCATCGTGGTCAACATGGGTCCACAACACCCGTCCACCCACGGTGTGCTGCGGTTGATTCTCGAGATCGAAGGCGAGACCGTCACCGAGGCCCGGTGCGGAATCGGCTACCTGCACACCGGTATCGAGAAGAATCTCGAGTATCGCAACTGGACTCAGGGCGTCACGTTCGTCACTCGTATGGACTATCTGTCACCCTTCTTCAACGAGACCGCGTACTGCCTCGGGGTGGAGAAGCTGCTCGACATCACCGACGACATTCCCGAGCGGGCGACGGTTGTCCGGGTGATGCTGATGGAGCTCAATCGGATCTCGTCGCACCTCGTGGCATTGGCCACGGGTGGAATGGAATTGGGTGCCGTGACAGCGATGCTGTTCGGCTTCCGAGAACGCGAACTGATTCTCGACGTCTTCGAGGCCATCACCGGACTTCGCATGAACCACGCCTACATCCGTCCCGGCGGCTTGTCTCAGGATCTGCCTGCCGACGCGATCGACAAGGTCCGCGAGCTCTTGCGGGTTCTTCCCGGACGTCTACGCGATCTCGAACTCATGCTCAACGACAACCCGATCTGGAAGGCCAGAACCGAGAACGTCGGCTACCTGGACCTCACGGGGTGCATGGCCCTGGGTGTCACCGGTCCGGTGCTTCGATCGACCGGACTTCCCTACGATCTGCGCCGGTCCGACCCCTACTGCGGGTACGAGAACTACGAGTTCGATGTTGTCACCGACACCGGATGCGATTGCTACGGGCGGTATCTGATTCGCGTCGAAGAGATGAAGGAATCGCTCAAGATCGTCGAGCAGACTCTCGATCGCCTGCGGCCCGGACCGGTGGTCATCGACGACAAGAAGATCGCCTGGCCGGCCGAACTGGTTTCCGGACCCGATGGTCTCGGCAATTCTCAGGACCACGTGCGCACCATCATGAACACCTCGATGGAGTCGTTGATCCACCACTTCAAATTGGTGACCGAGGGAATGCGAGTGCCGGCAGGACAAGTGCTGTCCACGGTGGAGTCGCCGCGAGGTGAACTGGGTGTGCACATCGTCAGCGACGGCGGAACTCGGCCGTACCGAGTGCATTTCAGAGACCCCTCGTTCACCAATCTGCAGGCGGTTGCCGCGATGTGCGAGGGCGGCATGATCTCCGACGTCATCGCTGCCATCGCCAGTATCGATCCCGTGATGGGCGGGGTGGACCGATGACCGCACCACGCTCGGAGCCGGTGCTCGTCCAACTCGGAGCCCGCCCGGAAGAAGCCGTACAACTTGTCGGCCCCGACGCACGCGCGTCTTATCCCGCCGACGTCCGTGCCCGCCTGCGCGAAGACGCCGACATCATCCTCGCTCGTTATCCTCAGGCGCGATCGGCGTTGCTACCGCTGCTGCACCTGGTGCAATCCGAGGACGGCTATCTGACGCCGGCCGGAATCGAATTCTGCTCCGGCGTCCTCGATCTCACCGGAGCAGAGGTGACCGCGGTCGCGACGTTCTACTCGATGTACCGCCGCGAGCCCACCGGAAACTATCGCGTCGGAGTGTGCACCAACACCCTGTGCGCGGTCATGGGCGGCGACGCCATCATGGACGCCCTGCGGGACCACCTCGAGATCGACCACGGCGGAACCACCGCCGACGGTGCCATCACCCTCGAACACATCGAGTGCAACGCCGCGTGCGACTTCGCGCCGGTGATGATGGTCAACTGGGAATTCTTCGACAACAGAACTCCGGCGTCGGCGCGGGACCTGGTCGACGCGCTTCGATCCGGTGCGCAGGTGACCCCGACCCGCGGCGCTCCGCTGTGCACGTTCCGCGAGACCGAGCGAATTCTGGCCGGGTTCGCCGACGACCGCCCCGGGGCACTCGAATCCTCCGGCAGCGCAGGCGAAGCCACTCTCGCCGGCCTGCGGTACGCCCGAGAGCACTCGATGTCTGCTCCCGAGGCCGTCACCGGCTACCCGGACGATCATCCCGATCTGGGTGCCGAGGCCGTGGCGGAGACGGTGCGCGAGAAACCGGCTCCGGCACCCTCGGCGACCGTTCCACCGCAGCCGAACACCACCGAAACAGATCCACCGACGAAGGGGAACTGACATGGCCCTGACGCCGGTGCTGAGCGAGTTCTGGGGCGAGAAGGACTCGTGGACTCTCGACACCTACCGCAGCCACGACGGATATCGAGGGCTCGAGAAGGCCCTTGCCATGGACCCCGACGATCTCATCGCATTCGTCAAGGATTCCGGCCTGCGCGGCCGCGGTGGTGCAGGATTCCCGACCGGAACGAAGTGGAGTTTCATTCCTCAGGGTGACGGAAAAGCTCACTACCTGGTGGTCAACGCCGACGAGTCGGAGCCGGGTACGTGCAAGGACATGCCACTGATGATGGCGAGCCCGCACACGTTGATCGAAGGAATCATCATCGCGGCCTACGCAATACGTGCATCGCACGCATTCGTCTACGTTCGCGGCGAAGTGGTACCGGTGCTGCGCAGACTGCAGGCCGCGGTCGCCGACGCCTACGCCGCGGGCTACCTGGGCAAGGACGTTCTCGGCTCGGGGTTCGACCTCGAGTTGGTGATCCATGCGGGGGCCGGGGCATACATCTGCGGCGAGGAGACGGCGCTACTCGATTCGCTGGAAGGGCGACGAGGTCAACCCCGACTGCGTCCACCTTTCCCCGCGGTGGCAGGTCTGTACGCACGCCCGACGGTGGTCAACAACGTGGAATCGATCGCCAGCGTCCCGGTGATCCTGCGCAAGGGAATCGAATGGTTCCGATCGATGGGAAGCGAGAAGTCTCCCGGCTTCACCCTGTACTCGATCTCCGGCCACGTGTGTCGCCCCGGTCAGTACGAGGCCCCGCTGGGCATCACCCTGCGGGAACTGCTGGACTATGCGGGTGGCGTTCGGCCGGGTCACGAGCTGAAGTTCTGGACACCGGGAGGATCGTCGACGCCGATGTTCACCGGCGAGCACCTGGACGTGCCGCTCGACTACGAGGGCGTCGGTGCCGCCGGGTCGATGTTGGGAACCAAGGCCTTGCAGATCTTCGACGACACGACGTGCGTGGTGCGCGCGGTGTTGCGATGGACGGAGTTCTACGCACACGAATCCTGCGGCAAATGCACGCCGTGCCGAGAAGGAACCTACTGGCTGGTGCAGATACTGCGGCGCCTCGACGGCGGAACCGGCACCGAAGCGGACCTCACGACGCTGCTCGACATTGCAGACGGCATTGCCGGAAAGTCGTTCTGCGCGTTGGGAGACGGAGCCGCAAGCCCGATCGTGTCCTCGCTGAAGTACTTCCGCGACGAATACATCCGACACGTCACCGAACAGGGTTGCCCGTTCGATCCACACCGATCGACCCTGATGGCAGAGGAGCTGACGTCGTGACGGCACAGTCTGAACAGTCGGTCACACCAGTGGAGATGGTGACTCTGACCATCGACGAACACGAGATCAGTGTTCCGAAGGGTACGTTGGTGATTCGCGCAGCCGAGCTGATGGGCGTACAGATCCCGCGCTTCTGCGATCACCCGCTGCTCGACCCGGTGGGGGCGTGCCGGCAATGTCTCGTCGATGTGGAGGGCCAACGCAAGCCGTTGGCATCCTGCACGACGACGGTGACCGAGGGCATGATCGTGCGCACTCAGGTGACATCGGAGTCGGCGGAGAAGGCGCAGCGCGGAGTCATGGAATTGCTGCTGATCAATCATCCGCTCGATTGCCCGGTGTGCGACAAAGGCGGTGAGTGTCCGCTCCAGAACCAGGCGATGGCTGCGGGCCGCACCGAGTCCAGGTTCACCGAGGCCAAACGCACCTACCCCAAGCCGATTCCGCTCTCGGCCGAGATTCTGCTCGACCGGGAACGATGCGTGCTGTGCGCTCGATGCACTCGCTTCGCGGCTCAAGTGGCCGGAGATCCCTCGATCGATCTGCTCGAACGCGGTGCCGTTCAACAGGTGGGCATCTTCGGCAACGAGCCGTTCGACTCGTACTTCTCGGGCAACACCGTGCAGATCTGCCCGGTCGGTGCCCTGACCAACACCGAATATCGGTTCCGGGCGCGGCCGTACGACCTCACCTCGTCGCCGAGCGTGTGCGAACACTGCGCCGGTGGCTGCGCCCAACGCACGGACCATCGACGCGGCAAGGTCCTGCGTCGACTGGCGGGGGACGACCCTCAGGTCAACGAAGAGTGGAACTGCGACAAGGGACGGTGGGCGTTCAAATATGCCACCGAACCCGATCTCATCACCGCCCCGATGATCCGAGACGACTCGGGTGAACTGATCGAAACGTCGTGGTCGGCTGCGGTAGCCGCTGCGGCGAAGGGCCTGGCCGCAGCGGTCGGTCGAGCTGCGGTACTGCTCGGCGGAAGATCGACTCTCGAGGACTCCTACGCATACTCCAAATTTGCCCGAACCGTGTTGCACAGCAACGATATCGACTTCCGCAATCGCAGTCACAGCACAGAGGAAGCGAACTTCCTGGCCGGACGGATCGCCGCGACCGGGCTCGGGGTCACCTACACCGACCTCGAGAACGCCCCGGTGGTGCTCCTTGTCGGCTTCGAGCCCGAGGAAGAATCACCACTGGTGTTCCTGCGGCTGCGCAAGGCGCGCCGCGCAGGCACAGTCGTGGTGGCGTCGATCGCGCCGTTCTCCAGTAGAGGCCTACGGAAGCTCGACGGCATCCTGCTGCAGGCGTATCCCGGTGACGAACCGGGGTGGCTCGATGCGTTGCACGTCGGCGATCGTGACACCGAATCGATTGCGCACCTCCTCCGAGAGCCCGGTGCGATCGTTCTCGTGGGCGAGCGGCTCGGCTCCGTTCCTGGGGGTCTGTCGGCTGCCTCGAAACTGGCGGACGACACGGGGGCGAGCCTGGCCTGGATTCCGCGACGCGCCGGCGAACGCGGTGCCCTGGATGCAGGGGCGCTGCCGAACGTCCTGCCCGGCGGGCGTCCGGTGACCGACGCGGCTGCGCGCGCCGAGGTGGCGGCGGTGTGGGGAGTGCCCGAGCTGCCTGCGGGGGTGGGCCGTGACACCGCAGCGATCCTGGCCGACGCGGGACCGGATCGGGCCATGGTCACTGCCGGAATCGATGTCGACGATCTGCCGGACCCCCGCGGTGCGCTCGATGCACTGGACCGATCTGCATTCGTGGTGAGCCTCGAGCTTCGCCGCAGCGCTGTGACCGACCGGGCCGACGTCGTGTTCCCGGTGGCACCGGTCGTCGACAAACCGGGAACTTTCGTCGACTGGGAAGGACGACCTCGCACGTTCGACACCGCACTCGGTGCCGGTGCGGTGATGCCGGATCAACGCATACTCGACGCCATCGCCGCACAGATGGGTGTCGAACTGGCCGTGCCCGACGCGGCTGCGGCACGCCCCGAGTTGGCTCGCCTCGGTGTGTGGAACGGCCCGCGCACCGCGGTGGCCCGGGTTGCGCCCCGCGCGGACCTTCAGACCGTCGGGCCAGGGGAGGCGATTCTGGCCACGTGGCGGATGCTCATCGATGCGGGACGGATGCAGGACGGTGAGGACAACCTTGCCGCAACCGGTCGAATGCCCACGGTTCGATTGTCGGCGGCAACGGCCTCGTCCATCGGTGCCGACACCGGAGACCTGGTGAGCGTTGTGACGGACCGCGGCTCGATCACATTGCCGCTGACGATCGCCGATCTGCCCGACGCCGTGGTGTGGGTACCGATGAACTCGCCCGGGTCGGCGGTGTATCGCTCGCTCGGGGTGCAGTCGGGCGCGGTGGTGAGCATTCGTCGCGGTTCTGCGGAACGACCCGAAAGTGGGCAGTCATGATCGTGGCCGCGCCGACCGATCTGTCGATGTTCGGCAACGACCCGTGGTGGTTGGTTGTCGGGAAGGCCTTGGCGGTCTTCGTGTTTCTGGTGCTGACGCCGCTGGTTGCGATCTATGCCGAACGCAAGATCATGGCGTGGATGCAGATGCGCGTGGGTCCGAACCGAGTGGGTCCGTGGGGGTTGTTGCAGTCCTTGATGGACGGTATCAAGCTGGCGCTGAAGGAGGGGATCACTCCGACCGGCGTCGACAAGCCGATTTACATTCTGGCTCCGATCATTTCGGTGGTTCCCGCGTTCATGGCCTTCGCCGTGATTCCGTTCGGGCCCGAGGTATCGGTGTTCGGTACGACGACGCCGCTGCAGATGACCGACCTGCCGGTGGGAGTTCTGTACATTCTCGCGGTCACCTCGGTGGGTGTGTACGGGATCGTGTTGGCGGGGTGGGCGTCAGGCTCGACGTATCCGTTGTTGGGCGCACTGCGGTCGACGGCGCAGGTGATCTCCTACGAGGTCGCAATGGGCTTGTCGTTCGCTGCGGTGTTCCTGTACGCGGGCACCATGTCGACGTCCGGAATCGTTGCAGCGCAGCAGAACACGTGGTACATCTTCCTGCTGTTGCCGTCGTTCCTGGTGTACGTCACGGCCATGGTCGGTGAAACCAACCGCGCGCCGTTCGATCTGCCCGAGGCGGAGGGCGAGTTGGTGGGCGGATTTCACACCGAGTACTCGTCGCTGCGTTTCGCGATGTTCATGCTCGCCGAATACATCAACATGGTCACCGTGTCGGCCCTCGCGACCACGCTGTTCCTCGGCGGCTGGCAGGCTCCGATTCCGTTGAGTCTGTGGAGCGGTGCCAATTCCGGGTGGTGGCCGGTGCTGTGGTTCACCCTCAAGGTCTGGGTGTTCCTGTTCGTCTTCATCTGGCTGCGTTCGACATTGCCGAGGCTGCGCTACGACCAGTTCATGAACTTCGGCTGGAAAATTCTCATTCCCGTTGCCCTGATCTGGGTCATGGTGATCGCGACGGTGCGCGTGCTGGGGGCCGATCGGTACGACGTACCTCTGGTCACCTTCGTCGTGTCGATGACATTTGCGGTGGCGGTGCTGAGTTCCCTGCTGCTGATGGTGCGCCGTCGTGCACGGGAGCGGAACGTGCCGCCTCCTGCACCCGTCGCCGAGTTCGATGCTCTGGCAGGTGGCTTCCCGGTACCCCCCATTCCCGGCCTGGGCTCGACTGTTCCGAGCCGACACGCCGGCGTGCGCTCTCGCGCCGCCGGATCACCGAAGGAGAACGCAGATGCCTGAATTCCTCGGTCCCATCGCCGGTTTCGGTGTCACGTTCGCGACGATGTTCAAGAAGGCCGAGACGGAGCTGTATCCGGAGGAGAAAAAGCCGACCGAGGTTCGCTATCACGGTAGGCATCAGCTCAATCGGTACGCCGACGGCCTCGAGAAGTGCATCGGTTGCGAGCTCTGTGCATGGGCCTGCCCGGCCGACGCCATCTACGTCGAAGGGGCCGACAACACCGAGGCCGAAAGATTCTCTCCGGGCGAGAGATACGGCGCGGTGTACCAGATCAACTACCTCCGGTGCATCGGATGCGGCTTGTGTGTGGAGGCCTGTCCTACACGCGCTCTGACGATGACCAACGAGTACGAGTTGGCCGGTGACAACCGAGCCGATCTGATCTACGAGAAGGACGCGCTGCTGGCACCGCTGGAGCCGGACATGACGGCAGCGCCGCACGCGATGGCACCGGGCCTTTCGGCCGAGGACTACTACCGGGGCACCGTCACCGGCCACGAGGCCACGGCCGAGTCCGCTGCCGACCACGAAGCCGAACCCGCCGCCGAACCCGCCGCCGAACCTGAGGCTGGCTCGGCGCGATGAGCACCCGGGACGCCACTGTGCTGCTCGCCCTCGACGCCACGTCCACCGGTGAAGCCGTGCAGTTCTGGACCCTCGGTGTCGTCGCCGTCATCGGCGCGCTGGGCGTGGTGATGAGCACGAAGGCCGTCTACTCGGCGTTGTTCCTCGCCGCCACGATGGTGGTGCTGGCGACGTTCTACATGGCGCAGGGTGCGTTGTTCCTCGGTGTCGTGCAGATCGTCGTCTACACCGGCGCGGTCATGATGCTCTTCCTGTTCGTCCTGATGCTCGTGGGAGTCGACACCTCGGAATCGCTGACGGAGACCCTGCGCGGGCACCGCATCGCGGCCGTAGTCATCGGAATCGGTTTCGGGCTGTTGATCATCGGCGTACTGCTCCGCGATTCGGTCCAGAGCGGGCGGCTCGACTTCGCCGGGCTCGACGCCGCCAACTCCACCGGCAACGTCGAGGGCTTGGCCGAGCTGATCTTCGTCCAGTACGTGTGGGCATTCGAGTTGACCGGGGCGCTCCTCATCACTGCGACCATCGGAGCGATGATTCTGGCGCACCGGGAAGCTCTGGGGCCGGTCAAAGGTCAACGCGAAATGTCGCAGGACCGATTCCGGGACGGCTCGAGAGTGACACCGCTGCCGAGCCCGGGCGTCTACGCCAGACACAACGGCGTCGATCGCCGCGCCCTGTTGCCGGACGGAACCGAATCCGAGTCCTCCGTCAACGCCATGTTCGCCGATCCTCGGAGCCAGTACAAGGTGGACGGGGGTGACCAGCGATGAATCCGGAGAACTACCTGTACCTCTCCGTACTGCTGTTCACGATCGGAGCGGCGGGTGTCATCGTCAGACGCAACGCCATCATCGTGTTCATGTGCATCGAATTGATGCTCAACGCAGTCAATCTCGCGTTCGTCACCTTCTCCCGCATGCACGGCAATCTCGACGGACAGTTGTTCGCGTTCTTCACCATGGTGGTCGCCGCCGCCGAGGTGGTGGTGGGCCTGGCCATCATCATGGCCATCTTCCGATCCCGTCGGTCGATTTCGATGGACGAGAACTCCCTGATGAAGAATTGACGGGGGCGCAGAAATGATGTCGATACTGTGGCTTCTGCCGGCTCTGCCGGCCTTCGGAGCGGCGTTCCTGCTGCTCGGTGGTAGGCGCACCGACCGGTGGGGGCACCTCGTCGCGACGGCAACAGCGGTGTCCTCGTTCGCTGTTGCCGCAGTGGTGTTCGGGTCGATGCTCGGGCGCGCGGAGTCCGGCCGTGCTCTCACCCAGACACTGTTCCGGTGGGTTCCGGTAGACGAACTGCAGGTCGAATTCGGCTTGCGCGCAGACCAATTGTCGATCTGCTTCGTCCTGCTGATCACCGGGGTCGGGTCGCTCATTCATGTGTACTCCATCGGCTACATGAGCCACGACGCCGAGCGGCGACGCTTCTTCGCGTACCTCAACCTGTTTTTGGCAGCCATGCTGCTCCTGGTTCTGGCCGACAACTTCCTCGGTCTCTATCTCGGGTGGGAGGGTGTCGGTCTGGCGTCGTATCTGCTCATCGGCTTCTGGCAGCACAAACCGTCGGCCGCATCGGCTGCCCGAAAAGCGTTCGTGGTCAACCGAGTCGGCGATATCGGGTTGGCCGTCGCACTGATGATCATGTTCGTCAACTTCGGCTCCGTGCAGTACGACGTCGTGTTCGCCGGAATCGGCGAGGCGAGCGAATCGGTGGCCACCGCCATGGCGCTGATGCTGCTGCTGGCCGCGTGTGGAAAGTCGGCGCAGGTGCCGCTGCAGTCGTGGCTCGGCGACGCCATGGAGGGCCCGACACCGGTGTCGGCATTGATTCACGCGGCCACGATGGTCACGGCCGGGGTGTATCTCATCGTGCGCTCGGGTCCGGTATTCGAGGCGTCGCCTGCTGCCCGCGCGGCGACCGTCGCCGTCGGGGCGGTCACCCTGCTGTTCGGTGCCGTCATCGGTTGCGCGAAGGACGACATCAAGAAGGCGCTCGCGGCGTCGACGATGAGTCAGATCGGGTACATGGTGCTCGCGGCCGGCCTCGGCCCCTCCGGGTACGCCTACGCCATCGTGCTGTTGATCTCGCACGGCTTCTTCAAAGCGGGCCTGTTCCTGGGCGCGGGTTCGGTGATGCACGCCATGAACGACGAGACCGACATGCGGAAGTTCGGTGGACTCCGCGCCGCGATGCCGATCACATTCGTCACGTTCGGCCTCGGCTACCTGGCCATCATCGGTCTGCCGCCGTTCTCCGGCTTCTTCGCCAAGGACCCGATCATCGAAGTCGCATTCGCCGCCGGGGGAGTGGCCGGTCCGATTCTCGGCTGCGTGACACTGCTCGGTGCAGGCCTGACGGCCTTCTACATGACCCGGGTGATGCTGATGACGTTCTTCGGTCCGAAACGCTGGTCCGCACAGGCACATCCGCACGAGGCGTCGGCGACGATGACTGCCCCGATGATCGTGTTGGCCGTCGGTTCGGTGGCCTCGGGAGCTTTCCTCGCGGTGGGCGGACGACTCGAGGAATGGCTGGAACCCGTGGTGGGATCGGCACACGAGGAGCACGCGATTCCGGCGTGGGTGGTCACCGTCGCCGTGCTGGTGGTGGTGCTGGCCGGCGCTACCGTCGCCTACCGCAAGTACATCGTGGGTGAGGTTCCGCCGATACCACCCGCGGACGTGTCACCCTTGACCCGAGCTGCACGTGCCGATCTCTACGGAGATGCCGTCAACGAGGCGGCTTTCATGCGTCCCGGGCAGACGCTGACACGTGCACTGGTGCACGCCGACAACGGTATCGACGCAGTCGTGGACGGGGTGGGGAGCACGATCGGCGGTGCATCGACGCGGTCCCGGCAGCTGCAAACGGGATATGTGCGGTCGTATGCGTTGGCGATGTTGGCCGGAGCCGTTCTCGTGGTACTGATGGTGGTGATTCTGTGACGACTCCCTGGTTGACCGTCCTGTGGGTGCTCCCGATGCTCGGTGCGATCGTCGTCGCCCTGGTGCCTGCCGCTCGTCCGACGGTAGCGCGCAGTGCCGCAGTGGGTTTCGCTGCCGGGACCTTGGTCGTGTCAGTCGCACTGGCGGTGTCGTTCGACTCCGGTGGTGATCGGTACCAGTTCGTCGAAGACCACGCCTGGATAGCGGCGTTCGGTGCGCGGTACACCCTCGGCCTGGACGGAATCGGCCTCGTCCTGGTGTTGCTCACCACCGTCCTCACGCCCTTGCTGCTCGTCGCGGGCTGGTACGACGGCAGTCGCGTCGCGAACTACGGCTCCCGCCGGGTGTCGCACACGTACATGGCGTTGATCCTGGTGGTCGAGTCGATGGTGCTCGTCTCGTTCACCGCGTTGGACGTGTTGTTGTTCTACATCTTCTTCGAGGCGATGCTGATTCCGATGTATTTTCTCATCGGTGGTTTCGGGGGAGTCCATCGCACGCGCGCCGCGGTGAAGTTCCTGCTGTACAACCTGTTCGGCGGTCTGGTGATGTTGGCGGCCGTCATCGGCCTGTACGTGGTGACCGCGCGACCCGACGGGCCTTTCGAAGGTGGGACGTTCGATCTGCGCGCGATCGCCGACGCGGCGGCATCGGGCGGACTCGGTGTCGATCCGATGGTGCTGAACGCGCTGTTCCTCGGCTTCATGTTTGCTTTCGCGATCAAGTCACCGTTGTGGCCGTTCCATTCGTGGCTCCCCGACGCCGCAGTGCAGTCCACACCCGCGACCGCGGTGCTTATGATGTCGGTGGTGGACAAGGTCGGCACGTTCGCGATGCTGCGGTTCTGTCTCGAACTCTTCCCTGGCTCGTCGCAGACGTTCGCCCCGTGGATCATCACTCTTGCGGTCATCGGCATCGTCTACGGCGCGATACTCGCGATCGGCCAGACCGACATGATGAGACTGATTGCCTACACATCGATTTCGCACTTCGGGTTCATCATCCTCGGCATCTTCGCCATGACCGGTCAGAGTCAGGCCGGTGCCACGCTCTACATGGTCAACCATGGAATCTCCACGGCCGCACTGTTCTTGATCGCGGGCTTCCTCGTGTCGCGTCGAGGGTCGAGACAGATCGCCGACTACGGCGGTGTGCAGAAGGTGGCACCGGTTCTTGCCGGAACCTTCTTGATCTCCGGACTCGCCACGCTCTCGCTACCCGGTCTCGCCCCGTTCGTGAGCGAATTCCTGGTGCTGATCGGCACGTTCGGTCGATACGGAGTCGCCGCGATCGTTGCCGCCGGAGCCCTTGTGCTGTCGGCGATCTACATCTTGTGGCTCTACCAGCGCGTCATGACCGGGCCGGTCCGGGAGGGCAACGAGAAGGTGTCCGATCTCGTTCGCCGCGAGCTGACCGTGGTGGTGCCGTTGATCGCGCTGCTGATCGTCCTCGGGGTGTATCCGAAACCCGCGCTCGATGTCATCACTCCAGCAGTGCAATCCACGATCGTCGACAATGCAGGAGGTCAGCGATGACCACACCAGACGTGCAGTACGGCCTGCTCGCGCCGATGTTGATCGTGTTCGCGGTCGCAGTTCTGGGCGTACTCGTCGAGGCGTTCGTACCGCCGCGGGCCCGCCGCGCCACGCATCTGGGGCTTGCTCTCGGGGGACTGGTTGCGGCGTTGGCGGCGATCCTCGGTCTGGCGGGCACCGAGGCGTCGGCGATGTCCGGGGCAGTCGCGATCGACGGGCCGACCCTGTTTCTGCAGGGAACCATTGTGCTGGTCTCGATTCCGGCCATAGCACTGATGGCCGAGCGCACCGTTGCCGTCACCGGGGCCGGTGCCGAGCGCCGCATCGATTCTTTCACTCCGCAGGCGTCGACCACTCCGGGCAGCGTGGCGGAGAAGGAGGCCATCGATGCAGGCGTCGCGCAGACCGAGGTGTTTCCTCTGGCGATGTTCGCGATCGGCGGCATGTTGCTGTTTCCGGCGTCCACGGATCTGCTCACGATGTTCGTTGCGCTCGAAGTGCTGTCGTTGCCGCTGTATCTGCTCTGCGGACTGGCTCGACGGCGGCGGTTGCTCTCGCAGGAAGCGGCTCTCAAATACTTTCTGCTGGGCGCGTTCTCGTCCGCGTTCTTCCTGTTCGGTGTTGCATTCCTGTACGGATATGCCGGAACCGTTCGGTTGGACGGAATCGCCGACGCCATCGCGGTGGACGGTCAGGGTAGATCGCTTGCGTTGATCGGAACCGCCTTGCTCGCAGTGGGTCTGTTGTTCAAGGTCGGCGCGGTGCCCTTCCACTCGTGGATTCCCGACGTCTACCAGGGTGCCCCCACTCCGGTGACGGCTCTGATGGCCACGGTGACCAAGGTCGCGGCATTCGGTGCGATTCTCCGCATCTTCGGGATGGCGCTACCCGGTCTCGAATCGAGCTGGCGCCCGATGCTGTGGGTCGTCGCCATCGCGACGATGGTGCTGGGTTCGGTTGTCGCGGTGACGCAGACGGATGTCAAACGCATGCTGGCGTATTCGTCCGTTGCGCACACCGGATTCATCCTCACCGGAGTGACCGCGCTGGGTAATTCCGGTGTGTCGGCCACGATGTTCTATCTGTTGGCGTATGCCTTCAGCACTCTCGGGGGATTCGCGATCATCGGGTTGGCCCGCGACGAACGCGGTGAAGTGAGCGATCTCGAACGATGGGCGGGAATCGGTCGTCGGTCACCGCTGGTGGCTGCGGTGTTCGGATTGTTCCTGCTCTCGTTCGCCGGCATTCCGCTCACCAGTGGGTTCATCGGCAAGTTCGCGGTGTTCAGCGCTGCCTCGGGTGCCGGAGGAGCGGCCCTGGTCGTCGTCGGGGTGGTGTGCAGCGCGATTGCAGCATTCTTCTACGTGCGGGTGATAGTGCTGATGTTCTTCACCGATCCGGGCGAGAGGACCGCCACGATCGTGCGTCCGACCGCGTCGGTGTCGTGCGCGATCGGGGTCTCGGTTGTGGTCACCGTAGCGCTCGGAGTCTTTCCGCAGCCCGTTCTGGATCTTGCTTCGCGTGCCGGAAACTTCGTGTGAACATCGAGTCCTTACTTCGCGGACTTCATTCTCTGCTTCCACGTGTGTGAGCCTGTGCCGACCGGGATTCCACCGATGGCTCCCGCGAGACCGAATCTGGGCATGTTGACGTAGATCGCCTCACTGTTCTGTGCTGTCGCGGTATAGGTTTCGTGCCACACGCCGACGTTGCGGGTTGCGGCTACCGATCGGTTGAACGCGCGCCAGGCGGGTGCATGGGGTGCGTCGGGATCGGAGGCAAATCGTGTCAGGTCCTCGGCGTTGCGCCAATAGCTGACGAGCATGGTGGTGCGGCCCAACCACGAGTGGTAGCCGAGAAGTCCGGAGGCGGGATCGTGCTCGAGATGGCTGAGCATCCGCGGCATTGCGCGCACCGCGGGTAGCCAGGAACGAACGGCCACCGGATTGTTGATGCGCATTCCGATGAGAAAGACCGCGACGGTGTCTCGCTCGGTGTCGACCGTGGCGCGGCCGTCGATGATGGGTTGCATGACGTGTTCCCGTCTGTTCGGGGAAGAAGCATCTCTGTGACACTGTTATAAAACACTGTTGTGGTAAGTTTCGCAAGTGGCGAGACCGAGAATTCACGATGCCGAACTGCGGACCCGGCTACTCGAGGCCGCGGCGGAAGGCGTTGCTCGACACGGCGTCGACTCGCTGTCTCTACGTAAGCTGGCGGCTGCGCAGGGCACCTCGACCACGGCGATCTATTCTCTCTTCGGTGGTCGCGCCGAGTTGCTGGTCGCCCTGTTCGCTGCGTCTTTCTCGAGTTTCGGTGACGCCCAGCGGCAGGTGCCGGTCACCAGCGACCCCGAGGTCGATCTGCGCGCACTTGCCGTTGCCTACCGGCACTGGGCTCTGCACAACCCACATCTGTACGCGGTGATGTTCGGCGGCGTACTCGGTTCGGTCGATGTATTTGAAGAGGCGCAACTCGCCGCCGCTGCGATGGACCCGCTTCGGGCGGCGGTAGCGCGTGCCGTCGCGGACGGCATCATGACCGGCGCGTCGGTCGACTTGATCAGCCATTCGTTCTGGGCGATCGTGCACGGGTTGGTGTCGCTCGAGTTGGCGATGCCCACGAACCCCGACGAGGAGATTCGCGGAGCGATGTTCGACGCCGGGACGGAGTCGGTGCTCCGAGGATGGACGCGTCAGTAGGTGCGCGGTATCCCGAGGATCTTGGTGGCGTCGACGGTCATACCCAACCGTGCCGTCGGGGCGAGCGCAGGAAGATCCGGGAGATCGTCGGGAGTCGATGTCGCAGCGCCGATCACGTCGGAGCCGGCGATCTCGAAGTCGGATATTGCGCGTCGTAGATGGCTCGGGGTCGTTGCCAGTACCAGATTCAGGGCACCGATCTCGGCTGCCAGGTCGGTGGCGCGCTGTGCGTTCTGCACCGTCGAATTCGCGGTCGACTCGGTGTGAATGCGGTCGGCCGCGATGCCTTCTTCGAGAAGCCACCGCTGCATCGCGTCGGCTTCGGTGATGCCGCTCTGCGGATTCCCGCCGGTGACGATGATGGGGGACTCGGCGGAGCGCTCCGCCGCGGCGACGGCCGACCGTAGACGCGCCACCAACTCGGGTGTCATGCTGCCGTCGCCGTTCAAGCCCAGCCCGAGTACTACGATCGCGGTGCGGGGTCCGTCGGTGGTCGGCGCGAAGTCGATTGTCTCCGTGGCGGCTTCGTCGATGACGGCGATGGCTCGTTCGACTTCGCCGGCGAGGGTAGGAGACAGGCCGCGTAGGCGAGATCCATGCTCTGCCAGGGCGGCGGTATCGGCGGTCGCGTTGGCATAGAACGTCTGCAGCGCTGCCACGTTGGCATCGTCCGGAGCGGCGGCTTCGAGCGCACCGAGTGCGGCGAACCCGGCGTCGTAGCGACCCTTCACCAACGCATCCTGTGCGTCGTTGTACTGGTCCGCGTCTGCCGAGCGAACCGACTCGGCGACGATCGCCGGGGCCGACGCCTCGGGCTCGGCCATCGCCGTGATCGAGCCGAAACCGACAGCGATCGCTGCGGCGCAAGCCACGACGGCAAAGCGAACGGTCGGGCGTACTCGGCCTTGTCGCACCACTGACGTCCTTCCGAAGGTGACGGGTTTCCGTCACCCTAGCTCAGTTCGGGGTCAGTGTGACTGGTGTGAGCAGAGTTGTTCGAGTTGCACGAATGTACTTCTGTACAGGAACTCTGCCGTCACAGACTGACGGGGGCGCGTCCGCGATCGGCGGGTTCGATGGTCACCTCGGCATCGGGAAGGAAAACTCGCTCCGTCGTCGTGGTTCCGTCGACGCCATCGGTCACCGTCACCGCCACGCTCTCCGCAACCTGGCCCGCGCTTTCGATGAATCCGGTCGCGACACCCTCCTCGATGAGCAGATGATCACCCACCAGGAGAAGAAGCTCGTCCGCCGTCACCGTCCGTCTGCCGCCCACATCTTCGATAGTCATGAATCCCACCGTAGTGCGAATTGTCCGAATGGGTCGTTGCTCGGGCTCCGCTCCCGGATTCGCGCTGGTCGTGTAGCAGGCTCAGATACCGGCACAACGGGCACGCGAACATCATTCGCGAACAGATCGATGGAGCCACCGGGTGCTGAGGGCATAACGTAGACACACGATCAGGCCCCCACACGGAAGAAGGTGCGGAGTGACCGACTCCGATGCAGGATTCGACCCGACGTCGCTGCGTCCGTCGTTGTTCGTCGACGGGCAGTGGCAGGGATCCAGTGACGGTGGAACCCGAGACATCGTGAACCCCGCGGACGGCAGCACGGTTGCCGTCGTCGACGAGGCCACCCCCGACGATGCGCTGCGCGCGGTGGCAGTGGCACGGTCGGCGTTCGACGATGGACCGTGGCGGTCGGTGACCGTCGGTGAGCGCAGCGATCTACTGAACCGCATCGCAGATCTACTTCAGAGGGACAAGGCCGAGCTCGCGCGTATCGAGACTCTCGATACCGGAAAGACCTTCGGCGAGAGTGAAATCGACATCGACGACGTGACGTCGGTCTTCCGCTTCTACGCCGATCTTGCAGTGGTGCAGGCGGATCGTCTGATCGACGTCGACCGACCCGAAATTCTCAGCCGCGTTGTACACGAGCCGATCGGCGTCTGCGTCATGATCGCGCCGTGGAACTATCCGCTGCTTCAGATCTCGTGGAAGATCGCCCCCGCTCTGGCAGCCGGCTGCACGATGGTCCTCAAGCCGAGTGAGGTGACTCCGCTCAGCACCATCGCGTTCACCAAGCTGGTGGAAGAAGCCGGAGTGCCGGCGGGTGTGGTGAACCTGCTGCAGGGCAGTGGTGCCGTTCTCGGGGACGCACTCACCAGGAACCGCGACGTCGACTTCATCTCGTTCACCGGCGGTCTGGCGACAGGCAGGCACATCTTGGCCGCGGCGGCCGAGAACGTCACCAAGGTGGCCGTCGAGCTCGGCGGCAAGAACCCGCACATCGTCTTTGCCGACGCCGTAGCCGACGATCAGGCCTTCGCCGACTCCGTCGACAACGTCCTGACCGGAGTCTTTCTGCATTCGGGTCAGGTGTGTTCGGCCGGCACTCGACTCATCATCGAAGAATCGGTCGCCGACCGCTTCGTTGCAGCCGTGGCCGAACGCGCGAAGACCATCGTGATCGGTCCTGGAATGGACCCGGCGAGCGAGACCGGTCCGCTGGTGTCGCAGGCGCAGCGCGAGAAGATCGAAGCTTTCGTCGCGGGCGGCATCGAGGAGGGCGCAACACTGGTCATCGGCGGAACGAAACCGGACAATTCGGCTCTGGACGAGGGCAGCTATTTTCTACCGACGATTTTCGACCACTGCGATCGGTCGATGAATATCGTGCAGGAGGAGACATTCGGGCCCATACTCACTGTGGAGCGCTTCGACACCGAGGCCGAAGCACTCCTGTTGGGTAACGATACGAATTACGGTCTCGCCGCGGGAGTTCGGACGTCCGACGCCGCACGAGGCGAAAGAATGGTACGTGGGCTGCGCCATGGCACGGTGTGGCTCAACGACTTCGGTGTGTACACGGCGGCCGCGGAATGGGGCGGCTTCAAACAGTCCGGGAACGGACGCGAGCTCGGCCCGTCCGGAATGTCCGAATATCAAGAAGCGAAGCATATTTGGCACAACACCTCACCCACGGCGGCGGGGTGGTTCGGTACCCGATAGAGCACGATGGGAAAGGCCACAGGCATGGCACTACTGAACGACAATTCGAGCGGAATGGACGACTTCGGCTACAAGGAGTCACTCGATCGAAGTCTCGGCAAATTCGCCAGCTTCGCCGCAGGCGTCAGCTACATCTCCATTCTCACCGGCACGTTCCAACTGTTCTACTTCGGTTTCGGCACCGCCGGGCCGGCATACCTGTGGTCGTGGCCTGCAGTGTTCGTCGGCCAACTCTGCGTGGCACTGTGCTTCATGGAGTTGGCCGCGAAGTATCCGGTGGCGGGATCGGTGTACAACTGGGCGAAGCTGTTGGGCCGCAGAATCGTCGGTTGGTCGGCGGGCTGGTTGATGCTCACGGCGTCGATCGTGACACTGGCCGCCGTTGCCCTGGCTCTGCAGCTGAACTTGCCACGCATCTGGAGCGGGTTCCAGATCATCGGCGACGGCTCGGGTGCCTCCGACTTCGCGGCCAACGCAGTGCTGCTCGGTGCGATTCTGATCGCCATCACCACTACGATCAACGCGCTCGGCGTTCGACTGATGGCCATGATCAACAGTGCGGGTGTGTTCATCGAACTGATTGCTGCCGTTCTCATCGCGATCCTGCTCGCGGCCAACATCACTCGGGGGCCCGAGGTGTTCTTCTCCTCCAACGGCTACGGTGCCGGTGAGAGCGGCGGCTACCTCGGTGCCTTCCTGGTCGCGTCGCTGGCGTCGGGTTACGTCATGTACGGATTCGACACCGCGAGCTCGCTCGGGGAGGAAACCGTCGAACCGCGGCGCACCGCCCCCAAAGCGATCTTTCGCGCCATCCTCGCCTCGTTCGTCATCGGCGGAGCCATCCTGGTGTTCGCCGTCATGGCCGCGCCGGACTTGAACGATCCTTCCCTCGGCAGCCCCGACGGCAGCCTGCAGTCGATCGTCGAAGCGGTGATGTGGGGCCCGCTGGGCACCGTCTTCCTCATCTGCATCGTCGTTGCGGTCTTCGTCTGCTCTCTGGCAGTGCACACCGCGGCGATCCGGCTCACGTTCGCCATGGCGCGAGACAACGCGTTGCCCTTCGGTGAGAGTCTGGCCAAGGTGAATCCGAAGACCCAGACCCCGGTGGTACCCGCGGTGACCATCGGCGTGCTGGCCATCGTCATTCTCGTCGTCAACATCGGTCAGCCGCAGATCTTCACGGTCCTCACCTCGATCGCGATCATCATGATCTACCTCGCGTATCTGATGGTCACCGGACCATTGTTGGTCAAGCGCATCAAAGGCGAGTGGCCGCCGGCGGATCTCAAACCCGGCGGATACTTCACGATGGGTAAGTTCGGCCTGCCGGTCAACATTGCGGCGGTGGTGTGGGGTGCCGGGATGGCGCTCAACCTCGCCTGGCCGCGCGAGGCCGTGTATGGAACCCCCTGGTACAACACGTTCGGTGCGTTCGTCTACATCGGCGGCATCCTGGGCGTAGGCCTGCTGTGGTACGCAGTCAAGGGACGCAAGCACATCGGCACTCTGAAATCACATGCCTCCACGGGCGACTAGAAGGAGCGTGCAGTGACAGACACCCAGTTCGATTACGTTGTCGCGGGTGGCGGGACGGCGGGGTGTGTCCTCGCTGCGCGGCTGAGCGAGGACCCCTCCGTCAGTGTCTGTTTGGTCGAGGCAGGTCCGACCGACGTCGGCGACAAGGCAATTCTCGAACTGGTGGACTGGATGCATCTGCTGGACTCCGGCTACGACTGGGACTATCCCGTCGAACCACAGGAGCGCGGCAACAGCTTCATGCGGCACGCGCGGGCGAAAGTGCTCGGTGGCTGCTCCTCGCACAACTCCTGCATCGCCTTTCACCCTCCGGCCGAAACCCTCGACGATTGGGCGGCTGCGGGCGCGACGGGGTGGGGCGCGTCGGAGATCCTGCCGTTCGTCGCGCGCGTGGAGAACAACGACACCGGTCGTGGACACGACGGCCCGGTGCGGATTCGCGACGTGCCGCCGAACGATCCGTGCGGTGCGGCAGTGCTCGAATCGGCCGCCGGGATAGGTCTTCCCACGGTCGCATTCAACCGCGGAACGCCTGTACTCAACGGTGCCGGCTGGTTCCAGATCAACGCGGGAGAGGACGGCTCGCGGATGTCGACCTCCCACGCTTACCTGCATCCGATCATCGGCACGCGGCCGAACCTCGAGGTGCGCACCGACTGCTGGATCAGCGAGATCCTGATCGACGAATCGCTGACCGCGACCGGAGTGCGGTACCAGCGCCCCGACCTGACCGGCTACGACACCGTCTCGGCGCGGCGCGAGGTGATCGTCACCGCCGGTGCCATCGACACTCCGAAGTTGTTGATGCTCTCCGGAATCGGACCGGCAGCCCAGCTGCAGGAGATGGGTATCACCGTTCGGGTCGACTCACCCGGAGTGGGCGAGAACCTCGACGACCACGTCGAAGGGCTGGTGTTCTGGGAGGCGAGCAAGCCGATGGTCACCACGTCCTCGCAATGGTGGGAGATCGGGGTGTTCGCGCAGACCGATTCGTCGCTGAACTACCCGGACATCATGATGCATTACGGCAGTGTGCCGTTCGACATGAACACCCTCCGCTGGGGCTATCCGACCACCGACAACGGGTTCTGTCTGACGCCGAATGTGACCCAGGGGCGCTCGCGAGGGACTGTTCGTCTGCGCAGCAGAGACTTTCGTGACCGTGCCAAGGTGGATCCGCGTTATTTCACCGACCCGGACGGCCACGACGACGCGGTGATGCTCGCCGGTCTGAAGCTGGCGCGCGCTATTGCCGCAGACGGTCCACTCGCGGGATGGATCGAACGCGAACTCGCCCCAGGGCCCGACGCCGTCACGGACGACGACCTGCTCGATTACGTGCACAAGACTCACAACACGGTCTATCACCCGGCCGGCACTGTCCGGATGGGATCGGTGGACGACGCCATGGCCGTGCTCGATCCCGAGCTACGGGTCAAGGGCATCTCGCGTCTGCGCGTGGTCGATGCGTCGGCGATGCCGAAGCTGCCCTACGTCAATCCCAACATCACGGTGATGACCATGGCGGAAAAGTGCGCCGACCTGATCCGTGGCGGATAGATCGGAGCTTGCCGACTTCCTCGGCGCGCACCCACCATTCCAAGGCGCGTCACCTGCGGTACTGACCGACATCGCCGCAGCCGCCGTCGAACGCGAGTACCGCGGTGGCGCATGGGTTGTGGGCCCGACGTCGAAGCCCGACGGGGCCGACATCGTATGGGTGGTGCTTACCGGTCTGGTGGTGATCGTGCACCCCGACGACACCTCGCCCGCCGATGTACCGATCGACACCATCGGTCCGGGTGGAGTCTTCGGTTTCTCGGCGCTGCTTGCCGGCGGGACGGTCGAATTCTGTGCGCGAGCAATAGAACCGAGTGTCGTTCTGCAGTTACCCGGTGCGCTGGTTCGGCCGTTGTTCGCAACGCCCACCGGTCTGGCGTTTCTGGCCGATGCCGTCAACTCCTCCTCTGCATACCGTGGGGGACCGGTGGAGGGCAGCGCCGGACGGACCGTCGGCGAATTGGTCTCTGCACCTGCGGTGTTCACGCCCGTCGGCACCACTGTTCGAGATGCCGTCCGGCAGATGACCGAGCAGGGCAGCTCCTACGTTCTGGTTCCGCTGCGTGGTTCACGCCACGGCATCTTCACCGACCGCGACCTCCGAATTCGTGTGGTGGCCGCCGGTATCGGCGTCGACACTCCTATCGAGAAGGTCATGACCTCGCCCGCCGAGACCGTCACTGCGGACCGGTTGGCAGGCACCGTGCTGATGGACATGCTCGAGCGAGGCATGCGCCACATGCCGGTGGTGTCCGCTCGCGGTGAGGTGCTGGGCGTCGTCGAGGATTCGGATCTGCATGCCGCATCCACCCGACGCAGTTTTGTGGTCCGTCGAGCGGTGGCATCGGCATCGACCTCCGCCGAACTCGCGGACGCAGGCAGGCTCGTGCCCCGCCTGGTGGTGGATCTGTTCAAGGGCGGAACCGATGCGATGGCGGTCAGCGCGATTCTCTCCGTCGTGGTCGACAGCCTCGTCCGCCGGGCCGTCGAGATCGAATGGACCGCACGTCCGGACGTACCCCGTGACCACTTCGCCTGGATCACGCTCGGCAGCGTGGCCCGTCGAGAAGCCATGCCCTCCTCGGACGTCGACAGCGCATTGACCTGGTCGGATGCAACCGCGGACCCCGATGTGCGAGGGACATCGAACGCGGTGCCGACAACCCGCGACGAGGCGCTGATGGATCTGGCGGCTCGCGTGCACGTGAGCCTCGACGGTGCCGGGTTGCCGTCGGATACCAACGGCGCGGTCGCGAGCTCGCCCCGATTCGCACGCTCGGCCGGTCAGTGGGAAAGGGCCGCGGCTCACTGGCTCAGCAACCCATTCGGCGATCGAGGAAAAGCAGGAACCTCTGGTCGTTCCGCAGGCTTCACTCCGGCTGGGGACTCCGGCCTCATCATGTCCTCTCTGATGATCGACGGCAGAGTGGTGTGGGGCCCGAGGGCACTGCACACCGTGCCCGAGGCCTACCGTCGACTCCTGGTCGATCACCCCGACGCATTGCGGTTGCAACTGCGTGATGCGCTCGCCGGCCGCGCGCGGTTGCGTTCGCTGCGCGACGTGCTGGCTCGGCGCGGCGGCACGTTCGACCTCAAGGCCCATGCGCTGACTCCCATCGTCAACCTCGCTCGGTGGGGTGGGTTGTCGGTCGGCATCGCCTCGTCTTCGACTCCCGCGCGGCTCGCGGCGGCGTCGGGCAACGGCATGCTCTCCGAACGCGATGTCGCCACACTGACCGAGGTGTTCGCCCTGCTGCAGCGGCTGCGACTGTCGCATCAGATCGACCAGATCGCAGCGGGCCACCGCCCCGGGGACGTGCTGATCATGGCCGATCTGTCGCCGCTCGAACGAAGCCTGCTGACCGACGGTGTCCGCGAGATCGCCGCGGTGCAGCGCCGCGTCGGGTATCTGGCGGCCAACGTCGGCGTGCATCGTTGAGCGCGAACGACCAGACTGTGTGCCGTGACCACCAATCCCGTGAGCGTTCCCATCCCGTCCACCGTCGAACACCATCGGCTGGCGGAATCGCCCGGGGTCAGCGGCCCGTGGCGGCAGTGGGGACCGTACCTGGCGGGACGGCAGTGGGGGACGGTTCGTGAGGACTACTCGGAAGACGGAAACGCCTGGGCGTCGTTCCCGTTCGATCAGGCGCACAAGCGGGCCTACCGCTGGGGTGAGGACGGCATCGGGGGAATCTGCGATCGCTTCGGGTTCCTGAACTTCTCGTTCGCACTGTGGAATCGCAAGGATCCGATCCTCAAGGAACGGTTGTTCGGTCTCGCCAACGAAGAGGGCAATCACGGCGAGGACGTCAAGGAGTACTTCTGGGCGGTCGACGGAACACCGACACACAGTTGGATGCAGTGGCTCTACCGCTATCCGCACGCGGAATATCCCTACGCCCAACTGAGGGAAGAGAATGCCCGACGCGGCCGTGACGACCGCGAGTACGAGTTGGCCGACACCGGGATCCTCGACGAGAACAGATTCTTCGACGTCCAGGTCACGTATGCGAAGGCCTCGCCTGACGACATCTGCATCACCATTTCCATCACCAACCACGGACCCGAATCGGCGTCGGTCGACCTACTGCCGCACCTGTGGCTGCGCAACACGTGGTCGTGGGGGCGCGACGACCGAGGCGGTTCACTGGCTCAGCTGACTCCACCGGACCTCATGGCAGGTGGACTCGAAGCCATCGCCGTCGATCACGGATTTCTCGGTCGCTACTACCTCAGTGCCGAAGGAACGCCGGCAGTTCTGTTCTGCGACAACGAAACCAATGCCGAAGCCCTGTGGGGACAGGAGAACATCTCCGCCTATCCCAAGGACGGCATCGGCCGCCGCGTCGTAGACGACGATCTCGATGCGGTCAACCCCGAGCAGACCGGAACGAAGGCGGCGTTCTGGTACCGATTCGACGATATCGCTCCTGGTGCAACCGAATCGGTAAAACTGCGATTGTCGCCCAACCGTCCTGACGAGCAGACGTTCGGGACCGGATTCGATGCGGTCAACACCGATCGCCAGGCCGAGGCGGACGAGTTCTACGGCGCGGTGATCGGTGCCGACCTCACCGATGTCGACCGACATGTGGCACGGCGCGCCTATGCCGGGTTGCTGTGGACCAAGCAGCTCTATCGATACGACGTCGAGGAGTGGATCGAGGGCGACAAGGTCGGCGCCCCGGCACCGGACTCGAGGCAGGACCCGGGTGGACGCAATGCGCACTGGCGTCATCTGGCGCTGGCCGATGTGATCTCGATGCCCGACGAGTGGGAATACCCGTGGTTCGCGGCCTGGGACCTGGCTTTCCATGCGATTCCGTTGGCGCACGTCGACGCCGATTTCGCCAAGGAACAATTGGTGCTCATGTGCCGGGAATGGGCCATGCACCCCAATGGCCAACTGCCCGCGTACGAGTGGGAGTTCGGTGACGTCAACCCGCCCGTGCACGCGTGGGCGGCGTGGCACGTCTATCGCATCGACGGCTATCGGGATCGCGAATTCCTGGTGCGGGTGTTCACCAAGCTGCTGCTCAATTTCGCGTGGTGGGTCAACCGCAAGGACTCCGAGGGCTCGAACATCTTCGAGGGCGGATTCCTCGGCATGGACAACATCGGCTTGTTCAACCGCTCTGCTCCGCTGCCTCCCGGCTTCCGGCTCGAGCAGTCCGACGCGACGAGTTGGATGGCGTTCTACTGCCAGCAGATGTTCAAGATCGCACTGGAACTCGCGCGTCACGACAGCGCCTGGGACGACGTCGCGACCAAGTTCTTCTCACACTTCCTCTCGATCGCCAAAGCCGTCAATTCGTTCGGTTCGCAGCATATTTCGTTGTGGCACGAGGAGGACGGGTTCTTCTACGACGTCCTGGTTCAACCCGAGGGTGACGCGGTGCCGATGCGGGTTCGGTCGATGGTCGGTCTGCTGCCCATTCTCGGTGCTACCGAGATTCCGCCGTGGGTCGAGGAGGAATGCCCCGACCTCACCGCTCGCCTGCGATGGATCCAACGCCGGCGACCGGAGATGGTCAGCCCGTTGCTGGCTCGGCGTGAGGGCGGCGAGGTGCGCATGTTGCTGACACTCGTCCAACCCGAGCGGCTCAAGCGCATCCTGGCCCGCATGTTCGACTCCGAGGAGTTCTTGTCGCACTTCGGAATTCGTTCGCTCTCGGCCTCGTATCGCGAGCCGGTGACCTTCGACGTCGACGGCCGTAGCCTGTCCATCGAGTACGAGCCGGGGGAGTCGCGTACCGGGATGTTCGGTGGCAACTCCAACTGGCGTGGTCCGGTGTGGTTCCCGGTGAACGTGCTGCTGGCCGACAAGTTGCGCGCCTACGGCCGGTACTACGGCGACTCGTTCACCATCGAGATCCCCACCGGCTCGGGAAACCATCGCACTCTCACCGACGCCGCCGACCTGATCGACAACGGTCTCGCCGGACTGTTCCGGCCGGTGGACGGCAAGAGACCTGCCGACGGTAATCGCATCGAATCGAGTGCCGATCCGCTGTGGAGCGAGCACCCGAGCTTCAACGAGTACTTCGACGGAGACACCGGCGAGGGACTCGGGGCCACCCATCAAACTGGCTGGACCGCTCTGGTTGCGCACCTGCTCAGGCCACGTCTGCCGCTGTGAGGGCCTGCGGCCCACGTGCACGAAAATTCGTAGTGGGCTACGAAGTTCCGCGCACATGCGGCGGAGCCGCATAGTCTGGCGGGATGAAGATTCGCGGCGCAGTACTCGAAGAAATCGGCCGATCACGTCCCTTCGCGGACTCGCATCCCATCACCGTCTCGGACCTCGAGCTCGGCTCGCCGGGCGAGGGCGAACTGCTGATCAGAATCGAAGCCGCAGGGCTGTGCCACTCGGACCTGTCGGTGGTCGACGGCAATCGAGTTCGTCCGGTCCCGATGCTGCTCGGCCACGAGGCCGCAGGCCGAGTCGAGGAAGTCGGACCAGGCGTCGACGACATCGCGGTCGGCACTCGCGTCGTCATGACGTTCCTGCCGCGCTGTGGCGAATGCGCCGGCTGCGCCACCGACGGCCAGATGCCCTGCGTCACCGGAAGTGCGTCGAACAATGCCGGCACACTGCTCGGCGGCGGCATCAAATTGCACCGGGACGGGGAAGAGATCAAGCATCACCTCGGAGTCTCCGGATTCGCCACACACGCGGTGGTGAGCCGAAAGTCGGTGGTGCCGGTCGAGGACGACATCCCGGCCGATATCGCAGCAGTCCTCGGTTGTGCGGTACTGACCGGCGGCGGCGCGGTGCTCAACGCCGGTACTCCGAAGCCTGGGCAATCGGTGATGGTGGTGGGCCTCGGTGGAGTCGGCATGGCAGCCGTTCTGACGGCCGTATCGGTGGGTGCCGGGGAGGTCATCGGTGTCGACGGAGTCCCGGACAAGCTGTCCACTGCAACCGAACTCGGTGCCACACAGGTCTACTCACCCGCCGAGCTCGCCGAGAAGGGAATCAAGGCAGACATCGTCATCGAGGCGGCAGGCAACGCACGCGCCTTCGAAACTGCGGTCGCAGCAACGGCTCCGGGAGGCAAGACCATCACGGTCGGCCTCCCCGCACCCGACGCCCGCTCGTCCATCTCACCCTTGGGCCTGGTGGCGGAAGCTCGCACGATCATCGGCAGCTACCTGGGCTCCGCTGTGCCTGCACGCGACATCCCGACCTACGCCCAGATGTGGCGTGAGGGACGGCTTCCCGTCGAGAAGTTGATCTCGTCGCGAATCACGTTGGACGAGATCAACCGCGGCATGGACGAATTGGCCGACGGCAACGCAATCCGTCAGGTCATCGTCTTCGACTGATCGTCAGCGGTGGGCTGCTGTCGCGACCCACCGGCCGCGCTGCTTCGAGATGTCGATGGGGTGGTCGAAACACTCACTGATGTTGTCTGTGGTCAGCACCGCGTCGACGGTTCCCTGCGCCTGCACTGTGCCGTCGCGGATGAGCAGGGCGTGGGTGGTCGAGGTCGGGATTTCCTCGAGGTGATGAGTGACCAGGATGCTGGCCAGGGTCGGGTGTTCGGTGCGCAGCGAGTCGAGTGCACTCAGAAGTTGTTCGCGGGCAGCGAGATCGAGCCCGGTGGCGGGCTCGTCGAGCAACAGCAGTGCGGGGTCGGGCAGCAGAGCGCGCGCGATGAGCGCTCGACCTCGCTCGCCCTGCGACAGTGTGTGCCACGACGCGTCGAGTCGATGACCGACACCGAGCGACTCGATCAGCCGGTGAGCCCGTGCGATCTCGCTGTCGGTGGCCGACCATCGTGGGATCAGGTCGGGGGTGTTTGTCAGTCCGGTCAACACGACCTGGAGCAACGTCAATGGAGCCTCGACCTTCAGACGGGGATCGACGTGGCCGATGTGCGTCCGCAACTCGCGCATGTCCACCTGCCCGAGGCGATGACCCAGGACGTGCACGGAACCCTGCGTGGGATGAACGAGCGCGCCCAGCAGGCTGAGGAGGGTGGATTTGCCCGCGCCGTTGGCACCGAGCAACACCCAGTGTTCACCCTCCTCCACCCGCACACTGGCGTTGCTCAGCAGGTATCGACCGCCGCGGACGAGATCGACTCGGTCGGCGAACAGGACGCTGGAGGACACCGGACGACCGTAGCTGCCGGGGTGGATCGCAGAGAAGTAGGCTCTGAGGTCGGTAGAACCGACAAGACGACGAAACGAGTGTGGGTACGACGTGAGTGCAACGGCACCTGTTCGAGTAGGGGTACTGGGGTCACGCGGCAAGGTCGGTCAGGCCATCTGTGCCGCCGTCGAAGCAGCTGATGATCTCGAGCTCGTGGCTACTGTCGACCAGGGCGATCCGCTGGCGAACTTCGTCGATGCGAACGCCCAGGTGGTCGTGGATTTCACCCATCCCGACGTGGTGATGGACAACCTGCAGTTCCTGATCGAGCAGGGCATTCATGCCGTGGTCGGCACCACCGGTTTCGACGACCGGCGGCTCGAGCAGGTTCGCGAATGGCTGGCAGGATCGCCGCAGACGGGTGTGCTGATCGCACCGAACTTCGCCATCGGCGCGGTGCTGTCGATGCGATTCGCGCAGCAGGCCGCGCGGTTCTTCGATTCGGTCGAGGTGATCGAACTGCACCACCCCAACAAGGCCGACGCGCCGTCGGGCACGGCGTATCGCACTGCCGCCCTGATCGCCGAGGCGCGCGCCGCCGCTGGCACTGCACCGAGCCCCGATGCGACGACGACCGAACTGGACGGCGCACGTGGTGCCGACGTGGACGGAGTGCGTGTGCACTCGATCCGGCTCGCGGGACTCGTTGCGCATCAAGAGGTTCTGCTCGGCACGCAGGGGGAGACCCTGAGCATTCGGCACGACTCGCTCGATCGAACGTCCTTCGCGCCCGGAGTCCTTCTCGGAGTCCGCGAGATCGCCGGACGCCCGGGGTTGACCGTCGGCCTCGATCCGCTGCTGGATCTGTGAGCTGATCGACGGTGAACAAAACGACGAAGGTACTCGCCATCATCACGGTGATGGTGCTGATCCTCGGCTTCTACTTCTTCCTGCTCGGCCAGCGCGGTGTGACGCTTATCCAGAACGGTGGCGTGGCGAGCATCTCCCTGGGGATCGGTGTTCTGCTGCTACCGATCCTCGGGTTGTGGATCGTGTGGGCCACCCTCAAAGCGGGGTTCGACCATCAGAGACTGGCCTCTCGCATCCGCGACGAAGGTCTCGAACTCGACGTTTCCGAGCTTCCGAGAAGGCCGTCGGGACGGATCGAACGCGACGCGGCGGACGAGCTTTTCCAGCAGATCAAGACCGAGTGGGAGAAGGATCCGGACAACTGGCGCAACTCGTACCGATTGGCTCGCGCCTACGACTACGCCGGCGACCGTGGACGGGCACGCGAGACGATGAAACGTGCTGTGGCACTGGAACGTGCAGAGAGCTGACGTAGCGTGACGCGCACCCTGTTGGTGGTTCACCACACGCCGAGCCCGCTCACACGCGAGCTGCTCGAGGCGGTTCTCGCCGGAGCACGTGATCCCGAGGTCACCGGCGTGGACGTGCGCAGTGTGCCTGCTCTCGGCGCGACCGTCCCGGACGTACTCGAAGCCGACGGCTTCCTCTTCGGTACACCGGCGAACTTCGGCTACATGAGCGGGGCGCTCAAGCACTTCTTCGACACCGTGTACTACCCGTGCCTCGATGCCGTGGCCGGAAAGCCCTACGCCGCCTGGGTTCACGGCAACGACGACACCGTCGGTGCCGGACGGGCCATCGAGAAGATCGCATCGGGGTGGGGTCTCGAGAAGGTCTTCGGCACCGTGCATATCGCGGAGAGCGGCAAGCCCACACGTGAGCGATGCTACGAATTGGGCGGCACAGTCGCGGCCGGACTGTCCGACTGACGGTTACGTTCCATCATGGACTTCGACCTTTAGGCCCGGTTCCTGCCCGAGCGGTGTCGATCGGTGCCCCCGGGGGCTACGACGGTCGGCCGGTGCTGACTCACCCCGTCGAGGAACCCGGATCGACCCAACTCGCAGACGCCCTGAGGGCACTTCTTCGGAGCTACTGACTCAGTCGGATTCGGCGGGGGAGTCCGCGCGCAGAATGTCGTCGGCGGGAATTTGCAGCGGAATCTCGAGCAGACGTTCCGGCCAACTCGGGTACGCGGGCCGAATCCACACCCGGTTGTCGTCGAGTTGCGTCATCAGCACTCGCCGCCACGGCCAATCATCCTGCGGTGCAGACAAATCGGTCATCGACTCCAGGGGCAGGGGTGCCTTCGTCCAATGTGGAGCCGACAGCGATGCCAGACCGCGATCCTCGAGGTGGGCGATCGCAGTCTCGATCGGAACGCCCCGCGCAACGATGATTCCGACGGGATTGACGGCGTCGACCAGATAATTCTCGTCGTGTTCGTCCTGTGCATTCGTGTCGTGTGCAACGGTCCATCCGATGACCTCGCCATCGGAGGCTCGTCTCACCGGCAATCTGCTGCGCCACCGCTCGATGTCCACACTCTCGAGGTTACGCGGCGCGATTCGGTGAGTTCGGTGAAGAAACTATTCCCGAATGTGAGCAGGTAAGTCGATGCCGTGTTTGACTGCAGGAGATAGTTGATGTTTGTACCGCTCTCGATACCAAGGGATTTCGATGACCCTCCGCATTCTCGATCGCTCCGCCATCGTCGCGACACCCGAGTGGAGTCGCTGGTTGATACCCCCGGCGGCGCTGTCCATCCACCTCGCGATCGGATCCGCCTACGCCTGGAGCGTGTTCAAGAACGCCATCTCCCAACCCGACGCGCTCGGACTCAGCGGAACCGTGACCGCCATCCCGTTCCAGCTCGCCATCGTGATGCTCGGGCTGTCCGCCGCGATCTTCGGAACTCGTGTCGAGAAGAACGGCCCACGGTGGGCCATGGCCGTCTCGCTGGTGTTCTTCGTGTCCGGACTGCTGTTGTCGGCGCTCGGCATGGCGCTCGGACAGTTCTGGCTGGTGATCTTCGGTTACGGATTCGTCGGCGGTATCGGCCTCGGAATCGGCTACATCTCTCCGGTGTCCACCCTGATGAAGTGGTTCCCGGACCGGCCGGGCATGGCCACCGGAATCGCCATCATGGGCTTCGGCGGCGGCGCACTCATCGCGTCCCCGCTCACCAGCCAGCTGATGGTGAATTTCGGCGGCTTCACCGACGGTTCCATCGCCAAGACGTTCCTCACTCTGGGCATCGGATACGCGGTGTTCATGGCACTGGGCGTCGTGCTCATCAGAGTGCCCGCCGAGGGATGGACTCCGGCCGGGTGGACCCCGCCCGCGTCGTCGGCGATGGTGTCGACGCACAACGTCTCGGCCGCGAACGCGGTCAAGACACCGCAGTTCTGGCTGCTGTGGGTCGTGTTGTGCTTCAACGTCACTGCCGGGATCGGCATTCTCGAACGCGGATCGGGTATCTACCAGGACTTCTTTCCCGACGCGACCTCGCCCGAATCCTTGGCCGCCGCGGCCGCCGGCTTCGTCGCGTTCCTCTCCTTGACCAACATGATCGGACGGTTCGTCTGGTCGTCGGTATCCGACGTGGTGGGGCGCAAGAACATCTACCGGATGTATCTCGGCGTCGGCGCACTGCTGTACCTCTACATCGCTCTGTTCACGAACACCAACAAGATCCTGTTCATGGTGTCGGCCCTGCTGATCCTGTCTTTCTACGGCGCGGGATTCGCGACGGTTCCGGCCTATCTCAAGGACCTCTTCGGCACGTACCAGGTAGGCGCGATCCACGGACGGCTCCTGACCGCGTGGTCGGTCGCCGGTGTACTGGGACCACTGATCGTCAATGCCATCGCCGACGCCGGGGAGCCGGGAACCACCGGCCGGTACCTGCCGGCGTTCTACGTGATGATCGGACTGCTGGCGGTCGGGTTCCTGGCCAACGAAGCAATCAAGCCGGTTGCCTCGAAGTACCACGAATCGGATCACACGGGTTCGGCAGCCACTACAGGAGCGAAGGCATGAGCGGCGGAAAGAAGCAGGTCACGATGGCGGTTGCATGGGCGTGGGTTGCCGTGCCGTTCGCCTACGGACTGTACGAATTGATCCTCAAGGCGGCGAACCTGTTCAGCACCTGAGTGGACGTGTCGGTGGGCCGTGACAGGCTGGCCCGATGCAGGAGATGAGTGCCGCCGCCGCTCGTCGCACCGCCCTGGCCGCCCAAGGGTTGGCGTCGAGGCGGTCGCGTACTCGGCCGGCGAGCAAGGCCGCGGTGCACGCAGCCATCGACACCACCGGGTTGCTGCAGATCGACTCGGTGTCGGTGGTGGTCCGAGCGCACTACGCACCGGTGTTCAGCCGTGTCGGTGCCTACGACCGCACGATCGTCGACGACGCCGCGTGGGCCGACACTGCGCGTCGACCTCGTCGTTTGGTGGAGTACTGGGCTCATGAGGCCGCTCTGCTGCCCGTCGAGGACTGGCCACTCATGCGATGGCGAATGGAGTTGTATCGGCACGGGCGGTGGGGCGGAGCTGCCCGCATTCTCGAGCGCGAACCAACGCTCGTCGACGACGTCCTCGCGGTGATCGGCGACAACGGTGCGGCCAGCGCGGGTGAGATCGAGAAGCACCTCGAGGTGGACACGCCCGGTGGCAAGGGGCCGTGGTGGGATCGGAGTGATGTCAAGGTCGTCTGCGAGCAGCTGTTCGCGGCCGGCGTGGTTACCGTGCCGGCACGAACGGGATTCGTGCGACGGTACGAGCTCAGCGAACGGGTGATCCCGGAGGACGTTCTGCTCAGACGGGTGGACGAATCGGACGCGGTGCGTGCACTGATCGAGAAGTCCTCTCGGGCACTGGGAATCGCTACCGAACCGGATCTGAGGGACTACTACCGGCTTTCGCAGAAGCAGGCCAAGGCGGCCGTCGCCGACCTCCTGGAGGACGGCGTTCTCGAGGAGGTGACCGTCCGAGGCTGGAACGCTCCGGCGTACCTCCACCGCGAGGCCAGGACTCCGCGAACCGCCACCGCTGCCGCGTTGCTGTGTCCTTTCGATCCCATGATCTTCTACCGGCCGCGAGTGGAGAGAATCTTCGGCTTCCACTATCGAATCGAGATATACACCCCGCAGCACAAGAGGATTCACGGGTACTACGTGTTTCCGTTCCTGCTCGACGGGCATCTGGTGGCCCGCCTCGACCTCAAAGCGGTGCGAGCGCAGTCCGAACTGCACGTGATCGCGGCGTACGTCGAAGGCGACCGCAATGCCGGTGACATTGCGCCTCGACTGCGAGACGTGCTTCGGGAGATGGCGGACTGGCTCGAACTCGAACGTGTGGTGGTGGGGGACAGGGGAGACCTCGTTGCCGCGCTTCGTTGAATTCTGTCGAGAGGGCCGGCGTTCTGCCGACGTGCACTCGGGCAGAATCGGTGCCACTATCGAACCGTGACTTCGCCCCGGACGGATACTGCCACCGAACTGCCACCCCAGGTCGTCGTCCTGTTCGGGGCGACAGGAGACCTGGCCAAGAGAAAATTGCTGTCCGGGATGATGCATCTGGCGTTGTCCGATCTCGCGCCGAACATCCGCGTCGTCGGCACGTCGCTCGAAGAGATGTCGACCGACGAATTCCGCGCTCTCGCTCGCGAATCGATCAACACCTACTCGAGTCGCAAAGTCGGCGACGAGCAATGGAGTCGTTTCGCCTCGCGACTGACGTACGTGTCGCAGAAGGCAGGACCAGCGGCGCTGGGAGAGGCCGTGGCCGAGGCCGAGATCGAACTCGGCGGCAGTGCCAAACGCCTGCACTACCTGTCCGTTCCACCGAGAGCTGCTCTGGCCGTTGTGGATACGCTCGCATCGGCAGATCTGGTGAAGCGCTCTCGGATCATCATGGAAAAGCCGTTCGGTACCGACCTCGAGAGCGCGATCGCGCTGAACGCTCGCGTGCACGAGACTTTCGACGAGGATCAGATCTTCCGCATCGATCACTTTCTGGGTAAAGAACCGGCGCAGAACATCCTGGCCTTCCGTTTCGCCAACGGGTTGTTCGAGCCGATCTGGAACCGAAACTTCATCGACCACGTGCAGATCGACATACCGGAGGAACTCGCTCTCGACGGTAGAGCCGGATTCTACGAGGCCACCGGCGCGTACAAGGACATGGTCGTTACGCATCTGTTCCAGGTGCTCGCGTTCATGGCGATGGAACCGCCGACAGCGCTCGAGCCCCGCGCCATCGGCGAGGAGAAGAACAAGGTATTCCGGTCGATGATGCCTCTGGAACCGAAAAACGTTGTGCGAGGCCAATACACAGGGTATCGAGCGGAGGAGGGTGTCGCACCCGACTCCGATACCGACACCTTCGTGGCGCTCAAATGCGAGATCGACAATTGGCGCTGGGCGGGCGTTCCGTTCTACCTGCGCACCGGAAAACGCCTCGCCGAAGGTCAACGAATAATTTCCATTGCGTTCCGCGAGCCGCCCAAGAGTATGTTTCCCGCGGGCTCGGGAGTCGGAGCGCATGGCCCCGACCACCTGACCTTCGATCTCGCGGACGCATCGAAGGTGTCGTTGTCGTTCTACGGCAAACGGCCGGGGCCCGGCATGCACCTGGACAAACTCAGCATGCAGTTCGCCGTCCACGAAACCGAGCGAGTCGGCGACGTACTCGAAGCCTACGAACGGCTGATTCTCGACGCCATGTACGGCGACCACACACTGTTCACCACAGCCGAGGGCATCGAGCGGCTGTGGAAGGTGTCCGAGCCGCTGCTCGCCGATCCGCCCCCGGTGCGCCTGTACGCACCGGGTTCGTGGGGGCCCAACGCCATTCACCAGCTCATCGCTCCACACGCATGGCGGTTGCCGTTCGAGCGGGAGTGGCGCGAGAAGAAGTAGACGCTAGTTGTTCCAGCCGCGATCCTTGCGCATCTGATCACGTAGTGCGCCTTGGACGGCCTGCGACAACCACGAATTGAGTGACACTCCGCTGTTGTTCGCGGCGTCCTCGGCGCGTTCCTTGATCTGCTCGACCAGTCGTAGCGTGACCCGTCGCACCTCACCGGACACATCGTCCATGGTCGGGTAGTCCTCGGTGACGTGCTCCGCCGGATCGCCGTCGTGCAGACCGAGCACCGGGCTGTCGCGTCGAACATCGGCGTGCGCCTGCGTACCGTCGAGGCGGACGGTGACCGTATGACCGTCCAGGTCGTTCGACACCTCGGCCGCGAAGTCCGACAGCGCGGTGAGCAGCATCAATCTGGCGGAGGCCTCCGCCGTCTTGCCGAGTGCTTCGGCAGTCTGCCGAGTGTGCTCGTCGCCCAGAGCGGCTGCCGCGAGTAGATCCGTCCGTAGCGACGCGGTGTACTTGTCGAGTTCCATGACGCCATTGTGACGTCATACATGACGTCGGTCAAGCATCCCTGGTGGCGTCATTTGACAGCACCGTGACGCCATCGTTCGCCGAGCGTCGATACCGCGTTTAGGGTTGTGCGGTGTCAGCAGAAAACGAAGGTAGAGCTGTGCCGCGGACGGTTGCGCTGAAGGTGCAGCTGGTCGCCCGAACCGAGTTCGTTCCGCCCGCCGACATTCCCTGGGAAACCGACGCGGACGGCGGGCAGGCGTTGGTCGAGTTCGCCGGTCGGGCGTGCTATCAGAGCTGGTCCAAGCCCAATCCTCGGACCGCGACCAATGCGTCGTATCTGCGTCATCTGCTCGACGTCGGGCACCTCTCGGTTCTCGAGCACGCGAGCGTGACGTTCTACATCACCGGGATCTCGCGATCGTGCACGCACGAACTGATCCGGCACCGGCACTTCTCCTACTCGCAGCTCTCGCAACGATTCGTTCCCGAGCACGACGCCAACGTGGTTCTTCCACCGGCTGTCGAAGGTGATCCTGAGCTCGAGGCGCTGTTCGCATCGGCAACCGAAGCGAGCCGTGCGGCATACACCGAACTGCTCGGTGCGCTCGAGGGCAAGTTGGAATCGGTCACCAATGCGGCATTGCGCGGCAAGCAGGCACGGCAGGCCGCTCGGTCGGTGCTGCCGAACGCGACCGAGACTCGCGTGGTGGTGAGCGGCAACTACCGGGCATGGCGGCATTTCGTATCGATGCGCGCATCGGAGCATGCGGACGTCGAAATTCGACGCGTCGCCGTCGAATGTCTGCGTAAGCTCGTGGCAGTGGCGCCGGACGTATTCGGTGACTTCGAGATCTCGACACTGCACGACGGCACGGAAGTGGCTCGCAGCCCGTTCGTGACCGAGGTCTGACGACGAGGTTCGGTGGCGACCGCGAGCGGGTCTCGGAACACGGTGTCGGCGGGGAGTCCCGCTGCGCGAGAGTGGGTAAAGCACCGGGTAATCTGCTGCCATGACCTACGGTGACGCCACTCCTTCCGTTGCGCCTGTGTTCGGTACGGTGCTCACCGCCATGGTGACCCCGTTCACAGCGGACGGTAAGTTGGATATCGATGCAGGCGTTCGCCTGGCGCATCACCTCGTCGAACAGGGCAACGACGGACTGGTTCTGGCCGGCACGACGGGTGAATCACCGACCACCACCGAGAACGAGAAGCTCGAACTGCTTCGCGCGGTGATCGCTGCGGTCGGTCACCGAGCTCGCATCATCGCCGGGGCAGGCAGCAACGACACTGCGCACAGTGTCGAACTCGCCCGTGACGCCGCCCGTGCAGGCGCGCACGGTCTACTGGTCGTCACCCCGTACTACTCCCGGCCGCCGCAGGCCGGTCTGTACGCCCACTTCACCGCGGTCGCCAATGCCACCGACCTGCCCGTCATGCTCTACGACATTCCGCCCCGCTCGGTCGTCCCCATCGAGACCGAGACGCTGCGACGGCTCGCCGAGCATCCGCGGATCCTCGCGGTCAAGGACGCCAAGGGCGATCTGAACGCCGGTGCCGAACTGATCGCATCGACCGGGTTGCAGTTCTACTCCGGCGACGACCCACTGAACCTGCCCTGGCTCTCCGTCGGTGCGACCGGCTTCGTCAGCGTCATCGGCCACCTCGTCCCGGCTCGCCTCCGTGAGTTGCACACCGCCTTCATGATGGGCGACATCGCACGTGCACAGGCGATCAACGTCAGTCTCATTCCGGTCATTCGCTCGGTCGCGCGCCTCGGCGGCGTCAGCGCCTCGAAGGCCGGCCTTCGCCTCATCGGACTCGATGTCGGCGAACCACGACTTCCCCAGGTGCCACCGAGCATCGATCACATCGAATTGCTCGCAGCGGAGCTGCGGGCGGCAGGAGTTCTTGTATGACACGACCGAACAGATCGCGCGGACGCGCAACCCGAAACGCCGGACCACCCTCCGAGCGTCCGGCCCCGAAGCAGGGCCAACCGGCAGGAGCTCGGCAGGGCAAGCCGATGGTGCAGAACTCGGCGCGCACACAGCGTCCCGACAAGCGTCGTGAATTCGACCCGACGGAGCGTCTCGGCACGCCGCCGAAGGCCCCGTTCAAGGGCCTGCGCGTGGTCGCACTCGGTGGGATCGGAGAAATCGGTCGCAACATGACGGTGTTCGAGCATCAGGGAAAGATGCTGATCATCGACTGTGGCGTCCTGTTTCCCGAGGACCAGCAGCCGGGTGTCGACCTCATCCTGCCGGACTTCCGGCACATCGAGAACCGCATGGCCGACGTCGAGGCCGTGGTGCTGACGCACGGTCACGAGGACCACATCGGTGCTGTCCCGTTCCTGCTCCGCCTGCGTCCCGACCTACCCGTCGTCGGTTCCAAGTTCACCCTCGCTCTGGTCGCGGCCAAGTGCCGTGAGCATCGGTTGCGTCCGAACCTCGTCGAGGTGATCGAGGGCCAGCACACGCAGCACGGCCCGTTCGACTGCGAGTACTTCGCGGTGAACCACTCGATTCCCGATGCGCTTGCCATTGCCATCAGGACCGACGCCGGTCTGGTGCTGCACACCGGTGACATCAAGCTCGATCAGCTGCCGCTCGACGGTCGCCTGACCGACCTGGCCGGCTTCTCGCGGCTCGGCGACGAGGGAGTCGACCTCTTCCTGGTCGATTCCACCAACGCAGAGGTGCCCGGGTTCGTCACGCCGGAACGTGAGATCGGCGGCGTGCTCGACACCGTCATCGGCAAGGCGAAGCAGCGCGTCATCGTCGCGTCGTTCGCCAGTCACGTGCACCGCATTCAGCAGGTCATCGACGTCGCCGAGCGGTACAACCGCCGGGTGGCGTTCGTCGGCCGGTCGATGGTCCGCAACATGCAGATCGCTCAGGATCTCGGCTACCTGCGTGTGCCCGACGGTCTCGAGGTCAATGTCGACACTGCCGCAACGCTTCCCGACGACCGGTTGGTGCTCATCTCCACTGGTTCGCAGGGCGAGCCGTTGTCGGCGCTGTCCCGGATGGCCCGCGGCGAGCATCGCCAGATCAACGTCAAGGCGAACGATCTCGTGGTGCTGGCGTCCTCGCTCATCCCCGGCAACGAGAATTCGGTGTTCGCGGTGGTCAACGGCCTCGCCAAGCGCGGCGCGACCGTCGTGACGCAGCAGAATGCGAAAGTCCACGTCTCGGGCCACGCCTCGGCGGGTGAGCTGCTGTACCTCTACAACGCGGTACGGCCCACCAACGCCATGCCGGTGCACGGCGAGTGGCGTCACCTGCGTGCCAACGCTGCTCTGGCCAAGGCGACGGGTGTCCCCGAGGAGCGTGTGGTGTTGGCCGAGGACGGCGTGGTGGTCGACATGGTCGACGGTCTCGCCGAGATCGTCGGACAGGTGCCCGTGGGGCACGTGTACGTCGACGGCCTCTCGGTCGGTGACGTGGGCGATTCGACGCTTTCCGATCGGCTCGTACTGGGCGAGGGTGGATTCATCGCGATCAGCGTCGCCGTCGACTCGGCCACCGGTCGCGCGGTGACCGCACCCGAGGTGTCCGGTCGCGGATTCTCCGACGATCCGGCCGCTCTCAAGGAAGCCGGGCAACTCGTGGAGTCAGAGTTGCAGCGTCTGGCGTCCGACGGCGTGTCCGATACGCACCGCATCGCGCAGGCCGTGCGCCGCGTCGTGGGTCGGTGGGTAGCGGACAAGTACCGCCGCAAGCCGATGATCGTTCCGACCATCATCGCGGTCAAGCCGCAGCCGCAGTAGATCTACTGCACGAGCAGTCGCCAGAGTCCGATCAGACCGAGAACGACGATGGCACCACGCAGGGCCGCCGGCGAGAGCCGGCGGCCGTAGCGTGCTCCTACCGCTCCGCCGATCAAGGAGCCGATGGCGATCAGTCCGGCTGCTTGCCAGCTGATGTCGTCGAATCGAAAGATCGTGTACGTCACTGCGGCAACGACATTGACGACCAGCGACAAGAGATTCTTGGCTGCGTTCATCCGCTGCATGGTTTCGGGGAGCAGTGCCCCCATCACTCCGATGAGCAGAATGCCTTGTGCAGCAGTGAAATAGCCGCCGTAGACGCCGACCAGTAGGGTGCCGCCGGTGACCAACGCCATCCGGGTACGGCTGATGTGGTTCGCGGCCTTACCCGCGGCTTCCGATCGCCGCTTGGCCCAGGCCTGAATTCGCGGTTGTGTGACAACGAGAATCAGCGCGCCGATGAGCAACACCGGAACCACTGCGGCGAAGACGGTTTCGGGCAGATGCAGCAGCAGCCAGGCACCACCGAGCGCTCCGAAGAACGAGGCAGGCAATTGCCACCGCAGGCGATGCCACTGCCCACGCAGTTCTCGGCGATATCCCCACGTACCCGAGACGCTTCCCGCGACCAGTCCCACGGCGTTGGACATGGTGGCGACCACCGGGGGATAGCCGAATGCGACCAGAGTCGGAAACGTGATCAGCGTCCCGGAACCGACGACGGCGTTGATCGCTCCGGCTCCGAGTCCGGCGAGCAGGATGACGAGAATTTCCGATACCGGCACTGTTGGGAGGTTACCCAGACAAAGGATGGGATCCCGCGGCAGGATGCCGCTGGTTCCGTCTGGCCGTAGCCTGGAGCGCGTGAGCCTTGCCCAGGATGAACGTTCTCAATTGGTCCAGACCCTTCTCGACGTGGGTCCCGATGCGCCGACGCTGTGCGGTGAGTGGACAGCGGCCGATCTGGCGGCGCATCTTGTCGTCCGGGAGCGACGCCTGGACGCCTCGCCGGGCATATTCCTGTCGCCGCTCGCGGGGTACACGGAGCGGGTCCAGCGATCCGTGGCGAACAAGCCGTTCACCTCCGTGGTGGAGGACGTACGGACGGGGCCGCCCATGTGGTCGCCGTTTGCACTGCTCGATCCATTGATCAATCTCGGTGAGATGTTTGTTCATCACGAGGATCTGCGCCGGGCCGGCGAGAGTTGGACGCGTCGAGTACTGCCGACCGCGGTGGAAACGCGTCTGTGGCCGCAGGTTCGTTTGATAGGACGGGCCGGACACCGCTCCGCGCCGATTCCGGTGCACGTCCGCACCCCGGACGGCCGCACCGCCACGTTCAAGGGTGGGTCGGGCCCGGGCGTGACCGTGGTGGGGGAGCCGTCGGAACTGTTGCTCTACGCGTTCGGGCGGGACCAGATCGAGGTGCTGTACGAGGGTTCGGCAGATGATGTCGCCGCTGTGAAGGCGCTCGATCTGAGCTTCTGACGCATTCGCCTCCGCTGTTACTGGTGTTGCGGATGGTTTCGACGGGGCTGTTGCGACTAGCCTGGGGGCATGGCAGGAAAGACCAGCACCTCCACCGCCAGGGCCGGATCCAGCGGATCCGGCTCCTCGCGCGCGTCCGGCACCGCCCGTAAATCCGGCGGTGGACGCACCGCGCGCACCGTCACCACGCCGAAGAAGCCGACCGCGCCGCGCAACCCGGCGACGTCTCGGGCGAACGCATCCTCCCGCGGCAAGGCCCCCGCCAGGGGCTCGTCGACGGCTCGGCGGCCTGCGGCGAAGAAGAAGTCACGCGGTGCCCTCGATGCGATCGGGCGAGGCATTGCGTCCACCTGGTCGATGGCGGCCCGTGGAGTCGGTGCCACGACCCGGACCGTGAGCAAAGCTGCCGACATCGAGCACGGCCACCGTCGGGACGGAATCGCTCTCGGACTGATCGCCGTCAGTGTGGTCGTCGCCGCGAGTGTGTGGTTGAGCGCCGGGGGACCGGTCGGCACATGGATCGAGGTGGGTATCCGCGCCGTCATCGGCGAGGCCGGTTACGTCGCACCCGTGCTCGGTGTCGCAATCGCCGTGGTTCTGATGCGTTCCGAACCGAATCCCGAGGTGCGTCCGCGGCTGGTCCTGGGCTCGATCCTGCTCGGCTTGCCGATCCTCGGACTGTGGCACATGGCCGCCGGTTCACCGACCGACGCCGCAGGCCGATCCGAGGGCGCGGGCTTCATCGGATACGTCGCAGGCGGACCCATCGCCGACGGCCTCACCGTGTGGCTGGCCGTGCCGTTGCTGCTGCTCGCCGCTTTGTTCGGAGTGCTCCTGCTCACCGGTACCACCGTGCGCGACGTGCCTGACCGGATGCGTGCACTGTTCGGAACCGACAGCCGCGGCGACGAATACGACGAGTACGACCCGGCCGACTTCGGCTCCGAGTTCGGTGACGAAGGCTACGGCGACTACGACAGCAACTTCGATGCCGACGGCTACCCGGTCCACGGCACCGTCGACCCGCACGACAACTACCCGACCGAGGAATACATCCCGGTCGCCAAGCCGTCGCGTGCGCGCAAGACCCCGCCGCCCGAGGCCGCCACCGAGGTCATCGCGCCCGCCGTCGCTGTCCCCGCACCTGCCCCCGAGCCGGTCACGCCCCCGCGGCCGAAGCCCAAGCCCATCGTGAAGGCGGCCGAACCGAAGCAGGCGGCCGAGGACGACAAGATCGTCGTCGATCGCGTCGTCGACGGTGATTACACGCTTCCGTCGTTGTCGCTGCTGATCGACGGTGACCCGCCCAAGACCCGCAGCCAGGCGAACGACGCCATGATCGAGGCCATCTCCGAGGTACTCGAACAGTTCAAGATCGATGCTGCCGTCACCGGTTTCACCCGCGGACCGACGGTCACGCGCTACGAGGTGGAGCTCGGACCCGGCGTCAAGGTCGAGAAGATCACGGCGCTCGCGCGCAACATCGCCTATGCGGTGGCCACGGACAACGTGCGCCTGCTCGCGCCGATCCCGGGCAAGTCGGCGGTCGGGATCGAGGTGCCCAACTCCGATCGCGAGATGGTCCGCCTGGCCGACGTGCTCACTGCGCCGTCCACGCGCAAGGATCACCATCCGCTGGTGATCGGACTGGGCAAGGACATCGAGGGCGACTTCGTCAGCGCCAACCTCGCGAAGATGCCGCACTTGCTGGTGGCCGGATCCACCGGTTCCGGTAAGTCGAGTTTCGTGAACTCGATGCTCGTCTCGCTGCTGGCGCGAGCGACGCCGGACGAAGTGCGAATGATCCTGATCGACCCGAAGATGGTGGAGCTGACGCCGTACGAAGGCATTCCGCACCTCATCACCCCGATCATCACGCAGCCGAAGAAGGCTGCTGCGGCCCTGGCCTGGCTCGTCGAGGAGATGGAGCAGCGCTACCAGGACATGCAGATCAACAAGGTTCGGCACATCGACGACTTCAACAAGAAGGTGCGCTCCGGCGAGATCACCGCGCCGCTGGGCAGCGAACGCGTCTACCGGCCGTACCCGTACATCCTCGCGATCGTCGACGAGCTCGCCGACCTGATGATGACCGCCCCGCGCGACGTCGAGGAAGCGATCGTGCGGATCACACAGAAGGCGCGCGCCGCCGGCATCCACCTGGTACTGGCCACCCAGCGCCCGTCCGTCGACGTCGTCACCGGTCTGATCAAGACGAACGTGCCGTCGCGTCTGGCCTTCGCCACCTCGTCACTGACCGACTCCCGCGTCATCCTGGATCAGCCGGGGGCGGAGAAGCTGATCGGTATGGGCGATGCGCTGTTCCTGCCGATGGGTGCGGGCAAGCCGACGCGTCTACAGGGTGCGTTCATCACCGACGAGGAAATCGCTGCCGTCGTCGACTTCGCCAAGAACCAGGCCGAGCCCGAGTACAACGACACCGTGACCGCGGCGAAGGTCTCCGACAAGAAGGATGTGGACCCGGACATCGGTGACGATCTCGACGTGCTGTTGCAGGCGGTCGAGTTGGTCGTGACGAGTCAGTTCGGTTCGACGTCGATGCTGCAGCGCAAGCTCAGAGTCGGCTTCGCCAAGGCCGGGCGATTGATGGACTTGATGGAGAACCGAGGAGTGGTGGGACCGAGCGAGGGATCGAAGGCCCGCGAGGTGCTCGTCAAACCCGACGAGCTCGACGGTCTGCTGTGGTCGATCAAGGGCGGCGACCCGGACGAACAGCCGGCGTCCGACGAGTTCTGACCCGCCCTCGATCGTGGTGAATGGACCACTGCAGCCGTCTCGGCGGGGCAGTGGTCCATTCACCCGAGCCGGGTGAGCAGGCCGATCAGGACGTGAATGTGCCCATCACAGGTGTCCACTCGTGGAACGTCGCCGATTCGATCAGATTCTCGACTGCGAACGGGTCCTGGGCGAACAGTGTCTCGACGGTGGCGGCATCGGGGCCGTCCACCAGCAGCAACGCTCCGCTGCCGTCGGCGTACGGGCCGCTCGAGACCAAGGTCTTGCGTTCGAGCAGGTCGGCCAACCATGCACGATGTGCAGCGCGGTGAGTGTCGCGACCGTCCGTGGTGGTGGGCGAGTAGGTGTAGCTGACGGCGATCAGGGGCATGAGCTCTCTTCCGAATTCGGGGGTGGTCCGCAAAATTCTGTCAGAGCGACAGCAGCATTCGCGTGTTGCCCAGTGTGTTCGGTTTGACGAAGCTCAGGTCGAGGAATTCCGCGACGCCGGTGTCGTACGACCTGCACATCTCCGCGTATACCTCGGCGGTGACGGGGGTCCCGTCGATCTCGGCGAACCCGTGCCGGGAGAAGAAGTCCACCTCGAAGGTCAGCACGAACACCTTCTGCAGCGCCAGTTCCCGGGCGACCTCGATGAGTTTCGCAACGATCAGGTGGCCGGCACCGTGCCCCTTCGCTGCGGGGTCGACGGCGACGGTACGAACCTCGCCCAGATCGGCCCAGAGCACGTGCAGCGCTCCGCAGCCGATGATCTCGCCGTCACGCTCGGCAATCCAGAATTCCTGCACCGCCTCGTACAGGGTGACGAGGTTCTTCTCGAGGAGAATGCGTCCGGCGTAAATGTCGATCAACCGCTTGATCTCGGGAATGTCGGAGGTCCTGGCTCGGCGCACGACGAGGGTGCCGTCGTGCGCGGACCCACGATTCGCGATGTCGGAATGCACGTCGGATTCGGGATGCGCGGTGTCGCGACTCGCCCGATTCGGCCCAGAAGTCATGTGGTGAACAGTAGTCATTCCCTCAACCGATAAACTTTTCGTGTGTGGTTCTGTGAGGTGTGTCCCCGTCTCGGCGGGTCGGTGCTGCGCGAAAGCCGACACATCGGCGGATGCGCCGTCCGCGGCTCGGGAGTTCGGCGATGAACGGGCCGGTAGCGCCCGATCACGGTGTCCCGACCAGCGGCAAAGTGCCAGGCAACGGTGAACCCGGTACTGGAAGTGTCTCGCGAGGCTCGGAACTACCTCACGGCAACGCCACCTCCGGACCGGTGACAGACGTACCGTTGCTCAATATCGCCAACGTACTGACGGTGCTCCGTATCGCCTTGGTTCCAGTCTTTCTGGCGGCGCTCTTCGTCGGCGACGGCCACGACACGTCGTGGCGGCTCGGCGCAACCGCGATCTTCGCTGTCGCCGCCATCACCGACCGCATCGACGGCCAGCTGGCTCGCAAGTACGGTCTCGTCACCGATTTCGGGAAGATGGCCGACCCCATTGCGGACAAGGCCTTGATCGGTGCTGCGCTCGTCGGACTGTCGATGTTAAGCGAGCTCTCCTGGTGGGTGACGGTGATCATCGCGGTGCGGGAAATCGGCATCACGGCCGTGCGGTTCGCCGTCATCCGCCACGGCGTCATCCCCGCAGGACGTGGTGGGAAGGTCAAGACGCTGGTGCAGACATTCGCGATCGGTGTGTATCTGTGCCCGCTGCCGTCCGTCGTCGATCCCGTCGCGGTTGCCCTGATGGCTCTGGCGGTACTGCTGACCGTCTACACCGGCTTGGATTACGTGGTGCAGGCGGTTCGCCTGCGCCGAGGCGTGTCCTCCACGTGAGCGGACGTGGGGGAGCGGCGGTGGCGGCCGGAGTGTGTGCGAGCGCGCCGTCGGACGTTTCGCCGGGATACAGTCGTGACAGCCGTGTCGGAGCAGCTTCGGCGCATGTTGGAGTGAATGGGGATATAGGGTCGGGAACCAATCGGACCGAGTGGGACGTTGAACATCGTGACGGCTCCGGACGAACGAGATATGAACGTTGTCGTCGCGACGGCACAGCCGTCGACACGAACACCAACGAGGAGGAGCGAGATGGCGCTGCTATTGCGTGAAGCACTCGGCGACAGTCTGCGGCGTACTCGCGTCGCACAGAGCCGAACCCTGCGTGAAGTCTCCAACACCGCGCGCGTCAGCCTCGGTTACCTCTCCGAGGTGGAACGTGGCCGCAAGGAGGCGTCGAGCGAACTCCTCGCCGCGATCTGCGATGCCCTCGCCGTCCCGCTCGCGGATGTCATGAGCGATGTCAGCGTGACACTGTCCGACGCATCCACCGCCGCGGCACTACGCGACGAGGCTGTCGTAGCGACCCGCATCGATGGCGATACTCGCGTCGTGATTCCGGCACCTGCTGCCAGAGCTCTCGCTGCCGCCTAAGATCGGAAAAGTACCCAGTTTCCATTCTCGACTCAGACCACGCACCCGACTTTTCTCAGCACGGACAGGTTAATTTCGGTCACTGCGAGAGCAGCCGACCCGTACGCGGCCACCGCGGCGCAACAGATGGAGGCAGGACCACCCCATGGCTAATCCTTTCGTCAAAGCCTGGAAGTACATGATGGCGCTCTTCAATTCCAAGATCGACGAGAAGGCCGACCCCAAAGTTCAGATCCAGCAGGCTATCGAAGACGCACAGCGGCAGCATCAGGCACTGTCCCAGCAGGCCGCGTCCGTCATCGGTAATCAGCGCCAGCTCGAGATGAAGCTCAGCCGGCAGCTGGACGAGGTCGAGAAGCTCAACGCCAACGCTCGACAAGCGGTGACGCTGGCCGATCAGGCCGCCACCGCAGGCGACATCGAGAAGGCCACGCAATACACGAACGCCGCCGAGGCATTTGCCGCGCAGCTCGTGACCGCGGAACAGAGCGTCGAGGACCTCAAAGTCCTGCACGACCAGTCTCTGCAGGCTGCCACCCAGGCCAAGAAGGCCGTCGAGCAGAACGCCATGGCTCTGCAGTCCAAGGTCGCGGAGCGCACCAAACTGCTCAGCCAGCTCGAGCAGGCGAAGATGCAGGAGAAGGTCAGCGAATCCCTGCGGTCGATGGACAGCACCCTGTCCGCGCCCGGTAACACCCCGAGCCTCGACGCTGTGCGCGACAAGATCGAACGTCGGTACGCAGATGCACTGGGATCCGCTGAGCTGGCCCAGAACACGGTGTCCGGTCGCATGATGGAGGTCCAGCAGGCATCCGTGCAGATGGCGGGTCACAGCCGACTGGAACAGATCCGTGCATCGATGGCAGGCGATTCTCTCCCGTCGGGCAATGCCGCGGCGAAGCCCTCGATTGCCAAGTCCCCGGACTCGACGCCCGAGCCTCCGGCTCAGGCGTGATCGATCGAACGAAGAGTTCGCCCTCCTGACGGCACCGCGGACATGGGTAGAAGAGAACACGAACCCGGCCGGTCGCGTAAGCGGCCGGCCGTTTCGCTCGATCGAGACTCCGTGACCGCTGCGGTCACGGAGTCCGGCGCAGTGGTGAAATCCTTGGCGGAGTCCGCACGTAGTGTCGGAACATCGATCCTCGACGCTGCCGGTCGGCGAAAGGACCCCCGCGTCAAGCATCTGAAGAAGATCCGTCGGGCCAGAAGCCGCGGAATCAGATTCGGGGCAGCGTCCACGACGACGGCAGTGGGAACCGCGGGGATGGCCGTTCTGTCGGCCCCGGAGTGGACTCTGTTCGTCGGCGGCGGTGGCGCTGCGCTCATGGCCGTCCCAGCGGCGTTCGCTGTCACGCGGTTGCGGCGTCTTCGGTCGCAACCGGTGCCCGTGGGCCTACCGACCAAGCGCGCGTTGCCGCAGCGTGGATCTGCTGCGTACGGGTCCATGAGCCGGTTGGCCGGGGCCGAGCAGAGCTTGTTCGAGCTGCTGGGAATCCTGGCCAGGTCCGAGACGATCGGGGCCGACGATGTCGAAGAGATGATCGGTGTGACCTCCGCTGCGGCCCGGAGTCTCGAAGGGGTCGCTGTCGACATCGCGGCTCTGGAGCGTGCCGGTGCGGCGAGCGCCGTCACCCGTGAACATCTGCGTGACGGAATCGCCTCGGCTGCAGCCCAACTCGCGACCGGAGTCGATCAGTACGAACAGCTCGTCGCGGCAGCAGCGCGGATGACCGGGCCGGCCGGATCGGCGTCGACGACAGTGGTCGAATCGCACCGACGTGAGCTGTCGTCCGCGACGGATCGACTGCAGGGATGGGCGGAGGCGCTCACCGAAATCGAGGAGATCCGCTCGCGGCACCGCTGAGGATTTCAGGGTTCACCCGGATGTGGTCGGTGGGTTCCGGTGCCAGTATCGAAGTACGCGATACGACACGGTGCGCGGCGACGGCAGGAGCACTTCATGTTCTGGAAAGTACTCGGATTCATCGTTCTGATCTGGATTGCGCTCGCGCTTCTGGGCAGCATCATCAAGGGTGTGTTCTGGCTGGTGGTGGCAGGCGCACTCGTGCTGGGTCTGGTGTGGTTGTACAGGGCCATCTCGTCCGACAACGATCGCTACTCCTCGAAGTTCTGATCGGCAAGCCGCTCATCGTGCGCCGGGCGCGGAACCCCGAGCGACGAACACCCGCAGCGCCTGCGGTACGGAGTACGCGGTGACAGGCAGTTCGGCGATGCGCTCACCGTCTGCGTACGCGACGATGCCCTCGCACCGCAGGGTGACTCGCGTCGAGGTGTAGGTGTCGACCTCCGGCAGGTCGACGTGTGTTCCCCGGTAGAGAGTCGGTGACAGTCCGACCAGCCGGGTTCGACTCACTCCGCGGACGACGGTGATATCGAGGAGACCGTCGTCCAGCCGCGCGGACGGGCAGATGGCCATGCCTCCGCCGTAACTGCTGCCGTTTCCGACGGCCACCAAGGTGGCGTCGAGACGGAGCTCGGCATCGTCCATTTCGATCACGTACGAGAGCTTTCGGAGCGAAGCCAGCTGCAAGACCATGGCGGCGTTGTACCGCAGAGGTCCACGGGGCCATCGCAGTAGTCTTGCCCGCTCGGTGACCAGCGAGTCGAAGCCGCTGGACAGGACGGTGGCGAACCAGCGTTCGCCGATCCGACCGAGGTCGATTGTGCGAGTGAGGTTGTCGGCGACGATGTCGGCTGCGCGGGCAGCGTCGTCTCGTGGCAGTCCCAGTGCTCGGGCCAGATCGTTGCCGGTGCCGGCCGGAATGAGACCCATCGGGGTATCGGTGGCGGCGAGCACCTGAAGCACGAGGTTGACCAGTCCGTCGCCGCCGACCGCGACCACGGCGTCCGTGCCGGTTCCGACGGCTTTCTCCAGCAATGCCAATGCGTCCCCCGGCGTGCGCCCTTCGATGGCCGTGACGTTCAGTTCGCGCTCACGCAGGCGTGCGACAGCGCACCGTCCCAGCTGCGCTGCACGCCCACCACCGGCCGCCGGATTGGTCAACACCGTCACCGAACGGGTCATGGTCGTATCCATTCGTCGGTCACATCGATCAGCTTGCCAGGGTTGACGATTGCCGTGTCGGTGACCGAGTCGATTCCTCGTCAGCCGGCTGCGGCGTACATTTTCAGTGCGTGTTATCGGGGTCTTGGCGGCCGAATGTGCCCGTAATCGTGAGGTACTGTAACGAAAAGTTTGCTTGAACCCGCGGAACAGTCGCTTTGTCCGAATTGTGAAGGATGGCACGTGATCGAGCAGCCGGTGTCGAGTCCAGCCTCGACCGAGCCCTTGCTGTCGGCGTCCGTGACGGATGTCCCCGAGAAGTCGGTCGAGGACAATGTTCTCGACGCAGCTCGGTCGTGCATCCTCGAACACGGGGTCAAGCGCACGACCCTGGCCGAGATCGCCCGTCGTGCCAAGGTCAGCAGGCCCACTGTATATCGGAGATGGGCCGATACGCGGGCAGTGGTGTCGAGTCTGCTCACTCGCGAGATCGGTGCCCTGATTCCGAGTTTCGACGACACGGCGTCGGGTCGCGATCAGATCGTGACGGCAGTGGGTGGCGTTGCCGACAGTATTCGTCTGCACCCGTTGTTCGTCAAAATTCTGCGGTCCGATTCCGATGTGCTCGCCACGTACATTCTTCATCGACTCGGCACGAGCCAGTCGTTGATCATCGATGCGTTGACTTCGCTTGTGCTTGCAGGGCAACGTGATTCGTCGATTCGTGCTGGGGATCCCACCACGCTGGCGACCCTGGTGCTGCTGATGGTGCAGTCCGCAGTTCAGTCCGCGGAGATGGTGTCCGAGCGCGTGCCCGGTCCCGAGGTGGTGCGCGAGATGGCGTGTGCAGTCGACAGGTATCTGCGGCCCGAGAGCGAGTGACCGAGGCTGCGTCGATGGCGGCCCGGCTCGAGTGTGGCACGCTGGGTCGATGCGAGTAGCAGTGGTGGCCGGGCCCGATCCGGGGCATGCCTTCCCGGCAATCGCGCTCTCTCTGCTCTTCCGCGCGGCCGGCGACGAACCGGTCCTCTTCACCGGTAGCAGGTGGGTGCCCGACGCGCACGCCGCGGGGCTGCGCGCGCTTCCGTTGGGCGGTCTTGCGCCGCGGCCGGAGGACGACGATCTCGATGCCGGGCAACGTATCCACTCGCGGGCGGCGTTCGTCTCGACCGAGTTGCTGCCCGACCTCGAGCGGGAGAACGTCGATCTCGTCGTATCCGACATCCTGACCGCAGGGGGCGGCATGGCCGCCGAGCGGCTCGGCATCAGCTGGGTCGAGCTGTCGCCCCACCCGCTGTATTCACCCTCGAAAGGGTTGCCGCCCATCGGAAGTGGGTTGGCTCCCGGTACCGGGGTTCGCGGCAGGCTGCGCGATACCGTGATGCGCGCGTTGACGTCACGCTCGATCGCTCAGGGCCGAACTCAACGGTCACTCGCGCGGACGAGCATCGGGCTGCCTGCCGATGACCCGGGCCCGGCCGCTCGGCTCATCGCCACCATTCCCGCGCTCGAGGTGCACCGCCCCGACTGGCCGGAGGACGCTCACGTGGTCGGCCCGTTGCTGTGGGAGCCGACGAAGAACCTGCTCGATATTCCCGACGGTGTGTCGCCCGTGGTGATGGTCGCTCCGTCGACCGCATTCACCGGTGCGGAGGGAATGCTCGAGATGGCGCTGAAAGGGTTGGACGGCAGAGGCGTCCGGGTGGTGGCATCCGTTCTCGATGGCGGCCCCGACGTGCTGCCGGACTGGGCGAACGCAGGCCTGGGCCGCCAGGACGAACTGCTACGTCGCGCCGATGTGGTGGTGTGCGGCGGTGGTCACGGAATGTTGGCCAAGGCACTCATTCACGGCGTGCCGGTGGTGACGGTGCCCGGTGGCGGTGACCAGTGGGAACTGGCGAATCGCGCAGGCAGGCAGGGGAGTGCCGTCATCGTGCGACCCCCGACCGCAACATCCATAGCCGACGCGGTGGCGACCGTACTGTCCGATCCGAAGTTCGCCCGGGCGGCGAGGGCGGCGGCGGGCGGAGCACGGTCCGTCGCAGATCCGGTGTCGGTGTGTCACGAGGTGCTCGCCCGCGGAGCGCAACAGCGCGAGCGTTAGGGTTGTCGGTGTGCGTCTGACCGAATTTCGTGAATTGCTCACCGACGAGTTCGGCTCCGTTCGAGGCGATTCCCTGCTGACCGATCACGTGCTGTCCGGTATCGGTCGCACCGGGGCGCAGGCCATCGAGGACGGCGTCGATCCACGGGAAGTGTGGCGATCGATCTGTTACGAGTTCGACGTGCCGAGAGAACGCTGGTAGCTCCCGGGTCGATTCGATCCTGTCGGCGTGTCGAGAGCCGCGGTAGTTGACTCGAACACGTGTTCCCCTATGCTTGTGTCAACGGTTGCCGGGCGGTCTCGAGAAACTTCTTGTCGGTACCCCGATCTAGCGTTACCGACGACAAAGCTGATCGACACGACACAGCTGAACGATACGACACAGGGAGCTCACGATGGCTGCATACGATCGCGACAAAGCACTCGATCTCGCACTCGCGCAGATCGACAAGAACTTCGGCAAGGGTTCGGTGATGCGCCTCGGTGACGAGGTCCGCCAGCCCATCGCCGTCATCCCCACTGGATCGATCGCGCTCGATGTGGCACTCGGCATCGGAGGGTTGCCGCGTGGACGTGTCATCGAGGTCTACGGTCCGGAATCCTCGGGTAAGACCACCGTCGCCCTGCACGCAGTGGCCAGCGCCCAGCGGGCCGGCGGCATCGCAGCCTTCATCGACGCCGAGCACGCTCTGGATCCGGACTACGCGAAGAAGCTCGGTGTCGACACCGATGCACTGCTGGTGTCGCAGCCCGATACCGGTGAGCAGGCTCTCGAGATCGCCGACATGCTGATCCGTTCGGGTGCTCTCGACATCCTCGTGATCGACTCGGTGGCGGCACTGGTACCGCGCGCCGAGATCGAGGGCGAGATGGGTGACAGTCACGTGGGTCTGCAGGCCCGCCTGATGAGCCAGGCGCTGCGCAAGATCACCGGTGCCATGAGCAACTCCGGTACCACCGTCATCTTCATCAACCAGCTGCGCGAGAAGATCGGCGTCATGTTCGGCTCTCCCGAAACCACCACCGGTGGTAAGGCATTGAAGTTCTACGCCTCGGTTCGCCTCGACATCCGCCGCATCGAGACCCTGAAGGACGGAACCGACGCGATCGGCAACCGCACCCGGGTCAAGGTGGTCAAGAACAAGGTTGCGCCGCCGTTCAAGCAGGCCGAGTTCGACATCATCTACGGCAAGGGCATCAGCCGCGAAGGCTCGTTGATCGACATGGGTGTCGAGCACGGCTTCATTCGTAAGTCGGGCTCGTGGTTCACCTACGAAGGCGATCAGCTCGGCCAGGGCAAGGAGAACGCCCGCAAGTTCATGCTCGAGAATCCCGACGTGCGGGACGAGATCGAGAAGAAGATCATGGAGAAGCTGCAGATCGGCGCGGACGTCACCGCAGAAGAGCCCGCAGCTGCTCCGGTCGACTTCTAACTTGTCGTCGCTGTGCAGCAGCGAGACGAAGGCGGCGGCACCGAGGCGCAGGCGAAAGATGTCTGCCTCCGGCTGCTGACCGACCGAGCGCGCAGCAGGCACGAACTCGAAGCCAGCCTGGCCAAGAAGGGCTTCACCACTGAGATCGCGAACGCCGTTCTCGACCGGCTCGAGAAGGCCAAACTGGTCGACGACGAGTCTTTCGCGCAGCAGTGGGTCCAATCTCGACACAAATACTCCGGCAAGGGCAAACGTGCACTGAGTATGGAGCTTCGCAACAAGGGTGTCAGCAACGAGCTCGCCGTCCATGCATTGGATCTGATCGATGCAGACGACGAGCGACTGCGAGCAGCCGAGTTGGTACGCAAGCGATGTCGCTCACTGCAGTTACCCGATCCGAGTGGACCGGACGCCCGCGCGGAGCGAGACAGGATAGTGCGCAAGTTGGTCGGCATGCTCGCCCGTCGCGGCTACTCCCAGGGAATGGCGTTCGCGGTGGTCAAGGAACAACTCGACCGCGCAGGTGCCGACACCGAAGACTTCGACGGCCCCGACTCGATGTGATCGTCCACCTCGAGCCGGTGCAGTCGAGAAAAAGTAAGGCCCGCAACACCATCGGTGTTGCGGGCCTTACTTGTTGCTAGCGATACGTGATCAGGCTGCCTGACCGCCGTCGAGAGCCGGAACCACTTCAGTCGCGCCGGCCTTGCGCTTACGCGAACGCAAACGACGTTCGACCACGGTGGCCAGCTTCGTCAACGCGGAGTTGATGATGATCATGATGATTGCGACGATGATCAGCGACGGTAGGTAGTTGCTGTAGAACGCACCTACCTGCTGTCCCGATCGCACGACCTCGATGTATCCGATGACGTAACCGAGCGCTGAATCCTTCAGCGCGACGACCATCTGCGAGATGATCGCCGGTAGCATCGCCGTCACCGCCTGGGGGAGGAGTACCAACAGCATGACTTGGCTCTTACGCATACCGAGCGCTGACGCAGCCTCACGCTGACCTTTGGGAAGCGAATTGACTCCTGCGCGCACGATTTCTGCGATGACCGACCCGTTGTACAAGGTCAATCCGGTGACAACCGCTGCCAACGCCAAGTACTGGACTTTGAAGACCTGATAGTCCGCGTATACCGCGTACAGGAAGATCATCAAGATCAGCACCGGTACAGCGCGGAACACCTCGACGACCGCACCGCTGATCGCGCGCACGCTGCGATGATCCGACAAGCGTCCGATGCCGAGAATCGCACCGAGAATCAGCGCAAGCACGATCGACATCGCAGCAGCGATGAGTGTTCCCTGAATGCCGGGCAGGAGATAGGTGGTCCAGGTCGTCGCTTGGAGGAACGGATCCCACTTCTCGGCGGTCAGCTGACCTTGGGAATCGAGGGCCCGATAGATGAAGATTGCGATTACCAGCGAGATCACAGCCACGACAGCTGTGAGAATGCGGTACCGCAGGATCGCTTTCGGTCCGGGAACGTCATAGAGGACTGCTACTGCGTCACTCATCAGGACACCGCCAATCGCTTGCTGATGTAACCGAACAGCAGCCCGGTCGGAAGTGTCAGACACATGAAGCCGAGGGCGAAGATGCCACCGACCACGAAGATCGCGGCCTCGTTCTCGATCATTTCCTTCATCAGGAACGATGCCTCTGCTACACCGATGACGGAGGCGATCGTGGTGTTCTTCGTCAGTGCAATCACCACGCTGCCCAAGGGTCCGACGACCGCGCGAAACGCCTGAGGGAGTACGACGATCGAGATGTTCTGAGTGAACGTCATCCCCAGCGAACGTCCGGCCTCGGCCTGACCGACAGGAACGGTGTTGATGCCGGATCGGAGCGACTCCGCCACGAACGACGCGGTGTAGACGCTCAGACCCAGAACGGCGAGACGAAAGTTGTTGTCCGCGAGAAACGTCGGCGAAGCGTCCTCGGCCAGCGACACACCCAACGTCTGATAGAGGCCGAAAGATGTGAACAGGATGATCAGGGTCAGCGGTGTGTTGCGGAAGATGGTGACGTACGTGGTGGCGATGCCGCGGGCGATGGGAACGGGGGATACGCGCATCGCGGCGATGATGGTTCCGATGACGAGCGAACCGATCAACGACGCCACAGTGAGATAGATGGTGGTGAGAAATGCGTCTATCAGCTCATCGCCGTATTTGCTCAGTAGGTTCAAGGTGCTTCAGGTCCTCACGGCTCGGCGAGTTCGACCCCGTCGGTCCGCTACACCGAGTGCAGCGGACCGACGGGGTCATCGATCAGTAGCGGTCGACGGTGGGCTTGGCCGGAAGTTCGTAGCCGGAATCGCCGACGGTCTCGTTGAAGGCCTGCTCCCAGGCACCGCTCGACACCATCTCTTCGATCGCGTCGTTGATCTGGTTACGTCCCTCGGTGTCGTCCAGGGCCAAGCCGATTCCGTAGTTCTCGGTGGTGAACGGCTCGCCGACGACCTTGAACTGTCCGGGCGACTGCGCCGCGTAGCCGGCAAGAATGATGTCGTCGGTAGTGACCGCATCGACGGTGCCGTTTCGAAGTGCTTCGACGCATGCGGAGTACGTGTCGTACGGCTGCAGCTGAACTCCGGGGTACTCGTCGGCGATGTTCTGTGCCGGAGTGGATCCGGTCACCGAGCAGAGGGTCCTGCCTTCGAGGGTGTCGGGTCCGGTGATGTCGGTGTTGTCCTCGCTGACGAGCAGCGACTGTCCGGCCACGAAGTACGGCCCGGCGAAGCTGACCTTCTCCTTGCGGGTATCGGTGATCGAATAGGTGGCGACGACCATGTCGACCTCGCCGTTCTCGATCAGCGTTTCGCGCTGAGCGGACGGTGCCTCACGGAATTCGATGTTGCCCTCATCGACGCCCAGCTGGCCGGCGACGTACTTGGCGACCTCGACGTCGAATCCGGTGAAGGACCCGTCGGGGTTACGAAGTCCGAGACCGGGCTGATCGAACTTGATGCCGACGACGAGGTTGCCGGCTTCGGCGCTGGAAGAGACGCTGCGCGCCTCTTCGCCTCCGCCGCATGCGGTGGCGACGATGGAGAGAGCGGCGATGGCAACACCGAAGCGAAGCGGTCGGGTGATTCTCACTGTGAATGTCCTTTGGATAGGTCGTTCTTGCGGGGACGAGCGGTGAATCGGGTCAGTGTCCGAGGATCTTGCCGAGGAAGTCCTTGGCGCGTTCGGACTTCGGGGACTTGAAGAAGGTCTCAGGATCGGTGTCCTCGACGACGGCACCGTCGGCCATGAAGATGACGCGGTCACCGGCTTTTCGGGCGAAGCCCATCTCGTGGGTGACGACGAGCATCGTCATTCCCTCTTTCGCGAGCGAGGTCATGACGTCGAGGACCTCGGTGACCATCTCGGGGTCGAGGGCCGAGGTGGGCTCGTCGAACAGCATCACCTTGGGGTTCATGGCGAGAGAGCGAGCGATGGCGACGCGCTGCTGCTGACCACCGGACAGCTGAGCAGGGTACTTGTCTGCCTGGTTGGCGATGCCCACGCGCTCGAGGAGGGCCAGGGCGCTCTTCTCCGCCTCGTCCTTCTTCTGCTTGCGGACCTTCATCGGCGCGAGCATGACGTTCTGCAGAATCGTCTTGTGTGCGAACAGGTTGAACGACTGAAACACCATGCCCACGTCGGCGCGCAGTGCTGCGAGGGCCTTGCCCTCGGCGGGGAGCAGGTCTCCGTCGACTTCGATGGCACCGGAATCGATCGGCTCCAACCGATTGATCGTCCGGCACAGGGTCGACTTGCCCGATCCGGAGGGACCCACGACGATGACGACCTGACCGGCCGGCACTTCCAGGTTGATGTCCTTGAGAACGTGCAGATCACCGAAATGTTTGTCGACGGATTTGAGCGAGATCATCGAGGGTGCGCCCGGCGGGGGTGTCGATGCCGGCGCGTCGGTGGCGTGCGTCATAGCTCGAAACCCTATGCGTAGTTTCCTCGCCGACCGGTGTTTTCGCCCGCCATCTTCGATTATGTAATGGAAACTTTACTGAGGGTCGGCATCGGCCCTGGACAGTCACCGGTGAGCCTCGTGACCCCGGCGTGTCGGTCCGCGCGATGGACGTACCCTGGAGGGGTGCAAACGAGTGTTTTTCCGACCGTGGACGTGACAGAACACGGGGTTTCCGAGCCCGTGCCGGTCACCGACGGGTCGGCGACAAGTCCCCGCAGCTACGAAGTGCGTACGCACGGTTGCCAGATGAACGTCCACGATTCGGAGCGACTGTCCGGATTGCTCGAGGAGGCCGGCTACGTTCCAGCGGATGCGGGCACCGACGCAGATCTGGTCGTGTTCAACACGTGCGCAGTCCGCGAGAACGCGGACAACAAGCTGTACGGCAATCTCGGCATGCTGCGCCCGGCCAAGACGCGTAACCCCAACATGCAGATCGCGGTGGGCGGTTGCCTGGCGCAGAAGGATCGCAACACCGTCGTCCAGAAGGCACCGTGGGTCGACGTCGTCTTCGGCACCCACAATATCGGGTCGCTGCCGGTGCTGCTCGAGCGCGCCCGACACAACGACGAGGCGCAGGTCGAGATCCTCGAATCCCTGGAGGCCTTCCCGTCGACACTGCCCGCGAAGCGCGAATCCGCGTACGCCGGTTGGGTGTCCATCTCGGTGGGATGCAACAACACCTGCACTTTCTGCATCGTCCCCGCCCTGCGCGGCAAGGAGATCGACCGCAGGCCGGGCGACATCCTCGCCGAGGTACAGGCTTTGGTGGATCAGGGTGTACTCGAGGTGACGTTGCTCGGCCAGAACGTCAATGCGTACGGTGCTTCGTTCGCCGATCCGGACATGCCTCGTGACCGCGGCGCGTTCGCCTCGCTGCTGACCGCTTGCGGCTCGATCGAGGGACTCGAACGAGTGAGATTCACCTCACCGCATCCGGCCGAGTTCACCGATGACGTCATCGACGCGATGGCATCCACCCCGAACATCTGCCCCACGTTGCACATGCCGCTGCAGTCCGGCTCGGACCGAATCCTCAAGGCGATGCGCAGGTCCTATCGGCAGACGAAGTTCATGGGCATCATCGACAAGGTGCGTGCCGCGATGCCGCACGCGGCAATCACCACCGACATCATCGTGGGATTCCCCGGTGAAACCGAAGAGGATTTCGAGCAGACGCTCGACGTGGTGCGTCGGGCGAAGTTCGCCAATGCCTACACGTTCCAGTACTCGAAGCGTCCGGGGACACCGGCCGCCGACATGCCCAACCAGGTGCCCAAAGAGGTTGTGCAAGAACGGTACCTGCGATTGATCGCCCTGCAGGAGGAGATCGTTCTCGCGGCCAATCAGGCCCTGATCGGTACCGAGGTAGAACTGCTCGTCGCCACCGGTGAAGGTCGGAAGAACGCGGCAACCCATCGGATGAGCGGGCGAGCCAGGGACGGTCGACTCGTGCACTTCGCCGTCGATGCCGAGCGGGCGGGCGATATTCGCCCGGGCGACGTCGTCACGACCACACTGACCGCCGCAGCCCCGTACCACTTGATCGCCGACGCCGGAGTGCTCACTCACCGCCGTACGGCTGCAGGAGACGCTCACGAACGAGGCGTGATGCCGAAGACGGCACCGATCGGCGTTGGCCTCGGACTTCCCTCGATCGGCGCACCGGCGCCGCTACCGGCACAGACAGGATGCACCGCATGACAGAAAAAGACGGACCCGATCGCGTCGTACCCTCTCGAACTGCCGAGGAACTCGGACGAACCGAGAGAGCGGTGATGACCGAGCTGGACCCCGGCGCACGTGCCATGGTCGTGGCCGGGCTGGTGCTTGTCCTGCTGGTCACCTTCGCGCTACCGCACACCGGATCTGCCAGCGGATTCGATGTGCTCTCGGGCAGCGACGCAGCCGCGGCCGAATCGATCGCCCTCCCGTCGCGCGTCTTCGTCGTACTGGTGCTGACGTTCGGTGTGGTGATGTCGGTCCTCGCACTCGTCACCCGCATCTGGGCGCTGGCCTGGGCGGCCCTAGCAGGATGCGCAGTGTCGTCGGTGTACGGCATGCTGTCGATCTGGACACGCCAGACCGTGCCGGACACCCTGCAAGGTGCCGGGCCGGGAATCGGACTGATCATCGCGTGGCTCGCCGTCATCGCGCTCACGTTCCACTGGCTCAAAGCGGTGTGGAACAAGACCAACTCGCAGCTCGCCGCGCAGGAGCAGCGCCGTGTTGCCGCTGCGTCGGGCGAACCGAAACTGCGACTGTGGGACGGCCGCTCGACCCCGTAGGCCGAGCCGACCGTCCCCACTCACGAGTGGAGCCGGCGAATCACAACTCGTCGACGGCACTTTCTGCCGCGTCGGCCCACTCGCGCCACTGCTGTGCCTGTGCGAGTGCGCGTTCCGCGTCCTTCGTCTTGCCTGCTGCCGTGGCCTTCGCGGCCTGATCCTCGAACTGGGCGACCCGCTCGCGGAACTGAGCTGCGCGGGCGACCGCCTCGGGATCGGAACGACGCCACTGCGATTCCACTGCGTCGTGCACGGACTTCTCGATCGCCCGCAATTTGCCCTCGAGGTCCTGCATCTTCTCCCGCGGAACCTTGCCGATCGCATCCCACTTGTCCTGTAGATCACGCAGTGCCGAGCGAGCGGCGTCGAGGTCCTTGCTCGGATCGATGTGAGTCTTGGCCAGCAGGGCCTCCTTGGCCTCGGCGTTGGCCTCGAACTCGGCATCCCTCTCGGATGCCGCGGCGTTGCGGGCAGAGAAGAACACGTCCTGTGCGGCCTTGAAGTTCTTCCACAGTGCGTCGTCGGCGTCGCGCGGGGCTCGGCCGGACGCTTTCCATTCCACCAGCAGATCGCGGAATGCGGCGGCGGTCGGGCCCCAATCCGTGGACGAGGACAGCGCTTTGGCCCGCTCGACCAGCTCTTCCTTGCGCGTCTTCGCGGCACCGCGCTCGCGGTCCAGATCGGCGAAGTGCGCGCCGCGACGACGATTGAAGTTCTCCCGGGCTTTCGAGTACCGCTTCCACAGGGCATCGTCGATCTTGCGGTCGACCCCGCGAATCGTCTTCCACTCGTCGAGGATTTCGCGCAGCCGATCTCCGGCCTGCTTCCACTGCGTCGACTCGCTGCCGATCTGCTCGGCTTCGGCCGCGAGCGCCTCCTTGCGTGCTGTGTGCTCGGCGCGTTCGAGTTCCTTCTCGTGCTTGGCCACGGCCGCTGCTGCATCCGAGTGTTCGACGACCGCGTCGAGTCGCCGAGCGAGCAGATCGAGGTCGCCGATCACTGCCGCAGTCGGCAGGCTCGCCAACAACGCCGACGCTGCGGCCTTGGTCTTCTTGGCGTCACCGGTGCCCGAGGTCAGGCGAGCTTCGAGCAGACCTACCTCGGTGGCGAGGTCGTCGTAGCGCCGACCGAAGTGCGCGAGCCCCTCGGCCGCGTCGCCGGCTTGCCAGGATCCGATCTGCCGCTCGCCGTCGGCGGTCTTCACCCAGGCGGTGCCGTCGTCGTCGACTCGGCCGAACTTGCTGGGATCGCTTGCCGGCGCAACCGTGGGAACGACGGTGGGAACGTGTGATGCCGTCGGGTGCGGCTTGGCTCCGGCCGAACCACCGGGACGAGGAGAGCCGGGACCGGGTACCCCTGGTTTGGTTCCAGCACCCGGCTTGGGTCCGCCGCCGGGCTTGGGGCCGCCGCCGGGCTTGGGGCCGCCGCCGGGCTTGGGGCCCCCGCTCGGCTTGGGTCCGTCGGGATTCGACGCCCCGGGAGTCCGGTCGGGCGCATCTGTCGATGCCGCCTCGGGGGCGGTGGGGGTGCCGGCGTTCGGGTCGGTCATTGTTCCTCATCTCTGCCGCGCGTCACGGCTGCCTTCACTCGCGATCTGGACACCATTGAACTAGGTGACGACCGATCGGACCATTGAAACAGCTCAGACGACTCGAGGTGGACTCGTCCGGCCAAGTCGCGCCACCGACTAGCGTGATGCTCGTGTTCCGTGTCGCGGCCCTGGTGCCCTCTCCGCCGTTGCTGATCCCCGAGCTGACGGGTGCCGGCGCGGCCGAGACGGCCGATCTGCGAGCCGCCGCCGTCGACGCGATGACGCGCCTGACGTCGGTGGCCGACCGATGGCTCGCCCTCGGCGTCGATCACACCAGGGCGACATACGACGACAGCACCATCGGTACGGTGCGCGGCTTCGGAGTCGACGTGGTGGTGAGCCTGTCCGGCGGCACCGCGCCGACTGCGCCGGATCCGGACCTACCGCTGGCCGTTCTGATCGCCGGGTGGCTGCGCGGGGTGGCTGCACCCGACGATGCGATCGAGGTCCGCACGATCCCGACCGATGCGAGCGCCGAATGGTGCGCCCAGTTCGGTGAAGAACTGCGCCGGGAGCTCGACGCTTCGGCGGAGAGCTGGGGCGTTCTGGTGCTGGCAGACGGGGCAAACACCTTGACTCGGAAAGCTCCTGGGTCGTTCGACGAGCGGGCCGAGGAGGTCCAGACGCGGGTCGACGATGCCCTCGCGACGGCCGACATCGATGCATTGGCAGGTCTGGATCCGGATCTGTGCGCATCACTCGGCGTCGGCGGCAGAGCGGCGTGGCAGGTACTGGCTGCGCTCGAAGGAACCGGTACGGCAACGGCGACGGAGCTCTACCGAGGTGCGCCCTTCGGCGTCGGGTACTTCGTGGGAACCTGGACTCGTGACTGACAGGGCGGGCGATTCGGCCACCACACCCATCGCGGTGATCGGGCCGACGGCTGCGGGCAAATCCGATCTGGCCCTCGATCTGGCCGAGGAACTCGGCGGAGAAATCGTCAACATCGATGCGATGCAGCAGTACCGGGGCATGGACATCGGGACCGCGAAACTGACCGTCGCGGAGCGGCGGGGGATTCCACACCATCAACTCGATGTGCTCGAGGTCACCGAGATCGCGACCGTTGCGCGCTACCAAGCAGCTGCCGTCGCCGACGTCGAGGACATCCGATCCCGGGGGCTGCGGCCGATCATCGTCGGCGGATCGATGATGTACGTGCAGTCGCTGCTCGACGAGTGGGCCTTTCCCGCCACCGACCCCGTCGTCCGTGCGAAGTGGGAAGCAGTCCTCGAACGTGACGGTGTCGAGGAGATCCATCGCGCGTTGACGGACGCCGATCCGGAAGCTGCCGCGTCGATCCTGCCCACCGACGGTCGTCGGATGGTCCGAGCCCTCGAGGTAGTGGAGCTGACCGGGCAGCCGTTCGCGGCGTCCGCCCCGAAGATCGGTGCACCGCGCTGGGGCACGGTTGTGCTCGGAGTCGACCGCGACACGTCCGAACTGGACGAGCGGATCGCCGAGCGCACTCGGCAGATGTTCGAGACCGGCTTGATCGACGAGGTGCAGGGTCTGCTCGCGTCGGGGCTGCGGGACGGTGTCACCGCGTCACGGGCGATCGGGTACGCACAGGCACTCGACGTCCTGGCAGGGGAGTACGACATCGAGCACGCCCGCGAGCGCACCTTCATCGGAACCAGGCGCTACGTGCGACGCCAAAGATCCTGGTTTCGCCGTGACGAGCGCGTCCGTTGGCTCGACGGGGCGTCGCCGACGCTGAACTCGGACGCCCTGACCGCACTCGACCCCCAGTAGACTCGAGCAATGGAATTCGCCAAGGGCCACGGAACCGAGAACGACTTCGTCGTACTGCCGGATCCGGCAGCCGAGCTCGAACTCACCAGGTCGGCGGTCTCGGTGTTGTGCGATCGACGCCAGGGCCTCGGTGCCGACGGCATCTTGCGCGTCGCCCGGGCCGGTGTGCTCAGGGACGCAGGCGTGCTCGATCGAATCCCGTCGGGGGTCGAGCCCGAAGACTGGTTCATGGATTACCGCAACGGTGACGGCACCATCGCCGAGATGTGCGGAAACGGCGTTCGGGTGTTCGCGCACTACCTGCGGGTGCACGACCTCGAACAGCGGGACCAGTTCGTGGTGGGCTCACGGGCCGGTGCGCGGGCGGTGACGGTGCATTCGTTCGACGACACCGACGCCGATGTCACCGTCGCGATGGGGGACGTCACGCTGATGGGGTCGAGTTCGACCACCATTGCGGGCGGCTCGTACGACGGCGTCGGAATCGACGTCGGGAATCCACACCTGGCCTGCGTCGACGGTGCGTTGACGCGTGCATCTCTCGGCGCTCTCGACTTCTCCGCACCGCCGACGCTGGACGCCGAGTTCTTTCCCCACGGTGCGAACGTCGAGATCCTGACGAGGCTCGACGACGGAGCCGTCGAGATGCGCGTGTTCGAGCGCGGGGTCGGTGAGACGCGATCGTGTGGCACCGGGACCGTCGCCGCGGCCGCGGCCGCGCTGGCGTACGAGGGCCTCGAGACCGGGGAGGTGAGCGTCGGTGTGCTCGGCGGTCGGGTGCGCGTGGCCATCGATCACGTCGGTGCCACTCTGCGCGGACCGTCGGTGCTGCTGGCGCGCGGCGAGATCGACGATCGCTGGCTGAAAGCTCGATCCTGACGATCGCCACGGGCCCGGGATCCGCGTCGACCGAAACCCGCGTGCATACGCTGGGGTTTTCGTGGATCATGGACGTCGTATGACGAACTCACATGAAACATCCCCTGCGGGCGAACCGGTCGACGACAGTCGCGACGATCTCGACGGTGCTCCCGATACCGAATCCGCGTGGACTCGCGAAGAGTCCGACGCATGGTCGAGACGGCTGGCTCGGTCTCCCCTCAACGACGAGAACTCCCCGTCCTCCGGCGACATGCAGCTCGAAGACCGCACCGCGCTCCGCCGAGTGGCCGGGCTGTCCACCGAGCTCACCGATGTCACCGAGGTCGAGTACCGGCAGCTGCGCCTCGAACGTGTCGTGTTGGTCGGAGTGTGGACCACCGGCACGGCCGCGCAGGCCGAGTCCAGCATGACCGAACTGGCTGCGCTGGCCGAGACCGCGGGCTCGGAGGTGCTCGAAGCGCTGATGCAACGACGCGACAAGCCCGATGCCGCGACGTACATCGGTTCCGGTAAGGCCAAAGAGGTGCGCGACATCGTCCTCGCGACCGGTGCCGACACCGTGATCTGCGACGGTGAATTGACGCCTGCTCAGCTCAATGCGCTGGAGAAGGTCGTCAAGGTCAAGGTCATCGACCGCACCGCGCTGATCCTCGACATCTTCGCCCAGCACGCGACCTCGCGAGAAGGCAAGGCGCAGGTCGCTTTCGCGCAGATGGAATACATGTTGCCCAGGCTTCGCGGCTGGGGCGAATCCATGTCGCGTCAGGCCGGTGGCCGCGCGGGCAGTAACGGCGGCGTGGGTCTGCGTGGACCGGGTGAGACGAAGATCGAGACCGATCGGCGACGCATCCGCGAGCGGATGGCCAAGCTACGCCGCGAGATCAAGGGCATGAAGCAGGCCCGCGACACCAAACGAGAACAACGACTGAGCGGCACAGTGCCGTCCATCGCCATCGTCGGATACACGAACGCAGGCAAGTCGAGTCTGCTGAACGCGTTGACCGGTTCCGGTGTGCTGGTGCAGAACGCACTGTTCGCCACCCTCGACCCCACGACGCGCAAATCGACGCTCGAGGACGGTCGCGAGATCGTGCTGACCGACACCGTCGGCTTCGTTCGCCATCTGCCGACTCAGCTGGTCGAAGCGTTCCGCTCGACGCTGGAAGAGGTCACAGACGCGGATCTGTTGCTGCACGTGGTCGATGGATCGGATCCTTTGCCGATCGATCAGATCAAGGCCGTGCGCGAGGTGATCACCGAGGTGGTTCGCGAACAGGATGCGAAGATGCCGCCGGAGCTGTTGGTGGTCAACAAGATCGACGCCGCCGATCCGGTGCAGCTGACCCAGCTTCGTGGATTGCTCGACGGCGCGCGGTTCGTCTCGGCCAAGACGGGCGAGGGAATCGACGCACTGCGAGATCACTTGGCCGAGATCCTCTCCGAGCCGGATGTATTGGTCGATGTCCTCGTGCCGTACACCCGTGGTGATCTGGTGGCCAGAATCCATACCGACGGCCGGATCGTTCAGTCCACCCACGAGGAAGAGGGGACGCGCGTCGAAGCGCGGGTGCCGCAGTCTCTCGCGGCGGCTCTCGTCGAGTTCACCGCGACCGTTCCCAGCGCCTGATATTCGTGGGGCTGCGGCTGGTGGTGTGCGGAGCAGCTGCCGTTGCCACGACGATCGTCTTCTCCGGAACTGCTTCTGCCGCACCGAGCGAGAACGAAACATATTGTCGGCCAACCGATCCCGGTCTCGCGGAACTGTCGGGGTTGACGTCCATCGACGGGGTCCTGTACGCGATCGGTGACAGTGGAGCCGATGATCGGGTCGCGGTGCTCGGTGCCGGCTGCGCCGTCGAGCGATGGATCGATGTTCCCGTCGACCCGTACGACGTCGAGGACCTTTCCTCCTACGACGGCTCGCTGTGGTTGGCCGACATCGGCGACAACCAGATGCGTCGTGACACAGTGGCATTGACGCGGATGGACCCGACGACGGGTGTGGGCGAACTGTATCGACTGACCTATCCCGACGGCGCGCACGACGCCGAGACGCTACTGATCGAGCCCGGTGGTAGGCCGGTGATCGTCACCAAGGAACTTTCGGGCGTGAGCGGGGTATACGTACCTGCCGGCGACGAATCCGTCACCGATCTGCCCGGCCCTGGGCCGACGCCGATGCGCAAGGTCGGCGATATGGCGTTCACCGCCACCGACACGGTCGGTGGGCCGCCGTTCGTCATCGGATCGATTCTGGCGACCGGGGGAGCGGTGAGCGGTGACGTGGCCGCGGTGCGCACGTACACCGATGCATACCTCTTCCGTTCGTCCGACGGGGACATCGCGTCGGCGTTGGTCGATCCGGCAGCTCCTCGCGCCGTGGTGCCGCTGCCCGATCAGCCACAGGGGGAGGCACTGGTGTTCACCGACGACGGGTCCTTGCTCATTGCATCCGAGGCAGGATTCGGGCCCGCGGAGTCCACGCTTCCGCCCATTCTGAGGATCCCCGACGCAGTATCGCTGGACATGTCCACGCCCGAACCTGCTGCGGTGGACCCGGTATCGCCGACCGTCGTTCCCGAACAGCCGGCACAGACGCCGACAGCGACGGACTCGGAATGGGAATTCCGAGCGGCCGTCGCTGCCGGGGTGGTGCTGATCGCCGGAGCGGTGGGATTCACCGTCCGGCGATCGAGGCGCTCTCGCTGAGCGCCGTTGTCACGCGTCGCAGGAGTGGAGCCTGCGGAACGACCTAGGCGTCGAGGTCTGCTTCGACGAGTGCGACGACCTTGTCGAGTGCTGCCTGGTCGTCACTGGTGACGGTGACTTCGGTGCCCTTGGTGGCTCCGAGCGTCATGATCATCAGGGCCGAACCTGCGTCCACCGGCTCCGAGTCGGCCACTGCGAGGGTGACGTCCACGCCGGCTTCGGCGACGGCGTCGGCGATCAGTGCTGCGGGACGAGCGTGCAGACCGATCGAGGATCCGACGGCGACTGTGGTGCTGGGCATGTGGTGCTCCTTCGTAGTGGGGTTGTTGCGATCGTAGCGAGTGTCAGACGGTAACGGGTGTGCGATCGAGCTCCGCGTCCGACAGAGCGTTCTTGCCCTTGACGAACTGCTTGGCCGCCACGACGAGGAACGCCGAGACGATGGTGCCGACGGCCAGAGACACGATGAACCACAGGATGTTTCCGATGGCGAAGAATACGAAGATGCCGCCGTGGGGTGCGCTGAGGGTGACGTCGAACGCCATGATCATGGCACCGGTGACTGCACCGCCGGCCATCATCGACGGGATGACGCGGAACGGATCGGCCGCGGCGAACGGAATTGCGCCCTCGGAGATGAATGCAGCTCCCAGGAACCATGCGGCCTTGCCGTTCTCGCGCTCGGCCTCGGTGAACAGGCGTGCGCGAACGGTCGAAGCGAGAGCCATGGCCAGTGGCGGCACCATTCCTGCGGCCATGACCGCTGCCATGATGCGCAGTGATGCGGTGTCGGTGACCGAGAGGCCCGCGGTTGCGAATGCATAGGCTGCCTTGTTGACCGGTCCACCGAGGTCGAAGCACATCATCAGGCCGAGAATGATGCCGAGGATGATGACCGAGGAACCGCTGAGTCCGTTGAGCCAGTCCGTGAGTCCACTGGTGATCGCGGCGAGGGGCTTGCCGAGCAGCAGGAACATGATCGCGCCGACGATGAGGGTGGCGAACAGCGGAATGATGACGACGGGCATGAGGCCGCGCAGAACTGTGGGGATCTTCCACTTGCTGATCCACAGTGCGACGAAGCCGGCGATCAGGCCACCGACGAGACCGCCGATGAAGCCTGCACCCACCAGAACGGCCACCGCGCCTGCGGTGAATCCTGGTGCCAGACCTGGTCTGTCGGCAATGGCATAGGAAATGTAGCCGGCCAGCGCGGGCACCAGGAAGCTGAAGGACAGCGCGCCGATCTGGAAGAGCACGGCACCGAGGTAGGCGGCGATTCCGCCTTCGGGCAGCGAGGTGATGGAGTTGTTGACGACGATGTCCTCGGCGACATCCTTGATTTCGTATCCGCCGAGCAGGAAGCCCAGGGCGATCAGCAGACCACCGGCGGCGACGAACGGGATCATGTAGCTGACGCCGGTCAGCAGGATCTGGCGGATGCGGGTGCCCCAGCCGAGTTCCCCTGCGGACTCGTTCGAGCCGGCCGCCACTGCGGTACCGCCGACGCGAGCGGCGTCCGGGTTCAGTGCAGCGCGAAGAGCTTCGGTGAGCATGACGTCGGGTTCGTTGATGGCGCGCTTGACGCCTGAGGAGATGACGGGCTTGCCGGCGAAACGCTCGCGGCCCTTGACTCCCACATCGGTGGCGAAGATGACGGCTTCGGCTCCGGCGATGATCGAGGGGTCCAACGGCGTGCTGCCGCTCGAGCCCTGGGTCTCGACGTGAACCGTGACTCCGGCACGCTCACCGGCTGCGACGAGTGAATCGGCAGCCATGTAGGTGTGCGCAATTCCGGTGGGGCAGGCGGTGACTGCGACGATGTGCTTGGGGGCAGTGGTCTCGGCCGGGGTGGCGGCCGCGCTGTGCTTGGCGGTCGACACCGGGGCAGCAGCAGGGGTCGTTGCGGCCGGCTTGGCGGCTGGGTTGATGACACCGTCGACGAGAGTGACGATCTCGGCAGCCGAGGACGCGTTGCGCAGGGAGGTGACGAACTCCGGCTTGACCAGTGCGCGCGCCAGGCTGGAGAGCAACTTCATGTGGGCCGAGCCGGCACCGGCCGGCGCTGCGATGAGGAAGACGAGGTCGGCGGGGCCGTCGGGGGCGCCGAAATCGACCTTGGGGTTCAGCCGGGCGAATCCGAGGGAGGCCGAGGTGACCGCTTCGGAGCGGCAGTGCGGGATGGCGATGCCGCCGGGCAGGCCGGTCGCCGACTGTGCTTCGCGGGCCAGAGCGGCGTCGCGCAGGGCGTCGGTCTCGGTTGCGCGACCCGCGGAAGCCAGAACGCCAGCGAGGCGCTCGATGACGGCTTCCTTGGATTCGCCGAGATCGGCGTCGAGGAGGATCAGATCCTCGGCGATGATCTGCTGATCTTCGGTGGGGGTGGACATTGCAGACTCCTAGAGACGATTCGCGGGGGTGGAGAGCGTGGATGTGGTGACGGACGTCGGAATATCGAGCGCACGGACCGTCACCGAATTCGGGTGGGTCTGCTCGGGCAGGGGAAGCGTGGTGCCTGGAAGTGCGGTGGCTGCCGTTCCGTAGGCGACGGCGCGGCGAAGTTTGTCTGCGTCGGAACAGTTCTCGGCATCGGCAAGGATGTAGCCGGCCAGCGAGGAATCGCCTGCGCCGACCGTGCTGACTGCAGTGATCGGGGGCGGGCTGGCGTACCAGGAACCGTCCTCGGTGACCAGAACGGCCCCTGCGCTACCGAGGGTGGCCAGTACCGCGCCGACGCCTCGGCCGAGAAGAATTGTGCTGGCAGCGATTGCGGCAGTCGGATCACCCTGTGCCGCCGCGCTTTCCAGTTTCTCGGAATCGTACCCGGTGAGTTGGGCGAGTTCCTCGGAATTGGGTTTGATCAGATCCGGTGCCGACTCCGGAAAAGCTGCCGCCAGCGCGAGCAGTGGCTCGTCGGACGTATCCACCGCAACCTTGGCCGAGGTGGCGCGCAGTGCCGTGACGAGCTCGGCATACCAGTCGGCAGGCAGGCCGGGCGGAAGCGAACCCGACAGAACGACCCATTCGGCGTCGACTGCGAGTGAGAGTATCCGCTCGCGCAGCTCGGCGCGGGTCCGCTCCGATACGGTTGCGCCGGGCTCGTTGATCTTGGTGGTGGTACCACCGATCTCGCTGACCGTGATGTTCGTCCTGGCCAGGCCCGACGTCGGAACTGCCGAGAAGTGAACGCCTTTCGCGGCCATCGCGTCGAGCAGGGGGTCTCCGGTGTTGGCCGGAAGCACTGCAAGGGCCTCGACTCCCGATCCGCCGAGCACGCGAGCGACGTTGACGCCCTTGCCTCCCGGGTCGGTGACCGACGTCGATGCCCGGTGTACGCCGCCGCGGACGAGCGGCGTGTCGAGTGTGACCGTCCGGTCCATGCTCGGGTTGGCCGTGAGAGTGACCATCATGCGATCACCACCTCGATTCCTTTGTCGCTGAGATTCTTTCGGTCATTGGTCGAAATGTCGCTGTCGGTGACGATGACATCGATGGATCCCACGCGGGCGAAACTGACCAGATGCTCGCGGCCGATCTTCGACGAATCTGCCAGCACCACAACGTGGTTGGCTGCCTCGACCATGGCTCGCTTGACTGCTGCCTCGTCACTGTCGGGCGTGGACAGTCCGTGCCCGACGCTGATGGCATTGGTGCCGATGAACGCGACGTCCACCCGCAGCCATTCGAGGGCGCTCAGTGCTTCGTCGCCTACAGCTGCCTGGGTGGTCCCGCGTACCCGCCCGCCGAGCAGTCGGAGGCTGATGCTCGGCATGGTCGCGGCGCGAGCGGCGATCGGGACCGAGTTGGTCACCAGCGTCAGTTCGCGATCATGGGGAAGCAATCCGGCGAGTCGGCCCGTGGTGGTGCCGGCATCGAAGACGGCGCTACCACCGATGGGAGGCAGGAAGGACAACGCAGCGGCGGCGATAGCGTCCTTCTGATCCGCGCGGGTGAACTCTCGCTCCGAGACGCCGGGCTCGAGTGTGGTCAGCGCCGATGCGGGTACTGCTCCACCGTGGACGCGGCGTACGACTCCCATGCGATCGAGGGTGGCGAGGTCGCGACGCACAGTTTCCGTCGTGACGCCGTACGTGGCCGACAGATCGTTGACGGAGACGCGTCCGTGGGTGCTGATCAATTCTGCGATGGCGTGTTGTCGTTCTTCGGCGTACACCTGCGTCTCCTTCCCGGTTCATGTTGCTTTATGTTGTTTTACGCCCGTGTGTGTTGACATGTCAAGGGTTTGGAGTAATCTCGGTCACAACACAGGCAAGCGATCGGCTCCACCACAGCTCGCCGAACAGTACGAAGACCTTTGTTCACGCAGGATCCGAGGAGGACCACATGACGGGATCGGTTAGCACCGCGTCGACCGGACACGCAGACACGACAGTCGATGCAGCCGGAACCGGAGCAGCGCAGACCACGCTGCGCGGCACGCCCGTCGTGCCCGGCGTCGGATACGGCCGAGTGATCCGCCCCGGTGCCCGTCCGTCCATTCCCGCCGATACGGGCGAAGTGCCCGAGGCCGATCGGGAGTCGGAGAAGGCTGTGTTCGATGCCGCCGCGAACGCCGTCGCCACTCGATTGCGTGGTCGCGCGGAGCTGGCGACGGGAGCTGCGTCGGAGGTCCTGTCGGCCAATGCCGCGATGGCAACCGACCGCGGGTGGCTCGGAGCCGCGCGCGCCTCGATCGCCAAGGGCAGTTCCGCAGTCGCCGCGACAGCGGCGGCGACGGAGAAGTTCGCCGCGATGTTCACCCAGCTCGGCGGACTGATGGCCGAGCGCGTGACGGACCTGCGTGACATCCGTGATCGCGTCATCGCCGAAATCCTCGGCGTTCCCGAGCCCGGAGTTCCCGTGCCGGACGAACCGTCCGTGCTGTTCGCCGACGACCTGGCACCCGCCGATACCGCCGGCCTCGACCCTGCTCTGATCGTCGGACTGGCGACCTCACTCGGAGGTCCGACCAGCCACACCGCGATCATCGCCCGCCAGCTCGGCATCCCGTGCATCGTCGCCGTGGCAGGGCTCGACGACATCGCCGCGGGTACGAACGCATCGGTCGACGGCACCAGCGGCCGCATCGACCTCGAACCCGACGCCGACTCGGCCCGCGCCGCCGTCGTCTCAGCGCGCGACGAGCTCGACCGGGTATCCCAGTGGGTCGGTCCGGGTACCACCGCCGATGGCCACGCGGTCGACATTCTCGCCAACGTCCAGGACGGTGCCGGTGCGCGCGCAGCGCGGTCGAGTGCAGCGGATGGCGTCGGACTGTTTCGCACCGAACTGTGCTTCCTGGACCGCGATTCCGAACCGACCGTCGACGAGCAGGCCGAGATCTACGCGCAGGTGCTCGACGCGTTCGCGGGCAAAAAGGTCGTCGTGCGGACTCTCGACGCCGGCTCCGACAAGCCCCTTCGGTTCGCCACCCATCCCGACGAGGCCAATCCGGCCCTTGGCATTCGCGGCATCCGCATCGCCGAGGCCGACCGCGGGATTCTGTACCGCCAGCTGGACGGCATCGCAGCAGCCGCGAAGGCGACCGATTCCTCCCCGTGGGTGATGGCTCCGATGATTGCAACCGCGCTGGAGGCGAAGGATTTCGCCGCCGACGTCCGCGAGCGTGGACTCACCCCCGGCGTCATGATCGAGATCCCCGCAGCCGCTCTGCTCGCCGAACACATCCTCGAACACGTCGACTTCCTGTCCATCGGCACCAACGACCTCGCTCAGTACACGATGGCCGCCGACCGTATGTCCGCTCAGCTCGCCGGCCTGACCGATCCATGGCAGCCGGCCGTGCTGGCACTGGTGGCGCACACCGCGGCCGCGGGAGCCAAGGCGGGCAAGCCCGTCGGAGTCTGCGGTGAAGCCGCTGCCGATCCACTGCTTGCCTGCGTGTTGGTCGGACTCGGCATCACCTCGCTCTCGGCTGCATCGGCTGCCGTCGCGCACGTGGGTTCGAAGCTGGCGACGGTCACGCTCGCTCAGTGCAAGGAAGCGGCCGCCGCAGCCCTGAAAACGGACAGCACCGCCGCTGCCCGCGAGGCAGTGAGCGCGATACTCGGCTGACGCAATAGTCTCTTCTCATCATGAGAAATCTGGGTTGGACGCTGCACGGAAACGGAAAAGCCGTCGAGGCCGGGGCGGTGGTCTCGCCCGACGAACGATTGACGTGGCCGCGCACCATCGGCATCGGAATGCAGCACGTGGTCGCCATGTTCGGCGCCACACTGCTGGTTCCGACGATCACCGGCTTCCCGGTATCGACGACATTGCTGTTCTCGGGCATAGGAACGGCGCTGTTCCTGATCATCACCAGAGGTCGCGTACCCAGCTATCTGGGTTCGTCCTTCGCATTCCTGGCCCCTCTCGGTGCCACCCAGGCGGACGGACCCGCGGCCCAACTCGGCGCCGTCCTGTGTGTCGGCGTTGTACTGGCAGCCGTCGGCTTCGTGGTGAAGTTCGCAGGCCAGCGGGTACTCGAGGCGGCGATGCCGCCCGTCGTGACCGGTGCGGTCGTCGTGCTGATCGGACTGAACCTGGCACCGGCCGCCACGACGTCGTTCGAGGCACAGCCGCTGATCGCCGCCGTCACTCTGATCGCAATTCTGCTGGCGACGGCGCTGGGACCGGGCCTGATCGGGCGACTCGGAATTCTGGTCGGAGTCGTTCTGGGTTGGGTGTTCGCCGCCGTCACCGGGGGAATAGCGCAACCGCGTCTCGACGCCCTGAGCGCGGCGAGTTGGATCGGTCTGCCCGAGTTCCGGGGGCCGTCGTTCGAGCTGTCGGTGATCCTGGTCGCGCTGCCGGTGGTGATCGTCCTCGTCGCCGAGAACGTGGGGCACGTCAAAGCCGTCGCCGCGATGACCGGGAAGAACCTGGACGACGTGGCCGGTGACGCACTGATCGCGGACGGGCTGGCGACGACGCTCGCCGGAGCCGGTGGCGGCTCCGGAACCACCACGTACGCAGAGAACATCGGCGTCATGGCCGCAACGCGCGTCTACTCGACCGCCGCCTACTGGGTCGCGTCGATCACCGCGATGGTGCTCGCGTTCTCGCCCAAGTTCGGTGCCCTGATCTTCACCGTGCCCGACGGTGTCATCGGCGGAGCGACGCTGGTCCTGTACGGCCTCATCGGGCTGCTCGGCGTGCGCATCTGGACCGACGCGAAGGTCGACTTCACCGATCCGGTCAATCTCATGGTCGTCGCTGCGGCGCTCGTCGCCGGAATCGGTGACCTGACACTGTCCGTCGGATCGGTCGAGCTCGGCGGTATCGCATGGGGTTCGGTGGGCATCCTGCTCGGCTACCCGATCGTCTCGGCGCTCGCGAGGAAATCAGGCACACGAGGTCGTTAGCGGGGTCGGTCACGGATCGCGCGCGTTTTGGTCATCGACCGCCCCGACCCCGCGGACGTAGTGTTTCCCTGTGACGTCAGTCGTACCGGCGACCGAAATCCGTAGAGATTTCGCGTGGTCGCTGCCGGTATGCACCGAACAAGGAGACATTCGTGGAACGCACACTTTTCGAGCCCGAGCACGAGCTGTTCCGGGAGTCGTACCGGAAATTTCTCGACCAGCACGTAGCCCCCAACCACGCGAAGTGGGAAGAGCAGAACATCGTCGATCGCGACGTCTGGGTCGAGGCCGGTAAGCAGGGCTTCCTCGGAACGGCAGCGCCCGAGGAGTTCGGCGGCGGCGGGGTCAAGGACTTCCGCTACAACGCCATCGTCACCGAGGAGACCACCCGCGGCGGGTACAGCGGTATCGGCTTCACGCTGCACAACGACGTCGTCGCGCCGTATTTCATCGATCTCGCCAACGACGAGCAGAAGCAGCGCTGGCTCCCCGGATTCTGCTCCGGCGAACTCATCACCGCGATCGCAATGACCGAGCCGGGCACCGGAAGCGACCTGCAGGGCATCAAGACCAAGGCCGTGCGTGACGGCGACGACTGGGTGCTCAACGGCTCGAAGACGTTCATCACCAACGGAATCAACGCCGACCTGATCATCGTCGTGGCGTGCACCGACCCCGAGAAGGGCGCACAGGGGTTCAGCCTGCTGGTCGTCGAACGCGATATGCCCGGATTCGAGCGAGGCCGCAACCTCGACAAGATCGGTATGAAGGCCCAGGACACGGCCGAACTCAGCTTCACCGACGTGCGCGTGCCCGCCGCCAACCTGCTCGGTGAAGAAGGCATGGGGTTCATCTATCTCATGCAGAACCTTCCTCAGGAACGCCTGTCGATCGCTGTCGTCGCTGCCGCGGCCATGGAATCGGCGCTGGACATGACGATCCAGTACTGCCGCGACCGCAAGGCCTTCGGCAAGTCGATCGGCAAGTTTCAGAACACTCGATTCGTGTTGGCGGAGTTGGCCACCGAAACCACTGCCACCCGCATCATGGTGGACAAGTTCATCGAACTGCTCAACGCAGAGAAGTTGACCGTCCAAGAAGCCGCGATGGCGAAATGGTGGACCACCGAGAATCAGGTCAAGCTGATCGACCGGTGCCTGCAGCTGCACGGCGGCTACGGTTACATGAAGGAATACCCGATCGCCAAGGCGTACATGGATTCTCGTGTGCAGACCATCTACGGCGGCACCACCGAAATCATGAAGGAGATCATCGGCCGCGGATTGAATCTGTGATCCGCTGATCCGAGAAACGCGAAGGGCCGTAGCACACTGTGCTGCGGCCCTTCGCGTGTTACCACGGTGACGATCCCTACAGCTTGCGCATCACGGTGACGACCTTGCCGAGGATCGCGGCATTGTTGCCCGGAATCGGCTCGAACAGCGGGTTGTGCGGCAGCAGCCACACCTCACCCTTGGACCGCTTGAACGTCTTGACGGTGGCCTCGCCGTCGATCATCGCAGCCACGATGTCGCCGTTGTCGGCCACGGACTGCTGGCGAACCACCACCCAGTCGCCATCGCAGATGGCTGCGTCGATCATCGACTCGCCGACCACCTTGAGCAGAAACAGTGAACCCTGACCGACCAGCTCACGGGGGAGCGGGAACACGTCCTCGACGGCCTCCTCGGCCAGAATCGGGCCACCCGCTGCGATCCGCCCCAGTACCGGAACGAACGTCGGAGTCGGCAACCGATCCTGTTCCTCGGACGCAGGCGAACCGTCGACCGCGGCGGCAGCCTGGTCGGCCTGCACCTCGTCGAGGCCACGGACGTCGACGGCGCGGGGCCGGTTGGCGTCGCGCCTGAGGAAGCCCTTGCGCTCGAGCGTGCGGAGTTGGTGGGCGACGGACGAGGTCGACGTGAGGCCGACCGCGTCACCGATCTCTCGAATGCTCGGTGGATACCCGCGCTCGGTGACCGAGGCGCGAATGACCTCGAGCACCTTCCGCTGCCGCTCGGTCAGCCCAGCGCTGATGTCGGTACCGACCTCCATGGCCTTGGATGTCGGCTCTGCGGCCGGCTTTACCGCTGCGGTCTTCGTGGAACGCGTGGTCGACCTCGTCGAGGTCTCGTCCTTCATGCTGTCGGCCTCCTGCTGGTGTTCTGGATCCGGTCTGCGTGGTAGGTCTGCGCGGACTGGAGTTGATGGTGTCGACTCGTGTGGCGTGTGGTTTCTGACACGAATCTAGCGTGTATCAGCTGTTGAATCAAACATCTGTTCGACTCGTGTCGCGTTTTCTGCAGACTTTGTCGGAGCCTCGTGATAGAACTTCGAACAAGCGTCCATCGAACGCCTGATCGAACAATCGATCCACCGAGCGAAGACGAGGTTCCGATGACCATCACCACCGATCGCCCCACCACCGCAGGTGTCCGTACCCGGTCCGCTGTCGTCGAGCGTCGTCGCCGTGCTCGTCCCGCGCTGCGGAGTTCCATGGAGATGCGCGGTGCGCTGACGACTCCGTGCCTGCCGGTTCTGGAGCCGTCCTGGACCGACGTCACCGATCGTGAGGCCGCCGATCGCGAGTTCGACGAGACCTCGGCGCACTTCGCCGGTCAGCCGGTCCGAATGCGATCGCTGATGTTGTGGATGTTGGCGGTTGTGGTCGTCGCAGGCGGCCTGATCGGCATCGCGAACCTACGGGCCGCTGCACCCGACGCAGGCGTGGGGCCGGCCGGTGTGGTCGAAGTACACGACGGAGCGGTCGTCGAGTACACAACGGGCAGATGACCACCGGCCCCATCGTGCCCAGCAGCACTGAGTATCCTCGACTGACTGCTCCGATGCGCGTGCTCGTCATCGGAGCGTTGGATACGACGGAGGCTCCCTCATGCATTGCCCGTTCTGCAGGCACCCCGACTCGCGCGTGGTCGACTCGCGTGAGATGGACGAGGGGCAGGCAATCCGGCGGCGTCGCTCCTGTCCGGAGTGCGGTCGTCGATTCACCACGGTCGAGGCCGCAGTGCTGGCCGTCGTGAAGCGCAGCGGTGTGACCGAGCCGTTCAGCCGCGAAAAAGTGGTCAAAGGCGTTAGGCGCGCCTGCCAGGGAAGGGACGTCGACAACGACGCATTGAATCTCTTGGCTCAGCAGGTGGAAGACGCCATCCGCGCAGCAGGTTCCGCCGAGATTCCCAGCAACGAAGTGGGGTTGGCCATTCTCGGTCCGCTCCGCGATCTCGATGAAGTGGCCTACCTGCGCTTCGCCTCCGTCTACCGCTCGTTCAGCTCGGCCGAGGACTTCGAGAAAGAGATCCACGAACTCCGCAAGCATCGCGAGTCCGCCGACGTCGACTGACAGCCCCGCGCGTCATCGATTCTGATCCGAGATCGCCTTCGCGACGCGCTTCTCCGACACCGGATACGCCGTACGGATCCCTTGAGCGAACAGCCCGACGCGCAATTCCTCGATCATCCAGAACAGTTCCTGCACGCCGGAACTGTTCTTTCTGCTCTCCGGGAGCGAATCCAGCAGTCGTCCGTACGAGGCGTACACCCGATCGAGTACATCCATCGCCGCCGCATCCCGACCAGCACTGCTCGGCAGCGTAGCCAACCGCTTGGTCGCCGCAGCGAGATAGCGCGGGAGGTCTGCCAGTCTGCGAGAACCGAATTCGGTGACGAACCCGCGAAAGACCAAGCCGTCGAGCTGTTCTCGAACATCCTCTGCGGGTTCACCCGAGGACGCCTGTAGCTGCGCCGACAGCGCGAGAGCTGCCGTCAGCACGGGGCGCACCAGGGCCAACACCGCGGCAGTGCGCCGAGGAACCTCGGCGTTGACGAGTGCCCTCAACTTCTCGAAGGCATCCGGATCTCGGACGGGCCCACCGTGCGCATCCATAGCTTCCTCTACCGCGAGTACTCGGCATTCCTCGAGGAGCGCATCGACGCCGCCGTACGGATTCTGGCCGAGGGCAAGGCGTTCCGCGGTGGGCAGACCGGCCAGCAGGGCTTTGGTGCCCTTCGGTGCCGTCGACAACAGCAGAGTTCTGGTGCCCGAGCGCATTGCTGCGCGCTGCTGGGCGGGGGTGCTGAGGACTCGAACCGCAACGCCCGGTCCCTCGGATACCAACGCGGGGTAGCCGGTGACCTTCTGACCGCCGACCTCCCGGGTGACGGTCGACTCCAATCGTCCCAACGTGCCCGAGGTCCAGGCCAGTGACGGCGCGCGCTCTGCATCGCCGACCGCGCTCGCGACCTGACGACCCACCTCTCCGGAGAGGCTCGTGCGCAGAGCGATCAGATCCTTGTTGCTGCCCAACACCTTTCCTGACGGGTCGACGGCCGTGAAGGTCATCTTCAGGTGCTCGGGCAGGGCCGCGGTATCGAAGTCCTTCGCCGTGATGTGGCACTGCGCGGCCCGCGACAACTCGCGTGCCAAGGCCGTCACCAGTGTTTCCGCTCGCGGCTTCATGACCGCCAGTGCCGCGGCGGCGAAGTCGGGTGCCGGAACGACGTTGCGACGGAGCGCCTTCGGCAGTGTCTTGATCAACGAGGTCACCAACTCGACGCGCATCCCCGGAACCAGCCAGTCGAATCCCACCGGTTGTACCTGGGCGAGCAGTGCGATCGGAATTCGTGCGGTGACTCCGTCGGCGGCGGTACCCGGCTCGAATTGGTACGTCAGTGGGAACTGAATCTCGCCCTGTCGCCACGCGTCGGGATACGCGCCGGTCAGTACCGAGGCCGCGTCGGCGTTGACGACGGTGTCGGTGGTGAAGTCGAGCAGGTGCTGATCCTGCCGGCGTGCCTTCTTCCACCAGGTGTCGAAGTGCCTCGCCGACACCGCTTCCGGGGCGATGCGTGCGTCGTAGAAGTCGAAGAGAGCGTCGTCGTCGACCACGATGTCTCGTCGCCGCGCTCGATGTTCGAGTTCGCCTACGTCGTCGAGCAGAGCCCTGTTCTTGTGGAAGAACGCGTGCTGGGTCTTCCATTCACCCTCCACCAGCGCATGTCTGATGAACAGTTCGCGGGACGCCTCTGCATCGATGCGGTGATAGTTCACCGGGCGTTGCGTCACCAGCGGAATGCCGTACAGCGTCACCCGTTCGTAGGCCATCGCCGATTCTCGCTTGATGGACCAGTGTGGTTCCGAGTACGTCTTCTTGACCAGATGCGGTGCCAACCGCTCGGCCCACTCCGGCTCGATGCGAGCTGCCATCCGGCCCCACAGGCGTCCGGTCTCGACCAGTTCGGCGGCCATCACCCAGCGCGGGGGCTTCTTGAACAGACCCGATCCGGGGAAGATCGCGAAGTGCGCCCCACGTGCGCCGAGGAACTCGCGCTTGTCACCCTCCCTGAGCCCGACGTGCGAGAGCAACCCGGACAGTAACGACTGATGCAGGGCGGTCTCGGTGGAGTCGGCGTCGGGCACCGTCCACCCGAGCCCACGGGTGATCTGACGCAGTTGGCCGTGCAGATCCTGCCACTCGCGAATACGTAGATAGTGCAGGAACTCGGTGCGGCACATGCGTCGGAACTGATTGGAGGACAACTCGTTCCGCTGCTCGCGCAAGTAGGTCCACAGCTTGACGTACGCGAGGAAATCGGAGTTCTCCACCGCGAAACGCGCATGCTTCTCGTCCGCCGCCTGCTGATGCTCGGCGGGACGCTCCCGAACGTCCTGAATCGACAGGGCCGCCACGACCACCAGCGCATCGCGAAGAGAGCCGTTGCCGTTGGCCTCGACGAGCATCCGCGCCATCCGAGGATCGACCGGTAGTGCCGAGAGTTCCCGGCCGATGGGGGTCAGCTCCGCGGTGCCGTCCTTGGTGGCAGGCTTCAGCGCCCCGAGTTCCTCGAGCAGTCCGATGCCGTCCCGGATGCTGCGCGGATCGGGCGGTTCGACGAACGGGAACGCGTCGATCTTCCCGAGCCCGAGTGCGGTCATCTGCAGGATCACCGATGCCAGGTTGGTACGCAGAATCTCCGGCTCGGTGAACTGCGGACGCGACTCGAAATCTTCTTCCGAGTACAGGCGGATGCAGATGCCATCGGCGACGCGGCCACAGCGGCCGGCGCGTTGCCGCGCCGACGCCTGCGAGATCGGTTCGATGGGGAGTCGTTGCACCTTGGTGCGCAACGAATATCGCGAGATGCGGGCGGTGCCGGGGTCCACCACGTAGCGGATGCCGGGGACTGTCAACGAGGTCTCCGCGACGTTGGTCGACAGCACCACGCGTCGGCCCGAGTGCGGTGAGAACACTCGATGCTGTTCGGCGGCAGAGAGCCTCGCGTAGAGCGGAACGATCTCGGTGTTGCGGAGATTGCGGTCGTTCAACGCGTCGGCGGTGTCGCGAATCTCGCGTTCACCGGACAGGAACACCAGAATGTCCCCGTCGCCCTCGGCCATCAGCTCGTCGACGGCCTGGCAGGTCGCATCGACGGGGTCGAGATCGATCGTGGTGTCCCCGGCGTCGACGGTCAGTGGCCGATAGCGCATTTCGACCGGGAACGTGCGGCCGGAGACCTCGATGATGGGCGCGGGCACCCCATCTCGTGCGAAGTGCTGGGCGAATCGTTCGGGATCGATCGTCGCCGAGGTGATGACGATCTTCAGGTCGGGACGCCGGGGGAGTAGCTGCGCGAGGTAGCCCAGGATGAAGTCGATGTTGAGGCTGCGCTCGTGCGCCTCGTCGATGATCAGGGTGTCGTACTGGCGCAGCAATCTGTCTCGCTGGATCTCCGCCAGCAGGATGCCGTCGGTCATCAGCTTGACGAGAGTCGCATCCGAGGATTGGTCGGTAAATCTCACCTTGTAGCCGATGGATTCCCCCAGTGGTTCGCCCACCTCCTCGGCGATGCGTTCGGCCACGGTGCGCGCGGCGAGCCGACGGGGTTGCGTGTGACCGATCGAGCCCCGGATCCCGCGCCCCAGTTCGAGGCAGATCTTGGGAATCTGGGTGGTCTTGCCGGATCCGGTCTCACCGGCGACGATCACCACCTGGTGTTCGGCGATGGCCGCGGCGATGTCGTCCTTGCGAAGACTGACCGGAAGTGACTCGGGAAACTCGAGAGTGGGGACCGCGGCCCGGCGATTGGCGACCACGGTTTCGGCGCGGGTGATGTCGCGGTCGAGAGCGGCGAATGCGTCGTCGGTGCGGGCCTTGTCCAGACGCCGCCGCAGCCGGTTCTCGTCGCGGATGGTGACCTGGGCCAGACGTGTGGCGAGAGCGCGACGCTGAACGGACGGATTCGAGGTAGACATACTCGAACCAGGATATCCGTTTCGGCAGTGTCATCGAATGCAGGCCGTGACTGTGCCAGGATCGCCACATGAGCATCTCGCAGGATGTGACTGTCCCGGCGCGCACTCCCGTACCGATCAGGACGCTGCGCGTGCTGTTCGCGGCGCTCACCGCCTCGGCACTGATCTCGATCGTCGTGGACGGTCTCGCTTCCCCGACGTTCTCGCTGGCCAACTATTTCAGCTACTTCACCGTCATGAGCAACGTGCTGACGGTGCTGGTGTTGACGGTCGGCGGTGTCGTCGATCCACGAGCAGTGCCCTGGCAGCTCATTCGTGGTGCCGTCACCCTGTACATGGTCATCACCGGAATCATCTATGCCGTACTGCTCGCGAACATCGATGTGGGCGTGGCGGATCCGTGGACGAACAACGTGGTGCATCGCATCATGCCCGTCGTCCTGCTGATCGACTGGATCCTCGCACCACCGCGGCGGCAGATTCCGGAGTCGCGCAGCCTGATGTGGTTGCTGTTTCCGTTTCTCTACGGGATCTACACGCTGATCCGAGGACCTGTTGTCGACTGGTATCCCTACCCGTTCCTCGACCCTCGCGTCCAGGGCTACCTCGCGCTGACAATCGGCCTGATCGTTCTCACCGTCGCCTTCGCGTTGATGGCTCTGGCGGTGGGTGCACTCGGGCGGATCGCCGGACGGTGGAGGTACGGATCGGAATCGGCTACATCCACGTGACTACTGTGTACCGCATGTCTTCTGACCTGGATCCAGCAGCCGATCGGACCGCCACCGCACACTCGTCCGCGCTCTGGCACGGCTTCGCCGATATGGGCAGCGTGACGGCCAACGGCCCGTTCGTCGTCTCTCGCGGTGAGGGTGCCTACATCTACGACAACGCGGGCACCGAGTACCTCGACGCCACCGCGGGTCTGTGGTTCACCAACGTCGGCCACGGCCGGCGCGAGATCGCCGACGCCGTTGCGACGCAGCTGAGCTCGATCGCCCATTACTCCAATTTCGGTGACTTCGTACCCGAGACCACCCTCGCGCTCGCCGATCGCCTTGCCGCCATCGCCCCGGTACCGGGAAGCAAGATCTTCTTCACCTCCGGCGGCTCGGACTCGATCGACACCGCAGCGAAACTCGCACGGCGCTATTGGGTAGAGATGGGGCGACCGAGCAAGAAGCTGATCGTCGGTCGGCAGAAGGCGTACCACGGGATGCATGTTGCCGGTACGGCGCTCGCCGGCATTCCGGTGAACAAGGAGCATTACGGCGACCTCATGTCCGACGCCCGAACGGTGGCGTGGGACGACGCGAAGTCACTGCTGGCGTTGATCGAGGAGGTCGGTGCCGAGAACGTCGCCGCCTTCTTCTGTGAGCCGGTGATCGGTGCGGGTGGAATCTACTTGCCGCCCGAGGGATACCTGCGCGAGGTACGGCAGATCTGCCGTGACAACGACGTCTTGTTCGTTGCAGACGAAGTCGTCACCGGATTCGGCCGGATCGGCGGGAGCTGGTTCGCCTCCACCCGATTCGAGCTCGAACCCGATCTGATGACGACCGCCAAGGGGCTGACGTCGGGGTACGTACCCATGGGCGCGGTGTTCATCGCCCCGACGATCGCCGAGCCGTTCTTCGCAGGCGGGGTGTGGTGGCGGCACGGGTACACCTACGGTGGCCATGCCGGAGCGGCTGCGGCGGCAATGGCCAACCTCGACATCATCGAGCGGGAGGAGTTGCTGACCCACTCCACGCGCATCGAGGCGGCGCTGCACACCCACCTCGCGCCGTTGGCCGCACACGAACGAGTCGCGGAGATCCGCAGCGGGATCGGTGCGGTGGCCGCCGTCCAGCTCGCCGACCCGGCCGAGGCCTTGCCGTTCGTCAAAACGCTTCGAGCACACGGTGTTTCAAGCCGCGCCGCCGGTCAGGGTGCGATGCAGATCTCGCCCGCCTTCGTCATGACGGACGCCGAGATCGAAGAGCTCGCCGCGCGTATCCTCAGCGCTCTCGGCTGAACCGAAGCTTGCCGATCAGTTGCTTCCCCCGTGAGAGCGGGGGAGCAACTGCAGGACGCGGTTCCTCTGAGACGGCAGCGAACCGCTGTTGCAGCTGATCACGCACTTCGTCCGGCGCGTAGGCACGGCGTTTGCGCTCGGATCGAACCACCAAAGCCCCGCTGGCCGCGACACCGACCATTCCTGCGAGACCGAGAGCCTTCCACACGTTCATCCGGCCACCGTACCGTCACGAGATCTAGGGTGAGGACCATGAATCCGTCGCGAATCGGCCTCGACACCGCAGTCGATGCCACCAGAACGGGCGACATCTGGATCTTCCGCGGACAGTCGAACGCCGATCGCGCAATCCAGGCACTGACCAACAGTCCCGTCAATCACGTCGGAATGGCCGTCGTGATCGACGACCTGCCGCCGCTGATGTGGCACGCCGAACTGGGAAAATCGTTGCAGGACATGTGGACCGGCAATTTTCAACGCGGGGTGCAGCTCCACGACCTGCGCGCGGCCGTCACCCAATGGGCCACGAAGTACGAACAACGTTGTTGGCTGCGGCAATTGGACGAGTCTGTGACGAAGGAGCAGGAGGACGCCCTGCTGCGCACCATAGCCCGCCTGGACGGCACGGCGTTTCCGACCACTGCCGCACTCGCAGGTCGCTGGTTTCGCGGACGAGTACCGACGCTGCGTCGAAGAGAACGCGAGGGCGCTGCTCTCGAAACTGCCTACTGCGCAGAAGTGGTCGCCATGACCTACGACTCGATGGGTCTGCTCACCGGCAACAAGAAAGCGAACTGGTTCGATCCGGGCAAGTTCTGGAGCGGCGACCGACTTCCGCTCGCCGCGGGCGTTCGCCTGGGCGAGGAAATCGAAGTCGACGTGCCCGTCACACGCTGATCGACGCGTCCGCCGCGGTGCGTCCGCCCAGTTCCACCCAACCGTCGTCGTCGATGGTGGTGCGCAACCGAGACCCGGCTCCCTGCACGATGTTCAGGCCCCGGCCGAGCTCGCTGGTGAGCCGAACGGCGGCGGCACCGGTTGCTTCGTCCTCGGCAATGCCCATCATCGGAGCAAACATGCGTGACCGCAGCGCACCGTGCGCTTCGTCGGTCCAGGCCCAGACGTAGTGGTGCCCGCTGTCGTACGCACTCGGAACGGCTGCTGCCACCTCGGCCGCATCGTTGACCTGATGGAAGGTGAAGTGCGGAGTCCAGTCGGCTCGGGCGCGAACCCAGGTGTGCTCGTCGTCGTAGCGGATGGTCAACGGTGCGGCAGGGACGACGAGCACACCGACCGGATGTCCCTGGTCGCGAAGCCACCACGAGAGTCCGACGGTGGGATGCCCGGCGAAGGGGAGTTCCACGGCGGGCGTGTAGATGGTCGCGGAGGCCGTACCCGACTCGGTGCGATCGACGAACACCGTCTCGCTGTAGCCGAGCTCGGTGGCGAACTGCTGTCTGTCCGCCTCGTCGACGGCGTCCGCGGCAACGATACCCAGTGGGTTACCGAACCTGCCGTTGTCATCGGTGAACACTCGGACGACGGACACGTCGGTAGCCATGCCCGGACGGTACCAAATGACGAACGAAGGCCCGCCGCGATGTGTGCCGACTGCGCAACCGATCTCAGCCGGGCGTGATCACGATCTCGTCGAACACGATCTCGCCGGCGGCGTCGGACTCGGGGACATCGACGACGGCGTCGAACGACCAGCCGTGGTCGCCGTCCGGATCCTCCAAGACCTGACGCACCGTGGTGGAGTCCGCACCGACGTTCAGGGTGAACAACGCGGGGCCCCGGGCCGATGGGCCGGTTCCGATCGAGCCGTACTCGGCGAAGAACGGTTCGAGTTCCGTCTCCCAGTCGGGCCCGTCGTCGAGGTCGTCGAGGGTATTCCACTGTCGACGCGCCGCCAGATCGACTCGGCGGAAGATCGCATTGCGCGCAAGAATTCGGAAGGCCCGCGGGTTGGCCGAGATCGGACGCGGCACATCGGACCCGTACGCCTCGACGAGCGCTTCCGGCTCGGCACCGGGATCGGTCAGGTTCTCCCACTCGTCGAGCAAGCTCGAATCCACCTGCCGGACGAGTTCGCCAAGCCACTCGGTGATGTCCTGTACCTCTTCGGTTCGAGACTCCGGCGGAACCGTCTGGCGCAGTGTGCGATAGGCGTCGGCGAGATACCGCAGGACCAGTCCCTCCGACCGCATCAGACCGTAGTGGCTGATCAATTCGGCGAAGGTCATCGCGCGTTCGACCATGTCGCGTACCACGGACTTGGGGGAGAGGCCGACCTCGGAAAGCCACGGATGAGTGCCACGATAGATCTCGAACGCCGGAACCAGCAGCTCGGCAAGAGGTTTCGGCCACGTGACCTCCTCCAGCAGCTCCATTCTCTCGTCGTACTCGATGCCGTCGGCCTTCATCTGCGACACCGCTTCGCCGCGCGCAGCGTGCTGCTGTGCCATCAGGATCTGGCGAGGATCGTCCAGTGTCGATTCGATGATCGACACCACGTCGAGCGCATGCGTCGGCGATTCGGCGTCGAGCAGATCGAAAGATGCAACCGCGAACGTCGACAGCGGTTGGTTGAGGGCGAAGTCCGGTTGCAGGTCCACGGTCAGGCGCGCGTGCCTTCCGTCGGCGTCCGGCTCGTCGAGTTGCTCGACGATGCCGGCATCGACCAGACCACGGTAGAGCGAGAGTGCCCGCAGGATATGTTTGCGCTGGGCCGGCCTGGTTTCGTGATTGTCCTCGAGCAGGTGGCGCATGGCATGGAAGCAATTGCCCGGCCGCGCAATGACATTGAGCAGCATGGCGTTGCTCACCGAGAATCGGGACGTGAGCGGTTCCGGACTTGCAGCGATGATCCGCTCGAATGTCGGCTCGCCCCACGAGACGAAGCCGTCGGGTGCTTTCTTGCGCTGCACGCGCTTGAGCTTCTTCGGATCGTCGCCGGCCTTGGCCACCAGACGTGCGTTCTCGATGTCGTGTTCGGGGGCCTCGACCACGACGGTTCCGAGGGTGTCGTAGCCGGCCCGTCCCGCACGACCGGCGATCTGATGGAACTCGCGGGCCCGGAGCTTGCGAGTGCGAATGCCGTCGTACTTGGTCAGTCCGGTGAACAGCACGGTGCGAATAGGGACGTTGATACCCACCCCGAGGGTGTCGGTTCCGCAGATCACCTTCAGCAGCCCGTCCTGCGCCAGTTTCTCCACCAACCGTCGATACTTCGGCAGCATGCCGGCGTGGTGCACGCCGATTCCGTGCCGGACCAACCTCGACAGGGTCTTGCCGAAACCGGTGGTGAAGCGGAAGTTGCCGATGGCCTCGGCTATCTCGGCCTTCTCCTGCTTGGACGCGACGTTGACGCTCGTCAGCGCCTGGGCTCGTTCTAGTGCCGCGGCCTGCGTGAAATGCACGACGTAGACCGGTGCAAGGTGCGTGTCCACCAGTTCTTCGATGGTCTCGCTGATCGGGGTGGTGACATACGAGAACATCAGCGGAACGGGACGTTCGGTGCCGGAGACGACGGTGGTCGTCCGTCCGGTGCGTCGGGTCAGATCGTCCCGGAAGAACGAGACGTCGCCCAGGGTCGCAGACATCAACAGGAACTGGGCGTGCGGCAGCTCGATCAACGGCACCTGCCAGGCCCATCCTCGATCGGGCTCGGAGTAGTAGTGGAACTCGTCCATGATCACCTGGCCGATGTCGGATCCGGCCCCTTGACGCAGAGCGAGGTTGGCGACGATCTCTGCCGTGGCGCAGATGATCGGAGCACCGGAATTGACCGACGCGTCGCCGGTCATCATGCCGACGTTCTGGGCACCGAAGATCTCGCACAGGGCGAAGAACTTCTCGCTGACGAGCGCCTTGATCGGCGCAGTGTAGAAGCTTCGAATGCCCGCGGCCATGGCGGCGTAGTGAGCTCCGATGGCGACCATCGACTTACCCGATCCGGTCGGCGTCGCGAGGATGACGTTGGAGCCGGAGACCAGCTCGATGAGAGCTTCCTCTTGCGCGGGATACAGGGTCAGTCCGCGGTCGGAGGTCCAGGTGGTGAAGGTGTCGAACAGGACGTCCGGGTCCACGCCGTCGGACTGCTCGGCGGTGGCGTCGGGAATCAGTTCGGTGAGAAGCACCTCTACAGGCTATGTGGGATCGACAGCCGGACCCGCATCGACACCGCGAGCGGTCAGGTGGCGCTGCGTTCGTCCGAGCCCATGGCTCCGAGCACGGCGAGCCGGGTACTGGCGCTTCCGGTGATCATGTCCTCGCCGACGCCGGTGATGAGCAAGTTGCGCCATCGCACCTCGTCGTAGGTCAGCGACGGCGTCGAATCGATGAAGTCCTCCAGGACCTGCAAGAAGCGCATCGGATCGTCCCGGAACGGGAAATGTCCGGAGTTCTCGAACACCTCCAACGTGGACCCGGGCATTGCCGAGTGGGCCAGGCGCGCGTGACTGACCGGAATCACCGAGTCCTGATCACCCCACACGAGCAGTACCGGCAGGTTTTCGGTGAGGTAACACCGGTCGAGCATCGTGACCACCTGGCCACGCCAGTCGACGACGGCGCGCAGGGTTCTCAGGTATGCCTCGTACGTCGTCGGCGCCGGGAGTTCGCTCAGCACTCTGATCAGATCGGGAGTGTCGTGCAGAAGCGAACCGGGCCGCAGGGGAGAGCTGTGGAGCTTGCTGAGGAGGCCACCCGCCAACTTCACCGCGGGGATCGCGCCCGGCAGGCGAAGCAGCTTGACCGCCTCGCTGAGAAACGGCATCGAGGCCAGTCGAAGTATGGGGTGTACGTCCTTGGTGACGCCGCCGGAAGACACCAGCGCCAACCTGTCCACCATGTTGGGAAACTGGTAGGCGAACTGCATGGCGACGCCGCCGCCGAGTGAATGGCCGACGACGGTGACGTGCTCGATGCCCAGCACCGAGAGCAGGTCACGCATGCCGTTGGCGTACGCGGCAACGGAGTAATCCGCGCGCGGTTTGTCGGAGCGACCGTGCCCGAGCAGATCAGGAGCGATGACGGTGTAGTTCTTCGCGAGGTGCGGGATGACTTCGTTCCACGTCTCGGAGTTGTCACCGATACCGTGGATCAACAGCAGCACCGGACCTTCACCGGCCATGCGGAATGCCCGCCGGTATCCGTGAATGGTCCGGAAGATCAGCCGTGGCTCTTCGTCGGGAACCGGGCGGAGCTTGCGACTGCGCGGATTGGTGGTCATCTGCGCCTCCTGACATTCCCTGGTGCGCCGCACGCGGCAGCTTCGAACGGCGACGTCGTGCACGAGTGTGTCGACGTACGTACCGCAGTACGTGTTGCTACGACTCTCGCACGAGATGGCGCTCAGGGCACGACATCGAGCGTATTCGCGGTTACAGGTATGTTTCGATCTGCATGCGTTGTCGGATATGACCGCGTGCGTGGTCGAATGCTATGGCCGCTCACACAGTCACTGCTCGGTTGTGTCGTCGCCTTCGTCGAGCTGTGCTTGCTCGGCCAAGAAGCGCTCGAACTCGGCACCGAGTTCGTCGCCGCTCGGGAGCGGTTCGTCACTGGCCAACAGCGTCGACTGCTGTTCTTGCGCGGCCACGTACGTGTCGTACTGGCGCTCGAGCGCCTGCACCACGGACTGAACTTCTTCGTTTCCGGTGATGTGCTCGTTCACCTGCTCGCGCACCCGCGCAGCGGCTTCACCCAGTGCCGCGAGCGGCAGGTCCAACTCGGCGGCCTCGCCGACGTTCTCGAGCAGCGTTTCGGCCGCTCCCGGGTAGTCCGTCTGGGCGAGGTAGTGCGGCACGTGCACCGAGAAGCCCATCGACTCGTGTCCGTGCTGAGCCATTCGAAGCTCGAGCAGAGACGACGCACTGCCGGGTACCTGCAGGTCGCCGGCCCAGCTGTTACCTTCCTTGACCAGCTCCTTGTCGCTGGCGTGGGCCGTCACACCCAGGGGGCGCGTATGCGGAATCGCCATCGGGATCGAACCGAGGCCGATGGTGCGCCGCACTCCCAGCTGTTCGGCGAGCAACCGAACTGCGGTGGTGAACTTCTCCCACCGCAGATCCGGTTCCATCCCTGCGAGCAACAGGAACGGGGTGCCGGTGCGGTCCTTGACTGCGTAGAGGTTCAACTCGGGGGCGTCGTAATCCGAGAAGTGATCCGACTTGAACGTCATCGTGGGTCGACGTGACCGGTAGTCGATCAACTCGTCCACATCGAACGATGCGACCAGCTCGGATTCGAGGCTCTCGCGCAGATGGGTCGTTGCCAACTTCACTGCGTGACCTGCGTCGGAGAAGCCCTCCAGACCGTGCACGAGGACGGGTCCGACACCGTCGTTGGAGAAGATTTGCGGTGCCGGAAACTCCAGCTCGTACATCTTCGACTGTTCGGTCATGGCCGGGCCCCTTTCGGATCGACTCGTCGGTACCTCGACGCGAGATTCGAGCCAGAATACGCCGACCCTCTGCTCACGCCGTGCACGCGCCGACGTCGAACGTGGCGAATCACTACCCGAGAAGAACAACCGATAACCCGCCGTTCATTCCCCGGCAGTCGCTCGACCCTGCGCGGACTCGGTCAGCGGTCGAAGTTCGCCAGCGCTCTGATCTTGTTGGTGACGTCGAGGGCAGCCACCTTGTAGGCCTCGGACAGCGTGGGGTAGTTGAACACGGCATCGACGAGGTAGTCGACGGTACCGCCGCACCCCATCACTGCTTGGCCGATGTGCACCAGATCCGTCGCACCCGAACCGAAGATGTGGACCCCGAGTATCGACCGGTCCTCGGTGGAGACGAGCAACTTCAACATCCCGTACGAGTCGCCTGCGATCTGACCTCGGGCCAGTTCGCGATATCTCGACACCCCGACCTCGTAGGGGATCGATCCCTTGGTCAGGTCTACTTCCGTGGCACCGACGTACGACACCTCGGGAATGGAGTAGATGCCGATGGGCTGAACGTCGGTCAGTTTGGCGCTGGACTCGCCGAACGCGTGGTACGCCGCCAGCCTGCCCTGATCCATCGACGTCGCGGCCAACGCCGGGAATCCGATGACATCGCCGACTGCATAGATGTGGTCGACCTTGGTCTGGAAGTGCTCGTCGACGAAGATGCGACCGCGCGCGTCGGCCTCGAGCCCGGCGTTCTCGAGTTCGAGTGCGGTGGTCAGGCCCTGACGACCGGCCGAGTACATCACCGTCTCGGCCGGGATTCGCTTGCCACTGGCGAGCGTCGTCACCGTCCCGTTCTGGCCGACGTCGACAGCGGTCACCGCCTCCCCGAATCGGAACGTCACCGCAAGATCGCGAAGGTGGAACTGCAACGACTCGATGATTTCGCGATCGCAGAAGTCGAGCATCGAATCACGCTTCTCGACGACGGTGACCTTCGTTCCCAGGGCGGCGAACATCGAGGCGTACTCGATGCCGATGACACCGGCCCCGACGACGACCATCGACGACGGTATGAACTCGAGATTGAGAATTCCGTCGGAGTCGAGGACCCGGTAGTCGTCGAACGCCACGTCGGCCGGGCGGGCGGGTGCGGTGCCGGTCGCGATCACCACGTTGGCGGCCTTGACCGTGATGCGTTCGCCCCGTGACTCGTCTTCGATCACGATGGTGTGTGCGTCGAGGAACTTGCCGACGCCGGTGATCAACTCGATGCGGTTGCGCAGCAGTTGCGAGCGCACCACCTCGATCTCCTTGCCGATCACGTGCTGGGTTCGCGCCAACAGGTCGGCGGGAGTGATGTCGGCTTTCACCCGGTAGCTGGCCCCGTACAACTCACGTTGGTTCATCCCCGTGAGATACAGAACCGCCTCGCGCAGCGTCTTGGACGGAATGGTGCCGGTGTTGACGCAGACCCCGCCGAGCATGTGGCCCTTCTCCACGATCGCCACTCGCTTGCCGAGTTTCGCGGCCGCGATGGCCGCCTTCTGGCCGCCGGGGCCGGAGCCGATGACCACCAGGTCGTACTCCATGGGTTCAGACATTCGTCATAGGTACCGCTCGCACGCAAAGACTGCGTGCCCAGCCGGTCACAACCTTGTGAACTCCACGGCTCGCTGCGCCGAACCCATGCAGATGTCGCCACGTGCTGATGCGTTGTGCGAGGCTGAACAGAGCACGCAACACACGATTTTCAGTGGAGGAACTCATGCCGCAGCAGGTCCGCGCCGTCGTCGCCAAGAGCAAGGGCGAGCCCGTCTCGATCGAGACGATCACCATTCCCGATCCCGGACCGAACGAGGTCGTCGTGAAGATCCAGGCGTGCGGGGTGTGTCATACCGATCTGCATTACCGCGAGGGCGGCATCAACGACGAGTTCCCGTTCCTGCTCGGCCACGAAGCCGCCGGCATCGTCGAGACGGTCGGTGATCGCGTCGAGCACGTCGAGGTCGGCGACTTCGTGGTGTTGAACTGGCGCGCGGTGTGCGGGGAATGCCGGGCCTGCAAGCGCGGCACCCCGTGGTACTGCTTCGACACCCACAACGCCGCCCAGAAGATGACCCTCGACGACGGCACCGCACTGACCCCGGCACTGGGGATCGGCGCGTTCGCCGAGAAGACCCTCGTCCACGAAGGCCAGTGCACCAAGGTCGACCCCGACGCCGATCCCGCGGTCGTCGGACTGCTCGGCTGCGGCGTCATGGCCGGACTCGGGGCAGCGATGAACACCGGCAACGTCTCGCGCGGAGATTCGGTGGCGGTGATCGGGTGCGGTGGTGTCGGTGATGCCGCGATCGCCGGAGCCCGCCTGGCGGGGGCGTCGACGATCATCGCCGTCGACCGCGACAAAGGAAAACTCGACTGGGCCCTCGAACTCGGAGCCACCCACACCGTCGACTCCTCACTCGTCGACGCCGTCGAGGCCGTGCAGGAACTCACCGGCGGGTTCGGTGCCGATGTCGTCATCGATGCGGTCGGGCGCCCGGAGACCTGGAAGCAGGCGTTCTACGCCCGCGATCTGGCCGGGACCGTGGTCCTGGTCGGGGTTCCGACCCCGGAGATGACCCTCGAGATGCCGCTGATCGACTTCTTCTCCCGCGGTGGTTCGCTGAAATCGTCCTGGTACGGCGACTGCCTGCCCGAACGCGACTTCCCGCAGTTGGTCGATCTGTATCAGCAGGGCCGGTTGCCGCTCGAGAAGTTCGTCACCGAACGCATCACCCTCGACGACGTCGAAGCCGCGTTCGAGAAGATGCATCAGGGCACCGTCCTGCGTTCGGTGGTGATCCTGTGAGCGGGACATTCCGGGTCCAGAACGTCGTCACCTCCGGGGTCTTCGCCCTCGACGGCGGCGAGTGGGACGTCGACAACAACATCTGGCTGATCGGTGACGACGACGAGGTGGTGATCGTCGACGCCGCCCACACCGCGGCCCCGATCGTCGACGCGGTTGCCGGCCGGACCGTCAAGGCGATCGTCTGCACCCACGGACACAACGATCACGTGACCGTGGCACCCGAACTCTCGGAGACCCTCGACGCGCCGATTCTGCTGCACCCCGCCGACGACATGCTGTGGGAACAGACGCACCCGGGAGTCGGGCACTCGACGCTCGAGGACGGTCAGCGCATCACCGTCGCCGGAACCGACATCCTGGCGCTGCACACGCCCGGGCATTCACCCGGATCGACCTGCCTGTACCTACCCGAAGCAGGCGAACTGTTCTCCGGCGACACCCTGTTCTCCGGCGGCCCGGGCGCCACCGGACGGTCGTACTCGGATTTCCCGACCATCATCGGGTCCATCCGCGACCGGCTCTTCGCGCTTCCCGTCGACACCCGAGTCAACACCGGCCACGGTGACGGGACGCGCATCGGCGACGAAGCACCGCACCTCGAGGAGTGGATTTCCCGCGGCAGCTGAATTCGCGACACCGCGGTGGGTCGCCTGCCGCGTTCGAGGTGGTCGGAATGAGACAGTGGTGGGACGCCGGAGCGTGTGCTGCGGCGTCCCACCGACCTGAAGAGGACGCCTTGTGAGCCCCGCCGCACATAGAACCCGTCTGCCCATCGCCGCGACCTCGGCAGTGATTGCAGCTCTCGTGCTGGTCGGCTGCAGCTCCACCGTCACCGGAACTCCGGAACCCAGCCCGGGTGCCGCCAGCACGTCGGCACAGCCCGGCGTGGATCTGAACACGCTGCTGATAGACCCGTCGAGCTTTCCGGCACCGTACGACGCCCTGGTGTTGCCTCAGCAGGCCATCTCGCAGGCCGCCCCCGACCTCAGCGGAATTCCGGCCGGTGCCGAGGTCAGCCCAGCCGGATGCAAGCCTGCCGATCAGGATTTCGGCCCCACCGGCACGGCCATGATCGTGGGCACCGACAACGACAGCCGGTCGACCATCTCGATCGAGTTGACCGCAGTGGACGAACCACTGTCGGCGCGCGAGGAACAGCTGGAACAGTGCGGCGAGGTCACCGCAACCAAGTCCGGCGCGACGTCGACGGTGACGTCGACGCTGACACCCGCGCCGCCCATCGACGCGGACGACACGTTGGCCGTCCGGCAGACCGTCACATCGGGGGCAGGGGGCGACGCCGTCACCCAGTCGATGCTGACATTGATGGCCCAGATCGACGACGTTCGAGTCTCGGCCACATTCATGTCCTTCGGCTCGGGCACGCCCGATGCGATGACCCTCGACGAACTGTTCACCGCGGCCGTACAGAAGGTCGGCCAGAGCTGACGCGGCCGTACCAGACGGAACCGACACGGATCGGTTCGCAACTGCTCCAGCGACACGATCCATCCACAGGGAAGTAGTTCTCCACAGGGCAGTGTGAAAGCCCAGGTCGATCCTGATTCGGCTCTCGGCTCCCCGGCCAGAATTCGGTGCATGTACTCACCGATGAATTCTCAGGACAACGTCGACCCTCGCCATCGCGTGCGCCTCGGCGACGAAAGCGAGCTGATGGCAGCCGTGCCGGCCATGCTCGGATTCCACCCGCATCGATCGATGGTGCTCATCGCCTTCCAGGCCGGCGGCTCCGGCGTGGGACCCACGATGCGTCACGACCTCGTATTGGCCGGCGACCACGTCGATCGTCGCGCGGGTCGTCATACCCGAGCGACTCCGGAGATGCTCGATGTGATCGACCATCTGGCCGGCTACTGCGCTCTGGAGAACATCCCCGCAGTCATGGCGGTCTTCGTCGACGACAGGCTGGATCGAACCGTCCGAACGCCGCATCTGCTCGACGTGGAGGCGCTGGTTCTGGAACTCGACACCACACTCGCGTCGTTCGGGGTGCAGCTCAGCGCTGCCCTCGCGGCGTCGGAGATCGCAGACTCTGCCTGCTGGTGGTCGCTACGTGGACCCCAGCGGCACGGATCGATGTCCGATCCGTCGGCGTCGCCGATGACCGTTGCCCGCGTGCTCGACGGATACCCTGTCCGACGGTCCAGGCGTGAGCTGGCCGAGACCGTCGCGCCGGGCCCCGCCGAGACCGTGCGGGCCGTGGCTGCCGAGATGCCACGACAACGGCGGGACGGCGGCCGATCTCATGCCGACGAGTTGACCTCGGTGCTGTCGTACGTCGCGAGGGGGCCGTACGACACCGAACTGGACCCGACCGACATCGCTCGAATCGGAATCGCGATCGGTCACATCCAGGTGCGTGATGCACTGCTCGCCCTGACGCTCGGCGACGATGCGGGATCGGTCGAGGAGTTCTGGACGGCGTTGTCTCGCGTCCTCCCTCGGTGTGAAAGAGCAATCGCCGCAACACTTCTGGCGTTCAGCGCGTATGTACGCGGAGACGGGCCGATGGCGCGCATCGCCATCGATGCGGCACTCGACGCGGACGACACCTACAGCCTGGCGCGATTGTTGGACAGATCTCTCAGCGCCGGTGCGGGTCCCGAACTGGTGCGCGAAGTCGCCGAAACGGGATTCGCGTGTGCTCGCGCCTGCGGTGTTCGGCTACCCGGCGACCCGTTCGGTCGACGGTGAATCCTCGCGTAGCTCGGGGTCAGCGCGCTGCGTGAGAACGATCGCCGAGTTGCTGGAGGAATGCCCACGCGTCGGCGACGATGCGATCGAGATCGGTCAGCTCCGGTGTCCACTTCAGTTCCTCGACCGCGCGTGCACTCGAGGCGATCAGAACTGCCGGGTCACCGGCTCGGCGGGGAGCGTGTTCGACGGCGATCGGTAGGCCGGTGACCCGCTCGCAGGACGAGATGACCTCGTGCACGGAGAATCCGGTGCCGCTGCCGAGGTTGTAGATGGTGTGCTCGCCCGGTTGTGCCGCATCGACGGCGAGGATGTGCGCCTCGGCGAGGTCGGCGACGTGGATGTAATCGCGGACGGCCGTTCCGTCGGGAGTCGGCCAATCGGTGCCGAACACCGAGATCTTCTCGCGCTGACCCAGAGCGACCTGGAGTACGAGCGGAATCAGGTGTGTCTCGACGACGCGATTCTCCCCGAAGCCGTTGTACGCACCGGCGACGTTGAAGTACCGGAGGCTTGTCGCGGCGAGCCCGTAAGCGGCTGCATACGAGGTGATCGCGTGATCGATCGCGAGCTTGGTGGCACCGTAGGGATTGGTGGGGCGAGTGGGAGCCTCTTCGGTGATCGGTGTCCTCTCGGGCTCGCCGTACGTGGCTGCCGTCGAGGAGAACACCAGCTTCGGTGTGCCGGACGCACGGATGGCGTCGAGCAGGGCCAACGAGGTGACCACGTTCCCGCTCCAGTACTTGTCGGGCGAGATCACCGATTCGCCCACCAGAGACTGAGCGGCGAAGTGCAGAACGGCGTCGAAGTTGCCGCCGATCAGCACGTCGGCAGCTGCGTCTTTGATGTCGCCCTCGACGAATGTCGCACCGTGGGGAACGGCGTCCCGGTTACCGGTGGACAGGTTGTCCACGACGACGACCTCATGGCCGCGCTCGACGAGTACTGCGGCACATACGCTGCCGACGTATCCCGCCCCACCGGTAACCAGTAGCTTCATTGCTCGTTCTCCCTCACACGCGTCCGACGCCGTCGTCGGTGCGAGGTCAGACCCTCTTCACCTGAACGGCGTGCGCCATTTCGTCGGATATGTCGACACCGCTGTGTCCTGGCACCGTGATCGTGATCGACCCGGGCTTGGCCTCGACTGTAACCCGAGCATCGGGGACAACGCCTGCCTCGCGAAGCTGAGCGATGACCTCGGGGTCGGACTGCACGTGCTCGGCGAGACGACGCACCACGACCGCTGTCGGTTGACCGACCGGCACATCGGTGAGGCGGATGAGAGCCTCCGGTGCCAGAGTCGACTGGCCCAGACCGAGCTCGGCGAGCCCGGGAATCGGGTTGCCGTACGGCGATGTCGTCGGGTTGTTCAGCACAGTGACCAAGCGGCGCTCGACCTCCTCGCTCATCACGTGTTCCCAACGGCACGCCTCGGCATGGACGTCTTCCCATCGCAGACCGATGATGTCCACCAGCAGACGCTCGGCCAACCGATGCTTGCGCATGACGGCAACCGCCAGGCTGCGGCCTTTCTCGGTCAGCTCCAGGTGCCGGTCGCCGGCGACGGACAACAGGCCGTCACGCTCCATCCGAGCAACGGTTTGGCTGACGGTGGGACCACTTTGTTCGAGCCGTTCGGCGATTCGCGCGCGGAGCGGAATCACGCCCTCTTCTTCCAAGTCGTAGATCGTCCGGAGGTACATCTCCGTGGTGTCGACCAGATCCTTCACACTCAACCCCTTCGTCGGGCTCGATCCTACCGTCAGCGCCCCGAAATCGGCGCTGCACCCAGACGTAGCGGGCGCGGCGCACCACAACGGTGACCGACGTTTCCCATGGCTTCTCACAAAGGGACACAGAGGACAACACCGGAACCCGGCAACACCATCCCGCCCGACAACGTAGTTTTGTCCCTATGTCTGATCAGGCGACACGCGCCGCCGCGTCCATCCCGAACCGCCCCGAGGACATCGTCGTGTGGAGCAAGGACTACCTCGGCTACCGGTGGAGCGACGACCACCCGATGAACCCCACACGGCTCGATCTGACGATGGCGCTCGCCACCGACATCGGCCTCCTCGCCGGCGTCGAACTCGTCGAGCCCGCCGCCGCACCGGATTCCGAGCTGCTTCGCTTCCACACCAGCGCCTACATCGAGGCCGTCAAGCAGGCACCGTCGCAGGGTCCGGCGCTGCGCGACCCCGACGACGTCGTCCACGGGCTCGGCTCCGACGACAACCCCGTGTTCCCACAGATGCACGAGGCGAGCGCCATGCTCGCCGGTGGGTCGCTGGCTGCCGCGCGCGAAATCGCGTCGGGTCGGGCCCGACGCGCGGTGAGCATCGGCGGTGGAATGCACCACGCGATGGCCGACTGGGCCTCGGGATTCTGTGTCTACAACGACGCCGCGATCGCCATCTCGTGGTTGCTGGACAACGGTTTCGATCGAATCGCCTACATCGACGTCGATGCACACCACGGGGACGGCGTGCAGGCGGCCTTTCTGGGTGACCCCAGGGTGCTCACCATCTCGTTGCACCAACATCCGGCGACGCTGTGGCCGAACACCGGATGGTCGACCGAGGTGGGAACCGAACGTGGCGAGGGAACCTCCATCAACGTTCCGTTGCTTCCTGGCACCGCGGATCGGTTGTGGCTGCGTGCGTTCCACGCCATCGTGCCGGGCGCGATCGGGGCATTCGCGCCGCAGATCATCGTCAGCCAATGTGGTGTCGACAGCCACCGCGAAGATCCCCTCGCGGATCTGGCTCTGACCGTGGACGGACAGAACGCTGCCTTCCTGGCCATGCGTGATCTGGCGGACAAGCATTCCGAAGGTCGATGGTTGGCCGTCGGCGGTGGAGGGTACGGCCTGGTGCGCGTCGTTCCACGATCCTGGACGCACCTCATCGCTGCGGCGCTCGGCCGCGACATCGACCCGATGTCGGCGCTGCCGGACACGTGGCGCGAGCGAGTACGGACCATGGCGCCGAGCGTCGATCTGCCGCAGACGATGGGTGACGGTGGAGACGTCGACTATCCCGCCTGGGACGGACCTGGAGGATCGCTCTCCGGAACCGACGGCACCGACAGGGCGCTCGAACGCGTCGACTCGGCGATCATCGCCACTCGTCGAGCAGTGTTTCCACTGCTCGGACTCGATCCGGAGGACCCGCGTGACTGAACCGACCGACAGCCCTCCGGCCGAAACGGCCGCTGCGGCATCGGACCAGAGCGAGAAGGACCTGGCCAGAGAGCGCGCGGAGACGTCGTTCCCACGGCACTGGGTGGCCGACGTTCTCACCTCCGACGGCGGTGTGGTGCACCTGCGTCCCATCGTTCCCTCGGACTCCGAACGCATCGTCGCATTTCACGGTCGACTGTCCGAGCGGACGAGGTACCTCCGGTATTTCGGGCCGTATCCCACGATGCCCCAGCGCGACGTGCTGAACTTCACGACTGTCGACCACCACGACCGGGTGGCGTTCGTCGCGGTCCTCGGCGACGACATCATCGCGGTCGGCCGCTACGAACGACTGCCCGAGGGCGACGGTAATTCCGCCGAGGTGGCCTTCGTCGTCGCCGACGCGCATCAGGGTCGCGGATTGGGTCCGATTCTGCTCGAACACCTCGCCGGGGCGGCCGCCGAGAACGGGGTGAACATGTTCGTCGCCGAGGTGCTCGCCGAGAACCGGAACATGGTCACCGTCTTCCGCGAAGCGGGGTATCAGGTCAGCAGGTCCTTCGAGGGTGGCGTACTGCGCCTCGAATTCGCCATCGATCCGAGTGAAGCGCTGCTCTCGGTGCGCAATTCGCGCGAGCGCGCCGCCGAGGCCCGCAGTGTGCGCAACGTACTCAGCCCCCGATCGGTGGCCGTGATCGGAGCATCGACGGACAGCTCGAAGGTGGGCAACGCCGTCCTCGCGAATCTGTTGGCCGGCAACTTCACCGGCCCGATCTATCCCGTCAACGCCGACCACCGGTCCGTCCGCGGGGTCCGCGCCTACGCAACGGTGCACGACATCCCCGATCCGGTCGATCTGGCGATCGCAGCGGTTCCGGCAGATGCCATCGACGCGGTGCTCGACGACTGCCTCGACAAAGGCGTCAAAGCGCTGCTGGTGGTCTCGGGTGGATTCGGTGAGACCGGACCGGCCGGGCAGGAGAGCGAGCGCAGGCTGGTGCTGGCGGCGAGGGCGCACGGAATGCGGTTGATCGGGCCCAACGCGCTGGGTGTGGCGAACACCGATCCCGAGTTCGGTCTGAACGCCACTCTCGCTCCGCATCTGCCCACTCCGGGCAACGTCGGATTCTTCTGTCAGTCCGGCGCACTCGGCATCGCGATTCTGGACGAGGCGGCCAAGCGCAGACTCGGACTGTCCACGTTCGTCTCGGCCGGCAACCGCGCCGATGTGTCGGGAAACGACCTACTGCAGTACTGGGATTCGGACCCGGCCACAGAGGTGATTCTGCTGTACCTCGAGAGCTTCGGTAATCCCAGGAAGTTCACCAGAATCGCGCGCAGGGTCGCCCGGAGCAAGCCCATCATCGCGGTCAAGAGCGGACGCGGTGCCGTGCCGCCCGCACATGCGATCGGTGCCGACATCGACGACTCGATTGTGCGCGCACTCTTCGCTCAGGCAGGCGTCATCCAGGTCGACACGATCTCGGAATTGTTCGACTGCGCTGTCCTGTTCGGCAATCAACCTCTCCCGGCCGGACCGCGGGTGGCCGTGGTGGGAAATTCGACGGCTCTGGGCGTGCTGGCGGTCGACGCTGCGCGCGCCAAGGGCCTGCACGCGAGCAACCCGACCGATGTCGGTCCGCAGGCGGGCCCCGAGGAGTTCGCCGCAGCCGTGTCGTCGGCGTTGGCGGCGTCGGACATCGATGCGGTCATCGTGGTGTTCGTGCCCCCGGTCGCCGTGGAGGTCGAACCGTTCGCAGCAGCGCTCGGCAACGCCGTTCGTGGATCCGACAAGCCGGTGCTCTCGACGTTCCTGGCCACGGAAGGAATCCCCGACGTCTTGGCAGTGCGCGGACCGGGCGGACACCCCGTGCGTGGTTCGGTGCCCTCCTACTCGGGTCCTGAGCGGGCCGTTGCGGCGCTGGCTGCCGCGTGGCGGTACTCGTCGTGGCGCTCGCGACCGGTGTCGAACCTCGTCCGACCCAAGAGCATCGACTCCGAACGGGCCAAACACCTGGTCGAGGGATGGCGTTCGGCGGGCAGTCAGGGACGGTGGCTCTCCGATTTCGAGACCGCAGAATTGCTGGCCTGCTACGGCCTCGACGTCGTGGCCTTCCGAACCGTGACCGACGAGGACGAGGCCGTCGCCGCGGCAGACGAGCTGGGATACCCGGTAGCGGTCAAAGCGACAGGGGAGCGGTGGCGACACCGGCCCGATCTCGGGGGAGTGCGTCTGGACATGGCCGACGCCTCCGCGGTGCGGGTGGCATACCGGAACCTCGCTGCAGACTCCGGCGAACCGTTGCTGCACGTTCAGCGCATGGCGGTCAAGGGCATCGGCTGTGTCGTGCGTGTGCAGGACGACCCGTCGTTCGGATCACTCATCTCGTTCGGTCTGGCGGGCGTGATCTCGGATCTGCTGGGCGACCGGGCGTATCGGGTCCTGCCGTTGACCGAGGACGAGGCAGCACAGCTGATCGACGCACCGAAGGCGGCCCCGCTGCTGTCCGGATACCGCAATGCGGTTCCCGTCAACAAGAACGCGCTGATCGACCTGGTGCAGCGTATTTCTGCACTGGCAGAAGATATCTCGGACATACGCGAGATTTCGTGCGAGCCGGTCCTTGCATCGGCCGACGGCGCGCAGATCACCGACGCTCGGGTGCGGATCGGTCCCGAGCCCACCAAAGCCGACCTGGGCCCACGTCGCCTGCGCTGAACGGATGGGCAACCGAAAAAGCGGCAGCCGAGTCGACGTCCCGAGGGGAGAGAACGTCGGCTCGGCTACCGCGTGGGGTGGCGCAGACAGTGTTTGTCACTGCTGCTCCACCGGTCGGTGACTGGGCTCAGCTGGCGTAGGACCGCAACTTCTCGGCGCGGTCGCCCTGGCGAAGCTTGACCATCACCTCGCGTTCGATCTGACGGACACGCTCGCGGGAGAGACCGAAGATCTTGCCGATCTGATCGAGGGTGCGTGGCTGACCGTCGTCCAGGCCGTAGCGCAGACGGATGACCTGCTGCTCCCGTTCGTCGAGCGTGCCGAGAACGACGCGGACGTCGCTGTGCAACAGGCCCGCGATGACGGCATTCTCCGCGGACGTCGCTTCGGAATCCTCGATGAAGTCTCCGAGAGGCGCTTCCTCGTCGCTGCCCACCGGCATGTCCAGGCTCACCGGGTCGCGGCTGTGGTCGAGCAGATCCGCGATCTTCTCCACCGCAATACCCGATTCGCTCGACAGCTCGTCGTCCGTCGCCTCGCGGCCGAGCTGCTGATGAAGCTCACGCTTGATTCTGGCCAGCTTGTTGACCTGTTCGACCAGGTGGACGGGCAGCCGGATCGTGCGGCTCTGATCCGCCATACCGCGGGTGATGGCCTGACGAATCCACCACGTTGCGTACGTCGAGAACTTGAAGCCCTTGGCGTAGTCGAACTTCTCCATCGCGCGGATGAGCCCGAGGTTGCCTTCCTGGATCAGGTCGAGCAGGGGCATACCGCGACCGGTGTAGCGCTTGGCGAGGGACACGACCAGGCGGAGGTTCGCTTCGAGCAGGTGGCTGCGTGCGGCGCTGCCGTCGCGAACGATGATGGCGAGATTGCGCTTCTTGACTGCGCTCAGCCGCTTCGTGTTCTCGAGAACCTGCTTCGCGTAGAGACCAGCCTCGATCCTCTTGGCCAGATCGACTTCCTCGGCAGCCGTCAGCAACGCAGTGCGGCCGATGCCGTTGAGGTACACGCGAACGAGATCGGCGGCTGGGCTCTGGGCGTCCAGATCGGCGTCGGTCGGCCGTGGACGAATCGTGGTGCTGGGGCTGGTCATGACTTGCCTCCTGGTCGGTGGTGTCTCACTGGGTTCAACGCTCGGGAGACTCCGATAAGTTCCCACGCCGATCCTGTGGATACCCGCGTGACCAGGGATTACATGATGTTCGTCCTGAGAAGTTGCTGAGAAGTGAAGCCGCCGGGAACGGTCGCTCTCCTGGGGCGCTGTCGGGGACTCATCGAGCCGGCAGAACCAAGCCGTGCCGGACGAGCCCCTGCATCATCGTCACCGCATGCACGGCCAGTTGTTCGGCGTCTTCGTCGTGCGCAGCAGCGAGCAGCTCCACCAGTTCACCGACCGGTAGGCCATCGGGTTGCAGCCCGGCGAGCAGAGCCGCACCGAGCTCGTCGACGTCGTGCTGCCACTGCGGCCCGTTCCCGCGATGCACCCGAACAGCCACCGGCGCCCAGCCCTCGTCGCCCGGAAGGTAGACGCGCTCGAGTGCCGTGTTCGGGTCGAGGGTAAGGACCGAGTCGAGGATGTCGTGCTCTCGGAGCCAGTCGAGCCGCGCGAAGTACTGCAGCGATTCGTTGCCCAGCGGGTCCGAGAAGCCGTGCGTGAGCTCCTCGGCGAGTAGGTCGGTGGGCTCGTCCGTTCGGCGGAGATACACGAAGCCGAAGCCGATCCCTTCCACGTCGGCGTCCGCGAAGTGGTCGAGCCAGGACTGTGCCACCGCGGCCGCGTCGGGATCGCGGGGATCGAGGCCGCCGTCGCGCATCCAGGTGCCCACGTACAGGGCAGGATCGGCGACATCGCGCTCGACGACCCAGGCGTCGATCCCGTGAGCCGGCAGCCACGACGCCACCCGCGCACGCCAGTCCTCGCCTCGGACGTGGATCCAGGACGCCAGGATGGCAGCGGTGCCGCCCGGTGCGAGGTGGTCCGGGGCGCGGCCGACCATCAGGGCGCTGGCCCCGTCGAGGTCGAGGCCGGAATCGCGGTAGGAGTGCAGTACCTCGGCGCGGCCGACGACGAACGGTGGATTGGCCACGATGCGGTCGAATCGACGTCCGGCGACCGGCTCGAACCACGACCCGTGCAGCAACTCCACGTCCAGTCCGTTGAGTGCCATCGTCGCCGCCGCGAGGTCCATCGACCGTGGGCTGATGTCGGTCGCGGTCACCTGTTCCGCGTAGCCGCAGGCGTGGACTGCCTGCACGCCACATCCGGTGCCGACGTCGAGCACGCTGGTGACCGGGGAGGTGGGTGTACCACGGAGAAGTGAGAGTGAGGCCTGCCCGACGCCGAGCACGTGGTCGGGTGCCGTCTCGGCGACGCGCATGCTGCCGTCCGGATCCGAGACGATCCATCGAGTTCCGTGTCCGGCATCGAGTGGGCGGATGTCGAGCAGCGTCCGCACCGTGGATCCGGAGCGGGTGAGAATCCCGGCCGATACGGCGTCGGCAACCGTCAGGGGCGCGATGGCGTCGGCGACGTCGGACTCGGGGCAGTCGTCGACGAGGAGAAACAGGCGCACCAGCACACCCAGCGCACCTCCGTCCAGACTGGCGTTGCGTACCGGGACCGGCTCGCTGCGACCGAGGGCCGCATGGGCGTCGTCGCCGAGCAGCGTCAGCACGCCGTCGGCGTCGTATCCCACTCGGTCGAAGGCATCACGGAGTACCGAGCAGGCAGCAACGAGTGGGGACGTGGAGTTCTGTGCAGTCACGACGCAAGTGTCGCATCGGTGACAGCCGCTCAGTCAGTCGTCGCCCGCCTCGATCACTCGGTGGTTGCTCGATTCCAGTTGCGGCCGGTCCACGGTCCGGTAGTCGTACCGGCTCATCTCGTCCTTGGTGCGGGGCGGCCGATCGTTGGCGATCAGCACCGCCATCCACGGCAGTGGAATGGACGCTCCGACTATGGCCATGGAGATCCATGGATTCATCCACATCCCGTACGCGATGGCGGCCAACACCAACGCCGGGATGCGGAAGGACATGATGAACATGTACTTGCGTACACGCTTTTTGTGCTGCTCTTCGACCGACTGCTGTGCCTCGGTGATCAGAACGGGCCCATCCGGCGAGTCGCTGTACGCGCTTCCGTCGAACCCTGGGGTTCTCGTCATAACTCCACTGTGGCACTACTGCTCACAGAATGCTTGCGTCGAGCGTGTGCAACCGGTTACCCCTCGATGGATCGACGGATTAATCTGTGTCCATGAGCACTCAGACGAAGGATCGTCCCGATATCGCACCGGACGAAACCACCGAGGACGACCGGCCGAAGTTCTTCCACTACGTCAAGAAGAACAAGATCGCCGAGAGCGCGGTCATGGGTACCCACGTCGTCGCGCTGTGCGGTGAGGTGTTTCCCGTCACCAAGTCCGCGAAGCCCGGATCTCCGGTGTGCCCGGACTGCAAGAAGGTCTACGAGGGCCTCAAGAAGGGCGAGTGACAACTCGCGTCCGAAAATGAGTCCGCCGGACCCGACTGTCACGGAGACGGTTCGGGTCGGTCGGATCGTTGCCGGTCACCGACGACTCTGATCGGTGCCGTGACTTTGATCGGCCCTGTGGCCAGGCGTCGCGCGACCGCGGTCACCGGTCCCGACGGCTTGTCGTCCGCAGCCGCCTGCGCAGCGATCCACTCACGCATTTGATCCATTCGAGTTGCTCGGGCAGGCCAGAACTCCTGGATCGTGGCGTTGAACTCGGCTCCGAGGACCACGGCGAAGCCGAGGAAGAACGTGAACAGCAGAAACGCGATCGGCGTTGCCAACGCACCGTAGGTGTAGCCGGTGCTGGTGACCCAGGTCAGGTACCGGCGAAGTACGGCACTGGCAATCATGAAGAACACACCGGCCAGCAGTGCTCCGCCGAGCAGACGATGCCACGGCAGTGAGGTGTGCAACGCCAGCTTGTACAACGTGGTCAGGCCGATGATCAGCAGCAGACCCACGGCGGGGTAGTACATGAAGTCGACGAGTTCGCTGCCGACGGTGAGCCACGAATCGGGCAGTATCTGTTGGACGTACACCGGCCCGAGTGCGACGAGCGGAAGCACGAACACCGCGATGATCAGGAAGCCGACGTACAGGAGCAGCGCGAAGAACCGCTGCCACACGGGATTTCGCGCGTCGGCTTGTCCGTGTGCTTCGACGATGGAGTCCACGAAGGTCGAGATCGCCGACGAGCCGGCCCACAGTGAGAGCAGAAAGCCCACCGAGACGATCTCGCCACTGCCCTGTGCGAGTACGTCTCGGACGGTCGGTGCGATGATCTGATCGACGACACTGCTACTGAAGAGCGTGTTGCTGAACGTGATGATCTTGGACTCGATGATCTGGACGGTGTTCGGACCGAACCATCCACCGACGAATCCGAGACTGCCGAGTACGCCGAGAAGCAGCGGTGGCAGCGACAGTGTCTGCCAGAAGGCGGCAGTCGCAGCCTTGCTGAAGATCGAATCGTCCCAGGCTTTGCTCAGAGTGCGAAGAATCACTTTCCACACCGCACGGAGCGGCCTTCGCGCCGACAACCGTTCCGGTGGTGGAGTTCCTCCTGCAGACTCGCTCATGGTGTCTCCAGCATTCCTGACGAGAGGCGACTTCGCCTAACGACCCGCCCCGCCGTGTCGCATCCGACTCACCCCAGCGATGCGGGATAGGTCGGTGCGGAGCGATAGGCTCCTCGGCGGACACTGCAGGGCTACCGAGAGCGCGAGGAATTCACATCGATGCCAGGAACCGGCGGCCAGTGAGCGCTGACATGTTCGATCCCACACCACCATCCACCGAGCAGACGGCAGCTCCCGTGAGCGGGGGAGCGCCGCTGCGCGCGTGGCAGCGGCGTGCGCTGACGAAGTATCTCGTCGCCTCGCCCAAGGACTTCCTGGCCGTTGCGACGCCGGGCGCAGGCAAGACGACCTTCGCTCTACGCGTGGCCGCAGAGTTGCTCGCCCACCGAACCGTCGATCAGGTCACCGTCGTCGCACCTACCGAGCACCTCAAGCACCAGTGGGCCGAGTCGGCAGCCAGGGTGGGCATCGCACTCGATTCGCGCTTCTCGAACTCGACCGGTCAGACCTCGAGCGACTATCACGGCGTGGTGGTGACCTACGCGCAGATCGCCTCGCATCCGTTCAAGCACCGCGTGCGCACCGAGTCCCGCAAGACTCTCGTGATCCTCGACGAGATTCACCACGGAGGTGACGCGAAGAGCTGGGGCGAAGGTATTCGCGAAGCGTTCGGAGACGCGACCCGACGTCTCGCGTTGACCGGCACGCCGTTCCGTAGCGACGACAGCCCCATCCCGTTCGTCAACTACGAGCCGGATCAGGACGGGGCGATGCGGTCGAAGGCCGATCACGCGTACGGCTACTCCGATGCTCTGGCCGACGGAGTCGTCCGGCCTGTCGTGTTCCTCGCCTACTCCGGCGAGGCGCGGTGGCGTGACAGTGCGGGTGAGGAATACACCGCTCGGCTGGGTGAGCCGCTCAATGCCGAACAGACCGCGCGAGCGTGGCGCACTGCGCTCGATCCACAGGGCGACTGGATGCCCGCCGTGCTGCTGGCTGCGAACACACGGCTGGGTCAGTTGCGAGCGGGTGGCATGCCCGATGCAGGCGGATTGGTCATCGCAACCGATCAGACGGTAGCCCGGGCCTACGCAAAGCTGATCGAGGTGATCACGGGGGAGACGCCGGCGATCGTGCTCTCGGACGACCCCACGTCCTCGGCGCGGATCGCGGCGTTCGGCAAGAGCGACCAGCGCTGGATGGTTGCCGTCCGCATGGTGTCGGAGGGGGTCGACGTTCCGCGTCTGGCCGTCGGCGTCTACGCGACCAGTGCGTCGACGCCGCTGTACTTCGCGCAGGCGATCGGTCGATTCGTGCGGTCGCGTCGCAAAGGCGAGACCGCAAGCGTGTTTTTGCCGTCGGTACCGGTTCTGCTGGACCTCGCGTCGCAGCTCGAGGCGCAGCGCGATCACATTCTCGGCAAACCGCACCGCGAGAAGGACGGTTTCGACGACGACTTGTTGGCCGACGCCAACAAGCAGAAGGACGAGCTGGGCGAAGAGGAGAAGGCGTACACCTCGCTCGGTGCGGATGCCGAGCTCGATCAGGTGATCTACGACGGTTCCTCGTTCGGCACGGCGACGTTCTCGGGCAGCGACGAGGAAGCCGACTACCTGGGTCTGCCCGGCTTGCTCGACGCCACACAGATGCGTGACCTGCTGCGCCAACGCCAGCAGGAGCAGATCGACAAGCCGGCAGCGGGGCCCGCAGTTCCGGTGCCCCCCGTCGTCAACGACAGGGCCAGCAGTGCGGGCCAGTTGGCCGGCCTGCGGCGTGAACTGAACAGTTTGGTCGCGGTGTACCACCATCGGACCGGGAAGCCGCACGGTGTCATTCACGGCGATCTGCGGCGCATCTGTGGTGGGCCGCCGACGGCGATGGCCTCGGCCGATCAGTTGGGTGAGCGCATCGCCCAGCTCCGCAAGATGTAGCGGCACGAAAAAGACGGACGGTCCGTGGACCATCCGTCTTTTTCGTGTTCGATCGTGGCGAACCTGAATTCCCCCGACGTGGCGGTGCGTTACACCGTGGAGTCCGATTCGGTCATCACCGTTGCGTTCACTTCACGCAAACGGGCTTCGTGCTCGGTGGCGTGGTGACCGCAGAAGAGAAGCTCTCCACCGGTCGAGAGCACGACACGCGCGCGAGCCCCTGCACCGCACCGGTCGCACCGGTCCGCTGCTGTCAATTGTGGGCTGGTCAATGTTCCGGGCATGACTCCTCCGTACTGGCTTGCGGGTTGTCCCGTTCGCCTGGGGCCGGTCCGCCGCGTCGGTATGGCGCGGTTCGTTCACTCTGTCAGACGTATGGCGGTCACGCGTTGTTCCCGAGCGCGTTTCTTTGTGTTGTCACTAACACGAAACATGGCTCACGAGCAGGAACGTCGCGGAAACTGTTCGCTGAGAGCTGATCGGTGTTCGCCGTGAGTCGCGGCAGTAGGGTCACCGGTGTGGCTTCGACTTCTCCTACGCTCTCCGGCACATCGAAGCTGGGTATTCCGTCGCTGTTCGTGATCGGCGCGGTGTGCATGTACGTCGGTGCGGCGATCGGTGTGTTCTTGTTCGACACCGTCGATCCGGCCGCGGTGGCGTGGCTCCGCGGGTTCGGTGCGGCGCTGGTGTTGGTGCTCTGGCGTCGACCGTGGCGGCAGCGGGCCGGTGTCGGTGGTGTCTGGACCGTGCGGCGACTGATCACCGCTGCTGCGTTCGGTGGTGCGACGATCGGCATGAACGTGATGTTCTACGAGGCGATCGCCAGGCTCCCGCTCGGCGCGGCGGTGGCCATCGAGTTTCTGGGGCCGATAGCGGTCGCTGCGGCGGGGTCGAGAAGACCTGTCGATGTGTGCGCGTTGCTTCTCGTGGTCGCCGGTGTCGGCGCGATCGCCTCCGCGCAATTCGAGGGTGGCGAGGTGGGGTTGATCGGCATCGCGTTCGCGCTCGGCTCGGCCGCTCTGTGGGCGGCCTACATCGTGCTCGGCAAATCGGTTGCCGATGCAGGTCAGGGTCTCGACGACATGGCGGCCGGGTTCGGCATCGCGTCCCTGCTGCTCGCCGTACCGTTGTTCGGACCGTTTGCGCTTGCGCACACCACCTCGTTGGGAGACTGGCGGATCTGGGTTCTCGGACTGGGCGTCGGGTTGCTGGCGAGTGTGGTGCCCTACGTTCTCGATCAGTACGTCCTGGTGCGCGTGGGTCGGGCCCGCTTCGCGTTGCTGCTGGCGCTGCTCCCGGCAACCGCCACGGTGGTCGGTGCCGTGATGCTGACTCAGATCCCCACGGCTCTCGAGGCACTCGGGATCGCAGCCGTCATCGCGGCGGTGGTCGTCGGTGGACTGCCGACTCGGAACGATCGCGGTGTTGCCGACATTCCGCCGCCCTGACATGCAGTCGACACTGCAGAATGGAACTGTGACCAGTAAGCACGACGACCTCGTTCACATCTGTACCGCAGGGGAGTGGCTGTCCATGCGTGGGCAGGCCGACTACACCCCGGACACGTACGACGCCGTGGGGTTCGTCCACCTGTCCACACCCGAACAAGTGCACTTGCCCGCGAACCGCCTCTTCTCCGGCCGCACGGATCTGGTTCTGCTGCGCGTTGACCCGGCTCGTCTGACGGCTCCGGTCCGGTGGGAACCGGGGGTTCCTACGGATCCGCAGTCCATGCTGTTCCCGCATCTGTACGGACCGCTGACGATCGCGGCAGTCGTTGCGGTACTCGACTATCGGCCCGGCCCCGACGGAACATTCGGGGTGCCGCGGATATGACGGCTCTGTCGTGTCGACGACAACGACCGCCGATCATGGTGATCGACGGTCGTAGTTCGGGTGAATCGGACGAGTCAGTCCAGGTAGTCGCGTAGTACCTGTGACCGAGACGGGTGCCGCAGCTTCGACATGGTCTTGGACTCGATCTGACGGATTCGCTCGCGAGTGACGCCGTACACCTGGCCGATCTCGTCGAGGGTGCGAGGCTGACCGTCCGTGAGACCGAAGCGCAGACGAACCACGCCCGCTTCGCGCTCGGACAGCGTCTCGAGAACCGACTGCAGCTGATCCTGCAGGAGAGTGAACGACACTGCGTCGACGGCGACGACTGCCTCGGAGTCCTCGATGAAGTCGCCGAGCTGGCTGTCGCCCTCGTCACCGATGGTCTGGTCGAGCGAAATCGGCTCACGCGCGTACTGCTGGATTTCCAGCACCTTCTCCGGCGTGATGTCCATTTCCTTCGCGAGCTCTTCGGGAGTGGGTTCGCGACCCAGGTCCTGAAGCAGCTCTCGCTGGATGCGGCCGAGCTTGTTGATGACCTCGACCATGTGCACCGGGATACGGATGGTGCGGGCCTGGTCGGCCATGGCCCGGGTGATCGCCTGACGGATCCACCACGTGGCGTATGTCGAGAACTTGTAGCCCTTGGTGTAGTCGAACTTCTCGACCGCGCGGATGAGACCGAGGTTGCCTTCCTGAATGAGATCCAGGAAAGCCATGCCGCGGCCGGTGTAGCGCTTGGCGAGGGAGACGACGAGTCGAAGGTTCGCTTCGAGAAGGTGGTTCTTGGCGCGGTTGCCGTCACGGCAGATCCACGTCATGTCCCGACGCTGCGCAACGGGGAGCTTCTCGCCCTTCTCCGCGGACTCACGCATCTTTTCGACTGCGAACAGGCCTGCCTCGATGCGCTTGGCGAGCTCGACTTCCTCTTCCGCGTTGAGAAGAGCAACCTTGCCGATCTGCTTGAGGTACGCACGAACGGAGTCTGCGGATGCGGTGAGCTCGGCATCCTTGCGGGCCTGGCGCAGTGCCTCGGACTCTTCTTCGTCCCAGACGAAGTCGCCGGACGCCTTGTCCTCGGCCGTCGGCTCGGTGGTGGCGTCCTCTTCGGTGTCGTCACCGGCCGCGACCACCTCGACGACGTCGTTGGCGGCGGCAGCGAGGTCGCCCTCGGAGATGTCGATGTCTTCGATCCCCGGGGTGCTCTCGTCGGCGTCGTCCCCGGTCGCCGGTGTTGCTGCTGTCTTCTTTGCTGCGGCCTTCTTCGCCGGTGCCTTCTTGGCCGCGGCGCGCTTGGCGGGTGCCTTCTTGGCCGGTGCCTTCGCAGCGGGTGCCTTGACAGCAGGTGCAGGTGCCGCAGACTCGGTTTCGGAATCTACGGTCTGACGGATATCGGTGGCTGCCACGTACGCCCTTTCGTGACGAAGTCGTGCGGCGTCACGCCAGAGTTGTTTCCGGCGGAGAGGTCTTCGGATTCGGCCGGCTGCGTACCGGCACACACCATTGTAACGACCTCTCAGGAGTTTGTTACCGACCCTCGCCCTACGCAGGTGGCTACCCGCGTGTCAGTCCACCGATCCTGCGGACGTGTCGGTCTCGGCCGACGGCACGGCGGTGTCCGCCGCGAGTGCGGCACCGACGATGCCGGCAGTGTTCAGCAGGGTTGCCGGAACCACGGGCGTGCGATTGGTCAGGTGCGGAATCCACTTCTCGCTCTTGCGGCTGATGCCGCCACCGGCGATGAACAGATCCGGCCACAACAGAGCCTCGAACGCCTCGAGAACCGTCGAGACCTCCTTGGCCCACTCCTTGTAGGACAAGTCCTGGTTCTCTTTCACCGACGACGCAGCACGGTGCTCGGCTTCCTTGCCGCCGATCTCCATGTGACCGAACTCCGTATTGGGCAGCAGAACTCCGTTGTGCAGCACGGCCGAGCCGATTCCCGTGCCGAACGTCAACAGCACGACGACGCCGTCCTTGCCCTTGCCTCCGCCATACTTGTCCTCTGCCACTCCGGCCGCATCGGCATCGTTGAGCACGGTGACGCTGTCGGTGCCGATGGCCTTCGCGAACAACGCGCGAGCGTCGGTGTCGATCCAGGACTTGTCGATGTTGGCGGCCGAGCGAGCGACACCGTTGGTCACCACGGCGGGGAGTGTGACTCCCACCGGACCGGTCCACTCGAAGTGCGCGACGATCTCCGCCACCGTGCGCGCAATGGCATCGGGGGTCGACGGCTGGGGTGTCTGGATCTTGTAGCGGTCGCCGACGAGCTCGCCGGTGCTCAGATCGACTATGCCGCCTTTGATGCCGCTGCCGCCGACGTCGACGCCGAATCCGTGGCGCGCCGCCCCGGCGGTGGTGTTGTCCGAACCTGCCTGTGTCATGTGGATGCCGCTCCTGGACTGATCGAATCCTTGTGGTGCCGTCGCCTCCGAACAATAGTGTGGTTTCGGTGCACGCGGCACGACGACGTCACCGCCTCTCGCTGCGGTGGTGCTCGGACGCCGGTGTGTGTTGCGATGTACGTGTGCCGACACCAGACGAATCGCAGAACGACACCGCCAGTACGCAATTGCCGGGAGAGCACCGGGCAGCGCAGGGATCGACCACCCGTGAGGTGGACGTTCTGCACGAGGTTGCCGTTCGGGTCGCGACGCGAGCCGCCGAGCACGTTCGGCTCCGACGCCCGCAGGTGTTCGACGGCACGTCGAACGAGGGTGACGGCGCGGTGCAGTCCAAGAGCACACCGACCGATCCGGTGACGGTCGTGGACACCGAAACCGAGCGCGTCCTGCGCGAGTTGCTCGCGCAGCTGCGGCCGGATGATGCGATTCTCGGGGAGGAGGAAGGCAGCGAGGACGACTCGCTCGACGGTGTGCGGTGGGTGCTGGACCCGATCGACGGAACCGTGAACTTCATGTACGGAATCCCCGCCTACGCGGTGTCGGTTGCCGTTCAGATCGACGGAGTCAGTGTCGCGGGGGCCGTGGTCGACGTCGCGCGTGAACTCGTCTACTCCGCTGCTCTCGGGCGCGGTGCCACGGTGCAGCGAACCGACGGCACCCGGGAGCAACTTGCGTGTTCGGGTGTCACCGACGTGTCGATGACGTTGCTGGCCACCGGATTCGGCTACGGATCACGGCGACGTGCGGTGCAGGGAGCGATCATCTCCGAACTGCTGCCCCAGGTGCGCGACATCCGCCGAATCGGGTCGGCAGCGCTCGATCTCTGCATGGTGGCGTCGGGGGCGGTCGACGCTCACTTCGAGCACGGGCTCAGTCCCTGGGACTGGGCGGCGGGCGCACTGATCGCGGCCGAGGCGGGCGCGGTGGTCAGACTGCCCGCTGCGAACTCGACCAGCGCCCAGGGTGCTGCAACGGTAGCCATGGCCCCGGGCATCTCGGACGACTTCCTGGCCGTACTGCGCAGCGCAGGCGCTCTCGATCCGATTCCCGGCTGACGCGACGACACGACCTCAGCAGCGTGACTCGCGTGCCGCCGAGAGCAGGTCGGCATCGAGCGGCGCAGGCTCGGCCCCGGGTGCAGCACTCGCAAGAGTGCGCAGGACTTCCTCGGCGTCGTCGTTCGGCTGGATCTCGCTGAAGTAGGTGCCCAACGCCAGATCGACCGAGTCGTCGGTGCGGGCGTCTTCGATGAGCTCGGCGCAGGGTGCGACCAGCCACACCGCGCTGGCGGCAGCCGAACCGGCGGCACCGAAGCGGATCTGGCCCTGGCACTGCATGTTCTGGTCTACGTAGACCGGATCGTTGCCGACCTGGACGTCCGGTGCACTCGCGAAGCCGTAGTCGATCAGTTGGGCGGCGACGAGGGCGGCCTGTCCGCGCTCACCGTTGGCGTTGAACACACGCACCTTGGACGCGGACAGTGCGGCGGGCTGGACGTCGAGCAACGTCGTCGGGTCCACTTCCCCGCCGAGCGGCACCGGCTGCGTGCCGTCGGTCGCAGCGGTGGTGGTGGGCGCATTGCATTCGGCGGTTGCCGAGGTGGCCTCGGAGGTGGTGAACACCTTGACCCACACGATCACTCCGAGCAGAGCAAGCACGGTGAAGACCGCGATGATGGGGAACGCTCGGCGTCGACGGAACGGACGACCTCGGCCGTCGACCGAATGGCCTTCGGTGATCAGAGAAACCACGGTTGATCTTCGCCTTTCCGTCGGCACACGCCGAGACCGGTCCACAGAGTCGGTTCACACCGACGCGGTGCCTACTGTAGATGCCCGCGCTGCCCGAGGACGGCACACTCGGCCCGACCCTCCTCGATCGGCGTGCGCAGCGACTGTTTCACCGCGCGAAACCGGCGTCGAGATGCCTTCTGCGGGTCGCGGAATGAAGCCGCTCGTCCCGGTGTTGTTGCGGCGTGCACACAGGTAATGGACTCATCGGCGGTTCGGTTTCAACTTTGTCACCGGCTTCGGCTATTGTCTGGCGGCCGCGGTGCTTCAAGAATCGGACGCCGGTGCATCATCGATCAGGTGAGCGAGGTCTCGATCGGGTTTCAACCGGCGAGTTCTGGGAACTACCCGGTGTAGTTTCGGGCACCGCGCGACGACGAACGATTTCGAACAGATACGAACATCGGTGGGAGCGAGCAAGCGCCCTCTTCACAGCCGACGGCCACAAGCCGACCACATCGGCAGCTTCCACCACACACACGCACGAAGATGAGGGGTACGAGAACAATGGCAACCGACTACGACGCACCGAGAAGAACAGAATCCGACGACGTGTCGGAGGACTCGCTCGAAGAACTGAAGGCCCGACGCAACGAGGCCCAGTCGGCCGTCGTCGACGTGGACGAGTCCGACACCGCGGAATCGTTCGAGCTTCCGGGCGCTGACCTGTCCGGCGAGGAGCTCTCGGTACGAGTGGTTCCCAAGCAGGCCGACGAATTCACGTGTTCGAGCTGCTTCCTGGTCCATCACCGCAGCCGACTGGCCAGCGACGCCAACGGCGTACTGATGTGCCGCGACTGCGCGGCGTGACCTTTTTCGCACAGGCCTGATCGAGTAGCTCGGGTCTGTGCAGATCAGGACTGTGCAGATCGGTGCGGACTGTCGGGGGTTCAGCGCGCTTCGACGCCGTGCGCGGTCAGGACCGCCAAGAGCTCCTCGGGCCGTTTGGTGCTGACCAGCCAGTACGGCGTCGGGTCGTCCGGATCGTCGAGGACGACGATCACCATCTGCTTCACCCAGGTGCGGTGCTGCACGAAGGCCAATGGATCGAGTTGCCTTCCCAGCGCCGCACTTTTTGCTGTCGCGGGTACGACGGCCGCCTTGGCTGCAACGTCGAGCGGCAGATGTGCCTTCCCGACACGCAGCTCGGCACCGGTCGAGCCTGCATCGGCGACCACCTCGACGCGCAGCCTGCTGAAGGCGAACAGAGCCCATGCGATCAGCGGGAGCAACAGGACGTAGGGGAGCCACGCTCGGATTCCCGGAGCGCCCATGTGGATCTCTGCGGCGAGCAACACCGCCACGGCCGCGCCCGCTGCCCACCACCAGATCGGCACCCACAGCCGCTCGGAATAGTGCACCGTTCCGGCGGGTGCCGGTGATCCGGTGCGGGCAGTGGAGTCGCCGGATTCCGACGCGTGTTCGGCCTGTCGATCTGCAGTCACGAGCTCCAGGGTAGTCGCCACACCGACGGGGGAGCGGGCCCGCGTAGTCTCGGTCGACGTGAGCGACGAAGTCACCGAGTCCGGCACCGAGCCGTCCGACCCCAGATTCCCGACCCTGCCGTGGCCTACGGATCCGGTGTCCGAAGTTCGTGTACGCCGACTCGATCGGGACCTACCGGTACCCGCACGTGCGCACGAGGGTGATGCAGGCGTCGATCTGCGCATCACGGCTCCGGTCACGATCGAGCCTGGTCAGCGAGTCCTGGTGGGGACCGGAATAGCGATCGCACTCCCGCTCGGAACCGTCGGGCTGGTGCATCCGCGCTCCGGGTTGGCGGCCAAGTCGGGACTCTCCGTGGTCAATACCCCAGGAACCATCGATGCCGGATACCGGGGCGAGATCAAGGTCTGCCTGATCAATCACGATCTGCACACCCCGATCGTGCTCGAGCGTGGCGACCGCGTCGCTCAGCTGATCGTGCAGCGAGTCGAACTGGTGACGTTCGTCGAGGTCGACGAGCTGGACGACACCGTTCGCGGGGCCGGTGGTCATGGTTCGACCGGCGGGCATGCAAGTCTGAACCAGTGAGTTCCGCCACGACGTCGGCCGTCGGCAGGCACAGTGGAAACAACCGAGAAGAAGAGAGCTGAACATGTTCGGACGGCGTAAGAAGAACGACGCCGGCAGTGCCTCCGCGCCCGGTGTGGAGCCATTCGTCGACGGTGTCGAAGACGAGGACGTCGATGGCGAGGCCGCAACGACGGCCGCCGACGGGCCCCACGATCTCGAGGACCTCGACGACGATCGCGAGACCGTCGCCAAGACCAGACTCGACCTCGGTTCGGTGTTGATTCCGCTGCCGGAGGGCGGTCAACTCCAGGTCGAGATGTCGCAGGCAGGTACCCCGCAGGCAGTGCACATCGTGACGCAGTTCGGACGCATCACCATCGCTGCCTACGCGGCACCGAAATCCCCTGGTCAATGGCGCGAGGTTGCTGCCGACCTGGCGACGTCGTTGCGCAACGACAAGGCCGAGACCACAGTGGAGACGGGTCCGTGGGGCCGCGAACTGCTCGGCGTCACGGCCAACGCGGACCTGCGCTTCATCGGAGTCGACGGGTATCGCTGGATGGTCCGCTGCGTTCTGGCCGGCCCCTCGGGTGCCGTGGGTGAGGGCCAACCTCTCGTTCGACTGGCGCACACGATCCTTCGCCAGACCGTGGTGGACCGGGGTACCGACCCACATCCGGTGCGCACCCCGCTGCCGGTGGTGTTGCCGCAGGTGCTGGCGGAGCAGCTTGCTGCGGCAGCACAGCAGCAAGCTGCCGCTCAGCAGACTGCAACGCAACGGGCGGCTCAGCCCGAGGCTGCGGTTCCGTCTGCGGAACCTGTTGCGCCGCAGCAGGATTCGGTTCCGCAATCCACCGCCGCCGAGCGTGATCGTGCGCCGCGTCGGGGTGCGTCGGGATCGGCGATTCAGCAGCTGGGCGGGTGAGTCGACCGCCTGTCGAGACCGTCGACGGCGGCCCGGCCGAGGCATCCCGGGTCGCGCCCGATTTCGTCCAGGGTCACCGTACGCAGCTCGCAGTTCGGTAGCGCCCGCGCCCACTGTCGAGCTACCTCGATCGGATGGACCGCGTCGTCCACTGCGCCCACGACGATGGCAGGGAGCTCGATCCGAGCGAGTTCATCGGGTTCGAGGCTGCGATGGCGAGCCGCTTCGTCCAGCGCGTCGGGAAGGGCGGGCCACTGGGCCGCCCAGGACCTCCGCAGAGTGCGCGCGAGCCACGGCGGGCTCGACGCCGCCATTGCCGCAATGACCGCGTCGAGTCCTTGTTCACGCAACGATCGGGCGGTGAATTCCGCGCTCAGGGCAGCAGGGGAGCCGGTCGGGTCGCCGGTCCACGCCGGCAGCGCGAGCGCAAGGGCCGTGGTGTTCGATGCGTGGTCGGCAGCCCATCGAACCGCGACGGCTGCGCCGAGGGATATCCCCGCGACCACGATGCGTCCGTGTCGATCCGCCGCGTCGTCGAGGGCGGACAGGTAGCTCTGCACCACATCGGCCGGGTCGGGTTCGACCGCGATGGTGGTCAATCCCACACTGTCGAATGCTGCCGAGAACGCGTCGGCGGCGAACCGGGCGTCGGACCCCGTCCCCGGTAGAACGATCGCGGTACGGGTGTCGAATCGGCTGTGCACGACACGATTGTGCACGCCTGCCGACACCGCGTCGGCACTGGTTGGCCAGCGTGACACTTCGGGTCTACAGTGGCGAAGTACCCACCCTGACGCGGGAAACCCCCACGTCGCCGCAACTGCTCCGCCGGGAGTGCAGCCTGCGGAACGACCCATACTGCGGGCTCGTGGAGCCCGCGGAACGACCCCCACACCGCTGGAGCGCACCATGGCACCCGCTGCCGCAGGATACTTTCGCCGCCTGACGCGAAAGTTGACAGAGGACATCGATCAACTCGATGCCGAGGAGATGGCCGAAACCTCCGAAGCCTCGGGGGCTCGGCGCGCGTGCGACTGCTCGCGCGGCGAGGAAGTCACGATGTTCGGCCGGTTGCGCAGCGTCGAAGCCTGTTCGAAGGCGGCCAATGCCAATATCGAGGCCGAGTTCTTCGACGGCACCGACACGGTGACGCTGCTCTGGATCGGACGTCGCAAGATCGCGGGAATCGAGCCCGGTAAGACTCTGCTCGTTCGCGGACGCGTCGGCGAACGCGACGGACGCAAGATCGTCTACAACCCTTACTACGAACTGCGCGACGACAGCTGATCGTCGCCGGTATGGCACTCTCGTTGTCGTGACCAACAGCGACGATTCCGTGCCGCCCCCGCCGACGTCGAACACGCCGGAACCCGCGCCCGACGCGTCGGCCACGGCCGAGAAGGTGGCTCCCACCGTCCTCGAGCAGCTCGGTGGATTGAGCGGGCTGGCCTACTCCACGCTGCCCGTTCTCGTGTTCGTTCCGGTGAACAGCTACGCAAATCTCGCCGCCGCTCTGTGGGCCGCTCTTGGCGTCGCTGCTGCGGTATTGGTGTGGCGACTGGTTCGTCGTAGTCCCATCCAACCCGCCATCTCGGGGTTCTTCGGGGTGGGTATCTGTGCGTTCATCGCGTATCGGACGGGGGATGCCAAGGGCTACTTCCTTTTCGGCATCTACACCTCGCTGGTCTACGGCGCTGCGTTCGTGTTGTCGGTGCTTGCACGCTGGCCGCTGGTCGGCATCATCTGGGGATACCTCAACGGCAAGGGAACGTCGTGGCGTGGCAACCGGACGGCCGTGCGCTACTACGACGTGGCCACCATCGCCTGGGCGTCGGTGTTCGGTGCCCGGTACATCGTGCAGTCACAGCTCTACGACTCCGACCAGACGGGCTGGCTCGCCGTTGCCCGCATCGGGATGGGTTGGCCACTGACTGGAGTGGCGCTCCTGGTCACACTCTGGGCGGTGCGTTCGGCCGATCGCGCGCTCGACGCGACATCGACCGCGGACCGGGGCGTCGAGCAGCTGCCCTCAGATCAGGCCGACCGCGGCGCGTAGTTCGTTCTCCACCTCTTTCGATGCGACGAATAGCAGTTCGTCGCCACCTTCGAGTGGATCGTCGTGCTGCGGAACGATCACGCGGCCGCCGCGCAGAATCGTCACCAATGCTGCGTCCCTGGGCAGTTGGAGCTTGCGGACCGGCTTACCCGCGAGAGGAGTGTTCTCCGGCAGTGTGATCTCGACGAGGTTGGCCTGGCCTTTGCGGAACGTCATCAAGTGCACGAGATCGCCCACTGAGACAGCTTCTTCGACCAGTGATGCGAGCATGCGCGGCGTCGACACTGCGACATCGACGCCCCAGGCAGCGTCGAACAGCCATTCGTTGCGCGGATCGTTGACTCGGGCGACCACGCGGTTGACACCGAACTCGGTCTTGGCCAGCAGGCTGAGCACGAGATTGGCCTTGTCGTCGCCGGTGGCAGCGATCACCACATCGTAATTTTCGAGGTGGGCGGCTTCGAGCAGACTCAGCTCGCACGCGTCGGCGAGCACCCATTCCGCTTCCGGGATGGCGGCCTGATCGACGTGGTCGAGTTTGCGTTCGAGGAGCATCACATCGTGTTCGCTGCGGATCAACTCGCGTGCGATGGATCTGCCGACTGCGCCGGCTCCGGCGATGGCGACTTTCATGGCTTCCCGTTCGGGTCGATGGGGGAGGTGGGGAACGTGCGCGCGGGCATCAGTTGTCCGAGGGCGGAGCGTTGCCCGCCAGCGCAATGGCTTCGGCGACGGTGCCCGAGACCGCGGCGACGTACACCTCGTCACCGGCTTGGATGACGGTGCGCTTGTCCGGTAACAGTCCGCCGCCGAATCGGATGACGAACGCGGCCCGCGAGTTGGTGGCTTCTTCGAGTACCGAGAGCTTCTTGCCGATCCAGGCGTCGTGGAAGTCGAGCAGGACGACGGCGACGCTGCCCGACGGATCGCGCCACTTCGTCGTGGGGTCGTCGCGCAGCAGGTTGTGCAGAAATCGATCGGTGGCCCAGGGCACGGTGGCGACCGTCGGGATGCCGAGCCGCTCGTAGACGGCGGCGCGTTTGGCGTCGTAAATTCGCGCGACCACTTTGTCGACGCCGAACGTCTCGCGTGCGACGCGGGCGGAGATGATGTTCGAGTTGTCGCCGGACGATACGGCCGCGAATGCCTCGGCCTTCTCGATTCCCGCGCTCACCAGCACATCTCGGTCGAATCCCATGCCGATCACGCGATGCCCGCTGAAGTCGGGATCGAGACGTAGAAATGACGTTTCGTCGCGGTCGATTATCGCAACCTCGTGGCCGATGCGCTCGAGGGCACCGGCCAGCGATGCGCCGACACGGCCGCATCCCATCACAACTACGTACAACGTCCAGCTCCGTCCCGATCTCGATGGTCGATCACTGCCGACCGACACTGCCATGACCGGCAGGCGTGCACCAACGTATCGGGGGATCGGCCACCGTACGGATCGAGGGTGCGCTCCGACGCAGTTTCGGGCGCGTGGTTGAGACGCCCGTAGGAGGACGGCCTACGCTTCTGTGCGTGTCCAAGGTCTCGACTGCCGCCAAGCGGCTCGTGCTCGGTAAGCCGTTCCGCAGCGACAAGCTCGGTCACACGTTGCTTCCCAAGCGAATCGCGTTGCCGGTCTTCGCCTCGGACGCCATGTCCTCGGTGGCATACGCGCCCGAAGAGATCTTTCTCGTGCTCTCCGTCGCGGGCATCTCGGCCGTCGCGTTCACCCCGTGGATCGGTCTTGCCGTCTGCGTGGTGATGGCGGTGGTGGTAGCCAGCTACCGACAGAACGTGCACGCCTACCCCTCGGGTGGCGGCGACTACGAAGTCGCCACCACGAACCTCGGCCCCGCGGCCGGACTGACGGTCGGTAGCGCACTGCTGGTCGACTACGTGCTGACCGTGGCGGTGTCGATCTCGGCGGCCGCGTCGAACATCGGGTCCGCGGTGCCCTTCGTGGCCCAGCACAAGGTGCTGTTCGCTGTCGTGGCCATCGTCCTGGTCACCTCCATCAACCTCCGTGGCATCCGGGAGTCCGGAACTGCGTTCGCCATCCCGACATACGCCTTCATGGGAGGCATGGTCCTGATGCTGGGGTGGGGCCTGTTCCGGGTCTACGTCCTCGGCGACGACATCCATGCCGAGTCGGCGGCCTTCGATCTGAGGGCCGAAGATTCGCACCTGTACGGCATCGCCTTCGCCTTCCTCATCGCGCGAGCGTTCTCGTCCGGTTGCGCGGCACTGACCGGAGTCGAGGCCATCAGCAACGGGGTACCGGCATTCGAGAAGCCGAAGTCGCGCAATGCCGCGACGACGCTGCTGCTGCTCGGGGTCATCGGGATCACACTGCTGATGGGCATCATCCTGCTCGCACAGAAGATCGGCATCAAATACGCCATGGACCCCGAGTACCAGTTGGTCGGCGCGCCGGAGGGCTACCAACAGAAGACGCTCATCGCGCAGCTGGCCGAGTCGGTCTTCAGCGGATTCCCCATCGGATTCTTCTTCATCACCACCGTCACCGCCCTCATTCTCGTTCTTGCGGCCAACACTGCGTTCAACGGTTTCCCGGTCCTGGGTTCGGTGCTGGCACAGGATCGGTATCTGCCGCGCCAGCTGCACACTCGCGGTGACCGCCTGGCCTTCAGCAACGGCATTCTCTTCCTGTCCGGAGCCGCGATCGCATTCGTCGTCGTGTTCGGCGCCGAGGTCACCAAGCTCATTCAGCTCTACATCGTCGGTGTGTTCGTCTCGTTCACCCTCAGTCAGACCGGCATGGTTCGGCACTGGACGCGGCTGTTGGCCACCGAGACCGATCCCGAGCAACGCCGGCGCATGCAGCGCTCGCGGGTGGTCAACGGTGTCGGTCTCGGCATGACCGGAACGGTGCTGGTCATCGTGTTGATCACCAAGTTCGCCGCCGGTGCGTGGATCGCGATCGTGGCGATGGTGGCGATCTTCGTACTGATGCGCATGATCAGAAAGCACTACGACACCGTGGCTCGCGAGCTCGAGAACGAGGAATGGGACGGAGTGCTGCCCAGCCGGACGCACTCGATCGTGTTGGTCTCGAAGCTGCACATGCCGACCCTGCGCGCGTTGGCGTACGCCCGGGCGACCAGGCCTGACACCCTCGAGGCCGTGACCGTCAACGTCGACGAAGCCGACACACGTGCGCTGGTCAGGGAGTGGGAGGCCAGTGACGTCTCGGTGCCGCTCAAGGTCGTCGAGTCGCCCTACCGCGAGGTCACCAAACCGGTCCTGGACTACGTCAAACGGGTTCGCCGCGATTCACCGCGCGACGTCGTCACCGTCTTCATTCCCGAATACGTGGTGGGGCACTGGTGGGAGCAGGTTCTGCACAATCAGAGCGCACTGCGACTGAAATCTAGATTGCTGTTTCAGCCGGGCGTGATGGTCACCAGTGTGCCGTGGCAGCTGCGGTCCTCCGAGAAGGCCAAACGTGAAGTGCTCGGCAATGCACCGGGCGCATCGCGTCGCGGCTACGAGCCACCGGTGGGCAAGTGAGCGAGAGCTGGTTCGGGCTGCTGCTCGAGGTCGAACTCGGAGCACCCGGACACGGTGGATTCTGTGTGGCCCGTCATGACGGCCGGGTGATGTTCGTGCGCCACGGATTGCCCGGCGAACGGGTGGTGGCCAGGGTGACCGAGGACCGAGGCGGGTCGTTCTGCCGCGCCGACGCCGTCGAGATTCTGTCGGCATCTCCGGACCGGGTGGACGCGCGCTGCCCCATCTCCGGACCGGGTGGCTCGGGCTGTTGCGACTATTCCCACGCCACGGCCGATGCCGGACGGCGTATGAAGGCCTTCGTCGTGGCCGAGCAGCTGCGCCGTGTCGCCGGAATCGAGCGTGACGTGCGGGTCGAGGAACTGCCGGGGACCGGCGACGGCACCGGGTGGCGAACCCGCGTGCGGCTTGCTGTCGATTCCGGCGGGCGGCCCGGCTACCACCGGTATCGGAGCAGCTCGATCGTCACCGAATTGTCCTGTCCGCAAATGGATTCCGCGGCCTTCGACGGTCTGTCGGAGCAGCAATGGCGGCCGGGTGCCGAGTTGCAGGTGGCCCTCGACGGGGATGGTGAGCGGCACGTGGTGGAGATCGCCCCGGCGCAGCACTCGTCCACCGGACGCCGATCGCCGGGCCGCCGGGGCGCGTCGGCGCGCCGGGCAGCGTCGTCTCGGTCCAGGCCGGAGAAAGCCGTGATCGGATCGGGTCGTGTGACGGAATACGTCTCGAACAGGGCGTGGACCCTCGACGCCACCGGGTTCTGGCAGGCCCACCGCGGCGCGCCGCAGGTGTACACCGATGTGGTGGGGGAGTGGGCGGACGCCGTTGCAGGTGACGGTGCCTGGGATCTGTACGGCGGTGTAGGTTTGTTCGCGGCAGCGCTGGCCCATCGGGTCGGGTCGACGGGCCGGGTGGCCAGTGTCGAATTCTCCCGTCGCGCCGCCGAGGACGGCCGTTCGGCGCTGCACGATCTGCCGCAGGTCTCGTTCGTTCCGGGGCGGGTCGAGCGCTCGATCGACGCGTTGGCCGAACCGGTGTCGGTGGCGGTGCTGGATCCACCGCGTGCGGGAGCCGGCCGAGACGTGATCGCCGCCCTCGCCGCCAGGTCTCCCCGCTCGGTGGTGCACGTCGGATGCGATCCGGCGTCGTTCGCACGAGATGCGAGCCTGTATCGGGGCGCGGGATACGAACTCGTCGACATGCGCGCGTTCGATGCGTTTCCCCTGACCAGTCATGTCGAGTGCATCGGCCGTTTCGTTCGACGGTGAGGGCTGCGGCGACCGATCAGGCCCGGTGCGCAATTTCGGCGACCGGGGCGAAGGTGTGCGTGGGAACGGTCACGATGCGCTGGGCACCGCACCGGCATCCCTGGTACCCGACGAGGCCCTCGCTGGTGTCGTGGGTGGAGTGGGTGGTCCAGGTGTGTGCGATGTGTTCTGTATCCATGCGTCCATCGTGATGTAATGGTCTTGTGCACATCAACCCTTACGGCGAATACGCAGTGAAACTCGGCATCGACCTGCTCAACTCGCCACCCACGTCGGCGACCGAACTGGGCAACCGCTGCGTCGACGCGGGCCTCGTACCGGACTGGACGGCAACCGAGGCCGATCTGCTGGACACCCTCGAGTTCCTGCGTGACTGGGCGCGGGTGGTGGACGCAACCACCGACAACGAACGGGCCGACGCGCTCAACGCGCTTCTGGCACAGGCGTCGGCGTACCCGCGCTTGACCAACCATGCCGACGACGGCTGGCACATGCACTACCGCGACCCCAACATCGAACTCGGTGGCGTCATCAGGGCGTTGGTGAGTGTCGGCACAGCGTTGCATCTGACCGGACGCGGTATGTCTCGCCTCGACCGCTGCGCGGCAGCCGACTGCACTCTCGCTTTCGCCGACACCTCGAGAACCGGCAGACAGCGGTACTGCGGAACGGTGTGCTCGAACCGCGATGCGGTACGTAGACATCGAGCACGCGCCGCCTCGTGATCGAGGCTGCGCACCGGGTTCGCTAGGACTTTCGGTTGTACAGGCGCATCGTGATCGGCCCGAACACCGCCAGCAACACCGCGCACAGCATCAGCGTCATTCCCAGCTGACCGGTGTCGACGTCGCCCTGCATCAGGCCACGCAGGGACGTGACCAGAAAGCTGACCGGATTGACGTCGACGAACGCCCGCAGCCAACCGGGCATCGTGGCGGGGTCAACAAAGATGTTGCTCGCGAAAGTGAGTGGAAACAGGATGAACATCGACACGCCCATCACCGCGGCCTCGGTGCGCACGATCATAGCGATCATCGTCCAGATCCAGGACAGGCAGAACGAGAACACCAGCAGCAGCGCGATCGAGGCCACGACCCCGACGACGCCGCCCTGCGGCCTGAAGCCGAGTATCAATCCGAGGATCAGCACGATCACCGACGCCAGCGTGTAGCGAACGACGTCACCGAGCAGCGCGCCGACCAAGGGTGACGGACGCCAGATGGGCAGCGAACGGAACCGGTCGAACACGCCCTTCTCGATGTCCTTGTTCATGGTCACGCCGGTGTACATCGTGATCATCACCACGGTCTGGACGAGGATGCCGGGGAGCAGGAACTGGATGTACGCCTGAGTCGACCCCGCCAGTGCGCCACCGAACAGGTAGGTGAAGAGCAACGTGAACATGATGGGGAAGGCCGTCACATCGAACAACTGCTCGGGTACGTGCTTGATCTTGAGCAGCGCTCGCCACCCGAAGCTCAGCGACGTGGACAACGACGACGGGCGCGGTGGACGAGGCCCGGCCGCACCGAGCACGTCGATGATGGTCGTTGCCCGTGGCGTCGACTGCTGGGCTTCCGCGGTCATGACGCGACCTCCTTGTCGGATTCGATTGCCGAGCCGGCATCGGCCCCATGCGTCGTTCCCGCAGGCTCCACTCCTGCCCCGTGCCCGGTGAGGGCCAGAAACACCTCGTCCAAACTCGGTTGGCCAAGGGTGAACGACGCGATGGGAATACCCGCCGCTTCGAGTGCGGGCAGCACGGGCGCGGCCTGTGCCGGGTTGTCCAACCGCGCGGTGACGGTGGACGGGTCCGGATCCTCGATGACGTTGTTGCCGACCAGATCTCGCAGGATTTGTGCGGCAACCGTTCGCTGGGCCGAGTCGAGGACCCGTAGGTGCAGCGAATTCGATCCCACCGATGCCTTCAGCTCACCCGTCGTCCCTTCTGCGATGACCTTGCCGCGATCGATGACTGCGACACGCCCGGCCAGTTGATCGGCCTCGTCCAAATACTGTGTCGTCAGCAACACCGTCGTCCCGCCTGCGACCAACGCGCGGACGATCTCCCACACGTGGTTTCGGCTGCGGGGGTCGAGTCCGGTGGTGGGTTCGTCGAGGAAGATCAGTTCTGGAGTGACGATGATGCTGGCGGCGATATCGATGCGACGGCGCATGCCGCCGGAGTAGGTCTTGACCTGTCGCGGCCCGGCGTCGGCGATGTCGAACGCCGTCAGCAACTGTTCGGCTCGTGATCGGGCGGCCGGCCGTGAGTAGCCGAGGAGACGAGCGAGCAGCACCAGATTCTCCGTACCGGTGAGATCCTCGTCCAGGGAAGCGAATTGCCCTGTCAGAGCGACCTTCTGCCGTACGGCCTCCGGTTCGCTCGCCACATCGTGACCCAGGACTCGGGCGCTGCCGCCGTCGATCGGCAGCAGGGTGGCCAGCATCCGGATGGTCGTCGTCTTCCCTGCGCCGTTCGGCCCGAGCACGCCGTAGACACCACCGGACGGAATGGACAGATCGACTCCGTCGACAGCGACGTTCGTTCCGAAACGTTTGACCAGACCGTGTGTCTCGATCGCCGCCATGTCTCTCGATTCCTCCTGTGGGCCGGTCGCCCGATTCACCACGATTGTCCGATTGTCCACCAAGGATGAAACGCGGTCCACATCTCCGCAAACGAATTTTCGTCCCGAACCATCCTCCGATCGGTTTGTTCCGAATATGTACTGCGGCGGGAAAACGCGGAGGTTTCGATATGAGAGCGCTATGACCACTAGTGTCGTGATCGATGAACTCGATCATGAACCCGTCTGTTGGGACGACCTTCCGATGAGCGCGCCGTTGCCCGATGCGTCCGGATCGCCGGATGCACGCGGTGAGCGAACGACATCCTCTGCCGTCGAGAACTTCGAGGCCGAGGATGCGGTATGTGCCGTTCCCAGTCCACAGCTCAAGAACTTGCGTGCCGAGGAAGCGGATCGTCTGCGTCGGTTGATGGCGTCGGTCGCACAGGGCGATCGGACGGCGTTCGCCGAACTGTACGACGCGACGTCCTCGCGGGTGTACGGCATGGTGCTGCGGGTGCTTCGCGACCCGGGGTACAGCGAGGAGACCGCGCAGGAGGTGTTCCTCCAGATCTGGCGTGCGGCACCGAATTACGACCCGAATCAGGGCAGTCCCTTGGCCTGGATCATGACGCTGGCGCACCGCCGGGCCGTCGATCGCGTTCGGAGTGAACAGTCGGGCACCGACCGCGAAGCAGCGTACGGCGCGGTCAGTCACACACCGGAACACGACGAAGTGCTCGAAACGGTGACTCAGCGGCTCGAATCGGAGGCCGTGGTTGCCTGTCTCGACACCTTGACCGATACGCAGAGCGAGTCGGTCCGAATGGCTTACTACAGCGGTTACACCTATCGCGAAGTTGCGGAGCGGCTCGGGGTCGCGGTTCCCACCATCAAATCGCGCATACGAGACGGATTGATCAAATTGAAGACATGTCTGGGGGTGATCCCGCAATGAGTGAATCGTCACGACAACGGCTGCTCGACGACGCGGAGATCTATGCCCTCCACGCGACCACCGATTCCGAGCGACGCGACATCGAGGCCGAGCGACTGCGCGTCGACGACACCGCGCGCGTTCAGTTCGATGTCCTGGTGGGCGAGATCCACGAGACGCTGGCCTTGGCGGCCGCGGCCGACGCCACTCCTGCACCGGAGCGAGTACGGCAACTGGTGCTCGATCAGGTCGCCGTCAGCGATCAGGAGCCCACGGTCCACAAGCTGCCACCGAACGTCACTCCGCTGCACCGACACCGGCGCGAGCGCTCGAAGACCTGGCGCTACTCGATGGTCTCGGCTGCGGCCGCGGTGGTCGTCGCAGTGGGCGGCGTCGTGGTCGTCACCCAAACGATGGGTACGGACCCCCAGCCGTCGCAGGCCGAGCAGATCGTGGCCGCCCCGGATGCGCGCGAAACCACAGCCGAGTTCCCTGGCGGTGGTTCGGCGACGGTGTCGTACTCACTCGCTCGGAACGCGGTCGTGGTGTCTCTGGACGGAGTTCCACAGCCGCCACCGGGACGCGTCTATCAGATGTGGTTCGTGGACGGCTCGCCCCGCTCGGCAGGGGTGGTGACGGATGACCAACTCGCATCGGAGTCCGGCACCGTGGTCGACGGACTCGGAGCATCGACCAACTTCGCCTTCTCGCTCGAACCCGAGGGCGGCTCGCCGCAGCCGACCGAAGTGCTCACGATGCTCACCCTCGGTGCCTGACGTTCGTCGGAACATCGAGATCGGACGGTTCGACATCATCAGATGCCGATGTCGAACCGCCCGAGCGTTCTGATCACCGCTGCCATCTGGCCGTACGCTCCGGTGGCGAGATTTTCCAGCAGCGCCAGCTTGATCTCCGGTGCGTCGCGCGTGAGCGCCTGGAAGTGCGCCGTCGACACCACCACGAGATCGACCGGTGTGTCGGCGACCATGTCGAGCAGAAACGGCACCGACGTCAGCAGGGGCATCTCACCGAAGCTCATGCCGGGGGAGAGAGTCGTGATGCGGTGCTTGCCACCGTCGGCGGAGACCGCCGTCGACGTCACCTCGCCGCGCAGCATCAGGAACAGGCCCGCCGCCGGATCGCCGTGGCGAACGATCACGTCTCCACGCGCGTAGTGCCGTTTCTCCAGATACGGAGTCACCGCCTCGAACTGGGCGGCGGACAGCCCGGCCAGCAACGGATGCTCGGCAGTGGTGACGACGGTGGGCTGTCGTACACCCACGCAATGACGATCCAGAAGCAGGTTCTCGGCCCACTGGATCGCCGCACCCAGGCTCGAATACGTTCGGCCTGCGGGATCGGCCGGGTCGAGACTCGACGTCGTATGACCCATGATCGCTCTGGGATCCACCAGACCCACCACACAGCCGTGTTCGGCGAGATCTCGACGTAGGTCCTCGAACATGGTGCGAGCGATGTCACTGACTTCGTCCACCCCCCGAACATCGATGACGAGGGCATCCAGTTCCCGGTCGAGGTCGCCGATCTCACGGACGGCCGTCTCGGCACCGGAGAACAGCAGATCACCGTGCAGCTCGTACACTCGGGCGCGATCTCCCACGGCGGCCAAGGCGGCTTGTTCCACATCGGAGCGCCGTTTACGCGAGGGTGCCTCGGTGACCACGTATCGACGCCGGATCGAGGACTTGGCCGCTCGGGTGACGTGCAGGAAGTGCAGTTCGAGACGGTTCGAGAGCTCTCGGCACGCGGCGACCCCGCGCACGCTGTTGCCGTGGGAATCGAGTCGCGGTGAATAGACGGCAATGCCCATCTGCCCCGGGAGTACTGCCAGGATTCCCCCTCCGACTCCGCTCTTGGCCGGCAGACCCACCCGCGCGACCCAGTCGCCCGCGCCGTCGTACATCCCACACGTCGTCATGACCGACAGCACTCGTTCGACCAGCGCGGGTGCCAGTGCGCGCTCTCGCGTGCGCGGATTGACACCGTTGTTGGCCATGGTCGCCGCCATCATGGCGAGGTCCGCAGCGGTGACGTCGATCGAACACTGGCGAAAGTACAGATCGACTGCGGCGTCGGGATCGTGGTCGATGATGTCGAACGAACGGAGCATGTAGCCGATGGCGCGGTTGCGATTGCCGGTGCGGGCCTCCGACCGGTAGACGGACTCGTTGAACGTCAGAGACCTCCCCGCATAGCGAGAGTACGAGGCTCGAATGCGCTCGAACCGGTCCTCGGCGCTGCGCCCGGAGATCAGTGACGCCGACGTGATGGCGCCGGCATTGATCATCGGGTTGCGCGGTCGCTCGGTGACGGGGTCGAGACTGATCTCGTTGAACGGCTCACCGGACGGTTCGACGTCGATCTTGCTCGCAACGATGTCCAGGCCGCGATCGGCCAGGGCCAATGCATAGGTGAACGGCTTGGAGATCGATTGGATAGTGAAGGGGAGTCGAGTGTCACCGACTTCGTAGAGGTAACCGTCCGTGGTCGTCAGCGCGATACCGAACCCGTCCGGCGTGACGGCGGCGAGCTCGGGAATGTAGTCCGCCACGTGCCCGGACGTGTCGTCGCGGCACAGCTCGTGAACTCGGCGCAGGATGGCATCGACGACGTTGCTCATAGGCCACACTGTAAGTGTGATGTCCGATTCGACACTGCGGAGGTTAGGGGCGGCTGATCCAGGGCACCTGGATGCTCGACGGTACTGTCGGCGTGACGATGCTGGGCGGAGCGGCGAGGAACGCCGACTCCGTAGACTGAAGTCTCTATTCTGTTTCCGGCCGGAGGGAGCGATCTCGTTGGGTGTCCTAGCGCGAATTCAGACGCCCGAGGACTTGCGCGACCTCGGCAGTGCGGAGCTGGCCGAGTTGGCCCGCGAGATCCGCGCGTTTCTGGTCGAGAAGGTGTCCGCCACCGGCGGCCACCTCGGACCCAATCTCGGCGTGGTGGAACTGACTCTGGCGATCCACCGAATCTTCGATTCGCCGCGTGACCCCGTCATCTTCGACACCGGCCACCAGGCGTACGTGCACAAGATGCTGACCGGGCGCACCGGTCTGTTCGACACGCTCCGTAAGCAGGGTGGACTGTCGGGCTATCCGTCACGGGTCGAGAGCGAACACGACTGGGTGGAGTCCTCGCACGCGTCGGCGTCGCTCTCCTATGCCGACGGCATGGCCAAGGCGTTCGCACTCAAGGGTGAGACCGACCGCCACGTCGTCGCCGTGGTCGGAGACGGTGCACTCACCGGCGGGATGTGCTGGGAGGCATTGAACAACATTGCCGCCGGTCGGGACCGATCTCTGGTGATCGTCGTCAACGACAACGGTCGCTCGTACGCTCCGACCATCGGTGGTTTGGCCGATCATCTGGCGGCCCTGCGGCTGCAGCCGGGGTACGAGAAGGTGCTGGACAACGGTCGCCGAATCGTGCGTCGCATTCCCGTCGTCGGTCCTACGGCGTACGCGATGCTGCACGGAATGAAGGCCGGGGTAAAGGACGCCATCAGCCCGCAGGTGATGTTCACCGATCTGGGAATCAAGTACCTGGGTCCGGTGGACGGGCACGATCAGCATGCGATGGAATCGGCTCTGCGCCGAGCCAAGGCGTACGGCGGTCCGGTCATCGTCCACGCGGTGACGCGCAAAGGAATGGGTTACGTTCACGCCGAGAACGACGTCGCCGATCAGATGCACGCCACCGGTGTCATCGATCCGTTGACAGGGCTGGCGCGATCGAAGTCGGTACCGGACTGGACCTCGGTGTTCTCGGCGGCGCTGATAGAGCAGGGCGAACAGAACGACGACGTCGTGGCGATCACCGCAGCGATGGCTGCGCCCACAGGTCTCGCCGCGTTCGGGGTTCGGTTCCCCGACCGACTGTTCGACGTCGGTATCGCCGAGCAACACGCGATGACGTCGGCCGCCGGCCTTGCGCTGGGCGGCATGCACCCGGTGGTCGCGATCTACTCCACCTTTCTCAATCGCGCGTTCGACCAGTTACTGATGGACGTGGCGCTGCTCGGACTACCGGTCACCGTGGTGCTGGACCGCGCCGGTGTCACCGGTGCCGACGGTGCCAGTCACAACGGCATGTGGGACATGTCTCTCCTCGGCATCATTCCCGGCATGAAGGTAGCGGCACCGCGAGACGCGGAAACGCTGAAGGAAGAACTGGCCGAGGCGATCGCGACGTCCGACGGACCCACTGCGCTGCGCTTCCCCAAGGGCGCAGTGACCGAGGCGGTGCCGGCTGTGCGCAGGCTGGACGGAATCGTCGATGTGTTGGCCGAGCCGGCCGATGCGACGGGCGACGTGTTGATCGTTGCGGTCGGTGTGTTCGGTTCGCTCGCCCTCGACGCTGCGCAGAAGCTTCGGCACGACGGCATCTCGGTTGCCGTCGTGGATCCCCGGTGGGTGCTTCCGATTCCGCAGTCGTTGCTCAAGTTGGCCGAGGACTATCGAATGGTGGTGACCATCGAGGACAGCGGTGTGCACGGCGGAATCGGATCGACGTTGTCGGCCGCGCTGCGCGGTGCAGGCGTCGACACTCCGTGCCGGGATCTCGGTGTGCCGCAACGATTCCTGGACCACGCATCGCGCGAACAGCTACACCACGAACTCGGTCTCACCTGCGAGGACGTCGTGCAGCGGGTCTCGCACTGGGTCAAGAGCCTCTGAGGCTCTCCTCCCGCCGGACGTCCACGCCGTAGAACGCGCGGCGTCCGGCCACCGCGCCCGCGACTGCCATCGGAGCCGTCATCACGAGAAGGAAGAGTACCGACGGCTCCCACCGTTGCGTGGCCGAATGCACCGCGCCGCACACCAACGGGCCGCAGGCTGCCAGTAGGTAGCCGACCGTCTGAGCCATCGAACTCAGCGATGCAGCATCACGTGCCGTCGCGGCCCGCAGGTTCATCAGTGTCATCGCCAGGGACAACTGCCCACCCTGACCGAGTCCGAGCAACACAGCCCACAACAGCGCCCAGGAATCTGCAGAGGACAACACCCCCACCAAGCCCCCACCAGTGGGCAGCACCACCGCAACGGCCAGAACGCTCTGTCTCGGCAACCTGGTGGCCAGGCTCGGCACCGTCAGCGCCGTCACGACACTGCTGAGCGACAGGGCCGTCAACAGCAGCCCCGCCGCGGCGGCGTCCACTCCACGATCCTGGTAGATCGTGGGCAGCCAGGCGATCATCGAATACGCCATGAGGGACTGCACACCCATGAACGCCGTCACCGCCCACGCGACGGGGGAGCGCAGGACGCCCGAACCGCCGCGCGACCCCACGGCACCGGGCACAGCGGCCGACCCCGCCCTCGCGAACATCCGGGACAACCGCGCCATACACAACGCCGCAATCAACACCGGGACCGCCCACAGCCCGAGCACCCACCGCCAACCACCGTCGAGCGCCTCCGTCAACGGAACCGAGAGCCCCGAAGCAACACCGGCACTGGCACTGATCACAGCCGTCAACACACCGGTCAACAACCCGAGCCGCCGAGCCGACACCGCCGGACTCACGGGTCGATCCTGCAGGCTCCACTGCTGCCCACCCGGTCGTTCCTGCAGGCTCCACTCCTGCCCACCCGGTCGTTCCTGCAGGCTCCACTCCTGCTTGTCGGGTCGTTCCTGCAGGCTCCACTCCTGCACGATCACGCGAACCAGAACCGGACCCAACACATTCGCCACCGCAATACCTGCAGCCGCCACGAGGGTTCCAGCCACCAGCACCGGCCAGGACGGCACCGCGCGCACCGCGGTGCCGACAGCGATGAGAATCAAGCATCCGACGAGCACGTGCGTCACCCGCGCACGACGCAACAGACAACCTGCAGCGGCCGCGCACACACCGAGACAGATCACCGGTCCCGTCGTCAACAGCGCCATCGAGACGGAGTCGGCAGAATAGAACTCTGCGATATCGGAGGTGAGAGCCGAGGTACTGCCGAACAACAGACGCAGTCCGAGACCGAACAGCACGACGGTGACGACAGCGAACACGATGCGTGAATTCATGGCCTGCTTTCGGCGGCAGAACGACGGATAGTTTCCTTTCCTCACAATGCACCACCGGTCAGGTGAGATGCCTCTCGACCCACCCCGCCGAACTCGACGTCATGGACGAGAAATCGCCGGATGTCGTCCACAGCTTCGAGTTCGGCGGTGGGCGATCATCGCGACTGTGCGGCCGCCCAGTCCTCGAACGTCTGGGTACCGTGATCGGCACCGGCGGAAGTAACCAGTGTTCCGTCGCGCATCGCGCGCCCGTAGGCACCCGGAACGGGCACTTCGAGCACGAGTGTCCGCTTACCGATCGCCCGGGCATGGCCCCGCACCATCTGTGCCATGCGCTCCCGACGCGGACCGCCCAGATCGGCGACGCGGCCGGAAGGCGGCCGCTCGGCCAGGTCGATCAGACGCTCGGCAACCTCGCGGGCGGCGATCGGTTGCGAGATCATCTTCGGGATGATGCTCACCGGACCGAACGAGGCGCGTGCGCGGATCTGGGCGGCGAATTCGTGGAACTGGGTGGCCCGCAGGATCGTCCACGGCACGGTTCCCGAGCGAACGATTCTCTCCTGCTCGACCTTTCCGGCGTAGTACGACTGTGGGGCCTGGTCGATCCCCACGATGGACAGGGCCAGATGATGACCGACACCCTTCTCGCTCTCGCCCGCGAGTAGATGTCGGGTGACGGCGGAAAAGAATGCCGTGGACTCCTTCGCCGACACTGTCTGCGTCGACGCGACATCGACGACAGCGTCGACCCCGGACAACGCGTCGGACAGACCTGTGCCGGTGACGAGATCCACACCGGCCGATCGCGACAGCACGACCACCTCGTGTCCGCGTTCACGTGCAACCTCGACGACATGTGCTCCGACGGTTCCGGTTCCACCGGCTACGGCTAGCTTCATCGCGTATCCACCTGATTCTCGAGAGATGATGCGGACCGCGCTGCGCGGCCCTCCACTCTCTGACGACGCAGCCGTGACGAATGTATGGCGGGTGTCAGACCCAGTGCCGGAGTTTGTCCGGATTGAGCACGATCCACACGCTGGAGACCATGCCGTCGACGGTGTCGAACCCGATGACGCCGAACACCGCACCAGCGCGTCGGATCACGATCCCCGACAGGCCGTTGACGGATTCGATCGACCACTCGAGATCGGTGGACTTGGCTGTGATGCCGCGGACGAAGCGAGCGACTCGATCGGATCCGAGGACGGCATTACGGGCCGCGGATACGTGGCCACCACCGTCGCTGATCAAGGTGACGTCGGGCGCGAGCACCGAGACGAGGGATGCGAGGTCCCCGCCTGCGGACGCCGATGCGAACGCCCGCACGACGCGATCGTGCTCGCGGGGATCGGCGACGAAGTGATGACGGGAATGCACGTGAGTTCGTGCGGCAGAAGCGAGTTGGCGGCAGGCGGCCGGGGATCGATCGAGAACGGTCGCGATCTCGTCGAACGGCACGGCGAACGCGTCGTGCAGGACGAAAGCGACGCGTTGCGCCGGACCGAGCGATTCGAGTACGACGAGCAGGGCCAGCGATACCGATTCCTGCTGCGCAACTCGGTCGGCGGGGTCGGTGGCACCCTCGGTGGCGATGGTCTCGACGGGCTCAGGTAGCCACTGACCGAAGTAGTTCTCGCGGCGAACACGAGCCGATCCGAGCATGTCGAGGCAGATCCGGCCCACCACTCGGGTGAGCCATGCAGCAGGGACGTCGATGGCGTCGCGTTCGGCGTCGGTGAGTCGGTACCACCGAACGAGAGCCTCGGATGCGGCGTCCTCGGCGTCGCTGTACGACCCCAACATTCGGTAGCCGATGCCGATCAGCCGACTGCGTTCGTTGTTCATCGGATCGCACCATAGCGTGACCGAACAATGCCGAGTTCGAGGTTATGGACGAAAATCCGGAGAAATCCGTCCATAACCTCGAACTCGGCGGGGAAAGCTAGACGCTGGCTACACCGGGGGCGAGGAAGCGCTGACCGGTTGCGGCCTCGGATGCACCGCTGCGGTCCAGGTACGGAGTGATGCCGCCGTTCCAGAATCCGAAGCCTCCGCCGAGGAGCAGGCAGAGGTCGATATCCTCGGCTGCTGCCACGACACCCTCGTCGAGCATGATCCGGATCTCGTCGGCGAATGCGTTGCGGGTGCGGTCGAGCACCTGCTCGGCAGTGGACGGCGAATCTCCCTGTGGCCACAGGGCAGCCACCTCGGGATCGACGACCTGGCCCTCGGGTCCGTAGGTCCACACACCCGGCTTCTTCGCCTCGACGAGAGCGCGGAAGCCTGCCGAGTCCTTGAACCGATCCGGATAGGCCTCGGCGAGGGTTTCGGCCGTATGCAGGGCGACGGCCGGTCCGACGAGTGCCAGCAGGGTCAACGGGCTCATCGGCATGCCGAGTTCGCCCACTGCGCCGTCGGCGACATCGAACGGGGTGCCCTCGTCGATCGCGCTGATGATCTCGTTCGACGCGCGCGTGACCAGACGGTTGAAGACGAATCCGGGGAGATCCGCCGACAACACGGCCGACTTCTTGAGGGTCTTGGCCGTCGCGAATGCCGTTGCGAGGGTGGCATCGTCGGTCTTCTCACCCTTGACGACCTCGAGCAGCGGCAGGACCGCGACGGGGTTGAAGAAGTGGAAACCGACGACCCGCTCGGGGTGCTTCAGGTCCGCCGCCATCTTGGTGATCGACAGCGAAGACGTGTTGGTCGCAAGGATCGTTTCGGCAGAGACGAATTCCTCGACCTCGGCGAACACCTTCTTCTTGACGTCGAGGTTCTCGAACACGGCCTCGATGACGAAGTCGGTCTTGGCGAAGGCGGACTTGTCGATCGAGCCGGACACCAACGCCTTCAACCGATTTGCGGCATCGGGGGACAGGCGTTTCTTGCCGAGCAGCTTGTCGATCTCCCCGTGGACGTAGCCGACGCCCTTGTCGATGCGCTCCTGATCGATGTCGGTGAGGATCACCGGCACCTTCAGCTGCCGCACGAACAGCAGCGCGAGCTGGCTGGCCATCAGGCCGGCACCGACGATGCCGACGCCGGAGATCTTGCGCGCCAACGATTTGTCGGGTGCACCGGCAGGCCGCTTCGCGCGCTTCTGAACCAGATCGAAGGCGTACAGCCCGGCGCGGAGCTCGTCCTTGACCAGCAACGTGGACAGGGCCTCGTCCTCGGCCGCGAAAGCCTTGTCGAGCGAGGCAGAGTCGGTGATGTCGGTGCTCTTGGCGAGCTCGAGCAGCTCCACCGCGGCGACGGGGCCGGGGGCGAAGTTGTTCGTCTTGCCCGCGACGATGCCCTTGGCGCGGGCAATGGCGTCGTCCCAGGCCTGCCCGCGGTCGATCTCGGGACGAGCAGGGGTGATCTCGCCCTTGATCACCTGAGCGGCCCATGCGAGAGACTGCTCGAGGAAGTCGGCTCCGCCGAAGAGGGCGTCGGCGATGCCGAGGTCCAGTGCCTGCTGCGGCTTGAGGACGCGGTTCTGGTTCAGTGCGTTCTCGATGACGACAGTGACGGCGTTCGAGGCTCCGATGATGTTGGGCAGCAACTGAGTTCCGCCCCATCCCGGTACCAGGCCGAGGAAGGCCTCGGGTAGGCCGAGGGCGGCAGCGTTCTCCGCGACGGTGCGGTAGTGCGAGTGCAGTCCCACTTCGAGGCCACCGCCGAGTGCGGCACCGTTGATGAAGGCGAACGTCGGAATCGTCGACTCGCGAAGGCGACGGAACACCTTGTGGCCGAGCTGTCCGATCTGCAGCGCCTCGTCCTTGGTCTTGATGTTCGGCACACCGTTGAGGTCGGCACCGACGGCGAAGATGAACGGCTTACCGGTGACGGCGATGGCCACCGGGTTCGCTGCGAATGCCTCGTCGAGTGCGGCGTCGAACTTGGCCAGTCCGCCGGGACCGAAGGTCGACGGCTTGGTGTGATCGAAGCCGTTGTCCAGGGTCACCAGCGCGATGGAGCCGTCGAGCCCCGGTACGGACACGATCTTGGTGAACGCGTTCGTGACTACTTCGTCCTCGAACGCGGTGGTGATGTCGCTCATTTGGCTGTTCCCGAATAGTCAGCGTGGTTGGGGTTCTCCCAGATGACGGTGCCGCCCATACCGAGACCGATGCACATGGTCGTCAGGCCGTAGCGGACGTCGGGCTGCTGAGCGAACTGGCGACTCAGCTGCGTCATCAGACGAACGCCGGAGGACGCGAGGGGGTGGCCACACGCGATGGCCCCGCCCCACTGGTTGACGCGGGGGTCGTCGTCGGCGATGCCGTAGTGCTCGAGAAACGCGAGCACCTGGATGGCGAAGGCCTCGTTGATTTCGAACAAGCCGATGTCGTCGATGCTCAATCCTGTTCGGCCGAGCAGCTTTTCGGTCGCGGGAACCGGTCCGATGCCCATGACGGCCGGGTCGACGCCTGCGAAGCTGAAGCCGACCATCCGCATGCCGATGTTCAGTCCCAGTTCGTGCGCGGTGTCCTCACCGGCCAGGATGGCGGCGGTGGCACCATCGTTGAGTCCCGCGGCGTTGCCTGCGGTGACGCGACCTGCGGGCCGGAACGGTGTCTTGAGCTTGGCGAGATCGTCGACGGTGGTGCCGGGGCGAGGCGGCTCGTCCTCGGTGGCCAGGCCCCACCCGGCGGCGGACTTGGTGGCGACGGGCACGAGGGTGTCGGCGATGAAGCCGGCCTTCTTGGCGGCGTCGTACTTGTTCTGGCTCGCGACGGCGTAGGCGTCGGTGCGGTCCTTGGTGATGCTCGGGAACCGGTCGTGCAGGTTCTCGGCGGTGTTACCCATCACCAGCGCGCTGGGATCGACGAGTTTGTCGGCGAGGAAGCGCGGGTTGGGGTCGACGCCTTCACCCATCGGGTGGCGGCCCATGTGTTCGACGCCACCGGCGATGACGACGTCGTACTGGCCGAAGCCGATGCCCGATCCGGTGGTGGTCACCGAGGTCATCGCGCCTGCGCACATGCGGTCGATCGCGAAGCCGGGGACGCTGCGGGGGAGTCCGGCCAGCAACGCGGACGTACGGCCGATCGTCAGGCCCTGGTCACCGGTCTGCGTTGTCGCGGCGATCGCGACCTCGTCGATGCGCTCGGGAGGGAGGTTGGGGTTCTTGCGAAGAAGTTCGCGGATCGCCTTGACGACGAGGTCGTCGGCGCGAGTGTCGGCGTACATGCCCTTGGGGCCTGCTTTGCCGAACGGTGTACGGATGCCGTCGACGAAGACAACATTCCTTTGTGAGCTGGTGGACGCGGGTACAGACACGCTTTTCGATCCTCCCGACAGATGCGGACGACTCGCCCGGGTGCCCGGACGCGCCCCTACTGTAGCCGGTATTACCCGCCGGTAACTTGAGAAGGGTGCAGTGCTTCGGTCAGTACCGGCACCACCACCGTGCGCTGCCAGGGCCGAGCACCTCCCTCGACCAGTCGAGCGTCGATCAGCTCGGCCGGGTCGACGGCGGGGTCGGCCGGTGTTCGCCAATCCCACACCAGTCGACGCAACAGATCGGGCATCAGCAGATTCTCGACCGGAACCGACACCGATTCGCTGAGCTCCGTCATCGCCGCTCGGACGTCGGCGAGTCGGGCAGCCGCGTCGGGATCGCGGCGGGCCCATCGATTGACCGGAGGTGGACCGTCGAAAGAGGCTGCCATCGAAGGCAACTCGGAGGTCGGCAGTGCCCGCGCGCGAGTCAGCGCCGTGGCCCACAATCGGGACGATCTGCGCTGACGGGGACCGCCGAAGACCGGAAGTTGCTCGAGCTCTCGCGAGGTTTTCGGGTCCGCTGTTGCCGCCGCCACGATGGCCGAGTCGGGCAACACTCGGCTCGGCGCCACATCACGCTTGGCCGCCAATTCGTCTCGCGTGGTCCACAGTTCGCGAACGGCAGCGAGGGTGCGGGGAGACTTGATCGCATGGATCCCCGATGTCCGACGCCATCTGTCGGTCTTGGGTTTGGGCGGCCCGAGAGTGAGGATGTGGGCGAATTCCTGTGCTGCCCAGTCGGTCTTGTCCTGCCGGTCGAGCTCCTCGGCCATCGCGTCGCGCAATTCGAGAAGAACCTCGACGTCGAGAGCCGCGTAGTTGAGCCAGGTATCGGGCAGGGGTCGGGTGGACCAGTCGGCGGCCCCGTGGCCCTTCTGCAGGGCCAGTCCGAGGGTGCGTTCGACGATGGCACCGAGTCCGACTCGATCGAATCCGGCGAGGCGTCCTGCCAGTTCGGTGTCGTAGAGCGTGGCGGGTACCAGGCCGAGTTCGGCGAGTCCCGGCAGGTCCTGATCGGCGGAGTGCAGTACCCATTCGAGCGGGTTGATCACCTCGGCGAGCGGAGCGAGGTCGCCGGAGACCGGGATCGGATCGAGCAGAACGGTGCCTGCGCCGCGGCGGCGAAATTGCAGAAGGTAGGCGCGCTGCGAGTAGCGGAAGCCGGAGGCGCGTTCGGCGTCGACGGCAAGAGGGCCGTGACCCGCTGCGAGCAGGGCGGCAGCCGCGCGCACGGCGTCCGGCGTGTCGACCACGTCGGGTACGCCGTCAGCCGGGGCCAGTAGCGGAACGGCGACAGGCACGTTCGCCTCGTCGTCCGGCGTGGTCTCGGGAGAACTCTCGGCTGACATGAGAAGTGACTCTAGGCCCTGCGGGTGGGAGGGCCGCCCACTATGTCCGGCTGGAACTGCGCTGGCCGAGGGTGGTGATGCCTGCGGGCGGTAATCCGGCCGCGTAGGCGAGCACCTCGCAGAACGCCTCGACGTGCGTCGAGAGGTCCTCGGACGTCGCCGTCCACGAAGCGCGAAGTTCGAGCTGATGAGCCTTGGGTGGCCCGGCAATGTCGCCGTAGCGCACCGAGCTGGTGGAGGTGACCGTGCCACCCAGGGCGTTCAGGGGCTCCGACCGTGACTCGAGTGCGTCGACCAACCAGCTCCAGCCGACCTCGGGGAGCAGAGGATCGTCGGCGAGGGATTCGTCCACGTCCGCCTGGATGTAGGCGACCAGCCGAAGGGTGCCGTTCCAGGCTTCTGCGCCGTCGGGGTCGTACAGAAGGATGAGACGACCGAATGCGTCGCCGTCGCTCTGTTCCTCGACCTGCTCGGACTCGGCGTGTTTGACCTCGGCCCCGATTGCGTAACTGTAGGGAGCGAGGCGTTGCGGCGGCCTGATCGGACCGATTTCGATCGCCGGGTGTACCTGAGCCCGATGCATCGCGTCGATGGCGGCGCGGAAAGGCGCAGGTTCGGCGGTTGATCGGGGTTCGGTCACGTCATCGGACGTTAGACGCGTCACGTTGCCGTGCGACGGAGGCGCGCCGAGTCGTGATCGAACTGCGGCGGGTGTGTCGCCCTTGGTGGCGGTTGTACTTCTCACACGTGGCAGCATGGACGTCGATGAACGCCGAACCGCACGCCGCCGCCCCCGCCCGCCGAGAACTCCCGGACGCGCCGTTCCTCGCCGCGATCGCAGGTCGAGCTCCCTCGCGTCGGCCGGTGTGGTTCATGCGGCAGGCCGGTAGGTCACTGCCCGAGTACCGCAAGATTCGTGCAGGCATCGGCATGTTGGATTCGTGCTTCCGTCCTGACCTCGTGGCCGAGATCACCCTGCAACCCGTCCGTCGGCACGACGTCGACGCGGCAATCCTGTTCTCGGACATCGTCGTCCCGCTCAAGGCCGCCGGCATAGACCTCGACATCGTCGCCGGTACCGGACCGGTCGTCGCGCAGCCTGTACGGTCGGCTGCCGACGTCGCCGCGTTGCCGATTCTGACCCCCGACCAGGTGGAGCCGGTAGCCGATGCGGTGCGGATCCTCACCCGAGAACTCGGTGATACGCCGCTCATCGGCTTCGCGGGCGCGCCCTTCACGCTCGCGTCGTATCTGGTCGAGGGCGGTCCGAGTCGAAATCACGAGAAGACCAAAGCGCTGATGCGGTCCGATCCGGCGACGTGGCACGCGCTGCTCGACGCACTGGCCACCACCACGATCACGTTCCTGCAGGCTCAGCTCGCCGCAGGCGTCGACGCAGTGCAGGTGTTCGACTCCTGGGCGGGTGCGCTGTCCCTCGCCGACTATCGCGAGTACGTGCTGCCGCACTCGACGCGAGTGTTCGACGCCGTGTCCTCGGCCGGTGTACCCAAGATCCACTTCGGCGTCGGAACAGGAGAACTGCTCGGGGCGATGGGTGAGGCCGGGGCCGACGTCGTCGGCGTCGACTGGCGGATCCCACTCGACGACGCCGTGCACCGCGTCGGCAGCGGCAAAGCCCTCCAGGGCAATCTCGATCCAGCGGTGCTGTTCGCCGGCTGGGATGCCGTGGAGACGGAAGTCCGACGCATCGCCGCCGAGGGAGACCGCGCGGTGGCGGCCGGAGCGCGCGGACATGTGTTCAACCTCGGACACGGAGTGCTGCCCGATACCGATCCCGAGATTCTGACGCGCGTGGTGTCGCTGGTGCATTCGTTGTGACCGTCCGGCGGTACGCCGTGATCGGCGGCGGAATTTCCGGCCTCGTCGCGGCGTATCGCCTTCGGCAGTCCTGCGGGCCGGATGCCGAGATCACTCTCGTCGAGAGCTCGTCCCGCATCGGCGGCACGCTGCGCACCACCACAGTCGGCACGGACTCGCTCGACGTCGGTGCGGAAGCCTTCATCGGCCGACGGCCGGAGGTGCCGGCACTGCTCGTCGAGTTGGGCCTGTCGGATCAACTGGTGTACCCGGCGCCGGTGCGTCCGCTCGTTTTCTCCGGCGGTCGAACACACGCACTTCCGCTCGGCACCCTGATGGGTATCCCGTCCTCTGCCGACTCGGTACGGGATCTGGTGGACCCCCAAGACCTGCACCTCATCGAGACCGAGACCGCGCGGCCCTTCGCATGGACCGCGGGTTCGGACGTGAGTGTGGCCGATCTCGTAGGCACCAGATTCGGCTCTCAGGTGGTCAGCCGTTCGGTCGATCCACTGCTAGGCGGTGTGTACTCCGGTTCGTCGAGCTCGATCGGCGTCCGCGCGGCACTGCCCACGTTGGCTGCCGCGTTGGACGGCGGCGCGGCGAACCTGACCGAGGCAGTGCTGACGGCATTGCCCACCCCGTCGCCCGGACCGGTGTTCGGCGGCCTGCGCGACGGTTATGCGGTACTGCTCGACGCCCTCGTCGCCGCGACCGATGCCAGAACGGTCGTCGGAGCACACGTGGGTCGAATAGGCCGCGAGTCCGACGGGTGGTTCGTCGATGGCGTCGGACTCGTCGACGGAGTGGTGCTGGCGGTCCCGGCGCCGATTCTCGGTCGGCTGATCGCGGAGGTGGCACCCGCGGCGTCGCAGGCCGCGCGTGATATCGAACTTGCATCGTCGGTCGTCGTCGCGCTCGCTTTCCCCAAGACGACGGAGCTGCCGCAGAACTCGGGAATCCTGGTGGCCACGGACGCAGGCCTGAACGTCAAGGCCTTCACCCTGTCGAGCCGCAAATGGCCGCACCTCGGGGAGCGTGAAGCGGTACTGCTGCGGGCCTCGCTCGGCCGCTTCGGCGACTCCACGGCCTCGGACCGATCCGACGAGGACACGATCGCGATCGCGCTCGCGGACCTCGAGACGGTGTCGAGCGTCGATGTACGCCCGCTGGCGGCAACCGTGCAGCGATGGCCGGGAGGCCTGCCGCAGTACGCGCCGGGGCACCTCGATCGCGTTGCTGCCATCGAGGCCGGAGTTGCCGACCTACCCGGCCTCGAGGTCACGGGAGCCTGGCAGCGCGGCGTCGGGGTGCCCGCGTGTATTGCGTCCGCCACCACCGCTGCCGCCCGTGTGATCGAAGTGGCACGATAGGGCCATGGCACGCCTCGATTACTCAGCGCTCAACTCGACTCTCCGCTATCTGATGTTCTCGGTCTACAAGGTCACGCCCGGGGTTCTGGGCGAGGATCGGGCCGAGGCCGCCAAGGAGGCGAAAGTCTTCTTCGAAAGTCGGGAAGACAAGGGTGTAGCGGTGCGCGGGGTCTACGACATCGCCGGTATGCGTGCCGACGCCGACTTCATGGTGTGGACGCACGCCGAACGCATCGAGGACCTCCAGGCGACATACTCCGACTTCCGGCGCACCACCGCACTGGGCAAGGCGAGCACTCCGGTCTGGAGCAACACCGCCCTCCATCGCCCGGCCGAGTTCAACAAGAGCCACGTCCCGGCCTTCATCGCGGGTGAGGATCCGGGCGCGTACATCTGTGTCTACCCGTTCGTCCGGTCGATCGACTGGTACCTGCTGCCCGACGACGAGCGTCGGACGATGCTCGCCGACCACGGTATGGCTGCCCGGGGCTACAAGGACGTACGCGCGAACACCGTGCCGTCTTTCGCGCTCGGCGACTACGAATGGATCCTGGCCTTCGAGGCCCCGGAACTCGATCGCATCGTGGACCTGATGCGTGACCTGCGGGCCACCGAGGCAAGGCGACACGTGCGCGAGGAGACCCCGTTCTTCACCGGCCCTCGGGTCGAGGTGGACGCGCTCGTCGAATCCCTGCCGTGACGACGACGGGCACCCCCACCATCGACGCCGTCCTGTTCGATTTCTCGGGCACGCTGTTCCGGCTGGAGGAGCACCCGACCTGGTTCGACGGCATCCACGATGCAGACGGCACTCCGGTCGACGGAGCAGGAGCCGCGGAACTGATGCGGCGCATGACGGCACCGGTGGGGGAGACGGTCGAGTTCGACGACGCGACGCGTCATGCCTGGCGACACCGAGACCTCGACCCAGCCCTGCACCGACAGGCGTATCTGCACGTGCTCGCGCAATCCGGGGTCACCGATCCGCAGCAGGCCGAGTCGGTGTACGGACGCGTGATCGACGCAGACTCGTGGACGCCGTATCCGGACACCGAGGCGGTGCTGAAAAGGCTTGCGCGCGAATCGGTTCGGGTGGGGGTGCTGAGCAATATCGCATTCGACATCCGTCCTGCCTTCGTCGATCGCGATCTCGATCGGTACGTGGATCACTTCGTGCTGTCGTTCGAGGTCGGGCACGTCAAGCCGCAGCCGGAGATCTTTCGGCACGCGGTCCAGGCCCTTGGCGTCGATCCCGCACGCACGCTGATGGTGGGCGACAGCGCCGAGGCCGACGGTGCCGCGCGGGACATCGGGTGCCACTTCGCGCTCGTCGATCCGGTGCCGACGTCGGAACGCCCTGACGCTCTGCTGAAGGCGCTGCGCGAGTTCGGAATTCGATGACCCGAGTAGCCGGTGCCCAGCACATGGGCCACTGGGGCATGTTCCGTGCCGAGTCGGACGGCCGCGATGTCACTGCGGTCCATCCCGAAGTGACCGACAGTAATCCCTCCCCGGTGTTGGGCAACCTCGTCGGGTCGGTGACCCATCGATCCCGCGTCACCGCACCGTCGGTGCGCAGGGGCTGGCTCGAGCACGGGCCGGGTCCGACCGACAAGCGTGGCGGCGACGAGTTCGTCGAGATCTCGTGGGGCGAGCTGACGGACCTACTGTCGAACGAATTACGCAGAGTAGTAGACACATTCGGTAACAACGCCATCTACGGCGGGTCGTACGGGTGGGCGAGCGCCGGACGCTTCCATCACGCGCAGAGTCAGGTGCATCGCTTTCTGAACTGCATCGGCGGTTACACACGATCGGTGCACAGCTACTCACTGGGTGCGACCGGTGTCATCATGCCGCACGTCCTCGGTGCGCACTGGAAGATGTTCTCGCGCTCCACGTCCTGGAACGTGATTGCCGCACACACCGAATTGCTGGTGGCGTTCGGCGGAGTCCCGGTGAAGAACACCGGTATCAATCACGGTGGCACCTCGGATCATCCGACGGTCGACTCGCTCGACGCGATGCGCGCCCGGGGTGGGCAGATCGTCACCGTGAGTCCGCTACGTAACGACATGAGTGGCGACGCTCGATGGATCGCCCCGCGGCCCGGCACCGACGTAGCGATGATGCTGGCGCTCGCATTCGTGCTCGCCGACGAAAAGCTGCACGACACAGCGTTTCTGGAGAAGTACTGCGAAGGCTATCCGGAGTTCGAGCGGTACCTGCTCGGCATCACGGACGGCACACCCAAGACCCCGCAGTGGGCGTCGACGATCTGCGGCATCGAGGCCGCGGAGATCGCGGATCTCGCGCGGGAGATGGCGTCGAAACGCACGATGGTGACGGTCACGTGGTCACTGCAACGGACGCAGCACGGCGAGCAGGCCCCGTGGATGGGCATCACGCTGGCATCGATGTTGGGTCGGATCGGCGTGCCCGGTGGGGGATTCGGACACGGCTACGGCTCGATGAACGAGCCCGGTCTGGCCCCGGTGCCGTATCCCTTACCGACCCTGCCACAGGGAATCAATCCGGTGCCCGATTTGATTCCGGTGGCCGCGGTCTCGGACATGTTGCTCGATCCCGGTGGTGAATTCGATTACAACGGTGAGCGATTGACGTATCCGGACATCAAGGTCGTCTACTGGGCCGGCGGCAATCCGTTCCACCATCACCAGGATCTCGGACGGCTGCGTCGCGCTCTCGGTAGACCCGACACCGTCGTCGTACACGATCCCTACTGGACACCGATGGCCAAGCACGCCGACATCGTCGTACCGTCGACCACGTCGTTGGAACGGTCGGACTTGAGCTGCACGCGCAACGATCCGTTGCTCGTCGCGATGGAACCGGCCGTGGCCCGCTTCGCAGATTCGCGAGACGACTACGACACCTTCGCCGAGCTGGCGGCGAAACTCGGTGTGGGTGAGCAGTTCACCGAGGGACGTAGCTCTCGGCAATGGCTGGAGCATCTGTACGGGCAGTGGCGCGGATATCTACGCGCAGGCGGCGTCGATACGCCGGAGTACGAAAATTTCCGGCGCGAGGGGTCGTTTCGGATGCAGACCGAGGACGATCTGACGTTCCTCCAAGATTTCCGATCCGACCCGGTGGGGAACGCCCTGCGCACCCCGAGCGGCAAGATCGAGATCTTCTCGGCAACGGTTGCGAGCTTCGACTACGACGATTGCCGTGGGCATCCGATGTGGTTCGAGCCGCAGGAATGGCTCGGCGGACCACGCGCCCAACAGTTTCCGTTGCACCTGATCGCCAATCAGCCGCGCACCAGGCTGCACAGTCAGCTCGATCACGGTGCGGTGAGCCGCAACTCGAAGATTCAGGGCCGCGAGCCCGTACGCATGCACCCGTCTGCGGCCGCGGCCAGGGGAGTATCGGACGGGGACGTCGTGCTGGTGTTCAACGACCGCGGTTCGTGCCTGGCCGGTGTGATCGTCGACGACGCGATGCTGGATTCGGTCGTTCAGCTGTCCACCGGGGCCTGGTACGACCCTGAAGATCCGGCCGATCCCGATTCGATGTGTAAGCACGGCAGCGTGAATGTGCTCACCGCAGACGACGGTGCGTCGTCGCTCTCGCGCGGATGCACAGGACAGCACGTACTGGTGGAGATCGAACGCTACGACGAAGCACTGCCGCCGATCACCGCGTTCGATCCACCTGTTCGATCCGGGGTCAGAACACGACCCGAGAGATGATCTCGGCGACGAGCGCGGGCTTGTCCTCGCCCTCGATCTGCAACGTTCCCGCCGTCACCAGCTGTAGTGCTCCACCGGATACTTCCTCGGCGGAGACGAGGGTGGTCTGCAGGCGAACGTGGGCGCCGACCTTCACCGGGTTGATGAAGCGAACCTTGTTGGAGCCGTAGTTGATTCCCAGCTTGGTGTTCTCGATGGTGTAGATCTGCCAGTTGAGCATCGACACAAGTGACAGGCTCAGGAATCCGTGTGCGATCGGTGCGCCGAACGGGCTTTCCTTCTTCGCCCGTTCGACGTCCACGTGGATCCACTGATGATCGCCGGTGGCGTCGGCGAAAGTGTTCACCCGTTCCTGGGTGATCTGCAGCCAATCGCTGGTACCGAGGTCTTCGCCGACGGCGGCCTTGATCTGCTCTGGTGAGGTGAAAGTGCGCATGCTCACAGTATGGCTCGAGCAGAGCGGATCAGGATGCAGGCTTGAGCGTCAACGAGATCGAGTTGATGCAGTACCGCTGGTCGGTCGGCGTGGGGTAGCCCTCGCCCTCGAACACGTGGCCGAGGTGGCTGTGGCAGCTGCGGCAGACGACCTCGACACGGCGCATTCCGAGCGTGGTGTCCTCTTTGAGGATGACCGCGTCGCTGTCGGCCGGGTCGAAGAAGGACGGCCAACCGCAATGGGATTCGAACTTCTCGGTGCTGCGGAACAGTTCGGCACCGCAGGCGCGGCACTCGTAGATGCCCTCGGTGGTGGTGTCGGTGTATTCGCCGACGCCCGGTCGTTCGGTGCCGGCCTGCCGGAGCACCGCGTATTCCTCGGGGGTCAGCTTCTCGCGCCACTGTGCGTCGGTGAGCTGGACGGCGGGAGCGGAGTTGTTGTCGGTTGCTGAACTCATGCTTCCACGCTAATACGATTTGTCGGGCTATGCCGTTTTCGCAGGTGGCGCGCTCGGCAGCAGGTAGCTCGGTTCGATTCCGTCGTCCAGTCGTCCTTCGCTGCGGGCCGCGAAATAGCGTCCGACGAGAACACCGAAGATGACGACGATCAGCAACGCCCACCCGAACGTGGTGCGGAGGTAGTCGAGGGCTCGGCCGGTTTCTATCCAGCGCCCCGACAGCCATCGGTCGTAGTTCATGAACCCGTAGATCGCGAGCCAGGCGGGCCAGTTGCGTAGCAGCGAATTCTTCAGCACGACGGTCATCAGCAGCGGGAACAGCATCATGGAGTAGTACATCTGGCCCAGTGATCCCAGCAGCCAGTGTGCGGTCAGGATCAGTCCGGAGGTGGTCGCGAAGAAGAACAGACGGTCCTCGCGGCAGTATCGGTAGAGCAGCCACAGCGAGATCAGAACCATGATTCCCAGAACCGCGCGGATGCCGAGGGTGAGCAGTTCGGGGACACCGTAGTACCGCCCGTTACCCACGACAGCACTGTTGAAGTAGTCGCGAGTCTGCAGTAGGTACGGCAACGTCCGGTCGATGAAGTTCATCGGGTCGACCGACAGCGGCCAGGCGATGGCCATCATCACGACGGGGATCGCGATCGACGTGATGAAGACCTTCCACTGACGTGTCATCAGCGGAAGCAGCAGCAGCGGCGCGAGCATCGGCTTGATGGCCAGAGTCAGACCCATGGCAACGCCGGCCGACAGATCTTTGCGCTGGAGTAGATACCCGAGGAAGGCCACCTCACCGAGAAGGACGAAGCCGTTGAAGTTGGTGAACACCAACGTGTTGGTCACGGTTTCGCTGACGAAGGCCGCCAGCAGGAGTGCGGGGGCCGCAACCGAATCGAGCCGGAATCCGAAGATACGCAACAGGATGTACAGCGCGAGCAGAATCGCGACGGTGCTGGCGATGATGAACAGCCAGCGGGACCGCTCGGGATCGATGACGGCAATGGGGGAGAGCAGCATCGTCGCGCTCGGTTGATACAGGTAGTGCGGATCGACCGAGTCGAAGTTGGCCGTGTACACCGGCTGGCGGTTGAGGAATGCCAGGGCAGCGCTGTACACCGGGTTGAAATCGTTGGTGATGTCTCCGTTGACCGCCTTGATCACCACACGCTGGATGACGGTCATGATGGCGATGGGCCACAGGGCGTACTTGATTACCTCGGCGGTCGTCCGCCCTGACCGCGGCTCCAAAAAGCTAAGTGACACCCGGGAACGGTACCCGAGGCGACGACCGCACCGGCGAAGGACACCCCGCGATGGGCACCCGACTCAGGCGGGGCAGACGGTGCCGTCCGTCGGAAGCGCGGTGTCGCGGGCGTAGTTCACCGCAGCGCTCTGGAGACATTGAGATCCGCCGAGGCTCGGGTGCCCGCTGCCCTGCCATGCAGCCGAGGCGACGCCTGCACCGGACGCCCCGACCAACCCGGTGACCGAGGACAGGCCGCCGTTGCCGACGATCGGGTCGCCGGCGTTGGCCAGGACCAACACCGGGACGTCCAGGGACGACGGCAGCGGAATGGACGGAGCCGTCGGCCACGACGAACACAGCAGCGCCGTCAGAGCGGCGTCGGTGCCGTAGATCGGATAGCGGTCGTTCCACTGCGACGACAGGTCGCGAACGCCCTGCGGCGACGGCCACTGCTGCCCGTCCGTGCAGCGAGACACGAATTGTCCGTCGGTGCCGTAAGCGTTTCGACCGCGTTCGGCGAGGGCCGCTAGCGCGGTGGTGTCGGACGCGGCAGCCGCCGACAGAGTCGTCGACAGGCCGGTGGCCCGCGACGACGCGTCGCCTGCGGTCGACGCGAGCGCGAAAGTGATGCCGTTCAGGATTTCGTGGGTGGACAGCGGCGAGAATTCACCACCGGCCGCGCGTCCGAGCAGTTCCGCCACGGCGGCCGTCGGGTCGCTGCCGAGTGAGCAGTTCAGGGCGACGCAACGCTGGGCAAATGCAGTGAAGGCCGCTTCTTTGCCCTGAGTCCGCTGCTCGGCCAGCGTGATCTGATCGGCACCGACTCCGGTCGGCGAGTCGAGGATCAGGCGGGAGATGTTGTCCGGAAACTTCGCCGCGTAGGCCAACGCGGTGAGCGCGCCGTTGCCCGAGCCGATCACTCCGATCCGGTCCACACCCCAGAGTTGTCGGAGGCGGTCCAGGTCATCGGCGGCGTAGGTGGTGCCAAAGGCGAGTTCCTGTGGCTGCAACGTGTCGGTGCATTCGATGGTGGCGTCCCGACCGGCGTCGACGGCTCGGTCCACGGCATCGGCGTCGGATCTGGTGAACTGCCCCAGTGCATCGACAGCAGACTTGGTAGGAGACTGGAGGGTGTCGTCGATGCAGTCCACAGCGGTGGATCGGCCGATGCCACGTCGGTCCACCGCAACGACGGGATGCGCCTCGAGCAGGGTCGAGAGTGGGCCGGCAGCCATCGTCGCCAACGTGGCGATCGAGGACCGATCGGAACCGGAGGTGAAGACCAACGGGCCCGCATCGGCCGGTGTGCGATCGAGTCGCGCTCGCAGTGCACCGACGGCGAAAGTGCCGAACATCTGCCCGCTGGCGTCGACGTCGGCTTCGTACTCCGCGCATTCCAGGGTCAGCCCCGGAGTAGTGGAGGTGAGCCCGAACGTCCCGAGTGTCGCATCGGTGCACTCGGCCCAGGCGAGATCGGAGGTCGGAACTGCGAGAGCTTCCGGTTCCGGCGGCGCTTCTGCCGGGGACTCGGCGGGCTGACCGGGGGAAAGTTGCTCCACCGCGACATCGGGCCGCATCGACGGCCCGGCACCACAGGCCGCGCACGTTGTGGCGAGGACGAGGGCGGCGGCGAGCAACGTACGTTTCTGCGTCACCGTGCGAGGCTATCGACTTTTCGATCGATGGCGGACCGCGCGCTGCTCATCGCTGACGTACCCAGCGCGTGAGCAGCGTCCCGTCCGTGTCACCGAGAACGTGCGTCCGCTGCATCGGCGTGTCGGACGCGTGGCCGGCGTGGGCGATACGGCCCGCCTCTCCGGCGACCAACATCGGCGAAACCGTCAGGCACAGCTCGTCGGCTGCACCGTCGGACACCAATTGTCCGAACAGTCCCGGTCCGCCCTCGCACAGGATGCGGTGGAATCCGAGGTCGGTCATTGCCGCGACGATGTCGCCGGTCGACACCGATTCGCCGGACACCTCGATCACCGTCGCTCCCGCCGACCGGAGAGCAGCCACCTTCGAGCCGTCAGCAGCTGTCGTGGTCACCACGACGGGCTTGACGTCGGTGTCGGTGATCAATCGGGAATCCGCGTCGATCGAACCGGAGGCGGTGACCACCACGATGGTCGGAATCGGTGCCAGTCCGCCCTCCACCCGTCGTGCTGTCGCCTCGTCGGACAGCGAGACGCCGCCGTAGTTCTCGGCACGAGCGGTTCCGGCACCGACCAGGACGGCGTCGCACAGTTCGCGCAGGATGCCGAACAGTCGGGCATCCGCGGGGGTGCCGAGGCCCGCCGACTTACCGTTCGCGGTGACCGATCCGTCGATGCTGGCGACGAAGTTCGTTCGGATCCACGGGCGGTCCAGATCGGTCGGGTAGGGGTGCAGAGCGCGGATGGCATCGTCGTCGAGTGTCGACCCGACGGTGGGCATGGACGCGGTCGCCTGCTCCGATGTGAAGTAGGTCCCAATATCGAGAAGCTGCATGAGAGAGATCAGACCACGTCGTTACGCTCGACAAATGTCCGCACGCCTTGTCGACCGAAATCCCGTGGTCCCCTCCGATCAGCTGATCGCGCAGATGGTCCCGCCGGCGATGTTCGACGACGTCAGTTTCTCCTCGTACATTCCGGATCCCAAGGAGCCGACTCAGGCTGCTGCAGTCGCGAAGGCCGAGGAGTTCGCGAGCAAGGTCCAGAAGATCCGTGGCAAGGGCAAGCGCGGCCTCTTCGGCAAGAAGACCCCTGCCGTCGGTGCCGGCCTGTACCTCGACGGCGGCTTCGGCGTCGGCAAGACTCACCTGCTGGCCTCGATCTATCACAGCGTTCCCGAGCCCAAGGCGTTCGGCACGTTCGTCGAACTCACCCACGTGGTCGGTGCTCTCGGCTTCAACAAGGCACTGGAGGAACTCTCGAACCACAGCGTGCTGTGCATCGACGAGTTCGAGCTCGACGATCCCGGCGACACGATGTTGGTCTCGCGGTTGCTCTCCGAGCTCTCACAGCGCGGAGTGTCCATCGTCGCTACGTCGAACACCCTGCCCGGGCAGCTCGGTGAGGGTCGCTTCGCCGCCGAGGACTTCATGCGGGAGATCAAGAAGCTCGGCTCGATATTCGAGTCCATCCGCGTCGACGGCCCGGACTACCGCCACCGCGATCTGCCCCCGGCCCCCGAGCCCACGTCCGAGTCCGAACTGGTCGAGCGTGCCGACACCATCGACGGTGCGACCCTGGACGACTTCGACGATCTGCTCAAGCACCTGAGCACACTGCATCCCTCGCGCTACGGCAAGTTGCTCGACGGAATTCCTGCAGTGTTCCTGAAGAACGTGCACCCGGCATCGGATCAGGCCATCGCTCTGCGACTGGTGGTCCTCGCCGATCGTCTGTACGACGCAGGCATCCCGGTGACGGCCTCGGGTGGCAAGCTCGACGAGATCTTCACCGAGGAGATGTTGGCCGGCGGCTACCGCAAGAAGTACCTGCGCGCCACCTCGCGTCTGCTTGCATTGTCGCGTTTCGCTGCAGTCGGCTGAGTGGACGTCACAGCCTCACCTGCATGACGTAGTCGTCGTGCGTCTGGACTCCGACGACGAACGTCTTGGTGCCCACGATCTCGAACCCGTGTTTGGCGTAGAATTTCTGCGCCCGCACGTTCTGTTGGTTGACGCCCAACCATGCTGCGGCACAACCGGAATCACGTGCATGGCTCAACGATGACGACATCAGTCGCCCGGCGGCTCCGCTGCCGTGCTCGGTCGGCCGCACATAGAGTTTGCTGATTTCCATGGTCGGCAGGGTCGAGAGGGCCGCGCGAATGTCCGGGTCCGTGGGCGTCTCGGACACGAGAAGCGCGTAACCCACCACGTCCGCCTCGACTGTCTGGTCGACGAGGACCGTCCTGGTCGCGTCGGCGATGTAGTTCTCGAAATGACGTACGGACAACACCGTCGAGATGAACTGCTCGATGTCCTCTGCTCGGGTTCCCGGCGGGCAGGCGAGCGGAAAGGTCGACGCGGCCATCTCGGCGACGCGATGCGCATCGGCGAGTGCTGCCACGCGCACGGTCACAGCAGATCCACCGCGTTCTTGGCATCCCGCAGCGACAGGCCGGTGCGGTCGCGCAACAGTTTGATGGCGGAGATCGCTTTTCCTTCGGATTTCAGCGACTGCAATCGCGGGATCAGATCGTCCCAGGGTGTCGGACCGGATTGTGCAGCGTCGACGATGGTGGCCGAGGACGGAAACGGCTCCCCGCGCTCGACGTTCTCGATCGCGTTCTTCGCGTCGGCGAGCCCGGCACCTGTTCGTTCCCGAAATACCTTGATGGCCTGGATCTTCTTGTTCGCGGCCAGCAGTCGATGAATGTCTGCGCGGGCGCTCTCGTCGAGACCGATGAGCCTGATGTTCTTCGCGGTCTCCGGGGACGAGCCGGGCTTCTTGCGGGCCAACAGCCACGCCGCTAGCACCGCGGCGTCGACGAGGACCAACGCAACGATGAACCATCCCCAGGTCGGCATGCCTTAGTAGACCACTTCAGCGCAACGGGTCGAAGAGCGGGACGACAACAGACGAATCGGACGTCGGGGCACCGAACAGCGAGACGGCACCGGCAAGGGTTTTTGTCGCCGCGTCGTACTTGACAGGGGCCAGGTCGTGGCCCGCGCCCTCGATGTCGACCAGCAGTGTGGGGGCCGGGATCAGCGCGAGCGCAGCGGTCAGTTCGGCAGTGGTGCCGAACGGGTCCTTCGTGCCGTGTACCACCACCGTCGGTGTTCGCAGGTCGGGAAGATGCTGTGTACGAGCCTTGTCCGGCTTGCCCGGCGGGTGCAGGGGATAGGACGTCAGGACGAGTCCGTCGACGAGGCCCGGGCGGTCGGCCGCGATCATCGACCCTTGCCTACCACCGTAGGAATGCCCACCGAATGCGATGAATCCGTCCGTAGCTTCGCGAAGACGATCGATGGCCGCAGCGATGCCCAGCCGGTCCTCGTCCGAACGGGACGGATGCGGTGGTCCCTTGGGTTTGCGTACACGAAAAGGAAGATCGAACCGCAGCACCGTGAACCCGGCTGCCGTCCATACTGCCGCGATGCGCTGCAGTAGCAGCGACTCGCAGTTGCCGCCCGCACCGTGCGTCAGAGCGAGGCCGCCCCGTGACGGTATCGACGGTGTGTGCAAATGGGCGACGCCCCCGCCGAGATCGATGTCGGCGGAGGCGTCGGGACCATCGAGTTCAGGCATCGTTCGAGGACGTTACCTTTTCCTGGTTGTCGGCGTGATCCGTGTCGGCAGAGCCGTTGGTGTCGGCGGAGTCCTGGTCATCGGCGTCGACCATCTCACCGTTGTCGTCGACCATATCCGCGAAGGCGGTTCCCGCAACGGTGCCGTTGGTTCCAGGAAGGGCCACGGTGGGGCGGGCGCCGGGTCGATAACGGTCGTCGAGGCCCTCGACGGACTTCTTCGCTTCCTCCAGCGTGGCGTCGTCGACTGTGGGTTCGCTCTGAGCATCGTCCGACACGTGAGTGTCCTTCCATCGAAGTGTGTGCGTCGTCTCCACTGTGCACGTCTATGGCGTGAATCACCACACCTGACTTCGGGATGCGGGCCGTCGATCCGTCGAAAATGTCGACTCGACCGGGCAGGCAACCCGATCGGCTCATTTTCATTCTGCACAGCGAACTCTCGCCAGAAACGGACGAATGCCGCACACTCATCTCACGTTTCCCGCACCAGAAGGAATTCATGGACGACTCGGTAGTGATTTCGACGTTTCTGCCCATCGCACTCGCGATCGTCATGTTCGGACTCGGCTTGTCGCTGACCGTCGAGGATTTCCGACGCACCGCACGCACGCCGCGGGCCGTTGTGATGGCCCTGGCTCTTCAAATCCTGGTTCTTCCGGTTCTCGCATTCGGACTGATTCTTCTGTTCGACCTACCGCCGTTGCTGGCTGTCGGAGTGATGCTGCTGGCCGCCTCGCCGGGCGGGACCACCGCGAACCTGTTCTCACACCTGTTCCGTGGGGACGTGGCACTCAACGTCACGTTGACTGCGGTCAATTCGGTTCTGGCGGCCGTGACCATTCCCGTCATCACCAACTTCGCCATCGCTTACTTCGATGCAGACGGTGAATTGGGCCTGCAGTTCGGCAAGATCGTGCAGGTCATAGCTCTCGTATTGATTCCGGTCGCACTCGGAATGCTGGTGCGCAATCGCTCTCTGGCGTTCGCCGAACGCGCGGATCGACCGGTCCGGATCTTCTCGATCGTCATCTTGGTGTCGGTGGCGGTCGGCGCTCTCATCGGCGAGCGATCCAACGTTGTCGGTTACCTCGAACAGGTCGGACTGGTGACGGGGTTGTTCTGCTTCGCAAGCCTCGCCATCGGCTACGGTGCTGCGCGACTGCTGAAGATGGGTGAGCCGCAGTCGATCGCGATCTCGATGGAAATCGGAATCCACAACACCACCGTTGCCCTCACAGTCGCATTGAGCGTGCTCGGAAGCACTGAGGTGGCGATACCGGCCGCTGTCTACTCGTTCCTCATGTACGTATTGGCCACAGCATTCGGTTATCTGGTTTCCGGACGGACCCGCACACAGGTCTCGTCATGAGGTCGGGCAGTACGGATCGAAGGCGACGCCGGCACAAAAAGGTCCGGCCCCCGTGGTAGGGGGCCGGACCTGGTCGAACTCTGGTGCGCGATACTGGGATTGAACCAGTGACCTCTTCCGTGTCAGGGAAGCGCTCTCCCGCTGAGCTAATCGCGCGTGTCCTCGCATCGGTCTTGCGACCGATGCACTAGCGAGGTGGAGACGGGAATCGAACCCGTGTGCACGGCTTTGCAGGCCGTTGCCTCACCACTCGGCCACTCCACCATGGGTCGAGACCCTCGAGCGGATGACGGGATTCGAACCCGCGACCCTCACCTTGGCAAGGTGATGCGCTACCACTGCGCCACATCCGCATACCCCGGAGGCGCTCACTGCTGGGCAGTTGTTGTCTCCGTGGTGCGGGGAAAACATTAACCCAACGGGAGTGAAACTCACAAATCTCGTGGTCAGCTGCGGAATTCGGTCGATTCACGCATGTGAACGATGTGAAAGCAGAGACGTGACGGGACTTGCCGAGGCAGTGCGACGACGTCTTCGCCGATCGGGCAGGCGATTCGGTTCGCCGCGGCACCTCGTGTTAATGTTTTGCCTCGTTCGGTCCCGTGGCTCAGTGGGAGAGCGTCCGCTTCACACGCGGAAGGTCGCTGGTTCGATCCCAGCCGGGACCACAGGAGAGAAGGCCCGCACCGCTTGCCGGTGTGGGCCTTCTCTGCGTTCGAGGCCGGTAACCTGAGCCGGTGAGCACCGAACAGTCGAAGCCTCAGGCCGTTGCCGACCAGGGTCCGATGGACACCGCCAAGGTGAAGCACCGGCGCTTCCGGGCACGCATCGCCGAGAACAGGTCCCTCGACCTCACGTACCGAATCACGGTCGGTGTCGTCGGCACCGTTGTGTTGGTGCTGGGTGTACTGGCCATTCCCTACCCGGGGCCCGGTTGGTTGATCGTGTTCGCGGGACTGGGCATCCTGGCCTCGGAATTCGCGTGGGCCAAGAGTGCGCTGCGATTCGTCCGTAAGAGATACGACGCGTTCATGGCGTGGTTCTCGGCGCAGTCGATGTTCGTCAAGGGACTCGGCGTGCTGTTCACCACGGTCGTCGTGCTGGCGACGCTGTGGCTGCTGGGCACGTTCGCGCTGGTCGGGGGTTGGATCGGTCTGGACTGGGCATGGCTCGACAGTCCGATCTGACGAACGCGTTGCGCTGAGGCCAATCGAGTGGACCGTTGCCGATAGGCTGTCGGAGGCCTTCCTGGCCAGAAGAATCGATCGAGGAGTACTTCGCTGTGAGCATGCCCGTTGTCGCCGCTGTTTCGCCCGCCCGCATCATGGTGCCGGCCGGAACGACGGCAGGTACGGCGCTCCGCGAGACCGGCCTGCCGAACAAGGGACCCGACGCCATCGTCGTCGTGCGCGATCCCGACGGCAAGCTCCGTGATCTGTCGTGGGCACCGGAGGGCGACACCGAGGTCGAGCCCGTTCCGGCGAACACCGAGGACGGACGAAGCGTCATCAGGCACTCGGCTGCTCACGTGCTGGCGCAGGCCGTTCAAGAACTCTTCCCCGACGCGAAGCTGGGCATCGGACCGTTCATCAAGGACGGTTTCTACTACGACTTCGACGTGAAGCAGCCGTTCACCCCCGAGGATCTGACGGCTCTCGAAAAGAAGATGAAGCAGATCGTCAAAGCCGGACAGCGGTTTTCGCGTCGGGTGTACGAGTCGGTGGAGCAGGCCCGCGAGGAGTTGGCGAACGAGCCGTACAAGCTCGAGCTGATCGACGACAAGTCCGGCATCGACGATCCCGAGGTCATGGAGGTCGGCGGGGGAGAGCTGACCGCGTACGACAACCTCAATCCCCGGACCGGCGACCGCATCTGGGGCGATCTGTGCCGCGGACCGCACATCCCCACCACCAAGTACGTACCCGCGTTCAAGCTCACCCGCAGTTCGGCTGCGTACTGGCGCGGCAATCAGGACAACGCCGGCCTGCAGCGCATCTACGGAACCGCATGGGAGTCCGTCGAGGCGCTCGATGCGCATCTGGAGCTGTTGGCCGAGGCGGAACGTCGTGATCATCGCAAGCTGGGATCCGAGCTGGACCTGTTCAGCTTCCCCGACGAACTGGGCTCAGGTCTGCCGGTGTTCCATCCCAAGGGTGGAGTGATCCGCAACGAGCTGGAGAACTACTCGCGCCAGCGGCACATCGAAGAGGGATACGAGTTCGTCAACACCCCGCACATCACCAAGGGCCATCTCTACGAGGTCTCGGGTCACCTCGATTGGTACCGGGACGGCATGTTCCCGGCGATGCACCTGGATGCCGAACTCGACGAGAACGGTGACGTGCGCAAGCCCGGCCAGGACTACTACCTCAAGCCGATGAACTGCCCGATGCACAACCTCATCTTCCGTTCCCGCGGCCGCTCGTACCGTGAGCTGCCGTTGCGCCTGTTCGAGTTCGGCTCGGTGTACCGCTACGAGAAGTCCGGCGTCATCCACGGTCTGACCCGGGTGCGCGGCATGACCCAGGACGACGCGCACATCTTCTGCACGCGCGAGCAGATGCGCGGCGAACTCACCAGCACCCTCGAATTCGTCCTCGGACTGCTCAAGGACTACGGACTCGATGATTTCTATCTCGAACTCTCCACTCGCAACCCGGAGAAGTCGGTCGGCAGCGACGAGGTCTGGGAAGAAGCGACCAACACCCTCGCCGAGGTCGCGGCGGCGTCGGGTCTGAACCTCGTGCCCGATCCGGGTGGTGCCGCGTTCTACGGACCGAAGATCTCGGTGCAGGCCAAGGATGCGCTGGGGCGCACCTGGCAGATGTCGACCATTCAGCTCGACTTCAACCTGCCCGAACGCTTCGAACTCGAATACACCGGCTCGGGCGGAACCAAGGAACGCCCGGTGATGATCCACCGCGCGTTGTTCGGTTCCATCGAACGATTCTTCGGGGTGCTCACCGAGCACTACGCCGGTGCCTTCCCGGCCTGGCTCGCACCGGTCCAGGTGGTCGGCATCCCGGTTGCCGAGGTCTACCAGGACCACCTGTTCGCGGTCGTGAACGAGCTGAAGAAGCGGGGAGTGCGCGCAGAGGTCGACGCCAGTGACGACCGGATGCAGAAGAAGATCTTCAACCAGACCGCCCAGAAGGTCCCCTTCATGCTTCTCGCCGGCGAACGCGACGTCGAAGCGGGTGCGGTGAGCTTCCGATTCCGGGACGGCACGCAGGTCAACGGCGTCCCCGTCGCCGATGCCATCACTGTCGTCACCGACTGGATCTCCCAGCGCAACAACGCATCACCGACCGCCGAACTCATGCAGACCGAACCCGCAGGAGCGAGCTGACCATGTCGGAACAGGACGAATCGATCGTCGTCACCGGGGCCGGTGAGCCCGATCGGCTGCAGCGACTGTGGACGCCGCACCGGATGTCCTACATCGCCGAGGCCCCGCGGGGGTCGGCGAAGTCGAACGAGCCGTTCTCCGACATCCCCAAGATGAGCGACGAGGACGGTCTCGTCGTCGCGCGAGGCGAGTCGGTCTACGCGGTCTTGAACCTGTACCCGTACAACCCCGGCCACACGATGATCGTGCCGTATCGCCGCGTCGCGGCGCTCGAAGACCTCACGCCCGCCGAGAGCGCCGAGCTGATGGCGTTCACGCAGCAGTTGATTCGCGTCATCAAGCGGGTGTCCAGTCCGCACGGCTTCAACGTCGGCCTGAACCTCGGTGCTGCAGCAGGTGGATCGCTTGCCGAACACCTGCACCAGCACATCGTGCCCCGGTGGGGCGGCGACGCGAACTTCATCACCGTGATCAGCGGCGCAAAAGTCATGCCGCAGTTGCTTCGTGACACTCGGGCCCTGCTCGCGTCGGCCTGGAACGAATGAACCACAGGCGAGAGGAGCACGCGCCGTGCTGAGCATTTTCGGCCGTGCGCCGGTCTCGAAGGTGACCGCCCCGCTCGGGCGCGCCCTCAACAGCACCGGACTCACCCCCAATTCGGTGACGATCATCGGCACCGTCGTCACCGTCACAGCCGCGGTCACCATGTACCCGGCCGGCTACCTGTGGTGGGGTTCGGTCGTCATCACCCTGTTCGTGTTGTTCGACATGCTCGACGGTGCCATGGCGCGGGCTCGGGGCGGTGGCACCAAGTACGGTGCCGTCCTCGATGCGACGTGCGATCGAGTGGCCGACGGTGCGATCTTCGGTGGCCTGGCCTGGTGGGCGGTGTACTCCGAGCAGGACAAGCTGCTGCTCGTTGCCACCCTGATCTGCCTGGTCACCTCCCAGGTGATCTCCTACGCCAAGGCGCGCGCCGAGGCCAGCGGGCTCTCGGCCGACGGGGGTTGGATAGAACGCCCCGATCGCCTGGTCATCGTTCTCGTCGGTGCCGGATTCACCGGCGTCGGACGGCATTTCGACATTCCGTGGCTGGACAGTGTGATCTACCCGGCGATGTGGATTCTCGCCGCCCTGAGCATCGTGACGGTGTTCCAACGGGTTCTCGCAGTCCGTGGATCCGAGGGCGCTCGCGACATCATCGTGCCTCCGGTGGCACCCGCATCCGACGACGGCGACGTGGCCGCGTCGTGAATCTCTCCGAGAGAGCGAGCGACGCGGGCTACGCCGCCGGCTGGCGACTGGTCCGGGCTCTGCCCGAACCGGTGGCACGACGCCTGTTCGATCGCGGGGCCGACCTCGCGGCGACACGCAACGGTGGCCCTGATCAACTGCGTCGCAATCTCGCTCGTGTTCTCGGGACCACTCCCGCCGAGGTGCCCGACGAGCTGATTCGCGACAGCGTTCGCTCCTACGCTCGCTACTGGCGCGAGGCGTTTCGGTTGCCGTCGATGGATCTCGCTGCGCAGGCCGCCGTCATCGATCGGTGCGTGAACGGCAAGGAACATCTGGAGGGTGCGCTCGCCGCAGGTAGGGGAGTAGTGCTGGCGCTGCCGCACAGTGGCAATTGGGACATGGCCGGAATGTGGCTGGTGCGCACGCACGGTGGGCTCTCGACCGTGGCCGAACGTCTGAAGCCCGAATCTCTGTATCAGCGATTCGTCGCCTATCGGGAGAGCTTGGGATTCGAGATCTTTCCGCTCAGCGGCGGTGAGCAACCGCCGCTGCTCGCATTGTCCGAGAGGTTGCGCGAGAACAAGGTCGTGTGTCTGCTCGGTGAGCGAGATCTCGCCAAGCACGGGGTGCCGGTCACCTTCTTCGGTGAACCGACCCGGATGCCCGCGGGTGCTGCGAAGCTGGCGATCGACACCGGAGCGACGCTGCTGCCGGTGCACGGTTACTTCGACGGCGACGGCTGGGGCTTCGACATCTCGCCCGCAGTGGACGTCTCGGCCGGAATCGGCCCCGCCACACAGGCGTTGGCCGATCATTTCGCTGCCGGAATCCGAGCTCACCCGGCCGACTGGCACATGCTCCAACCGCTGTGGATGAGCGACTGGTCGGCCGAGCGACGCGCCCGAATCGAGGGCGCGTGAGGATCGGCATGGTGTGCCCGTACTCGTTCGACGTTCCCGGTGGAGTGCAGGCACACGTTCAGCAGTTGGCCGAGGTGTTCATCGAACGGGGACATCGCGTCAGTGTCCTGGCACCGGCGTCCGACGACGTCGAGTTACCGGATTTCGTGGTGTCGGCCGGCGAGGCGCTCGCCATTCCGTACAACGGATCCGTCGCGCGGCTGCGATTCGGGCCGGTCACCTATTCGCGAATCCGTAAATGGATCTCCGACAACGACTTCGACGTGTTGCACATCCACGAACCGAACGCGCCCAGCCTGTCGATGTTGGCGCTCAAGGCCGCGGACGGCCCGATCGTGGCCACCTTCCACACCTCGACGACGAAGTCCTTGGTGCTCAGCACCTTTCAGGGGGTGTTGCGTCCGTACCACGAGAAGATCAGCGGCCGTATCGCGGTGTCCGAGCTCGCCCGGCGCTGGCAGGTCGAGGCCCTGGGATCCGACGCCGTCGAGATCCCCAACGGAGTCGACGTGCCCGCATTCGCCGATGCCCCTGTGCTGGAGGGTTATCCACGCGCCGGTCGCACCGTGCTCTTCCTCGGCCGGTTCGACGAACCGCGCAAAGGAATGGCCGTCCTGCTCGGCGCTCTGCCCACCCTCGTCGAATCCCATCCCGACATCGAGATCCTCATCGTCGGCCGCGGCGACGAGGACAAGCTCCGCAAGGATGCCGGTGCACTCGCATCGCACCTGACATTCCTGGGGCAGGTGGACGACGCGACCAAGGCATCCGCAATGCGCAGCGCCGACGTCTACTGCGCACCCAACCTCGGCGGTGAGAGCTTCGGCATCGTCCTCGTCGAGGCCATGGCCGCTGGAACACCCGTGGTGGCAAGCGAACTCGACGCATTCCGGCGGGTCCTGCGGGACGGCTCCTGCGGATTGCTGGTCCCGATCGACGATTCCGACGCCATCGCCGCCGCAATCACCTCGATCCTGTCCGACGATGCCGTGCGTGCACGTCTGGTCGACGCCGCCTCCCTCGCCGTGACCACCTACGACTGGCCCGTCGTCGCCGAGCAGATCCTGCGTGTCTACGAAACCGTCACGCTCGGGGGCCAGAAAGTGCGGGCGGCGAACTGATGACGCTCTCAGCGCTCACGATCCTGGTACTCGGACTGATCGCGGTACTGATTCTCGTCGTCGGCCTGTGGGCGTACGGAACGGCCAACCGACTCGACCGCCTGCACGTCCGCACCGACCTCGCCTGGCAGGCGCTCGATGCAGCGCTCGCCCGCCGTGCCGTCGTCGCGCGAGCGGTGTCCGCTGCCACCCGCGACTCGGCCTCGTCGAGCAGAGAACTTGCCGCACTTGCCGATCGGGCCGAACGCGTCGACCGGTCGCAGCGCGAAGAGGCGGAGAACGCGGTGTCCATGGCGCTGGCCGTCGTCGAACCGAACTCCTTGCCCCCGCAACTGGTTGCCGAACTGGCCGATGCGGAGGCTCGCGTGCTCATCGCTCGCCGGTTCCACAACGATGCCGTTCGCGACACCCTCGCCCTGCGAGTCAGACGTCCGGTCCGCTGGTTGCACCTCGGCGGAACTGCGGCCTTGCCGTCGTACTTCGAGATAGCAGAACGATCTGCTGCCGCGGCGTTCGGTAGCGAGAACCGCGCGACCCCGAGAACGTCCGCGCGGGTGGTGCTGCTCGACGAGCGCGGCCGTGTGCTGCTGCTGCGCGGACACGATCCGACGGTTCCCGACACCTTCTTCTGGTTCACCATCGGTGGGGCAGTGGAGAAGGGCGAGTCGCTTCGCGAGGCAGCGGTGCGCGAAGTACACGAGGAGACCGGACTGACCGTCGCTCCTGCCGATCTGCGCGGTCCGTTGTGGCGCCGAGTTGCGACGTTCCCGTTCAACGGAACCCTGATCCGCTCCGAGGAATTGTTCTTCGCGATCCGAACGCAGGAGTTCGAGCCGCACAGTGCGGGATTCACGGACTTCGAGCGCCGCACCGTGACCGGCCACCAGTGGTGCACCGAGGCGGACATACGTGCGCTCAGCGCCGTCGGCGAGAACGTCTATCCCCAGGACTTGGCGGAACTGCTCGACGAAGTGAACGTGGCTCTCGCTCGACGCGGCGACCCGGACGTGCGCGCCATTCGGTAACCAGCTGGACCCTTTCGAGCAGTCCAGCAATCGTGAAGTGGTTATGGGATTCACAGGGGAGAAGGCCTACTGTTCTGGGCGCGACATCGCGCCGCGCGCGATCGCACCTATCAGTCCGGAGCGCCGTAACAGCGTCGAAGAACACAGGAGTTTCCCTTGACTACCCCACACGCCTCGAACACGCCCGCCTCATCGGTCGACGGTGGATCCGGCGAGAACGGAGTCGGCACCGCACGCGTCAAGCGGGGTATGGCCGAGATGCTCAAGGGCGGCGTCATCATGGACGTGGTCACCGCCGATCAGGCCAAGATCGCCGAGGACGCCGGAGCAGTGGCCGTCATGGCACTCGAGCGCGTCCCCGCCGACATTCGTGCCCAGGGTGGGGTGTCGCGCATGAGCGACCCCGACATGATCGACAGCATCATCTCCTCGGTCAGCATCCCGGTGATGGCGAAGGCCCGCATCGGCCACTTCGTCGAAGCGCAGATCCTGCAGAGCCTCGGCGTCGACTACATCGACGAGTCCGAGGTGCTCACCCCGGCCGACTACGCCAACCACATCGACAAGTGGAACTTCACCGTTCCCTTTGTCTGTGGTGCCACCAACCTGGGTGAGGCAATGCGCCGAATCACCGAGGGCGCGGCCATGATTCGCTCCAAGGGAGAGGCCGGCACCGGCGACGTCTCGAACGCGACGACGCACATGCGCAAGATTCGCGACGAGATCCGTCGCCTCACCTCGCTCCCCGAGGACGAGCTGTACGTGGCGGCGAAAGAACTGCAGGCCCCGTACGACCTGGTCGTCGAGGTCGCCCGGGCCGGCAAGCTGCCCGTCACACTGTTCACCGCGGGCGGCATCGCCACACCCGCAGACGCAGCGATGATGATGCAGCTCGGTGCCGAGGGTGTATTCGTCGGATCGGGAATCTTCAAGTCCGGCAACCCCAAGGAACGCGCCGAGGCGATCGTCAAGGCCACCACGTTCTTCGACGACCCCGACGTGCTGGCCAAGGTGTCGCGTGGCCTCGGCGAAGCGATGGTCGGCATCAATGTCGACGACCTTCCCGTGGGGCACCGGTTGGCCGAGCGCGGTTGGTGACGGTCCTCCGTCAGTTCCGTTCGAGCGCCGGGCGGTCCGGATGGTCCCAACGGACCAGAAGATCCGGCCGCTCGGCGGAACCGTCCGAGTAGTCGAGGCCGTCGTAGTACGCGAGCAGAGGCGCGCAGGTCCACTGATCTGCGTCGCTGGTTCTGCGACGTAATGCGCTCGCCGACAGGCGTAGCTGCACCGACAGATCGACGTTCAATCCCCGTCCGAGCAGCATGGGTCCTGCGATCAGGACGATCTGATTCGCTGCCGCCGGGACGGTTCGGGACCGAGCCGAACGGTCGGTGGCCTCATCCCACAGTCTCGGTAGAAAGTGACCTCTGCCACCGGGCCGCAGTGGGCCGATGACCTCTCGAACGAGGGCGTCGTAGTCGAACCATAGTGTGCGATAGCTCAATTCGTCGGTGCGCGAGTACTCGAATCGAATCGACGCAGGTCGCACGTAGTCGTGCAGGTCGACGACGTCAGCCGGGCGGCCCCGCGAGCGGGCGTGTTCGGCTGTGCGCGTTGCGAAGTCGACCGGACGCGCGGCATCCGCGCCGTCGATCACGACGATCGATCGGGCCCCGTCCGGGCACGAATCGACGATCGACTCCACGAGAAGATCGGGAAATATCGGCACCGGTTGAACCACACCGACCATCTTGCCTGGTCCGTCCATTGTTAGCCTGAGCCGTTGTCACAGAAAGGTGGACACCAGCCATGGCCAGCATCGAGGACATTCTCGAATTGGAACGGATCGAGAACGACGTCTATCGGGGACGAACTTTCCCTTCTCGGCTGCCCCGTACGTTCGGCGGGCAGGTGGCGGGCCAGGCGCTCGTCGCTGCGGTGCGCACAGTGGCTCCCGAATTTCGTGTGCATTCGCTGCACGGTTACTTCCTCCGTCCGGGCAATCCGAACGAACCGGCCGTGTTCATGGTCGACAGGATTCGCGACGGGCGGTCGTTCTGCACTCGCCGGGTCACCGGCATACAGGACGGGAAAGCGATATTCACGATGTCTGCCTCCTTCCACGGCGACGACTCCGGCATCTCGCACCAGGACACCATGCCCGAGGTCCTGGGACCGGACAGTCTGCCCGATCCCACGACCCTGGCCGAGTACGACCACTCGTTCTACCGGGAGTGGTCCGAGTGGGACATTCGTGTCATTCCCGAGGACCAGACCGTCAAGCATCCGAGTTTCGCTGCGCAGCAACGTGTATGGTTCCGCTACCGAGACACGTTGCCCGACGATCAGGTGTTCCACGTCTGCGCACTCGCCTACATGAGCGACATGACGCTGCTCGGATCGGCCAAGGTTCCGCACCCCGACGCCGTCACGCAGACGGCCTCGCTCGATCACGCGCTGTGGTTCCTGCGGCCGTTCCGGGCAGACGAATGGTTGCTGTACGACCAGACGTCGCCCTCGGCCGATTTCGGGCGGGCGCTGACTCAGGGGCGGATATTCGACACCTCCGGTCGCATGGTCGCCGCGGTGGTGCAGGAAGGGCTCATGCGGTTCGAGCGCGACCCGCACAAGTCCAACATCGATCCCTTCGGACGCAAGTGAGCGCTCCGACCGTCGGAGTTCTCGCTTTGCAGGGAGACGTTCGCGAGCATCTGGCGGCACTGGAGTCGAGCGGTGCGCGTGGCGTCACGGTGCGTAGGCCCGCCGAGCTCGCGCAGATCGACGGACTGATCATCCCCGGCGGGGAATCGACGACCATGAGCAACTTGCTCGGCGTGTTCGATCTTCTCGATCCACTGCGGGCTCGTTTGGCCGAGGGGCTGCCCGCCTACGGTTCGTGCGCGGGGATGATTCTGCTGGCGTCCGAGATTCTCGACACGCGCCCCGACGCCCGGCATCTCGACTCCCTCGACATCACCGTGCGGCGCAACGCTTTCGGTCGTCAGGTCGACTCTTTCGAGACCGATCTCGACGTCACCGGCGTCGACGGTGGGCCCGTCCGTGCGGTGTTCATCCGGGCACCCTGGGTCGAGCGGGTGGGCGAGAACGTCGAGGTGCTCGCCACCGTGCCGCACGGACCGGCCGCCGGCCGCGTGGTGGCCGTTCGCCAGAACTCCGTTCTCGCGACGAGCTTTCATCCCGAGGTCACCGGGGACGACCGAGTGCACCGACTCTTCGTGGACATGGTGCGAGGCCGCTAGAACCTTCGTTGGTCGGTCGGTGCCGAGCTCGGTACCGGGCGAGTAAAGTCGACAACACTGATTTCGAGCAGGAAGGGGCCCTATCGCATGAGCGGCCACTCAAAATGGGCCACCACCAAGCACAAGAAGGCGGTGATCGACGCCCGACGCGGCAAGTCTTTCGCCAAGCTCATCAAGAATATCGAGGTGGCGGCCCGCACGGGTGGCGGTGACCCCACCGGTAACCCGACGCTCTTCGACGCCATCCAGAAGGCGAAGAAGACCTCGGTGCCCATCGACAACATCGAGCGGGCGCGCAAGCGAGGTGCCGGTGAGGAAACCGGTGGTGCCGACTGGCAGACCATCATGTACGAGGGGTACGGCCCCAACGGCGTCGCCATTCTGATCGAATGCCTCACCGACAACCGCAACCGCGCCGCAGGCGAGGTACGGGTGGCGATGACGCGCAACGGTGGAAACATGGCCGATCCGGGTTCGGTGTCGTACCTGTTCTCCCGCAAGGGCGTGGTGACTCTCGAGAAGAACGGTCAGAGCGAGGACGATGTCCTGATGGCCGTCCTCGAAGCCGGTGCCGAGGAAGTCAACGACAACGGTGACACGTTCGAGGTCGTCAGCGAGCCGACCGACCTGGTCGCCGTGCGCACCGCCCTCCAGGAGGCCGGAATCGACTACGACTCGGCCGAGGCCAGCTTCCAGGCATCGGTCAACGTCCCGGTCGACGCGGACGGTGCACGCAAGGTGTTCAAGCTCATCGATGCACTCGAAGACAGTGACGACGTGCAGAACGTGTGGTCCAACGTCGACCTCTCGGACGAGGTCATGGCGGAGCTGGACGAGGAGGACTGACCCCCTCGCGTCCCACGACGTGATCGACCGGGTGTCGTATCCCTGATCCGACGGTGCGCTCCGCTACGCTATCGAACAACAGTTCGTAAGCGGAAGGTGTGGTGGCGTGCGGGTGATGGGTGTCGACCCCGGTCTCACCAGGTGTGGGCTCAGTCTGATCGAGGGTGGCGTCGGCCGAACGGTGGTCGCGCTCGATGTCGATGTGGTGCGAACGCCCGCGGACATGGATCTCGCGCAGCGTTTGCTGCGGATCTCCGAGGCTGCGGAGTACTGGCTCGATACCCACAAGCCTTCGGTGGTGGCCATCGAGCGCGTCTTCGCCCAACACAATGTGCGCACGGCCATGGGCACCGCTCAGGCCGGTGGTGTCATCGCCCTCGCGGCGGCCAGGCGGGGCGTGGACGTCTGCTTCCACACTCCCAGTGAGGTCAAGGCCGCCGTCACGGGCAACGGCTCGGCCGACAAAGCGCAGGTGACCGCAATGGTCATGCGCATTCTCGGTCTGCAGACTGCGCCGACTCCCGCCGACGCGGCCGACGCACTGGCTCTCGGCATCTGTCATTGCTGGCGAGCGCCCATGATCGCCCGGATGGCGAAGGCCGAAGCCATGGCCGCCGAACAGAAACGCAAGTACGACGTGCGTCTGGCCGAGGAGCGCAAGGCTCGCGCCGCCGTGGCACGCAGGATCGAGAAAATGGCGAAGAAGGAGGCGGGCGCACGATGATCGCGTCGATCAGAGGATCGGTGGTCGACATCGCGCTCGATCATGCTGTGCTCGAGGCCGCGGGTGTGGGGTATCGCGTCAACGCCACCCCGGCGACGTTGGCGACGCTGCACCGGGGGAGCGAAGCGACCCTCGTGACGACGATGATCGTGCGCGAGGATTCGCAGACCCTGTACGGGTTTCCCGACAAGGAGTCGCGTGAACTCTTCGAATTGCTCCTCACCGTGACCGGCGTCGGGCCGAGAATCGCCATGGCAACGCTCGCCGTGCACGAGCCCGACGCGCTGCGAACAGCTCTGGCGGACAGCGACATCGGGGCATTGACCAGAGTGCCCGGCATCGGCAAGCGCGGCGCGGAGAGGATGGTCGTCGAACTGCGCGACAAGGTCGACGCCGTGGTCGGACGCGCCGGGAGTGCCGCCGTGCCGGGATCCGGTGCGGGCAATTCGATGCGAGACCAGATCGTCGAGGCGCTGATCGGTCTCGGATTCCCCACCAAGCAGGCCGAGGAAGCGACCGACGCGGTACTCGCCCAGCAGCCCGAGGCCACGACGTCGATCGCGTTGAGGTCGGCGCTCGCATATCTCGGTAAGTCCAGGTAGGGCAGCGTGACCGAGGACGACCAGTTCGCCGAATCTCAGGTCGGCGCGGACGCGATGTCCGACGATCTGGATGTCGAGACGAGTCTGCGTCCGAAGAACCTCACCGATTTCATCGGGCAACCTCGGGTGCGGGAGCAACTTCAGCTCGTGTTGTCGGGTGCCAAGATGCGCGGCGGCACCCCCGATCACATCCTCATGTCCGGGCCGCCGGGCCTCGGCAAGACCAGTATGGCGATGATCATCGCCGCCGAGCTGGGCACCTCGCTACGGCTCACATCGGGCCCAGCGCTCGAGCGAGCAGGCGACCTCGCGGCGATGCTCAGCAACCTGGTCGAGGGCGATGTGCTGTTCATCGACGAGATCCATCGCATCGCGCGCCCGGCCGAAGAGATGCTGTACCTGGCGATGGAAGATTTCCGTGTCGACGTCATCGTCGGCAAGGGGCCGGGGGCGACCTCGATTCCACTCGAGGTCGCACCGTTCACGCTCGTCGGTGCCACCACCAGGTCGGGCGCACTCACCGGACCGCTGCGAGACCGGTTCGGATTCGTGGCTCACATGGATTTCTACGAGCCGAGCGAACTCGAGCGGATTCTCATGCGGTCGGCCGGCATCCTCGGCGTACCGATCGACCGGGACGGCTGCGCCGAGATCGCCGGGCGTTCACGCGGCACCCCTCGTATCGCGAACCGGCTGCTCCGGCGAGTCCGTGACTACGCGGACGTGCGCGGCGACGGCACCGTCACCCAGGACACCGCGAAGGCCGCCCTGGTGGTCTACGACGTGGACAAGCTCGGTCTCGACCGACTCGACCGCGCCGTACTGAGCGCGCTCATCCGGAGCTTCGGCGGAGGGCCGGTGGGTGTGTCGACCCTGGCCGTTGCCGTCGGCGAGGAACCGTCGACGGTCGAGGAAGTGTGCGAGCCGTTCCTGGTGCGTGCCGGAATGGTCGCCCGTACCCCCCGCGGGCGCGTCGCGACCGCTGCCGCCTGGCAGCACCTCGGACTGACGCCGCCGCCGGATCTCGCCGTGGGCGGAATCTCGGTCCGATCATCGGAGGTTCAGCAGGGATTATTCGAGTGAATCGGGCACAACAGGGCACGAACGGACCGGACCGGTTCCAGGTAATGGCACACTGGGTAGCTGCGAGGCCCGCACCTGCGGTGTTCTCGCACGAGACAATGACGTATTTCGAACCCGACTTCGAGGACTGACCTTCCGATGGATTTGCTGTTTCCGCTGCTGATCGTGGCCCTTCTGGTTCCGCTCTTTCTCAATGCGCGTCGACAGAAGAAGGTGTTGGCCAAGACAACGGAAATGCAGGACTCGCTGAAGATCGGTGACGAGGTCGTCACCACCGCCGGCCTCTACGCCCGCGTGGTCCTCGTCGAGGACGACACGATCGACCTGGAGATCGCCGACGGCGTCATCACCACCTGGTCGCGTGCAGTCGTACGTGAGGTGCTCCCCGACGACTCCGAGTTCGACGACACCGACCTCGACGCCACCACCCAGGCGGAGATCGCGGCCCTGGGCTCGAACGACACCGCGGGACCGTCCTTGAGCAAGACAGACGCGAGTCGGCCGGACGAGACCATCGAGCAGACGTCGAAGAGGCTCGAAAAAGAGTGAGCACGATGTGACCGAAACCGCTGTCGGAGACAGTATCCGGCAGCGGTTTTCTCTGTAGTGACCGATGTGGTGCACAATCGCACGGCTCACCGCTGACACATCGGGCCGCAAGGCCTTGCAGGAACCGATACTTTCCATCGCCTCAGAGGAGAAACACACACCGTGGCACCTTCCAGCGGACCGGTGCAACCCGCCCGCTATCTCGCCGTTTTCGCGGTGCTGATGGCAGCGGTGTATGCCATGGTCTTCTTCACCGGAGACAAAGACCCCTCGCCGAAGTTGGGAATCGACCTGCAGGGCGGCACGCGCGTGACACTCACCGCGCGGACCCCCGACGGCAACGCGCCGACGCAGGACAGCCTGCAGCAGGCTCAGCAGATCATCGAGACCCGCGTCAACGGGCTGGGTGTCTCGGGCTCCGAGGTGGTCATCGACGGCGACAACCTCGTCATCACGGTGCCCGGCGACGACAGCTCCCAGGCGCGCACACTCGGGCAGACCGCGCGTCTGTTCATCCGGCCGGTCGTGAGCTCCGTCGCTCCGTCGGCGGGCCAAGGAGCAGGCACACAGCAGACCCCGGTCGACCCGTCCGCGCCGGTCGATCCTGCTGCACCGGCAGACCCTGCTGCTTCGGCGGATCCGGCCGCGCCTGCAGATCCGGCCACTCCGCAGAATCGGGTGTTCCCGGCTCAGGATCCCACCACGGTCGACCCGAGTCCCGCTCCCGCCACGGATGCGCCCGCCACCGGTGAGCCGGCCACCGACGCACCGGCGGCCGACGATCCCGCCACCGATGCGAACCTGTCCGATGCAGAGCGTGCTGCCCAGGAGATCGCCGACGCCAAAGCCCTCCGGCAGAGCGAGGACCCGCAGATTCAACAGTTGGCCATGCAGTCCCTCGACTGCAACGCCGCCGATCCACTCGCCGGAAACGACGATCCGGCGCTTCCCCTCGTGGCGTGCTCGACCGACGGAACGGCCGTCTACCTACTCGGTCCCACGATCATCGACGGACAGCAGATCTCCGACGCGACCTCAGGATTCGACAGTCAGCAGGCCCAGTTCCAGGTGAGCCTGACGTTCGACACGGACGGCTCGAACACCTGGGCTCAGTTCACCGCGGCCAATCTGCAGAAGCAGGCCGCGTTCGTGCTGGACTCGAAGGTCATCAGCGCGCCGGTCATCCAGGGTGCCACCCCCGCCGGCAGCGCCACCTCGATCACCGGCAACTTCAACAACCAGACCGCGTCCGAGCTCGCCAACACCCTCAAGTACGGCTCCCTGCCGCTGTCCTTCGTGTCCTCGGAGGCCGAAACGGTCTCGGCAACGCTGGGATTGGCCTCGCTCGAGGCCGGCCTGATCGCCGGTGCCATCGGTCTCGCGCTCGTGTTGGTGTACTGCCTGCTCTACTACCGCGCCCTCGGCGTGCTCACGGCGATGTCGCTGGTGCTGGCCGGTCTCGTCGTCTACGGAATCATCGTTCTGTTGGGTAGATGGATCAGCTTCACTCTCGACCTCGCCGGCATCGCCGGACTGATCATCGGTATCGGTATGACCGCGGACTCGTTCGTCGTGTTCTTCGAGCGCATCAAGGACGAGATCCGTGAGGGGCGCAGTTTCCGATCTGCGGTTCCTCGTGGTTGGGCGCGCGCACGCAAGACGATCCTGTCGGGCAACGCGGTCAGCTTCATCGCGGCCGCGGTGCTCTACGTGCTGGCCGTGGGCCAGGTCCGCGGGTTCGCGTTCACCCTCGGATTGACGACGATCCTGGACATCATCGTCGTGGTGCTGGTGACCTGGCCGCTGGTGTACCTGGCGTCGAAGTCCAAATTCTGGTCCAAGCCGTCCGTCAACGGTCTCGGTGCCGTTCAGCAGATCGCTGCGGAGCGCAAGCGCGCGGCCAACAAGGCTCTCGCCGTGAAGACCGGCACTGCGCCGTCGAAGGAGGCATGACATGTCGGACACGACGACGTCGACCCCATCGCCCCTCGACGATTCGGGAGTCGATCAGTCCACCCAGCCCAAGCACAGCTGGCTGTCCCGGCTGTACACCGGCACCGGTGCCTTCGACATCATCGGTCGTCGCCGGTTCTACTACATCCTCACCGGCGTCATCGTGCTGGTGTGCTTGCTGAGCTTCCTGGTGCGTGGCTTCACCCTCGGTATCGATTTCGAGGGTGGAACTCGTATCGCTCTGCCCGCCGCCGACAACATCTCCACCGAGCAGGTCGAGACCGTCTACAACGACTCTCTCGGTATGCCGCCGGTATCGGTGCAGACGGTCGGGTCCGGGGCGGCGGCAACGGTACAGATCCGCTCCGAGGCACTCGACCCCGCCGAGGTGGACAGCCTGCGTCAGGCGTTGTTCGAGGCATTCCAGCCGCAGGACAACTCGGGTACCGCCACACCCAACGCCATCAGTGTGTCCGACGTCAGTGAGACCTGGGGGAGTCAGATCACCCAGAAGGCCCTGATTGCGCTTGCGGTCTTCCTGGTCGTAGTCAGCATCTACATCGCCGTTCGATACGAACGGGACATGGCCTTCGCGTCTCTGGCTGCCCTGGCGTTCGACCTCGTCGTCACCGCAGGCGTGTACTCGCTCGTGGGCTTCGAGGTGACTCCGGCGACGGTCATCGGCTTGCTCACCATTCTCGGTTTCTCCCTGTACGACTCGGTGGTGGTGTTCGACAAGGTCGAAGAGAACACCCGCGGCATCCTCAATCTGCACCGCAAGACGTTCGCGGAGCAGGCCAACCTGGCCGTCAACCAGACTCTGATGCGCTCGATCAACACGACCGTGATCGGCGTGCTGCCGGTGTTGGCGTTGATGGTCGTGGCGGTCTGGCTGCTCGGAGTCGGCACGCTGAAGGATCTGGCCCTGGTGCAGCTCGTGGGCATGATCGTCGGTGCCTACTCGTCCATCTTCTTCGCCACACCGCTGTTGGTGACGCTCAAGGAGAAGTGGGGCCCTGTCGCCGTTCACACGCGGAAGGTCCACTCCAAACGGGCCGAAGCGGCTGCTCGCGCGGCCGGTCTCGCCCCGGAGCCGGTGGCCGTCGGCGTCGCCGCTCCGAAGGCGTCGACTCCGCAGCCGGGCAATCGCCCCACCGGAAAGCGGAACAAGAAGCGCCGGTAAGACGACCCTCGACAGAGACGGAGAGTGCACGTGAAACGCAGGTGGAGCGCCGCACTCGCGGTGGCGGGTCTCGCTGCAGTATCCGTCACCGCGTGTTCCTCGGCCGAGGACAAAGTGCCCTCGATCGGCTATTCGTTCGACAACGTGGTGAACACCTACAACGCGAGAACCGTCGACGGCGCGGCGTCGGGAGCCCGGCAGGCGTTCACTCGGGTGCAGGTGGGGTTCAGCTACCTCGGACCCGAGGGAGACGCATTGTCGGACAACGACATCGGCACCGTGTCGGTGGTACCCGGCGACGTCTTGACCGTGCAGTACTCCATCGCCCCCGCCGCGACGTACTCGGACGGCACGCCGATGGCCTGTGACGATCTGGTGCTGGCCTGGGCGGCGAACAGCGGCAGATTCGCCACCGATGGCCCCCTGTTCGACGCGGCGTCCACGGCCGGTTACTCCGACATCCAACGCATCGACTGCGTCCCGGGAGCCAAGGAAGCCACGGTCGTCTTCGCCCCTGGACGCAGCTACCAGAACTGGCGTGCTCTGTTCGGTGTCACCGACCTGCTCCCGGCCCATGTCGCGGCTCGGGCTGCGGGCGTGCCGAACGTCGTCGATCCCGTCCTGGCCGAGGACGACGACGTGGTGAGCCGCATCGCCGAGTTCTGGAACACCGGATGGACCTTGACGCCGGGTTCGATCGACCTCGCGTTGCTGCCGTCGGCCGGTCCGTACCGCATCGATTCCTACACCGCCGAGGACGGTCTCGTCCTCGTTGCCAACGACGCCTGGTGGGGAATCCCACCCGAGACCGAGCGGGTCGTCGTCTGGCCGAAGGGGGCCGACCTGGCGGCGAAGTCGACGGACGGCTCCCTGGACGTGGTCGACCACGGTGCCGGGGCCGTCGATCTCGGTGCCGCCGAGGGATTCACGACCACCGAGGAACCGTCGCGAGGCGTCGAGCAGCTGACGTTCGCAACTCAGGGGGTGCTGGCAGAGGCGAGCGCACGTCGGGCAGTGGCCGCATGCATTCCGAGATCCGACCTGTTCGACACGCTGGGTCATCCCGGCTTCGAGGCGGCATCGGCCGGTCTGGGCTCGGGCGTCGTCGACTCCCGTCTCGTCCAGCCCGACACGCTCGAGTATCCGTCGGTCGCAACAGCGGTGGGAGATCGATACCAGCGCTCGGACCTCGACCAGGCGAGCCGAGAACTGGATGCCGCAGGCGAGAGTGCCCTGACCGTCCGAGTCGGCTACCGGGGACCGGACGCACGCCGGGCCCAGGTGGTGAGCCGGATGGCTGCCGATTGCGCCGCCGCGGGGATCACCGTGCAGGACGTGAGCTCACCGGATTTCACCCCGTCTGCCCTGCGCGCGGGAGCGGTGGATGCCGTTCTCGGTAGCAGCGGGTCACTACCGGGACCGTCGGGTTCGGCTGCCGCGGTCACTGCGCGGTATTCGTTGCGGACGGGGATCGGTCTGAACGTAGGTGGTTACAGCAACGGCAGGATCGATTCCATCGTCGATCAGTTGGCGGTGACCGATGACCCCGAGCGGGTACTGGCACTGGCCACCGAGGGCGAGAACATTCTGTGGAACGACATGCCGTCGCTTCCCCTGTACAACGAGCCGCGTACCACCGTCGTCAGTGACGGAATGCAGGACGTGGTGCCCAACCCGACGGCCGCTGGTGCCGGATGGAACATGGATCGGTGGGTGCTTCTTCGATGAACGATGCAGGCGATCGAGTGGGTGCCGCCGCAGCCGTGACCAGGCTGACGCGGTGGGTCGACGATTTTCCCGTCCCCGGCGTTCGGTTCGGGGATCTGACACCGGTGTTCGCCGACGGCCTTGCGCTACGGAGCGTCGTGTCGGAACTGGCTCTGGGCTTCGAGGACGTCGACCTGGTGGCGGGTATCGATGCGCGGGGATTTCTGCTGGGGGCAGGAGTCGCCCTCGAACTCGGGTGCGGTGTGCTCGCGGTGCGCAAGGCGGGTAAATTGCCGCCTCCTGTGCATTCACGGTCGTACGACCTCGAGTACGGAACGGCCGAGTTGCAGATCCCGACGGCGATCGATGTGGCCGGAAAACGAGTTCTCGTGGTCGACGACGTTCTGGCGACCGGCGGTACCGTCGACGCGGCGGCTCGGTTGTTGGCCGAGCAGGGTGCGGTGATCGCCGGTGCTGCCGTCGTTCTCGAAATTGCCGTTCTGGGCGGGCGAGACCGGTGCAGTGGCTACCCGCTCGACTGCCTGGTGCGAGTATGAGGACTAAAGTCTCTTTCACAATGCGTTGACGTTCCGGCGACAACGCGGAACGCGTGGCAGGAGGTGATGAGAGTGACCCGCTACATCGATCAGCCCATGCCGGATCGGCCCGCCGCCCCCGAGCGGCCCGCAGTTGTCGATCCGACCGCAGTTACCGATCGGACCGGTGTCGACGTCGTCACGACCGACGAAGGCTCCGCTGATTCCCGCGCGGCCGTCGAACCTCCGGTTTCTCAGGACCCGGCGTCGACCGATTCGCAGGCTCCGTCGGGAACACGCAATTCGGCACCCGTGCCCACGTCGGCATCGCGGCGGGTCCGAGCCCGTCTGGCGCGCCGCATCACCGCCGGCCGCAGCGCAGCAGTGAAGCCGGTGCTCGAGCCATTGGTCAGCCTGCACCGCGAGCTCTATCCCAAAGCCGACCTGACGCTGCTGCAGCGGGCCTACGACGTCGCGGACGAACTGCACGCCTCGCAGATGCGCAAGTCCGGCGACCCGTACATCACGCATCCGCTCGCCGTGGCCAACATTCTGGCCGAGCTGGGGATGGACACGACCACTCTGGTCGCGGCACTCCTGCACGACACCGTCGAGGACACGGGGTATTCGCTCGCGAAGTTGACCGAGGAGTTCGGCGACGAGGTGTCTCATCTGGTGGATGGGGTGACCAAACTCGACAAGGTGGTACTCGGTACTGCAGCCGAGGGCGAGACCATCCGCAAGATGATCATTGCGATGGCCCGAGACCCACGGGTACTGGTCATCAAGGTCGCCGACCGGCTGCACAACATGCGCACGATGCGCTTCCTGCCCCCGGAGAAGCAGGCGCGCAAGGCCAAGGAAACACTGGAAGTCATTGCGCCGCTTGCTCATCGGCTCGGCATGGCGACGGTCAAGTGGGAACTCGAAGACCTCGCGTTCGCCATACTCCATCCCAAGAAGTACGACGAGATCGTGCGTCTGGTCGCCGATCGTGCACCGTCCCGAGACACCTACCTCGAGAAGGTGCGGGCCGAGATCAATGCGACCCTTTCCGCGTCGCGTATCAGCGCGGTCGTCGAGGGTCGCCCGAAGCACTACTGGTCGATCTACCAGAAGATGATCGTCAAGGGACGCGACTTCGACGACATTCACGACCTCGTAGGTGTCCGCATTCTGTGCGACGAGGTTCGCGACTGCTACGCCGCTGTGGGCGTGGTGCATTCGCTGTGGCAGCCGATGGCGGGCCGCTTCAAGGACTACATCGCGCAGCCTCGCTACGGCGTCTACCAGTCGCTGCACACGACGGTGATCGGACCCGAGGGCAAGCCCCTCGAGGTGCAGATTCGTACGCGGGACATGCACCGCACAGCCGAATTCGGCATCGCTGCGCACTGGCGGTACAAAGAGACCAAGGGCAAGCATTCGCAGGACAACGCCGAGGTCGACGACATGGCGTGGATGCGCCAGCTGCTCGACTGGCAACGGGAAGCCGCCGATCCGGGGGAGTTCCTCGAATCGCTGCGCTACGACCTTGCGGTCAAGGAGATCTTCGTCTTCACTCCCAAGGGGGACGTCGTCACCCTGCCTGCCGGATCGTGTCCGGTCGACTTCGCCTACGCGGTGCACACCGAGGTGGGGCATCGCTGCATCGGCGCTCGGGTCAACGGCAGACTCGTCGCACTGGAGCGCACGCTCGACAACGGTGAAGTGGTCGAGGTATTCACCTCGAAAGCTGCGACCGCTGGCCCGAGTCGGGACTGGCAGGGTTTCGTCGCCTCACCTCGAGCCAAGACCAAGATTCGCCAGTGGTTTGCCAAGGAGCGCCGCGAAGAAGCTCTGGAGGCAGGCAAGGACGGCATCGCCAAGGAGGTTCGGCGAGGCGGACTTCCGTTGCAGCGCTTGATGAATGCCGAGTCCATGTCGGCGATCGCGCACGAGCTGCGGTACGTCGACGTCTCCGCCCTGTACACCGCGGTCGGAGAGAACCACGTGTCCGCCCGCCACGTGGTGCAGCGGCTGGTCGCTCATCTCGGTGGCGTCGGCGATGTCGAGGAAGAGCTCGCGGAGCGGTCGACACCGTCGACCATCCCGACCCGACCCCGCCAGGTCGGTGACGCAGGAGTTCTGGTCACCGGTGCGGAAGGCGTCGTGGCCAAGCTGGCGAAATGCTGTACTCCGGTGCCGGGAGACGAGATCCTCGGATTCGTCACCCGTGGTGGATCGGTCAGCGTGCACCGCACCGACTGCACGAACGCTCGCTCGCTCGAAGAGCAGTCCGAGCGGTTCATCGAGGTTCAGTGGGCACCGTCGGCGTCGTCGGTGTTCCTGGTCGCGATACAGATCGAGGCACTGGACCGTCACCGGCTCCTCTCCGACGTCACCAAGGCACTCGCCGACGAGAAGGTCAACATTCTCTCGGCGTCCGTGGCCACCTCGGGGGATCGGGTTGCGATCAGCAAGTTCACGTTCGAGATGGGCGATCCCAAGCATCTCGGGCATGTGCTGAACGTGGTACGCAATGTCGAGGGCGTGTACGACGTCTATCGGCTGACATCGGCCGCCTGAGCGGCCCCGACAACGACCAGAGGGTGAGCAGAGAAACTCTGCTCACCCTCTCGTCGGTCGAATCGAGCTACACCGTTGCCGATTCCACGATCACCGGATTTGCCGGCGCGCCGTCCTCCGAACCACCGGTGACCCCGCCCGCCGCGATCGCGTCGAGGGTTTGCAGTCCGGCGTCCGAGATGGTTCCGAACACCGTGTACTGGGGCGGCAGCACCGAATCGGCGTACACCAGGAAGAACTGGCTGCCATTGGTGTCCGGGCCGGCATTGGCCATGGCGAGCGTTCCGCGGGGGTAGACCACCGGATTCTGGGCCTGCGCCGGATCATCGGCGTACGCCGTGGTGGGGTACTCGTTGGCGAACGTGTATCCCGGTCCACCGCGACCGGAGCCGGACGGATCGCCGCACTGCAGAACCTCCAGGCCCGGTGAGGTCGTCAATCGGTGGCAGGGAGAGCCGTCGAAATACCCCTGTTGGACGAGGCCGACGACGCTGTTCACCGTGCACGGTGCCTGGGTCCGGTCGAGCGAGATGGCGATCGGACCTTGATTGGTGGACAACGTCACATCGACGATTCCGTACACGTCGATGTTCTCGGCCGCAGGAGCGTCGACTTCCTTGGCGGCCGGAGACTCCTCCGGATATGCGCAGGACACCGTATCGGTCGTCGGCTGCGGCACGGGCGGCAAGGTGCCGAAGCGGGACAGGTCGAGCGCAGGCCGCGGCGTGGGGGCCGCGGTCGTGGTCGTCGATGCCGACGTCGTGGTGGCCGGCACCGCGGCAGGCTCGGCCGAACCGGAACAACCTGCCAGCACCAGCGCAGTGGCAGACACAGCGATGGTCAGGGCGGAGGTCCGGTTCACAGGTCGCTCAGCATGGTCGTGATGTCGACCGGTTCGGCGGGGGCTCCATCCGATACGCCGCCCTCCACACCCTTGGCTGCGATGGCGTCGAGGGTGGCGAGTCCGGTCTCGTCGATGGTGCCGAACGCGGTGTAAGCGGGCGGCAGTTCGGAATCGCCGTAGACGAGGAAGAACTGGCTGCCGTTGGTACCCGGGCCGGCGTTGGCCATGGCCAACGTTCCGCGTGGGTAGGCGATCGGGGACTGGGCAGCTGGGTCGCCCTCGGCGAACGTATCGGTGGGGAATTCGTCGGCGAACTGGTACCCCGGCCCACCGGAGCCGGTGCCCGTGGGATCGCCACATTGGAGAACCTGCAGGCCCGCACCCGTGGTGAGGCGGTGGCAGGTGGTGACGTCGAAGTAGCCCTGGTTGGCGAGCGAGACGAAGCTGTTGACCGTGCACGGAGACTCGGGGTTGTTCAGCGTCAACCCGATATTGCCCGCGGTGGTTTCCATGCTGTAGCTCAGCGGCTCGTCGCTGGTGGGCACGTTGTCGGTGCGCGGGGGAGTGTTCTCCTTGGCCGCCGGCTGTGTCGCGGCGGGATAGGAGCAGTTCACGGTCTCGGGCAAGGGCTCGGTGCGTCCCGCTGCGATGAGGGAATCGGCGGGCGCCGACGTGGTCGATTCCTGCGCGGTACTCGCGTCGTCGTCACCTCGGGTCACCACGAACACGACCGAGACGACGGCCACGACCGCGACGACGCCGAGAATGGAACCGGCGATCGTCAATTGCTTACGACGTCGCGCTCGCTCGGCGCGGCGTACGAGTTGGCGTTCGAGCTTTCGTTTGGCAGCCTCGCGCCGTTGCTCGTTGCTGGGCAATTCGTGTTCCTCCCGCTTGTCGAAAAGCGACCTCGCCCGCTCGCTGCACGGACCGATCGTGTGGTATCCGGCCGAGAATCGGCCAACGCGAGTTTGCCATCACCGCCTGAGAGCATGCTGGGGGGACCCGCCGGGAGCGCCCCTACTAAGCTTGCTCGGTACTTCGGCCTCAGCCTTTAGGAGCGTTTGTCTTGCTCGTCACCGGATTCCCCGCAGGCATGTTTCAGACGAACTGTTACATCCTGGCCCAGGACGACGCGTCCGACTGTGTCGTCGTCGATCCCGGTCAGGACGCAGCGGATCCGCTCATCGACTTTCTGACGCAGTCCTCGCTCACCCCCACCGCAGTTCTGCTCACGCACGGACATCTTGACCACACGTGGTCGGTGGAGCCGATCTGCGCAAAATACGGCATTCCGGCGTACATCGCACCCGAGGACCGCTACATGCTGGCCGATCCGGTCAAGGGAACGGGCCCGACGTTGGCCGCCGTGCTCGGCGACCTCGAGTTCCACGAACCGGCCGAGGTGATCGAGTTCACCGACGGCCAACGGCTCGAACTCGCCGGAATCGAGATCACGGTGGTGCACACTCCCGGGCACACCCAGGGATCGGTGGTGTTCCTCGCCCACGCCGACGGGCCCGACGGCTCGGTTCCGCTGGCACTGACCGGTGACACCCTCTTCGCTGGATCGATCGGGCGCACCGATCTGCCCGGCGGTGATCACGAGCAACTGCTGCGGTCCATCGCTACTCGGCTGCTACCTCTGAGCGACGACACTGTTGTGCTCCCGGGGCACGGCGGACAGAGTTCGATCGGCCAGGAGCGCGGGACCAACCCGTTCCTCGTTGGACTCACCGACCCCGAGCAAGGAAGGCTGTGAGCGTGAGCAAGCCGACCGCATTTTCCGCGCCCAAGGGCATTCCCGATTACTTCCCACCCAACTCGGCCGAGTTCGTCGCCGTACGCGAAGGGCTGCTCGACGCGGCCCGCAACGCCGGCTACGGCCATATCGAACTGCCGATCTTCGAGGACACGGGCCTGTTCGCCCGCGGGGTCGGGGAGTCGACCGATGTGGTGAGCAAGGAGATGTACACCTTCTCCGATCGTGGAGACCGGTCGGTGACGTTGCGACCCGAAGGCACGGCGGGCGTCATGCGCGCGGTGATCGAGCACGGATTGGATAGGGGAGCGCTGCCGGTCAAGCTGGCCTACGCCGGGCCGTTCTTCCGCTACGAGCGCCCGCAGGCCGGCCGGTACCGGCAGCTTCAGCAGGTGGGAGTCGAGGCGATCGGCGTCGACGACCCGGCGTTGGACGCCGAGGTGATCGCCGTGGCCGACGCCGGTTTCCGGGCACTCGGGCTCACCGGGTTCCGGCTCGAGATCACCTCGCTCGGTGACGACACGTGCCGCCCGCAGTACCGAGAGCTGTTGCAGCAGTTCCTCTTCGCGCTTCCCCTCGACGAGGACACCCGTCGGCGTGCCGAGATCAACCCGCTGCGGGTCCTCGACGACAAGCGGCCGGAAGTGCGCGCGATGACCGCTGATGCGCCGCTGATGCTCGATCACCTCTCCGTTTCGGCGAAGGAGCACTTCGACGAGGTGCTGGCATACCTGGACGTGATGAATGTGCCGTACCTGGTCAACCCGCGGATGGTGCGCGGGCTGGACTACTACACCAAGACGACGTTCGAATTCGTGCACGACGGGCTCGGCGCGCAATCGGGCATCGGCGGCGGTGGACGCTACGACGGATTGATGGAACAGCTCGGCGGGCAGGCGCTCTCGGGAATCGGGTTCGGCCTCGGCGTCGATCGCACCGTGTTGGCGCTCGCCGCCGAAGGCAAGACCGCGGGCGCGACGGCACGGTGCCAGGTCTTCGGCGTTCCGATGGGTGCCGGTGCCAAGCTGGCGATCGTCGACATCGCGGCTCAGCTGCGCGAACGCGGAATAGCCGTGGACATGGCCTACGGAAATCGCGGAATCAAGGGTGCCATGAAGGCCGCCGACCGATCCGGAGCGCGGTTCGCGTTGGTGCTCGGTGATCAGGAACTGGCTGCGGAATCGGTGCTGATGAAAGACCTTTCGAACGGCGAGCAGGACACCGTTCCGATGGCCGACGTGGTCGACGCCCTCGGAGCGCGCCTTGGCCGGTGACCCTCGGCCCGGTGACTCTCGGTCCAACGCGGGGCCGGTAGCGCTCGACCTTGTCTCGATGGAGTTCCTGGCACCGCGCCTGCGCAAGATCATGGTCGGGTCGGCTGCGATCGGGATCGTTCTCGCCGTCGTCATGGCGCTGTTCGTACCGGTGTGGGTTGCGGTTCTCGTCGGGGTCATCGTCGGCGGACCCGGTGCACTGTCGGGGTGGCTGGGTCTGCGCCGACGAGTGTGGCTCGACGGCCCGCAACTCTGTGCCCGAGGGATGCGCACGCGCCGGCTGAAGATGCCGGAGGTGGTGACGGCCGAACTGACGATTCGGACGGCCGGAATCGATCAGATCTCGCTGCGGCTCTACGACGGACGAACACACATCGTCGTTCCACTTGCCCTCTACACAAGGGATGGTGGCCGCGAACTGCCGATTCTCGCGCTACGCACCCTCGCCGACTCGCTGTGGACCACCGAGTTGGTGCCCGCCGCGGCGATCGCATCGGTGCTGGTGGATCAGCTGCGCGCCGAGGCACGCGATGCCGGACTCGACCAACGGCCGCTGTATCGGGCTGTCGAACTCGTCCGTAGTAAAGGACGAACTCCGCAGGCGACGCTGACCGACCGTGAGGTCGCCCAGCTCCTCGACTGAGCCGCGGTCAGGTGACCAGAAATGCGTCGAGCACGACGGCCTCGGCCGAGCGGGAGCCGGACGTGACGACGAGTGCGCGGTTGAGATAGGTGAACTTCGGCACCGCGGTCGACACGCGCAGGGTGCCGCGGAAGTAGTACGTGGCGGGATCCACTTCACGCTCGGGATCGTTCAGAGCGTCGATGACCTCGGCCGGGCCGAACTGAACTCCGCGGTAGTCGAGCGAAAGGTAACCGCCGGTTGCCAGTTCGAGAACGAGGTCGCTACTGAATTCGGTGCATCCGTCGGACCGCGTCACGCTGACGACGGTCGACCCGGCTGCGAGGGTTCCCTCGATGTCGGGACCGGGAGCTGCACCGCCGAGCACTGTGGTGACCACCCGCTCGCCCTCGGGCACCGAGCCGATGCCGAGCGCCGGTCCGAGTGTGAGGCCGAGACGCAGAATGGGTTCGAGGGTCGGTGTGTTCGGGGCGGTCACGGCGCTGCACTCCTAGGATCGACTGGGGGCCTACGCTATCGCGTTCCGACGGCCTCACCCGAGCTGGGATCGTATGGGGTGAGTCGGCCTTGACACGACATAGAACAAATGTTCGACTGTGTGCATGCGATGGGCCGGTCAGACTCTCGACGCCGCGGACGACGGGGCGTTACCGGGGCTGGAGCGGTCGGGGCTGGTCCGCAGCGTACAGACGCCCGAGTTCGAGGGCATCACCTTCCACGAGGTGCTGTGCAAAAGTGCCTTGAACGAGGTTCCGGGCGAGTCGCAGGTTCCGTTCTCGTGGACCGTCAACCCGATGCGGGGGTGCTCGCATGCGTGTCGATACTGCTTCGCGCGCCCGACGCACGAATATCTGGATCTGGACTCCGGCAACGATTTCGATTCGCAGATTGTCGTCAAGACGAATGTCGCGGCAGTGTTACGTAAGGAGCTTGCGCGTCGTTCGTGGAAGCGGGAGCCGGTGGCGCTCGGCACCAACACCGACCCCTATCAGCGCGCCGAGGGTCGATATCGGTTGATGCCCGGCATCATTCGCGCATTGACCGAATCCGGGACGCCGTTCTCGATTCTCACCAAGGGCACACTGCTGCGGCGCGATCTACCGTTGCTGACATTGGCCGCGCAGCAGGTGGACGTGCATGTGAGCATCAGCCTCGCGATTCATGACGCCGACCTGCAGAAGCAGCTAGAGCCCGGAACACCGAGTCCGCGAGCGAGATTGGATCTCGTTCGAGCTGTCCGCGACGCGGGCCTCGAGTGCGGCGTTCTGGTGGCACCGGTCATCCCGTTTCTCACCGACGGGGCCAAGCAACTGGACGGCCTCATCGGTGCCCTGGCCGAGGCCGGTGCGACCACCGTGACGGCGCTGCCGATGCATCTGCGTTCGAGCACCAAGGACTGGTACATGAGTTGGCTGGTGAAAGAACACCCTGCGTTGGTACGTAGATATCGACAGCTCTACGGGCACGGCGCGTACGTGACACCGGAATACAAGCAGTGGCTGAAAGCGAGAATCGACCCGTTGCTCGACACCTACGGGTTCGCCGCAGAGCAGACCCGCTCGCTGCCCGCGAACGAGCCCGCCGAACCCCGAGAACTGGTGACCTCGGGTCCGGCTCTCACCTTGTTCTGACCGGTATCGGTTCAGGGATTGTCGAGGTCGCGTGCCGAGAACGTGTCGCAGGCCGCCACCTGTCCGGTCTCGTAGCCCGCGGTGAACCAGGCCTGTCGCTGCGCAGACGAGCCGTGCGTCCAGCCCTCCGGGTTGACGCTGCCCGTGGATGCCTGCTGAATGCGATCGTCGCCCACCGACGACGCCGCCGACAGGGCGTCGTCGATGTCGGTCGCGGTCAGCGGCTCGAGGAACGGAACCCCGGTGTCCGGATCGATCGTGTCGGCTGCGTAATGCGCCCAGATTCCCGCGTAGCAGTCGGCCTGCAGCTCCACCTTGACGCCACCGGACTCGGGTCCCTGCGGATCGGCCTGCGCGCGGCCGATGTCACCCAGCTGGTTCTGCAGGTGGTGGCCGAACTCGTGCGCTACTACGTACTCCTGCGCCAATGGGCCGCTGCTGGAGCCGAACTGGTCGACGAGAACCTGGAAGAAGCTCGTGTCGAAATACGCGGTGGAATCGGCCGGGCAGTAGAAGGGCCCGACGGCGCTGGTGGCGTTGCCGCAGCCGGTGTTCGTTGCTCCCGAGAACAACCGCACTTCAGGCTGAACGTAGGCGACGCCGGTCTGCGCTTGCAGCTGAGCTTCCCAGACGGTGTCCAGACTCGACACCGTGAATCCGATACGGCAGTCGATCTGGCTGTTCGCCTCCGCCTCGGTCTCGCAGCCCTCGAGGGTCCCCGAGGTGCCGGAGTCGACCTGCCCTGCAGAGCTGTCGCCGCCACTGATCTGATTGAGAATCGAGCCGGGATCTCCGCCGAAGAGCAGTGCGATGACGATGATGATCAGGCCGCCTGCACCACCGCCGATGGCCAGTTTGCCACCGCGTCCGCCGCCCCCGCTGCCGCCGACGGAGACTCGGCCCCGCTCCATCCGCGAACCTTCTCTGAAGGTCATGCCCGAGTTCCTCTCCGCCGAGCTCCCACCTGTGGCGAGAACGCACATCGCTGTTGTCGGCCATAGCTTCGCATGCCGCGTCGCGATCTCGTTTCCTTCTACGGTCATGTGCTCCGTAGGATCGGTGAGCGAAGAACACGATCAGCGGATTTTTCTCGAAAGGACACCCGTGCTGCGCACCCACCTCGCCGGCTCATTACGCCCCGAGCACGTCGACCGAACCGTGACGCTGACGGGATGGGTGGCCCGTCGACGCGATCACGGCGGCGTCATCTTCATCGATCTGCGGGACGCGTCCGGTGTGTCCCAGGTCGTCTTCCGCGAGGGCGCTGCTCTCGAGCAGGCTCATCGCCTGCGCGCTGAATACGTCGTGAAGGTGACCGGCAAGGTCGAGGGGCGCCCCGAGGGCAACGCCAACTACGAGATTCCGACCGGTGCGATCGAGGTCGAGGCCTCCGAGATCGAGGTCCTGTCCGAGGCCGCGCCCCTGCCGTTCCAGCTCGACGACCAGCCGGGCGAGGAAGCGCGTCTGAAGTACCGCTACCTCGATCTTCGTCGCGAGGGCCCGGGGCAGGCCATTCGCCTGCGCTCGCACGTCAACGCGGCCGCCCGGTCGGTGCTCGCGCACCACGAATTCGTCGAGGTCGAGACTCCGACCCTGACGCGATCCACCCCCGAGGGAGCCCGCGACTTCCTGGTACCGGCCAGGTTGCAGCCCGGTAGCTTCTACGCTCTGCCGCAGAGCCCGCAGCTGTTCAAGCAGCTGCTGATGGTCGGCGGTATCGAGCGCTACTACCAGATTGCCCGGTGCTACCGAGACGAGGATTTCCGCGCCGACCGTCAGCCGGAGTTCACCCAGCTCGACGTCGAGATGAGCTTCGTCACCCAGGACGACGTCATCCTGCTGGCCGAGGAGATTCTGGCGTCGCTGTGGAAGCTCGTCGGCCACCACTTCACGGCGCCGATCCCACGGATCACCTACGCCGAGGCGATGCGTCGCTACGGTTCCGACAAGCCCGATCTCCGCTTCGACATCGAATTGGTCGAATGCACGGACTTCTTCTCCGAGACCACGTTCCGTGTGTTCCAGGCCCCGTACGTCGGTGCGGTCGTGATGCCCGGTGGTGCATCGCAGCCCCGCAAGCAGTTGGACCGGTGGCAGGAGTTCGCCAAGCAGCGCGGCCACAAGGGTCTCGCGTACGTTCTCGTCGGTGAGGACGGCACGTTGGGTGGCCCGGTTGCCAAGAACCTGACCGACGCCGAGCGCGACGGCCTCGCCGCCCACGTCGGTGCGAACAACGGCGATGCGATCTTCTTCTCCGCGGGCCCGATCAAGGCATCACGTGGATTGCTCGGTGCCGTGCGCGGCGAGATCGCCCGCAAGCTCGACCTGATCGACCCGAAGGCTTGGGCGTTCGTGTGGGTCGTCGACGCTCCGCTGTTCGAGCCCACGTCCGACGCCACGGCCAGTGGTGACGTAGCCGTCGGATCCGGAGCGTGGACTGCAGTGCACCATGCCTTCACATCGCCGAAGCCGGAGTCGATGGAAACCTTCGACACCGACCCCGGATCTGCTCTGGCCTACGCCTACGACATCGTCTGCAATGGCAACGAGATCGGCGGCGGCAGTATTCGTATCCACCGCAAGGACATTCAGGAACGGGTCTTCGCGATCATGGGTATCGGCAAGGAAGAAGCTCAGGAGAAGTTCGGCTTCCTCCTCGACGCCTTCTCCTACGGCGCACCGCCGCACGGCGGCATCGCGTTCGGCTGGGATCGCATCACTGCGCTGCTCGCCGGAGTCGATTCCATCCGTGAGGTCATCGCGTTCCCCAAGTCCGGCGGTGGAATCGACCCGTTGACCGACGCGCCCGCACCGATCACGCCGCAGCAGCGTAAGGAATCGGGCGTCGACTTCAAGCCGGAGAAGAAGGAAGAACCGGCCGAGGCCTGAGCAGGTTCGAAAGCGAATGTCCCCGTAACGCTGTGCGTAACGGGGACATTCGCTTGTTCGGAGCAGATCAGCGCGCGGGGGACAGCGGCCCACCGGTGAGCACGCGGTAGGCGTAGTTGGTGGCGATCACCGAGATCGGGATGGTGACGAGCAGACCGAGTCCGCACAGCAGAACACCGACGATGTTGATTGCGGCCAACAGAAGCAGAAGCAGCAACATCGGGCCGAAATTCTTCACCGTGAGGTCGACACTGGACTTGATGGATTCGATCGCCGTCTGGTTGCGATCGATCAGGAACGTCAGCGCGAAGTTGGCCAGGAAGCCGATCACGATCAGAAGGACCGTTCCGAGGAACGGGACGAAACTCAACACCACGCTGACGACGGTCCAGATCAACGCCAGGACGGCGATCTGCCCGACATTGGTGAGTTGAAAGAACCTACCGAACGATGGCTTCTGCGGAGCGCCGGTCTCGTCCAGTGCTCCTCGAACGTAGGCGGCGTTGACGAAATACGATGCGAACGTGGCGATGGCCGTCATGACGATGGCCACCCCGGATGTCGTGGTCGTGAACGTCGTGTCACCGCTGTCGGCTGCCACCATTGCTGCGGTGAACGTCGACGCGAAGATCAGGACGAGACCGATGACGCTGACCGCCCACACGATGGCCGTGATGCCGACCCACGGGCCTGCGTTGGCCTTGAATTTGTCGAAGCTGTAGCTCAGCGCTGCACCGACGTCGAGACGTCCGGGATTGTGCCCGAGTGGCACGTGCCCGTAGCCCTGGTTGCCGTAGTTACCGTAGTTGCCGGGCGGCGGCGGGTACGCCCCGGGAGGCGGTGGATAGCCGCCGGGTGCGCCGCCCTGCTGTGGGTAGTTACCGGGCGGGGGTGGGTAGCCACCAGGTGGTGGGTAACCACCGGAAGGTGGATAGCCGCCCTGCGGTGGGTAGTTGCCCTGTGGTGGATAGCCGCCCTGCGGTGGGTAGTTGCCCTGTGGTGGATAGTTCCCGCCGGGAGGCGGGTAGCTACCGGGTGGCGGGTAATTTCCGGGCGGGGGTGGGTAATGACCACCCGAGGGTGGCGAGGTGTTCGCCGGGGGAGTGTTCGGCGTCTCGGGGCGGTCGGGATCGGATCCCTCGCCGGGCCGCGGTCCGTCGTTCGGATTGTCGCTCACGTCGTTCTCCTGGTCTGTCGTCGGGAGCAGTGTGGGTACTTCAGGGCGCCGAGGCCATGGAACACCCGAACGCAGACGAGCGGGCCTCCTGAATTCAGGAGGTCCGCTCGTGCGTGGACGGGGTGTTACGAGACGCTGATGACCTGGGTTCCGCCGGCGAGCTCGTCGTGCTTGCCCTGCTTGGTGGGGCTCGAATTGATGGTCACGGCAATGCCGATGTACGCCACGATGAGCAGGACGGTGCCGAGCAGCGGCACGATGTTCAGCAGCAGGAAGGCGTTGCGCTTGGCCGCCTCGGCCTGAGTGGGCAGTCCGCCTCCTGCGCCGACGGTGCGCAGGCCGAGAGCCTGCTTACCGAATGTCTGGCCGCGGGAGGACTCGAGCAGCGTGAAGTAGGCGAACCCGAGGAGCGCGGACGCGAGACCGAACAAGAATGACCCGATGAACCCGCTCGGGAGAATCACGTACAGGATGACCTGGACGACCGCCAGAATCAGTCCGTCCACGAAGCGCGCCGCGAAACGAGACCCGAGGCTGCCGGGCTGCGCGCCGCCGGGCAGCTGCGAGCCCATTCCGAACGCTGCGTTACCGCCGACCGGCGGTGGTGGATAGTTGCCAGGGGGTGGATAGCTACCGGGTGGTGGGTAGTTGCCGGGCGGCGGGTATCCGGAGGCTGGATCGGTGGGGTACTGGGGTTGGTTCGGATCGGAGCCGTACTGCGGTCCGTTGGGTGGATTGTCGCTCACGAGATTCCCTTTGGTTGCAAAGTGTGGCGTGCGTCGAACGAAGACTCGATTCCCGCTGAGCGAACCGCAGCACGAAGTGCGTGTCAAGCACTACACACGTCATCGGGGTGCACGTTTCGGACACGATTCCTCGCCGAGCGCACCGGGCCCCGTCCTACTAGGGTTGGGTGTTCTACCCATACCGGGACTATCACGAGGGGCTCGCCGTGGGCATCAAGGTTGCACTCGAACACCGCACCAGTTACCAATTCGACCGCACCGTCAAGATCTTTCCGCACGAAATTCGCTTGCGGCCTGCACCGCACTCGCGTACGCCCATCGAGGCGTACTCGCTGAAGATCGAACCGGCGGAGCATTTCGTCAACTGGCAGCAGGACGTGTTCGGGAACTTCCTCGCTCGGGTCGTCTTCCCCGAGCGCACCGACCACCTGTCGATCACCGTGGGACTCGTCGCGGACATGGCGTCGATCAACCCCCTCGACTTCTTCGTCGAGGAATGGGCCGAGCACTTCGGTTTCGCCTACGAAGACCACGACCTGCCCGATCTGGAGCCGTACCTGCGCCCGGTGGACGAGGGCAAGGCCGGAACCGGACCGGGTCCGGTGGTGTCGGCATGGGTGGAGAAACTTCAGGCCGCCGTCGTCGAACGCGGAGAGTTGTTGCGCACCATCGACTTTCTCGTGATGGCAAACCAGGCCGTCATGGGGGACGTCGGGTACTCCGTGCGGATGGAACCCGGAGTGCAGACCCCTGACCTGACTCTGACGTCCGCCGTCGGGTCGTGCCGCGATTCGGCGTGGTTGCTGGTGTCGGTACTGCGTCAGATGGGTCTGGCAGCACGCTTCGTCTCGGGTTACCTGGTCCAGTTGTCCTCGGACGTCAAGTCGCTCGACGGCCCCTCCGGACCGATGGAGGACTTCACCGATCTCCACGCGTGGACCGAGGTCTATCTACCGGGCGCGGGCTGGGTCGGGATGGATCCGACCTCGGGGCTGTTCGCCGGCGAAGGCCACATCCCACTGTCGGCGACGCCGCATCCGTCGACCGCCGCCGCCATCTCCGGTGCGACGAGCAAGTGCAAGGCAGAACTCGACTTCTCCAACACCGTCGTCCGCGTGCACGAGGATCCGCGAACGACGTTGCCGTACACGGCAGGGCAGTGGGAGTCGATCGAGGCCACGGCCGAGAAGATCGACCAGCGCATGCTCGATCAGGACATTCGGTTGACGGTCGGCGGTGAGCCGACGTTCGTTGCCATCGAGAATCAGGAAGCGCCCGAGTGGAACACCACTGCCGATGGACCGCACAAGCGCGAGCGGGCAAGTGTTCTCGCCGAGAAGCTTCGAACCATCTACGCGCCGGACGGGCTGGTGCAGCGCAGCCAGGGCAAGTGGTACCCCGGTGAGCCGCTACCGCGGTGGCAGGTGGGATTGTTCTGGCGGACCGACGGCCAGGCCCTGTGGCACGATTCCGATCTGATCGCAGATCCCTGGTTGGCGGAGGACCTTCGCCCGGAGCCGGTGGGCAACTCGGCGTCGCAACAACTGATCGACCGATTGGTCGAGGGCTTGGGTCTGCCTGCCTCGCAAGCGCGTCCGGCCTACGAGGACCCGCTCGTCAAGCTGTTGGATCTGGTGCGCCAGCCTTACGGTGACCCACCGGCCGACGCCGACGATCTCGAACCTGGAGCAGATTCCGCGGACGCGAGAAAACTTCTCCTCGAACGGCTCGACGCCAGTACCGACGAGCCGGCGGCATTCGTGTTACCGATCTCGCGTACCGAGGACGGTGCCGGCTGGGAGAGCTCGGACTGGAAGTTGCGACGCGGTCGAATAGTGTTGTTGGAGGGCGATTCTCCCGCGGGCCTACGGTTGCCGCTTCGGGCGATCTCTTGGGACGGCGGGCCGGTCGAGAATCCGGCCGACCCCACCGCGCCCAAACCCCCACTACCCACTCCGCAATTGACGCAGCAACCGCCGCGTGCGGTGAATCCGGCCGAGTCGCGATACGCGCAGTTGGTGAACGAGACGTCCGGGGTCGGCGGCACCGCCGTCACGGCCCTGGTTGCCGAAGTCCGCGACGGCGTCCTGCACGTGTTCATGCCGCCGATGGATCGATTGGACGATTTCGTCGACCTCGTCTCGCGCGTCGAGCAGGCGGCGTCGAGCATCGATACACCTGTCGTCATCGAGGGCTACGGTCCGCCGTCGGACCCTCGAATCCAGACACTGACCGTCACACCGGACCCAGGTGTGATCGAGGTCAATGTTCAACCGACGTCTTCGTGGGCCGAACAGAACGAGTTGATGGAGCGTCTGTACCTGGAGGCTCGCAGGTCCCGGTTGAGTACGGAGGGATTCGACAACGACGGCACGACGCGGGGAACGGGTGGCGGCAACCACATCACTCTCGGTGGCGTGACGCCGGTGGATTCGCCGGTGCTGCGTCGACCCGACCTGCTGGTGTCGTTGCTGACGCATTGGCAACGGCACCCGTCGTTGTCGTATCTGTTCTCGGGCCGATTCATCGGAACAACGTCGCAGGCTCCACGCGCCGACGAGGGGCGAGAGGAATCGCTCTACGAACTCGAAGTGGCGTTCAGCGAGATCGAGCGACTCACCGGGGCCGACCGATCGGCATCGCCCTGGGTCGTCGACAGAGCGCTGCGGCACTTGCTCACCGACATCACCGGCAACACGCACCGGGCCGAGTTCTGCATCGACAAGCTCTACAGCCCTGACTCCACCCGCGGCCGATTGGGACTGCTCGAGCTGCGCGGATTCGAGATGCCGCCGCATCATCAGATGGCCATGGTGCAGTCGCTGCTCGTGCGATCGATGGTCTCGCGGTTCTGGGACACCCCGTTGAAGGCACCTCTCATCCGGCACGGTGCCAACCTGCACGGTCGCTACATGCTTCCGCACTTCGTCATCAACGACATCGGCCGCGTTGTCGAGGACCTGCGCGAGCACGGAATCGACTTCGACACCAGTTGGCTCGACCCGTTCACCGAGTTCAGATTTCCCAGGATCGGGACCACGGTGGTCGGTGACGCCGAGATCGAACTGCGCGGCGCAATCGAACCCTGGAACACCCTCGGCGAGGAATCGACGTCCTCGGGCACCGCACGGTACGTGGACTCGTCGGTGGAGAGGATTCAGGTTCAGGTGGCCGGAGCCGATGCCGGTCGCTACATGGTGACGTGCAACGGGGTGCCGGTGCCGATGTTGCGCACCGAGCGGCAGGACGTTCAGGTGGCCGGTGTGCGCTACCGCGCCTGGCAACCGCCGAGCGCTCTGCATCCGACGATCGAGGTGCAGAGTCCACTGCGTTTCGATCTGGTGGAAATGCAGACCGGACGTGCGGTCGGTGGGTGCTCGTATCACGTCGTGCACCCGGGAGGGCGCTCGTACGAGGGGCCCCCGGTCAATTCGGTGGAAGCCGAGGCACGCCGCAACGGCCGCTTCGAGGAGGGCGGGTTCACCTCGGGGAAGGTGGACGTAGCAAGATTGCTCGAGATGCACGCTCGCCAGGCGATCGATGTGTCCGCGCCCGGCATGCTCGACCTGCGCCGGACCGGAGTCATCACGTCCTGACGCGCGACTGCACAGGAGAACGAGTCGACCGGTAGCGATCTCGGTCCGACGCCTATCGGATGGTTCCGTTGACAGCGGAACGTTCGGCGGCGGAGCGATATCGACCGACGGAAGGAACAACGGCTCGATGGTGCCCGTGGATACCACCCTGAGTGGAGCCGGCAGGAACGACGATGTCTCGAGTGGAGCCGGGTCGCCGTGGCTCGCGTATCGCGGTCGGCGCGAGGCCGTGACCGGTCGCGGCGATCGGTTCGACGAGATGCTCGACGCCGACGACGCCGTCCGTCCGCATTGGGCGGAGTTGGTCGACGGTATGCGGGAGGCCGGTCCGGGGGCGATGCAGACTCTGCAGTCCCGTGTCAGTCGCCTGGTCGACGATCATGGCATCACATACAACCCGATTCCGTCGGGTGGCAGCGAGGCGTTGCCCAGTGCTGTTCGGTGGGGGTTGGACAGTGTTCCGTTGCTCGTCGCGGCCGACGAGTGGGATCGTCTGGAAGCCGGTGTGGTCCAGCGGTCGATGTTGCTCGATGCCGTGCTCACCGACATCTACGGTGCCCAGGAAACCATTCGTCGCGGATTGATCCCGCCGGAGTTGGTCTTCGGCAACCCGGGTTATCTGCGGACGGCGCACGCGATCACCATTCCCGGGCCGCATCAGTTGTTCATGCATGCCGCCGATGTCGCCCGCGAGTCCGACGGCCAGTTCCGAGTGATCGCCGACCGTACGCAGGCACCGTCCGGTGTGGGCTACGCGCTGGCAGACCGGCGAGTGATGTCACGCGCCATGCCGGAGTTGTTCCAGGCGAGTAATCCAAGGCCGCTCTCGACGTTCGCTCGCGCGGTGCGGTTGGCGCTTCGCGATGCCGCGCCCGCGTCGGCCGAGAATCCGGTCGTGGTGGTGCTCAGTCCCGGTTCGCACTCCGAAACGGCCTTCGATCAGTCCTATCTCGCAACGGTTCTCGGTTTTCCTCTCGTGGAGAATGCCGATCTCGTGGTTCGTGACGGCTGCTTGTGGATGCGGTCGCTCGGCACGCTGCGCCGGGTGGATGTGGTGCTACGCCGCGTCGACGCCGAGTTCGCCGACCCACTCGATCTGCGTCCGGATTCGCATCTGGGTGTCGTCGGTTTGGTCGAGGTGCTGCGGCGCGGGGCTGTGAGCGTTGTCAACACTCTGGGTAGTGGCGTGCTGGAGAACCCGGCTCTGCTTCCGTTGCTGCCGGCGTTGACCCGGGCCCTGCTGGACGAGGATCTGATCCTCGGTTCGGTCCACACGTACTGGGGCGGCGACCCGATTCAGCTCTCGCACATGAAGAATCGGCTGCGTTCGTTGGTGCTGCGGTCGACCACCTCGCGCCGCACGGTGGTGGGGCACGATCTCACCGACGTCGCAGCCAGGGAGCTGTGGGATCGAATCGCCGCCGAGCCGTGGAAGTGGACCGGCCAGGAGGTTCCCGAGTTCTCGTTGGCTCCGGTCGGGTCGTCGATCGCAGGCGGGACAGGGGCACAGTTGTCGGTTGCCCCGGCGCAGGTGGGGATGCGGCTGTTCACGGTTGCACAGCGGGGCGGGTACACGCCGATGCGCGGCGGTCTGGGGCAGGTGGTGCTCACCGCACCGGTCACCGATCCGCTCATCACGGTGGCGTCGAAGGACGTCTGGGTCAAGTCGGTGGAGCGCGTCACCCCGGCGGACTCGGCGCCGCACACACCGCCCGCCACGGTGGAGGAGCTGCCGCATTACGCCGCGTCGAATATCGATGTCGTCAGTTCCCCGCGCGTGCTCGGCGACCTGTTCTGGTTCGGCCGCTACAGCGAACGTGCCGAGGACATGACTCGATTGTTGATCGCGGCGCGCGAACGCAATCAGGACTACCGCTCGATGCCATGGCTCGAAGGCAGCGAGAGTCTGCCGATTCTTCTGGAAGCGGTCACGAAGGTCTCGCGCACGTGGCCGGGATTCCTCGACGAGAAGAACCGCGACGATGCGACCGTCGAGATGCGCTCACTGATGCTCTCGACGGCGCGGATGGGTTCGCTGGCGCAATCGGTCGACCGGATGCAGCAAGCTGCCCGTGCGGTACGCGACCAGCTCTCGAACGACACCTGGGCGGTATTGAACCGCATCGACACCGCGCTGGAGGAGCTGGCGGAATCACCGATTCACAACGGTGCCCAGCTGGCGTCGTCGCAGTCGAGTGTGCTGCGGGGTCTGCTCGCACTGGCCGGTTTGGCGTCGGAATCGATGGTGCGAGACGCGGGCTGGTACTTGATGGACGCCGGTAAGCGGATCGAGCGCGGTCTGCAGCTGACAGCGCTGCTCTCGGCAACGCTCAGTCACGCTCTCACGCCGTCCACCGAGCAGGCGGTCATCGATTCGGTGTTGTCCGCCGCCGAGTCCTCGGTGATCTACCGCAGGCGCAACAGCGGGCGTGCGCGCCCGGCGGCCGTGGCGCAGCTGTTGTTGTTCGACGAGGGCAACCCCCGCGCCTTGGTCTACCAGCTCGATCGGCTTCGGGACGACCTCGGTTCGTTGCCCGATGCCTCGGGTACCTCGCGGCCGGAGCAACTCGTCGAACAGATGCGGGTGCGGCTTCGCAGGGTCGACCCGGGCGACCTGGAATCGGTCGACGCGAACGGCCGACGGGTGGAGATGCTCGAGCTGGTGGACGGCATCCACGATTCGCTCGAGGAGCTCTCTCGCGTGGTTCTCGCGACGCACATGTCGTTGCCCGGTGGCACGCAGCCGCTGTGGGGCAGCTCGAACGTCCGAACTGCGAACGGAGTGCGGTGATGAGTCGTCGCTATCGAATCAAGCACATCACCACCTACACGTATTCCGATCGCGTGACCTCGTCCTACGGGCGGGGATTTCTCGCGCCGCGCGACATGGACGGGCAGCACTGTGTGGAGAAGTCGGTCACCGTGGAGCCTGCACCCACCGATCAATCGTTCGGCGTGGACGTCTACGGCAACGAGGACGTGTACTTCCACGTGACGCACGACCACGAGAAGTTGGTGGTCACGGCAGATTCGCTCGTAGAGGTGTATCCGCGTCCGGTGGACGAGACTACGTCGTGGCCGGCGACCGAGTCCTGGGAGTCCGCTCGGATGGCGATGTTCGATTCGAGCCTGCCTGCGGACCCGGCTCGCGCGTCGGCTGTGGAGTTCGCCCTGGATCTGCCGACTCCGGAGATCACCGACGAGGTGCGCGCCTACGCGGCGCCCAGCTTCTGGCCCGGTCGTCCCCTCGCGGACGTCGTCGTCGATCTGACGCATCGGATCTTCACCGATTTTCGGTACCTCTCCGGATCGACGACGGTCTCGACCACCGTGGTCGACGTGCTCGCCGCCCGATCGGGAGTGTGTCAGGACTTCGCGCGCCTGGCCATCGCCTGCTTGCGGTCCCAGGGTCTGGCGGCGCGGTACGTGTCGGGATATCTGGCAACGGAACCTCCGCCGGGCAAGGAGCGGATGATCGGGGTCGACGCGACCCACGCCTGGGCTGCGGTGTGGATGCCCAACGATCGGTGGCTCGCCTTCGATCCAACCAACGACCAGCTGGTCGACGAGCGGTACGCGACCGTGGCATGGGGGCGCGACTACGCGGACGTACCACCCCTGCGAGGGGTGATCTACACCGAAGCGGAGGAAAGCACCATCGCCGTGTCGGTGGACGTTGCACCGCAGTAGCGAACCCGGCATACTTCTGTGGCTCGGGGGTAACCGACCACCTGGTCGAATCTGGGGATGTGGACCGAAGAATGCCGCAAAACGGTCAATCGTGTCTCATTCGTAGTCACCGACACAGCACAGCAGAACGCACCGAACGGGTAGCTTGGACATCGATGACCGCAACACTTGCAGACCCTGTATCAGAGGTAGTAGCAGCAGCTCAGCGACTCCTCACCAGACGCACCGGAGCTCCGGTGACGTTGATCGACCCCGTGAATCTGGGGGGTAGCGGCCAAGCCGTCGTGTTGCGAGTCCGAGTCTCCGAGAACCCGTTTCAGTTGCCCCGCACCCTGGTGATCAAGCAGGTTCGTGAGCTACCCGCCGAATCCGAACTGCACGCCGAACTCGCCGACATCTCAGGCTCCAGCGCCTTCCTGCGTGAGGCAGCGTCGTACCAATTCGCCAACGCTCTGGCCACCGACAGCAGGCCCGGACCCGAGTTGCACGCCTACGATCTCGACGCGCGGCTGCTCGTGCTCAGTGATCTCGGCGACGCCAGTCCGATCACCACTCTGCTGCGCAACTCGGACGAGGCCGCGGTCACCAATTCGTTGATGGCCATGGCGCAGGCGCTGGGCCGCATGCACGCCGCCACCGTCGGCCGCGAGGACGACTTCGCCGCTCTGTTGCGCCGGGTGGGGCAGCCCGACTCCACCGACGGGATCTCCGCCCAGATACCCGACGCGCTGGCCGAGGTCCCTGGCCTGCTCACCGATCACCTGGGCGTCGGAACGACCCCGGATGCCATTCTCGATCGCGTGTCCCGCAGTGGACGGTTGTTCGCGCACGGAGCGTTCCGTGCGTTCAGCCCGTCCGATCTGTGCCCCGACAACATCATCGTCAACGACGAGGGCGTGCGATTCCTCGACTACGAGTGGGGCGGTTTCCGCGACGCCACCCTCGACATCACCTACGCGTTGGCGTCGTTCCCCGGTTGCCTCTGCAGCTTCGAGCTCTCGCACGACCGCGAACAGGCGATGATCGATGCGTGGCGTTCGGAAGTGGTGGGCATCTGGCCCGCGTTGGGGGACGACACCACGCTGGCGAGCAAGATTCTCGATGCGCGTCTGATCTGGGTATGGCTGAGCACCTACTGGTTCCTGCCCGACGACCACACCCGTATCGCGGCGGCGCGGGCGCACCACCTGTCGGTTCCGAGGTCGCAGGCGCTGATCTCTCGGTGGTCGGTGCTGGCCGACAGTGCTGCGCGCGGGGGCGAGACCGGAATCGCCGAGTACGCGGCGTCGGTCGTGACTGCTCTGCGCAGCAAGTGGGAACACTGAGACCGACATCGTTCGCGTTTCCGGCGGTTCGATCGGTAGCGTGAAATCGGTGAGCGGCGGCATCGGTAGTGACATCTCGGGCGGGGACATCTCGGGGAGCGACGAGTTCGGCGACGACGGACTCTTCGACACGCCTGCCGAGCCGGACACGACGATCGCCGAATCCCGTCCGACGTCGACCTACGTCAGACCCGACGCGCCGCTGGCGGTGAGAATGCGTCCCACGACCCTCGACGAGGTGGTCGGACAATCTCATCTGCTGGCTCCCGGTGCGCCGCTGCGCCGGCTCGTCGAGGGCTCCGGTGCGTCGTCGGTGATGCTCTACGGTCCGCCGGGAACCGGAAAAACGACGCTCGCCTCGTTGATCTCGGGGGCAACCGGACGCAAGTTCGAGGCGCTGTCGGCCCTCTCCGCCGGAGTCAAAGAGGTGCGCAACGTCATCGAACTGGCGCGTCGTCGACTGCTCTCGGGCGAGCAGACGGTGTTGTTCATCGACGAGGTGCACCGGTTCTCCAAGACGCAGCAGGACGCACTGCTCGCCGCCGTCGAGAATCGGATCGTGCTGTTGGTGGCTGCGACCACCGAGAACCCGTCCTTCTCGGTGGTGTCACCACTGCTGTCTCGATCGTTGGTTCTGCAGTTGCAGCCGCTGGGGTCCGAGGACATCGAGTTGTTGCTCACGCGAGCCGCCAACGATCCGCGCGGCCTGGACGGTGCGGTGACCATCGCCGAGGACGCGATGGACCATCTGGTGCGCCTCGCGGCCGGCGATGCCCGCCGAGCGCTGACGGCTCTCGAGGCAGCAGCGGGTGCCGCGACCGACGGGATGCTGGACCTCGCGACGGTCGAGGCCAGCGTCGACAAGGCCGCCGTGCGATACGACCGCGACGGGGATCAGCACTACGACGTCATCAGTGCGTTCATCAAATCGATCCGAGGGTCCGATGTCGACGCCGCCCTGCACTATCTGGCGCGGATGATCACGGCAGGCGAGGACGCGCGCTTCATCGCTCGGCGTCTCGTGGTGCATGCCAGCGAAGACATCGGGATGGCCGATCCCACGGCGCTGCAGATCGCGACGGCCGCTGCCAGCGCGGTGCAGATGATCGGGATGCCCGAGGCGAGGCTGGCCCTGGCGCAGGCCACGATTCACCTGGCGACTGCGCCCAAGTCCGGTGCCGTGATCGGCGCTCTCGGTGCGGCGATGGCCGACGTAGCGGCAGGCAAGTCGGGATCGGTGCCGCCGCATCTGCGCGACGGCCACTACAAGGGAGCGCAGGGACTGGGAAACGCCGTCGGGTATCGGTATCCGCACAGCAGTCCCGGCGGCGTGCTGGGGCAGCAGTATCCGCCGGACGAGCTGGTGGGCGTGAACTACTACGAGCCCACCGAACACGGTGCCGAGCGCGAAATCGCGACCAGGGTGGGCAAACTGCGGCGCATCATCCGAGGCCGATAGGCCCTCGAGTCGGCACAGGGTCTCGGACGCTAACCTGTATCCGTGCAGACCCATGAGATCCGCAGGCGTTTCCTCGACCATTTCGTGAAGGCGGGGCACACCGAAGTACCCAGTGCGTCGTTGATCCTCGACGACCCGAACTTGCTGTTCGTCAATGCGGGCATGGTTCCTTTCGTTCCTTTCTTCCTCGGTCAGCAGACGCCGCCGTACAAGACGGCGACGAGTGTTCAGAAGTGCGTGCGCACCCTCGACATCGAGAACGTCGGTATCACCACCCGCCACAACACGTTCTTCCAGATGGCAGGCAACTTCTCCTTCGGTGACTACTTCAAGCGGGACGCGATTCGGCACGCCTGGTCGTTGTTGACCGACAGCGTGGAGGACGGTGGGTACGGGTTCGACCCCGAGCGCATCTGGGCCACCGCGTATCTCGACGACGACGAGGCGATCGAACTCTGGAAGGAAATCGCTGGTCTGCCCGACGAGCGCATTCAACGCCGTGGAATGGCCGACAACTACTGGTCCATGGGCATTCCTGGACCGTGTGGCCCGTGCTCGGAGATCTACTACGACCGCGGACCCGAGTTCGGCGCGGAGGGCGGTCCCGAGGCCGACGAGGATCGGTACATCGAGATCTGGAACCTCGTGTTCATGCAGAACGAGCGCGGCAAGGGGATCAGCAAGGACGACTTCGAGATCCTCGGTCCGCTGCCGAAGCAGAACATCGACACCGGCATGGGCGTCGAGCGCGTCGCGTTCCTGCTGCAGGGCGTGGACAACGTCTACGAGACCGATCTCGTGCGGCCGGTCATCGCCAAGGCCGAGGAGCTCTCGGGTCGCACCTACGGCAGCAACCACGACGACGACGTTCGCTTCCGCGTGATCGCCGACCATGCACGCACCGCAGCCTTGCTGATCTCCGACGGAGTCAATCCCGGCAACGACGGTCGCGGGTACGTCCTGCGCCGGCTGCTGCGCCGCATCGTGCGATCGGCCCGGCTGCTTGGGGCACCCGACGAGACGATGGCGCAGTTCGTCACCGTCGTGCGCGACACGATGGCCGAGTCGTACCCGAACCTGGTCACCGACTTCGACCGCATCCTCACCGTTGCGGTGGGGGAGGAGACGGCGTTTCTCAAGACCCTCACCTCGGGTTCACGACTGTTCGAGGGTGCTGCCGAGGCGGTCAAGGCGTCGGGCGCGAAGAAGATCGGCGGTGCCGAAGCGTTCGCGCTGCACGACACCTACGGCTTCCCGATCGACCTGACGCTCGAAATGGCTGCCGAGGCGGGTCTGTCGGTGGACGAGGACGGGTTCCGGTCGTTGATGGCCGAGCAGCGCAACCGCGCCAAGGACGACGCCCGCGCTCGCAAGCACGCACACGCGGACCTCACGGTCTACAGGGATTTCGTCGACGGTGCGCCGACCGAGTTCACCGGATTCGACGAACTCGGTTCGGACGCAACGGTGTTGGCCTTGATCTCAAACGGCGTCCGCGTTCCGACCGCGGTTGCGGGAGACTCGGTGGAGATCATTCTCGACCGCAGCCCGCTCTACGCCGAGTCCGGTGGCCAGATCGCCGACATCGGCACGATCACCGCGCCCGGCCTCGGCGTCAAGGTCAACGACGTGCAGAAGATCGCCAAGAAGCTCTGGACGCACAAGTCCGTGGTCGAGTCGGGTCAGATCACCGAGGGCGACACCGTCCACGTCGACGTCGACCACGCCTGGCGCAAGGGCGCGACCCAGGGCCACTCCGGCACCCACATGGTGCATGCGGCACTACGACAGGTCCTCGGGCCGAACGCGACGCAGGCGGGTTCGTTGAACAAGCCCGGCTACCTCCGGTTCGACTTCTCGTGGCAGGGCGCGCTCTCGGAGGCGCAGCGCGACGACATCGAGAACGTCGCCAACGATGCGGTGGGCTCGGACTTCGCGGTCAACACCCTCGTCACCGACCTCGACAGTGCCAAGAAGATGGGCGCGATGGCCCTGTTCGGTGAGAACTACGGCGACGAAGTGCGCGTGGTCGAGATCGGCGGACCGTTCTCGATGGAACTGTGCGGTGGTACGCACGTGCAGCACTCGTCGCAGATCGGCCCGGTCACCATCCTCGGTGAATCGTCGGTCGGCTCGGGAGTGCGCCGCGTCGAAGCATTCGTCGGCCTCGATTCCTACCGCTACCTGGCCAAGGAACGCGCGCTGCTGGCCGGCATCGCGTCCACGCTGAAAGTGCCTTCCGAGGAGGTCCCGGCTCGCATCGAGACCCTGGTCGAGCGCCTGCGCGTCGCAGAGAAGGAACTCGACTCGGTCAAGGCCGCTGCTGTGCTGGCCTCCGCCGGTGAGTTCGCCGGCAAAGCCGAGCGATTCGGTGACGTGCGTGCGGTGATCTCGCAGGCACCGGACGGGGTCGGCGGCAACGACCTGCGCACGCTGGTCACCGATATCCGGGGACGGCTCGGCACCGATCCGGCCGTGGTGGTCCTGTTCGGCACGGTCGGCGGGAAGGTTCCGTTCGTCGTCTCGGCGAACAAGGCCGCCCAGGAGGCCGGCATCGCCGCAGGCGAGCTGGTGGCGTCGTTCGGCCCGAGCATCGGGGGCCGAGGCGGTGGTAAGCCCGAACTTGCTCAGGGGTCGGGGTCGGACGTCGCCGGAATCGCAGCCGGTATCGATGCCGCCCGGGCTCGACTGACCGAACTCACGACCCACTGACGCTCGTGACAACTCAGGGGCGCGGCCCCGATCGGCCCGCAGTCGACGATCCTGGTCGCGGCCGTCGTATCGGCATCGACGTCGGCAGCGTCCGGATCGGTATCGCCTCCAGCGATCCCGACGGTGTACTCGCCACACCGGTCGAAACCGTGCCGCGATCGAAGATCAAGGGGCCCGACGCCCCGGACGTGGTGCGGGTGGCGGAGATCGTGGCCGAGTACGAGGCCGTCGAGGTCGTGATCGGGCTACCCAGAACTCTGCGCGGTGAGCGTGGCAGCGCCGTGGACGCGGCCGAGAAATTCGGGCGCTCCCTTCATCGGCGGATCAGTGACGTACCGATTCGGATGGCCGACGAACGACTGACTACCGTGACCGCAACGCGTGCTTTACGGGACAGTGGTGTGCGAGCCAAGAACCAACGATCGGTGATAGATCAGGCTGCGGCGGTGGCGATACTGCAGGGCTGGCTCGACGAGCGCCGTGCAGTATCGGATCGTGCAGCGAACAATCCAGGATCGACGGAGGTCGACGAGTGAACTACCAGGGTTCCGATCGGGACCGGCGAGATGCGCGCTCGGACGAGGCGCACACCGACCCGATCGGCTTTTCCGTGGACGAGGGCAGCGACTTCCAACGCCGCCTGCACGACCATCCGCAGCGTCAGGAGCCGCACCCCCGGCCCTCTCGCAGCGCAGATCGCGAGCCCGGTCACGAGGCCGGCGGCGGGGCGGCGCCACAGCAAGTCGGCCGCAGCCGCGCCGCGGGCCGCAAGGACCGAGCCGCGTCCAGCCGCAAGCGTCGCGGCCGGCTGGTGGCTCTGGTGCTCGGGGTCGTGCTGATCGTGGCAGTGGCGGGCGGAGGGTTTTTCGCCGTGAACAAATTCGGCAATCGCACGACCCCGAACGCGGACTTCGCCGCAGGCTCACCGGGGGACGGCGTGGTGATTCAGGTTCATCCCAACGACACCGCGCAGCAGATCGGTACCGAGGCAGCCGACAAGGGGGTCGTGGCCAGCTCGGGTGCGTTCCTCGAAGCGGCCCTCCTGAACAACGCCATCACCTCGGTTCAACCCGGCTTCTATCTGCTCGCCAGCAACGTGCCTGCCTCGCAGGCCGTGAGTGAACTCGTCGACCCCGCGTCCCGAGTGGGCAACATGGTGATCTCGGAGGGCCGACAGCTCCACGACGCGCGCGACGTGAACACCGATGCCGTCAAGAAGGGCATCTACACCCTGATTTCCGAGGCCAGCTGTGTGGACCGAACCGGCAGTGGAACCCCCACCTGCGTGAGCTACGACGATCTCAACGCGGCAGGAGCCGTGGACGATCCGGCTGCTTTGGGCGTCCCGGACTGGGCCAGCGATCGCGTCGAAGGTGTTCCGGACCGCGACCGGCAGCTCGAAGGTCTGATCGCTGCGGGAACCTGGGATTTCGATCCCAGCGCGTCTCCGACCGACATTCTGAAGCAGTTGGTGTCCGAGAGTGCGACCCGCTACGAGGACACCGGAATCCTGACCGCGGGCACCAACTCCGGGCTGACCCCGTACGACACCCTCGTCGCCGCATCGCTCGTCGAGCGTGAGTCCCTGCCCCAGGACTTCAGCAAGGTGGCCCGGGTGATTCTCAATCGCCTCGCGGTGCCGCAGCGGCTCGAGTTCGACTCGACCGTCAACTACTCGCTCGACACGACCGAGGTGGCCACCACCGACGCCGACCGGGCCCGCGTCACCCCGTGGAACACCTATGCCAGCGAGGGGCTGCCGGCAACCCCGATCTCCTCGCCGAGTATCGGTGCGGTGCAGGCGGTCGAGATGCCGGCCGACGGTGACTGGTTGTACTTCGTGACCATCAACCAGGCGGGCGAAACCCTGTTCACCCGCAGCTACGAGGAACACCTGGCGAACATCACCAGGGTCGAGGGTGGCTTCCTCGACAGCGGTCGCTGACGTGCGTGCCGCTGTACTGGGTAGCCCTGTCGAACACTCGAAGTCACCGGTGCTGCACTGCGCTGCGTACCGCGCGCTCGGACTCGACGACTGGAGCTACGAGCGTATCGACTGCACCGGTGAGCAGTTGCCCGACCTGCTCGACGGTTTCGGTCCCGAATGGGTCGGCGTGTCGGTGACCATGCCGGGCAAGGTCGCAGCTCTGGCGTACGCGACCGAACGCACCGCGCGGGCAGTTCTGGCGGGCTCGGCGAACACCCTGGTGCGCACCGCGTCGGGCTGGCGCGCAGATTGCACAGACGTCGACGGCGTCGTGGGTGCACTGCGCGACGCCGGAGTCGAGGACCTGTCCGGTAGCACCGTGACGGTGGTAGGTGCAGGGGGAACGTCGAGGCCGGCGATCGTCGCGCTGGCCGGGCTCGGGGCGGCTGCGGTCACCGTGATCGCGCGGTCGGCCGACCGCGCCCGGGACACACTGGACTGCGCCGTCGCCGCGGGGATGCGCGCGGAGTTCGCGAACATGACCGACCCTCGTCTCGCGGCTGTTGCAGCGAAGTCTGCTGTCTTGGTCAGCACCGTTCCCGCGGCCGGAGCCGCCGACATCGCGTCGGATCTCGCCCATGCGCCGTTGGTGCTCGACGCCATCTACGATCCCTGGCCGACACCCCTGGCCACTGCCGTGGAGGCGGCCGGTGGAACCGTCATCGGCGGATTGTCGATGCTGCTCAATCAGGCGTACGGGCAGGTCGAGCAGTTCACCGGCAGACCGGCACCGCGAGCGATCATGCGGGACGCGCTCACCACCATGCTCTGAGCTCGGCCCGGCGGCAACCCGCAGGCGGCGAGTTGTCCACAGGTGGTGAGTTGTCCACAGGGCAATGTTCCACCTGGGCGTGCGTCACCACCGGTCGCTGCCGCGATGCAACCCTTCGATCATGGTGAGTCTGGGTGTTGCGGTCGTGGTCGGTGCCGTTGTGGGGATGGCGATGCGCCGCTGTCTGGTCCGGTGGAGGCCTCGGCTCCTGCCGTTGCTGTCCGCGATCGGGACCGGATGGGTCTGGTGGCGGTTCGGCGGTTCCGAGTACGCGGTTCCGTTGTGCGCGGCGACGTGGTGGTTCGCCGCGCTCAGCGCCGTCGACCTGCAGCGACGCCGGTTGCCGAACGCCTTGACCGTCCCCGGTGCGATCGTGGTGACGATCGCGCTCGTGCTCGTCGGCTCGGCGGGGGCACTGCTCGGCGGCGCTCTGCTGTTCGCGATCTACCTCGTCGTTCATCTTCTCTCGCCCGCGGCGTTCGGTGCGGGGGACGTCAAACTCGCCTGGTCGGTGGGATCGATCGCCTGCGTGGGTGGCGGGGACGGATGGGTGCTCGCCGCACTGTCGGCACCGGTGACAACTGCCGTGGTGGGGTCGATCGCCGCGGCGTTCGGGCACCGGCGAGCCCGCATCCCGCACGGCCCGTCCATGTGCGCGGCCACCCTGCTGGCATCCGCGGCTTCGTTGGCGTGAAAAGATGTTCGAGTGCTGCGCTGGATAACTGCCGGAGAATCCCACGGACCCGCTCTCGTCGCCATCCTCGAAGGAATGGTCGCGGGAGTAGAGGTGACCTCGGACGACATTGCCTCTCAACTCGCTCGCCGTCGCCTCGGTTACGGCCGTGGTGCCCGCATGAAGTTCGAGGCCGACAAAGTGACCCTCACCGGCGGTGTCCGACACGGCCGCACCATGGGCGGACCGGTCGCGATCGAGGTCGGCAACACCGAGTGGCCCAAGTGGGAGCAGGTGATGTCGGCCGACCCCGTCGACGACGCAGTGCTCGCGGATCTCGCGCGCAATTCTCCCTTGACCCGGCCACGGCCCGGCCACGCCGACTTCTCCGGGATGCTCAAGTACGGCTTCGACGACGCTCGTCCGGTGCTCGAACGCGCCAGCGCGCGGGAGACCGCCGCCCGGGTGGCCATCGGCACTGTCGCCCGGCTGTTCCTGAAGCAGGCGTTCGGAGTCGACGTCGTGTCCCACGTGATCTCCATCGGGGCATCCGACCCCTATGTCGGACCGCCGCCCGCAGGTGGCGACCTCGACGCGATCGACGCCTCTCCGGTTCGCGCCTTCGACAAGGCCGCCGAAGAATCGATGATCGCCGAGATCGAGGCAGCGAAGAAGGACGGTGACACCCTCGGCGGCGTCGTCGAGGTCGTCGTGCACGGCCTGCCCGTCGGGCTCGGATCGTTCGTCTCCGGGGAACGCAAGCTCGACGCCAGGTTGGCTGCGGCTCTGATGGGCATCCAGGCGATCAAGGGGGTCGAGATCGGGGACGGCTTTGAGACCGCGCGTCGACGCGGAAGCGTCGCCCACGACGAGATCAAGCCGGGACCCGATGGGGTGCTGCGTTCGACCAACCGTGCAGGCGGAATCGAGGGCGGTATGACCAACGGCGAAGCACTGCGGGTGCGGGCGGCGATGAAGCCCATATCCACCGTGCCGCGCGCGCTGGCAACGGTCGACATGACGACCGGCGACGAGGCAGTGGCCATTCATCAGCGCTCGGACGTCTGTGCTGTTCCGGCCGCCGGTGTCGTGGCCGAGACCATGGTCGCCCTGGTGGTCGCGCAGGCAGCGTTGGAGAAGTTCGGTGGGGACTCGCTGGCGGAGACGACGAGCAACGTCGACCACTACGTGAAGGGCACCGCCGCCCGACCTCCACGATGACCCCGTACGCGGTCCTCGTCGGACCGCCGGGAGCAGGGAAGTCGACGATCGGTCGACGGCTGGCACAGGCTCTCGACCTGGACCTGTTCGACACCGATGTGGCCATCGAGCGAGACACCGGTCGTACGATCGCCGATATCTTCTCGCACGACGGCGAACCGGCCTTTCGGGAGATCGAGGAGCGGATAGTCGCCGGTGCTCTGGCCTCGCACGACGGGATCGTCTCCCTCGGTGGTGGTGCCGTGTTGTCGCCCGCGACCCGCGCCCTGCTGTCCGGGCACACCGTGGTGTACCTGGAAATCAGTGTGGCCGAAGGGCTTCGGCGTACCGGTGCGAACACCGTTCGGCCGTTGCTCGCCGGTCCTGACCCGCGTGCGAAGTACCAGGAACTGATGCGTCATCGGCGACCTCTCTATCGTTCGGTTGCCACGGTGCGAGTGCGCACCGACAGTCGCAGCCCGGCTCGGGTCGTGGGCCAGTTGGTGGCGAAGCTGACGGCGATCGCCCCTGTTCCCAAGCGCGATGCGAACGAGAAAAACCCCAACAGATGAAGGTGATTCGATGACAGAGCCAGTGCGCGTCCAGGTCGAGACTGCCAACCCGTACCCGGTGATCATCGGCCGAGGTCTGTTGACGGACCTGGTCGACGAGCTCGCCGGAACGGCCACCGTGGCGATCTTCCACCAGCCTCCGCTGGCCGAGACCGCGGAGGCAGTGCGGGCCGCGTTGGCGGACAAGGGCATCGATGCCCACCGCATCGAGATCCCGGATGCCGAGGACGGCAAGGACCTGGCAGTGGCGGGGTTCTGCTGGGAAGTCCTCGGCCGAATCGGTCTCACCCGAAGCGACGCCATCGTGAGTCTGGGCGGCGGAGCGGCAACGGACCTGGCCGGATTCGTCGCAGCGACCTGGATGCGCGGAGTCCGCATCGTCCACGTTCCGACGACGCTGCTGGCCATGGTCGACGCGGCCGTGGGCGGCAAGACCGGCATCAACACCGACGCGGGCAAGAACCTCGTCGGTTCCTTCCACGAACCGGCCGCCGTGTTGATCGATCTGGCGACGCTCGAGACCGTGCCGAAGAACGAGATCGTCTCGGGCCTGGCCGAGGTGATCAAGACCGGGTTCATCGCCGATCCGAAGATTCTGGACATCATCGAGGCCGATCCTGCCGCGGCGCTGGATCCCACCGGCGACGTTCTGCCGGAGTTGATCAGGCGCTCGGTCGAGGTCAAGGCGAAGGTGGTGGCCGCCGATCTACGCGAGTCGAACCTGCGCGAAATCCTCAACTACGGGCACACACTGGCGCACGCCATCGAGCGGCGGGAGCAGTACCGCTGGCGTCACGGTGCCGCGGTGTCGGTCGGTCTGGTGTTCGCGGCCGAGCTGGGACGCTTGGCCGGACGGCTGGACGACGCGACTGCCGACCGCCACCGGTCGATTCTCGAATCGGTCGGCCTGCCGGTCACCTACGACGAGGACGCGTTCTCGGATCTGCTCAAGGGCATGCAGACGGACAAGAAGAACCGGGCCGGGTTGCTGCGGTTCGTCGTTCTGGACGGTCTGGCCAAGCCCGGACGGTTGGAGGGCCCGGACCCGGCACTGCTCGTTGCAGCATTCTCCGCGGTCGGCCGCGAGGCCCCGACCTCGGGTGGGTCGGCCATTATGTTGTGACCTCGCGAGAATCGACTCGGGTCCGAACGAAGAACGGGCGGTGATCGACGCGCACAGCGTCGATCACCGCCCGTAGGTCGAGGTGGGGGAGTCAGGAACCGTCGGCGGTGCCGTGGCGGTTGCCGCGCTTGTCCAGCCGCGGCTTGCCGTCGGCGTCCACTGCCGAGAACACCTCGGTGTCTGCTTCGCCGTGCTCCGGGGCCCACTGCTGTTCGGACCTCGTGGGTTCTGCTTGCCGCCCGCGGTCGTCTCGAACGGATTCGGTGCGTTCGGCGTTCCCGGCATTGACCAGCTCGCGGTCGTGCGCGCGTTCGGCGTCCGATGTGGCCAGCTTCTTCTTGGCCTCGCGGTTGACGATCTGCCGTCCCACGAACACCGCGAGGCTGGCGGCGATGAAGATGGTGAGAATCGTGAACGCGGCTCCGGAGGTGAGCTCGAAGACCAGACCGTTCTGGCCCAGGCTGAAGTCGACGAAGAAGTCGACGATCCAGCTGAGGAGACCGCCGAGGAGTCCACCGACCACCGCGGCCTTGAGCCAGACCATGGTCAGGTCCTCGCCGTCGTCGGGGTCGGGATGCCTGCGTCGGTCGCGGATTCCGTCGATGCCGGCCCACACGATGATGACGAGCAGCACGAGGGCGTATGCCACCCAGCGCAGTGCCGATCCACTCAACGGCCACATCGACACTGCTGCCCCCAGCAGCAGTCGAACGACGACGTTGAACAATCCCATACTTATGCCACGCACTGCCCACCCAGTCATGCGGCACAGCATATCCGCACGTCGAAGTTCGTGTGTCGGGGCCCACAAAATCGACACCCGGTCGAGTGAGAAGAGGCCTGTGGAGCGACCGGTAATGTCGACTGCATGCCTGCCGATTTCGGTGCCCGTCGTGGTGCCCTGCGAGAACTGATGGCCACCGACGGACTCGATTCGATGTTGATCACCGATCTTCTCAACGTCCGATATCTGACGGGTTTCACCGGTTCCAACGCTGCGTTGCTGCTCTCGACGGCCGATTCGGTCGGTGCCGAGGATCGGACGGTCATCTGCACCGACGGTCGGTACGTCACGCAGGTGGCCGAGCAGGTGCCGGATCTGCGCGCCGAGATCGACCGGGCGTCGGCGATCCACCTGCTTCGTTCGGGTGCCGCGGGCAGCGGTGGTCGAGTGGGATTCGAGAGTCACGTGGTGACCGTCGACGCTCATCGAGCGTGGTCCGAGCTGGGCGGCGCTGTGGAGTTGGTGCGCGCACCGGGCGTGGTGGAGTCGTTGCGCATGGTCAAGGACGAGTTCGAGGTGGGGTTGCTCAGGGACGCCTGCCGCGCCGCCGACGACGCCCTGGCCCACTTGATCGGTGGGGGCGGCATCCGTGCCGGCCGGACCGAGCGTGAGGTCGCCCGCGAGCTGGAGTCGTCGATGCTCGATCACGGTGCCGATGCCATCTCGTTCGAGACCATCGTCGCTGCCGGGGCCAATTCGGCGGTCCCGCATCACCGGCCCACCGATGCGGTGCTGGCCGACGGCGACTTCGTCAAGCTCGACTTCGGTGCACTCGTCGGCGGGTATCACTCGGACATGACTCGGACCTTCGTCATCGGGACTCCCGCGCAGTGGCAGCGCGATCTGTACGAGCTGGTGCAAAGGTCGCAGACGGCCGGTCGAGAGGCTCTGGCACCCGGTGTGACCACTGCCTCGGTCGACGCCGCGTCGCGCTCGGTGATCGAGGATGCAGGGTACGGGGAGTACTTCCTCCACGGGCTCGGCCATGGGGTGGGCCTGGAAATCCACGAAGCGCCGGGAATCGCGAAGACGAGCACCGGTACACTGCTGAGCGGTGCAGCGGTCACCGTCGAGCCGGGTGTCTACTTCTCCGGTCGCGGCGGCGTTCGGATCGAGGACACACTCGTCGTTCGCGACGGGGGTCCGGAACTGCTCACCCTGACAAGCAAGGAACTCACGTCCGTCTAGCGCGCGGGCGGGAGCGAATCCCGCACGTGACCGACGGCGCGTCACGCGCACAAACGATTGAGGAGACGCGAAGCAAGTGGCTTCCACCAGCGATTTCAAGAACGGACTGGTTCTCAACCTGGAGAACCAGCTGTGGTCGATCATCGAATTCCAGCACGTCAAGCCCGGCAAAGGACCGGCATTCGTGCGGACCAAGCTCAAGAACGTGCTCTCGGGCAAGGTCGTCGACAAGACGTTCAACGCCGGTGTGAAGGTCGAGACCGCTACGGTCGACCGCCGCGACATGACGTACCTCTACCACGACGGTAGCGATTACGTGTTCATGGACGCCGACACCTACGACCAGCTCCCGATCGGTGAGGCCACTGTCGGTGACGGCGCACGCTTCCTGCTCGAGAATCTCCGGGTTCAGGTCGCCATGCACGAGGGCGTCCCGCTGTACGTCGAGCTTCCCGTCACGGTCGAGCTCGAGGTCAAGCACACCGATCCCGGCCTGCAGGGCGATCGCTCCACCGGCGGCACCAAGCCGGCGACCCTCGAGACCGGAGCCGAGATCTCGGTGCCGCTGTTCATCAACACCGGCGACAAGCTCAAGGTCGATTCGCGTGACGGAAACTACCTCGGGCGTGTGAACTCCTAACGTGTCATCGAAGAAGCCGACATCCTCCGCCTCGCAGAACGGTGCCCCCGGCGCGAAGAAGCTCGGTGCGCGACACAAGGCGCGCAAGCGCGCAGTGGACTTTCTGTTCGAGGCGGAGGCGCGCAACGTCGACCCGGTCAACCTGACCACCGAACGCATCGAACTCGCGCGCGGCGACGACACGATCGCTCCCGTCAGTGACTACACCAGGACGCTGATCGAGGGTGTGGCCGAGAATCTCGATCGCCTCGACGGAGTGATCGCCGATCACCTCAAGGACTGGACGCTGACCCGACTGCCTGCGGTCGACAGAGCCATCCTTCGCGTCGCGGTGTGGGAGCTGTTCCACGCCACCGACGTGCCACCCGTCGTCGCCGTCGACGAAGCCGTCGAGCTGGCAAAGCAGCTGTCCACCGACGATTCGCCCGGATTCGTCAACGGTGTGCTCGGTCAGATCGTTCTGGTCGCGCCTCAGGTACGCGCGGCGGCAGCGGCGGTTTCCAGCCGTACCCAGGCCGAAGCCACCGACGAGACGCCGGTCGACGCCGAACAGTGACCGAACGCTCTGCGGGCCTGCTGGTCATGGTTCGCAGAGCGTTGCTAGGCTCTACGCAGTTGTTGTCAGACATCCTTTAACGATCCGTCCAGAGAGGCGGAGAAGGAGGTCGTAGTTTGCCTGCGCCCGAAAGCTCGCCCGCGAACCCTGCCGTTCGAGAATTGCTGTCCTCGGCCGATGTGGGACGCACCATCTCCCGCATGGCCCATCAGATCATCGAGAAGACGGCCCTCGATGCTGCAGACTCGGCGCGCGTGGTCCTGCTCGGCATTCCCACCCGAGGGACCACGTTGGCGGAGCGACTCGTCGAACGTATCGAGGCATTCTCGGGCGTGCGTCCCCCGCTCGGTTCCCTCGACATCACCCTCTACCGCGACGATTTGCGGAACAAGCCGCACCGTCCGCTCGAACGCACGTCGGTTCCCGCAGGCGGTGTCGACGACGCACTGGTCGTATTGGTGGACGACGTGCTGTTCTCGGGGCGAACCGTACGGTCCGCGCTCGACGCCCTACGCGACCTCGGACGGCCCCGCGCCGTGCAACTCGCTGTTCTGATCGACCGCGGCCACCGCGAGCTGCCGCTTCGCGCGGACTACGTCGGTAAGAACGTCCCCACTGCGCGCACCGAGGACGTGTCGGTGCTGCTCTCCGAACACGACGGCCGCGACGGGGTCACCTTGTCCGAGGGAGGGTCCGCTCGATGAAGCACCTGCTCTCGGTCGCCGACCTGACGGCCGAATCGGCCACCGAGCTTCTGGACGAAGCGGAACGATTCGAGCAGGCGCTACTCGGCCGCGAAGTCAAGAAACTCCCGACACTGCGCGGACGCACCATCATGACGGTGTTCTTCGAGAACTCGACGCGTACCCGCGTCTCGTTCGAGGTGGCGGGTAAGTGGATGAGCGCCGACGTCATCAACGTCAGTGCCAGTAGCTCGTCGGTGTCGAAGGGGGAATCGCTCCGCGACACCGCGATGACGCTGCGCGCTGCCGGAGCCGATGCGCTCATCGTCCGACACCCGGCATCCGGTGCCGCACACCAAATCGCTCAGTGGACCGCCGACCAAGGCGCTGGTGGGGGTCCCGCGGTGATCAACGCGGGCGACGGCACGCACGAACACCCAACCCAGGCCTTGCTCGACGCCCTGACGGTTCGTCAACGACTCGGAGACATCGCCGGCCGTCGGATCGCGATCGTCGGCGACATCCTGCACAGCCGGGTGGCGCGCTCGAATGCGATCCTGCTGGCCACTCTCGGAGCCGAGGTGGTGCTGATCGCGCCACCGACCCTGCTGCCCGTCGGAGTGGCCGGCTGGCCGGTGCGGGTCTCGCACGATATCGACGCCGAACTGCCCGGGCTGGATGCGGTACTGATGCTCAGAGTGCAGGCCGAGCGCATGAACGGCGGGTTCTTCCCCTCCGCTCGCGAGTACTCGATCACGTACGGACTTTCGCAGCGCCGGCTCGACCTGCTGCCCGAGCACGCCGTCGTACTGCACCCGGGTCCGATGCTGCGCGGGATGGAGATCGCGTCCTCGGTGGCCGATTCTCCGAAAACTGCAGTATTGCAACAGGTTACGAATGGAGTTCACGTGCGGATGGCGGTGCTGTTCCGATTGCTGGTCGGTTCGGACGGGGGTGCGTCATGAACGCACCCGCAACCTCCGTCTTACTCCGCGGGGTATTGCTGTACGGGGAGGGTCCTGAAACCGACGTTCTGATCACCGGCGAGGAGATCGTCGGAATCGGCTCGGACCTCGACGCCGACGGTGCCGAGATCGTCGATGCGCGCGGCCAGATCCTGCTGCCCGGATTCGTCGACATGCACACGCACCTGCGCGAGCCCGGCCGCGAGGACACCGAAACGATCGAATCCGGTTCGGCAGCAGCCGCTTTGGGTGGCTACACCGCGGTGTTCGCGATGGCGAACACCGATCCGGTTGCCGACTCGGTAGTGGTCACCGATCATGTCTGGCGTCGGGGACAGGAAGTCGGTCTCGTCGACGTCCACCCGGTCGGTGCGATCACCGTCGGCTTGAAGGGCAAGCAGCTCGCCGAGATGGCCACGATAGCAGCGGGAATCGGCCGGGTGAAGATGTTCTCCGACGACGGCCACTGCGTCGACGATCCACTGATCATGCGTCGGGCGCTGGAGTACTCGAGTTCCCTCGGTGTGCTCATCGCTCAGCACGCCGAGGAGCCCAGGCTCACTGTCGGTGCCGTCGCGCACGAGGGTCCCACTGCGGCTCGGCTCGGACTGGCCGGTTGGCCGCGCGCGGCCGAGGAGTCGATCGTGGCACGGGACGCCCTGCTCGCCCGGGACGCGGGTGCGCGGGTGCACATCTGCCATGCGTCCACCGCGGGCACCGTCGAGTTGATGAAATGGGCTCGCGGACAGGGTATTTCGATCACCGCCGAGGTCACCCCTCATCACCTGCTGCTCGACGATTCGCGGCTCGAGACGTACGACGCGATCAACAAGGTGAACCCGCCGCTGCGCGAGAAGTCCGATGTCGACGCCCTGCGCAAGGGTCTGGCCGACGGTGTCATCGATTGTGTGGCAACCGATCACGCTCCGCACGCCGAGCAGGACAAGTGCTGTGAGTTCTCGATCGCCCGTCCCGGGATGCTCGGGCTCGAGACCGCACTGGCCATCATCGTCGACACGATGGTGACCCCGGGACTGCTCGATTGGCGCGGCGTCGCGCGGGTGATGAGCGAGCGGCCGGCCCAGATCGTCGGATTGTCCGATCAGGGGCGGCCCATCGAGGTCGGCGAGATCGCCAATCTCACGCTGGTGGATCCGAATGCCAGCTGGACGGTCTCGGGCAAGAAGCTGGCCAGCGTCGCGCACAACACGCCGTTCGAGGACATGACCTTCTCCTCGAAGGTCACCACGACGGTGCTGCGCGGACGAATCACCGTCCGCGGCGGAGTCGTGGCGAACAGAGCGGGAGAGTAGAGCCGTGGACAGAGTTCTCATCGTCATCGGATTCATCCTGTTCTGGGCGCTGATGATCGGGCTGATCTTCTGGGGTTGGCGAGGACGGCAGAAGCGCCAGGAAGACCGAATCGGTGACTTCCCGACTGTGCCCCAGGACCTGGGTGCCACCCACATCGAGCCGAGCACCGGCCTGTACGTCGGCAGCACCATCGCGCCGAGCTGGCAGGACCGCATCGCCGTCGGCGACATCGGCCACCGCGCCACGGGTGAGCTGTCGCGACACGAGAAGGGCATCCTGCTCGATCGAGACGGTGAATCTCCCATCTGGATCCCGGCGGAGTCGATTCGCGCGATCCGCACCGAACGCGGGTTGGCGGGCAAGGTCATGACCAAGGACGGACTTCTGGTCATTCGCTGGGAGCTCCCGACGGGGACCGAGATAGACACCGGCTTCCGGGCCGACGACAAGCAGATCTACCCGGTGTGGACAGCGAGTTCCACCGGAGAAACCAAGGAGGAAACCGCGTGAGCAGCGCAGTTCTTGTTCTGGAGGACGGCCGGACATTCCGCGGCACCACATTCGGCGCACAGGGGCGCACCCTCGGCGAGGCCGTGTTCTGCACCGGAATGACGGGGTACCAGGAGACACTGACCGACCCGAGCTACCACCGACAGATCGTCGTCGCGACTGCGCCGCAGATCGGTAACACCGGTTGGAACCAAGAGGACGGTGAAGCCGCCAGCGCCCAGGATCCCAACAAGATCTGGGTCGCTGGATACGTGGTCCGAGATCCGGCGCGCCGCACCTCGAGCTGGCGCTCGACCGGAACTCTGCAGGATCAGCTCGAGGCCCAGAATGTCGTGGGCATCGCCGGAATCGACACGCGTGCCCTGGTACGGCACCTGCGCACGCGCGGCTCGATGCGAGCGGGAGTGTTCTCGGGCGACGCACTCGGCACCTCGGACGAGATGCTCCAGCAGGTGGTCGGTCAGCCGTCGATGCTCGGTGCCGATCTCGCCGGTGAAGTGACCACCGGAGCCGGCTACATCATCGAGCCGACCGGCGATGCTCGATTCACCGTCGTCGCAGTCGATCTCGGCATCAAGACCAACACTCCGCGGATGTTCGCCGAGCGCGGTATCCGCGTGCACGTGGTGCCGTCGAACACCAGCATCGAGCAGGTTCTGGAATTGAACCCGGACGGTGTGTTCCTGTCCAACGGACCTGGTGACCCGGCCACGGCCGACACCAGTGTCGCTCTGACCAGGCAGGTACTCGAACGCGAGCTGCCGTTGTTCGGTATCTGCTTCGGCAACCAGATCTTCGGGCGAGCGCTCGGACGTGGCACCTACAAGATGAAGTTCGGCCACCGCGGCATGAACATCCCGGTCATCGAGCACACCACCGGCCGTATCGCGATCACCGCGCAGAACCACGGATTCGCACTCGAAGGCGAAGCGGGCGAGGAGTTCGACACCGACTTCGGCCGGGCTCGGATCAGCCACACCTGCGCCAACGACGGCACCGTCGAGGGCGTCGAGCTGATCGGCGGGAGTGCCTTCTCCGTGCAGTACCACCCCGAGGCCGCGGCCGGTCCACACGACGCCGCCTACCTCTTCGACCGTTTCACCAGCGTCCTTCAGGAGAAGAAGTAATGCCACGCCGCACCGACCTGAACCACGTCCTGGTCATCGGATCCGGCCCGATCGTCATCGGTCAGGCCTGTGAGTTCGACTACTCCGGCACCCAGGCCTGCCGAGTGCTGCGCGAGGAAGGGCTTCGCGTCAGCCTCGTGAACTCCAACCCCGCGACGATCATGACCGACCCCGAGTTCGCCGACGCCACCTACGTCGAGCCCATCACCGCGGAGTTCATCGAGAAGATCTTCGCTCGCGAGGCCGAGCAGGGCCACCCCATCCAGGCCGTGCTCGCGACCCTGGGCGGACAGACGGCTCTCAATGCTGCTGTCGCTCTGCACGATCAGGGCATTCTCACCAAGTACGGCGTCGAACTGATCGGTGCCGACTTCGACGCGATCCAGCGCGGCGAGGATCGACAGAAGTTCAAGGACATCGTCGCCAAGGTCGGTGGCGAATCCGCCAAGTCGGCCGTCTGCTACACGATGGACGAAGTGCGCGAGACCGTCGCCGAACTCGGCTTCCCTGTCGTCGTGCGGCCGTCGTTCACCATGGGCGGTCTCGGATCCGGTCTGGCCTACAACGACCAGGATCTGACCCGAATCGCAGGCGGCGGCCTGGCCGCGTCACCGACGGCGAACGTCCTCATCGAGGAGTCCATACTCGGCTGGAAGGAATACGAGCTCGAGCTCATGCGCGACGGCCGCGACAACGTGGTCATCGTCTGTTCCATCGAGAACGTGGACCCGGTCGGCGTGCACACCGGTGACTCGGTCACCGTTGCGCCCGCGATGACGCTGACCGACCGCGAGTACCAGAAGATGCGCGACCTCTCCATCGACATCCTGCGTGAGGTGGGCGTCGACACCGGCGGCTGCAACATCCAGTTCGCGATGGATCCGACCGACGGCCGACTGGTCGTCATCGAGATGAACCCGCGAGTGTCACGCTCGTCGGCTCTGGCGTCCAAGGCGACGGGCTACCCGATCGCCAAGATGGCCGCGAAGCTGGCCATCGGCTACACCCTCGACGAGATCGTCAACGACATCACCCGCGAGACCCCGGCGTGCTTCGAGCCGACCCTGGACTACGTGGTCGTCAAGGCACCGCGGTTCGCGTTCGAGAAGTTCCCCGGTGCCGACGGCACGCTGACCACGACGATGAAATCCGTCGGTGAGGCGATGTCGATCGGCCGCAACTTCACCGAGGCATTCGGCAAGGTGATGCGCTCGCTCGAAACCAAGCGCGCGGGGTACTGGACCGGCCCCGAGGTCGAGACAGAGAGCCTGGACGCTCTGTTGGCGGACCTGTCCGTTCCTCAGGACGGTCGGATGTACGGAATCGAGAAGGCGTTCGCGATGGGTGCCACGCTCGAGCAGCTCTTCGCGGCGACCAAGATCGACCCGTGGTTCCTCGATCAGTTCCAGCAGATCCACGAACTCGGCGTCCAGGTGCGCGAGGCCGCCGAATTCGACGAGGCGCTGCTGCGTCAGGCGAAGTACCACGGTCTGTCCGACCGCCAGATCGCGGCTCTGCGCCCCGAACTCGACGGTGAGGACGGCGTGCGGGCGCTACGCGACGAACTCGGTGTGCATCCGGTCTACAAGACGGTCGACACCTGCGCTGCCGAGTTCGAGGCCAAGACGCCGTACCACTACGGCACCTACGAGCTCGACCCGAACGCCGAATCCGAGGTCGCCCCGCAGCCGGACCGCCCCAAGGTACTGATCCTCGGCTCGGGTCCCAACCGCATCGGCCAGGGCATCGAATTCGACTACAGCTGCGTGCACGCGGCGCAGACGCTGTCCGAGGCCGGGTACGAGACGGTGATGGTGAACTGCAACCCCGAAACCGTCTCCACCGACTACGACACCGCCGACCGCCTGTACTTCGAGCCACTGACCTTCGAGGACGTGCTGGAGGTGTATCGGGCGGAGGCCGCGTCGGGCACGGTGCGAGGTGTCATCGTCCAGCTCGGCGGCCAGACTCCACTCGGCCTGGCCAAACGACTGAAGGCCGCAGGCGTTCCTATCGTCGGAACATCGCCCGAGGCCATCGATCTCGCTGAGGACCGCGGCGAGTTCGGCAAGGTGCTCGACGCAGCCGGACTGCCCGCTGCGAAATACGGCACCGCGACGACGTTCGACGGAGCCCGCGAGATCGCCGCAGGGATCGGTTACCCGGTGCTGGTGCGTCCGTCCTACGTGCTCGGCGGACGCGGCATGGAGATCGTGTACGACGAGGCCTCGCTCGCGACGTACATCTCCAACGCGACGGAGATCTCGGACGACCGTCCGGTACTGGTCGACCGGTTCCTCGAAGATGCTGTCGAGATCGACGTCGACGCGTTGTGCGACGGCACCGAGGTCTACATCGGCGGCATCATGGAACACATCGAGGAGGCCGGTATCCACTCCGGTGACTCTGCGTGCGCATTGCCGCCGATCACGCTCGGCAAGACCGACATCGAGAACGTTCGTCGGTCCACCGAGGCTCTCGCGAAGGGCATCGGCGTGCGTGGCTTGCTCAACGTGCAGTACGCACTCAAGGACGACATCCTGTACGTCCTCGAAGCCAACCCTCGTGCGAGCCGCACCGTTCCGTTCGTCTCCAAGGCGACCGCAGTGCAGCTCGCGAAGGCATGCGCACGAGTGATGCTGGGCGAGAGCATCGCCGAGCTGCGAACCGCAGGCATCCTGCCCGAGACCGGAGACGGTGGCACCGTCCCCGCCGGAGCCCCCATCGCCGTCAAGGAAGCGGTGTTGCCGTTCAACAGGTTCCGTCGCGCGGACGGCACCGGAGTGGACACTCTGCTCAGCCCGGAAATGAAGTCCACCGGTGAGGTGATGGGAATCGACTTCGACTTCGGTACCGCCTTCGCCAAGAGCCAGACCGCCGCATACGGATCGTTGCCTACGGGCGGCGCAGTGTTCGTATCGGTGGCCAACAAGGACAAGCGGTCGCTGATCTTCCCGGTGAAGCGACTCGCTGATCTCGGCTTCACCATTCTGGCCACCGAAGGCACCGCAGATGTGTTGCGGCGCAACGGAATCACATGCGAGCAGGTGTACAAGCAGTCCGGTGAGGACGTACCGGAGGGAGAGCGGACCATCGTCGACCGGATACTCGCCGGCGACATCGCCATGGTGATCAACACCCCGTACGGCAACTCCGGCCCCCGAGTCGACGGGTACGAGATCCGTAGCGCAGCGGTGGCACAGAACATTCCGTGCATCACCACCGTGCAGGGCGCGTCGGCAGCGGTGCAGGGCATCGAAGCCGGTATCGCGGGAGGCATCGGTGTTCGCTCGTTGCAGGATCTGCATGCCGGGCTGAAGGAAGGCCTGGTTCTGCCGTGAGTCATCGCAGTTGGTCGGATCGGTTGCGTTCTGCGGTGAGTGCGCGCGGTCGGCTCTGTGTCGGTATCGATCCGCATCCGGCCCTGCTGGAGGCCTGGGACCTGCCACGCTCGGCAGACGGTCTCGAAGTGTTCGCCGAGCTGTGCGTCGAGGCATTCGTCGGTGAGGTGGCGATCGTCAAGCCACAGGTGGCGTTCTTCGAGGCGTACGGATCGGCCGGGTACGCGGTGCTCGAACGCACTGTCGGTGTGCTTCGGGATGCGGGAACCCTGGTGATCGCCGATGCGAAGCGCGGCGACATCGGCACCACGATGGATGCGTACGCACAGGCCTGGCTGGAACCCGATTCTCCGTTGTCGTCGGATGCTGTCACGGTGTCGCCGTACCTGGGCTTCGATTCGCTGGGGGAGACCGTCGATCGAGCGGCGCGACACCGGCGAGGTCTGTTCGTGCTGGCTCGAACCTCGAATGCGGAGGGCTCTGCGCTGCAACAGGCTGCGACGTCGACCGGCGGGTCGGTGGCTCAGTCGATCGTCGACGCGGCGGCGACGCGTAATCGCGTCGATGCCGACACAGTGGGCTTGGTGGTCGGTGCCACTCGTGATCATGGTCTCGATCTGTCGAACTACACCGGTCCGATCCTCGCGCCGGGTCTGGGAGCGCAGGGAGCGACGGTTGCCGATCTCGCGGAGATCTTCCGCGATGCGCGTGAGCTGTTGCTGCCCAACTCCTCTCGGGGTGTCCTGGCTGCCGGCCCATCGGTGACGGCATTGCGCGACGCGGCCACGCGGTTGCGCGACGAGATCGAAGCCGGTCTCGCATAGACGATGCTGTGGCGCTCCGGCACTCGGGGGCGAGTTAGCGGTGAACGCGAGTCGTCGGTACGGTCGCTAGCGCTGCCGACGAACGGTGCTGGTCGCCCTCGCAGAGTGCCGACGACCGAGGCAGTGAAACACCGATGGTCGACGTACCGACAGTGATCGTGTGTGTCGTACCGCCCAGAACGAGAAGACGGAGGAACCGACAGTGGCCCTTCCCCAGTTGACCCCCGAGCAGCGCGCGGCTGCCCTCGAGAAGGCAGCTATCGCGCGGAAAGCGCGCGCCGAGCTCAAGGAGCGTCTCAAGCGCGGCGGCACCGATCTCCAGCAGGTGCTCAAGGATGCCGAGACGGACGAGATTCTCGGAAAGATGAAGGTGTCCGCCTTGCTGGAGGCCCTGCCGAAGGTGGGCAAGGTCAAGGCCGCGGAACTGATGACCGAATTGGAGATCGCACCCACCCGTCGACTGCGCGGTCTCGGGGATCGGCAGCGCAAGGCGCTGTTGACGAAGTTCGACTTCGAAGCCTGACGACAGTGAGTGACGCGGCGGCGGCATCGGCCCCGGAACAGAAGCGCGGCCGGTTGGTGGTGTTGTCCGGCCCCTCCGGCGTCGGCAAGTCCAGTGTCGTTCGGCTCGTGCGCTCGGCATTGCCGGAGCTGGTCTTCAGCGTGTCGGTCACGACGCGGTCACCCCGGCCGGGCGAGGTGGACGGTCAGGATTACCACTTCGTGTCGGCCGACGAGTTCGATCGAATGATCGCCGACGACGAGCTGCTCGAGTGGGCGAGTATTCACGGTGGTCTGCAGCGGTCCGGTACTCCGGCCGCACCCGTGGAGGCCGCCTTGGAGGCGGGGAGCCCGGTGCTGCTCGAGCTCGATCTGGCCGGTGCTCGGGCCGTGCGGGTGTCCAAGCCCGAGGCCCTGTTGGTGTTCATGGCGCCACCGACGTGGGACGACCTGGTCTCTCGATTGGTCGGGCGCGCGACCGAGGAGAGCGCTGCCACCGAGCGGAGGTTGGAGACCGCACGGGTGGAATTGGCCGCCCAGAACGAGTTCGACACGGTGGTTGTCAATACCGATGTCGACCATTCGTGCGAACAGTTGGTATCCTTATTGGTCGGTAGGTCGTCGGTCGGCAACAGCTGACCAGTTTCACGGCGCACGAGGCCCCGACCAGCTAGTTCGTAGCACCAACGATGCAATTTCAGGAGATCATCAGTGAGCAGCATTTCAGCGGCCGTTTCCGACTTCGACGGACGCAGCGCTCTGCCGGCCTACGACACGCCGCTCGGCATCACCAATCCACCCATCGACGAGCTGCTCGCCCGCACGTCGTCCAAGTACGCTCTCGTGATCTACGCAGCCAAGCGTGCGCGCCAGATCAACGACTACTACAACCAGCTCGGTGACGGCATCCTCGAATACGTGGGTCCTCTGGTCGAGCCGGGTCTGCAGGAGAAGCCGTTGTCCATCGCTCTGCGTGAGATCCATGCCGACCTCCTCGAGCACACCGAAGGCGAATAAGAACCTCACAGAGGACATCTGACTTGCACGTTGTCGTCGGAGTCGGCGGAGGTATCGCCGCCTACAAGAGTTGTTCGCTCATCCGTATGTTCACCGAGAGCGGGCACCAGGTTCGGGTGATCCCGACCGCGTCCGCGCTGGAGTTCGTCGGGCGCGCAACATTCGAGGCGCTGTCCGGCCTTCCGGTCCACACCGGCGTCTTCGCGGACGTGCCGGAAGTGCCGCATGTGCGCCTGGGCCAGGAGGCGGACCTGGTCGTCGTCGCGCCCGCCACCGCGGACCTCATGGCCCGCATCGCAGGCGGCCGGGCAGATGATCTGCTGACCGCCACGCTGCTCACCGCACGGTGCCCGGTGGTCCTGGCGCCGGCGATGCACACCGAGATGTGGGAACACCCCGCTACAGTTGCCAACGTCGCGACGCTTCGCTCCCGCGGCACGCACGTCATCGAACCCGCATCGGGTCGTCTGACCGGCCGCGACACCGGTTCGGGCCGGCTACCGGAGCCGGACGAGATCTTTGCACTCTCGATGCTGGTGACCGAGCGAGCGGATGCGCTTCCTCGGGATCTCGAAGGTCGCCATGTGCTGGTGTCTGCAGGCGGCACTCGTGAGCCACTCGATCCGGTCCGTTTCCTGGGTAATCGAAGCTCCGGCAAGCAGGGATACGCACTCGCGCGAGTGGCCGCCCAGCGCGGTGCCCACGTGACGCTGGTTGCCGGGTACACCAGCGATCTGGACGTTCCGGCCGCCGTCGACGTGGTGCACGTCAAGACTGCCTCGGACATGCAGGACGCCGTTCGGAAGCTGGCCGTCGGAGTCGATGCGGTGGTGATGGCGGCCGCAGTCGCCGACTTCCGCCCGGAGTCCGTCGCGGGAAGCAAGATCAAGAAGGGGTCCAACGAACCGTCGTCGATCCCCCTGGTGCGCAACGACGACATCCTTGCCGGCCTCGTCGCGGCCCGCCGTGACGGTGAGCTCGAATCGTCCACGGTCATCGTCGGGTTCGCCGCCGAGACGGGTGACGCGGACGGAGACGTCCTGACGTACGCGCGGGCCAAACTGGAGCGCAAGGGCTGCGATCTGCTCGTGGTCAATGCGGTCGGTGATGGCAAGGCATTCGAGGTCGACCACAACGACGGCTGGCTGCTCGGTTCCGACGGTTCCGAAGCTGCACTCGGAGAGGGCTCCAAAGCTCTCCTGGCGAGCCGCGTACTGGACTCGGTTGCGCAGCTGCTCGACGCGCGCGGTCCTCTATCGAGTTCGAGTCCGTGACCGTGCCGAGGGTGCGCGATCGATGTCGCACCGGATACCGTGCTGAGCACCACGTGTAGTGCCGTAGAGGTTTGCCTGGCTCCGGCAGGGGCGATAACACCGAGGGAACGTCAATTTTCGTGGAGTGCCCGACCGGCGCGAGGCGTCGGGTCGGGCAGCAACATGCGTCGAGAGGAAGTCCGTGAGCAAGTCCGGTAGCCGGCTTTTCACCAGTGAGTCCGTCACAGAGGGTCACCCCGACAAGATCTGTGATGCCATCAGCGATTCGATTCTCGATGCCCTGCTGACCGAGGATCCGCGCGCCCGAGTTGCTGTGGAGACGTTGGTCACCACCGGGCAGGTGCATGTTGCGGGTGAGGTCAACACCACCGCATGGGCCGACATCCCGAAGATCGTGCGCGAGAAGGTACTCGAGATCGGGTACGACTCGTCCGCCAAGGGGTTCGACGGAAACTCGTGCGGGGTGAACGTCGCCATCGGTGCGCAGTCTCCGGAAATTGCTCAGGGCGTGGATCATTCGCACGAGGCTCGGGTCGAGGGGCTCTCCGACGACGAAATCGATCGTCAGGGTGCGGGGGATCAGGGGTTGATGTTCGGATACGCCAACACCGATACTCCCGAGCTGATGCCGTTGCCGATCGCTTTGGCGCACAGGCTTTCCCGGCGGCTGACCGAGGTACGCAAGAGCGGTGTACTGCCGTATCTGCGTCCGGACGGCAAGACGCAGGTGACGATCGAGTACGACGGCGACGACGCCGTACGCCTCGACACCGTGGTGATCTCGACGCAGCATGCCGCCGATATCGATCTCGACAATCTGCTCACTCCCGACATTCGGGAAAAGGTGCTCAGCTCGGTGCTCGCCGAGTTGAACGTGCCGACACTGGACACGTCCGATGTGCGACTGTTGGTCAACCCCACCGGAAAGTTCGTGCTCGGTGGCCCGATGGGTGATGCCGGTCTCACCGGCCGGAAGATCATCGTCGACACCTACGGCGGTATGGCACGGCACGGCGGTGGAGCGTTCTCCGGCAAGGATCCGTCCAAGGTCGATCGCAGCGCTGCCTACGCGATGCGCTGGGTCGCCAAGAACGCTGTTGCAGCTGGGCTCGCGGACCGCATCGAAGTACAGGTGGCGTACGCCATCGGCAAGGCCGCGCCGGTCGGTTTGTTCGTGGAGACATTCGGCACCGAGAAGACCGATCCCGCGCGTATCCAGGCGGCGATCAGCGAGGTGTTCGACCTTCGTCCCGGTGCCATCATTCGTGATCTGGATCTGCTGCGGCCGATCTACGCTCAGACGGCGGCGTACGGCCACTTCGGCCGTACCGACATCGATCTGCCGTGGGAGTCCACCGATCGTGCCGGCAAGCTTCGCGAGGCCGCCGGACTCTGAGTTCGGCTTCGACCGTTCTGCACGTACCCTGCTCGCACCGGCTCGGTGCTCCGACATCGAGTGTGGGGTGAGAATCGAGGAGGAGGTGCGGTGGCAGGCGTAGCGCGGGTGGCGGCGTCGGATCTTCCGATCGCGCGCATTCTCCCGATGTTGCCGCTGCCGCATCTCGACCGCGAATTCGACTACCTCGTTCCCGAGGAGGTGAGCAGCGATGCTCAGCCCGGTGTCCGAGTTCGGGTGCGGTTCGCGGGACGACTGGTCGACGGTTTCGTGCTGGCCAGACTGGCCGAGACCGAACACTCCGGCAAGCTCGGCTGGCTGGATCGGGTGGTGTCGGCGGAGCGAGTTCTGACCCCGGAGATCGCGGATCTGGCCGAGGCGGTCGCCGATCGGTACGCCGGGACCAGAGCGGATGTGCTGCGTCTGGCGATCCCGGCTCGCCATGCCCGAGTCGAGGCGGAACAGACACCTGTCGTCGAGCCGCCGGTCGAGCCCGACATCGACCGAGCAGCCTGGTCGGCCTACACCCACGGCTCGAACTTCCTCGATGCGTTGGCATCGGGACGCGTACCGCGAGCGGTATGGCAGGCGTTGCCCGGTGAGCGATGGCCGGTGCGGCTGGCAGAGGCCGCCGCCGTGACCGTCACGGGCGGTCGTTCCGCGGTGGTGGTGGTACCCGATCAGCGAGACCTCGATCGACTGGAGACGGCCTGTGTGGCCCTGCTCGGTGCCGACCGGGTGGTGGCGCTGTCGGCCGGACTGGGCCCGGCGAAGCGGTATCGGCAATGGTTGCGTGGTCTGCGATCGGGGCCGGTCGTCGTGGTGGGGACACGCAGCGCCGTGTTCGCTCCGGTGTCCACTCTTGGCATGATTGCCGTCTGGGACGACGGTGACGACAGTTTTGCCGAGCCTCGGTCGCCGTATCCGCACGCCAGAGAAGTGGCGTTGCTTCGAGCTCACGTATCCGGGGCAGCGGTCGTCATCGGCGGACATGCGCGAACTGCAGAGGCAGAGGCACTCGTCGATTCCGGGTGGGCACACGACCTGGTGGCTCCGCGCGAATTGATTCGTGAGCGTCAACCCCACGTGGTGGCCCTGGCGGACTCGGACCATGCGCTCGCGCGGGATCCGGCAGCCCGGGTCGCGCGGCTACCTGCGATTGCGTTCGAGGCGGCGCGAGCCGCACTGAAGGCGGATTCGCCTGTGCTGGTTCAAGTTCCGCGCGGCGGATACGTACCGTCACTGGCGTGTGCCAAGTGTCGGCACCCGGCGCGGTGTCGCCGGTGCAACGGGCCGCTGGCCCTGCCGTCCGCCCCGGGCAGCGACGGAGCCGGCAGTCCGACGTGCTCGTGGTGTGGAATCGCCGACACCGCACATCGGTGCACGGTCTGCGGATCACGCAACCTGCGTGCGGTCGTGATCGGAGCGGGCCGCACCGCCGAGGAACTCGGACGGGCATTTCCCGGCGTACCGGTACACAACTCGGGGGGTGCCGCCGTGCTCGACGCCGTCGAGCCGGGTGCCGGTCTCGTCGTGTCGACCGTCGGTGCCGAGCCGACGGTCGACGGTGGGTACGGCGCTGCCCTCTTGTTGGACGGCTGGGCTCTGCTCGGCCGGGCAGACCTGCGCGCGGCAGAGGAGACACTGCGTCGGTGGATGACGGCCGCCGCCTTGGTCCGCCCGGGTGCGGCAGGTGGCCGCGTGGTGGTCGTTGCCGAGTCCGAGATACCCACGGTGCAGGCGCTGGTTCGCTGGGATCCGCTGTGGCACGCCAGAAGTCAGCTGGACGAACGCGTCGAGGTGCGGTTCCCGCCCGCCGTGCACGTCGCGGCGATCGACGGAACCACCGATGCGATTACCGCGCTGGTGGAGAGCGCGGATCTGCCCGAGGCAGTGGAGATTCTGGGACCTGTCGATCTGCCGGACGGCCAACGGGCTCCCGCGAGCAGCGGTGAGGACGTGCTTTCCGGTGATGTGCAGCGGCTGTTGATACGCGTCCCGCGGAGCACCGGGGCGGCGTTGGCGCGAGCACTGTCCACTGCGCAGGCAGCTCGTAGTGCCAAGAAACTCGGCGCTGGAGTGCGGGTTCAGATAGACCCGATTCGAATCGGCTGACACTGCCGTCGGGGCTCGCCGTGGCCTAGGGTTGCCTCGGTGCGGTGCACGGGGCGCCGACGAGAGATGGGTCGGGGGACATGAAGAGAAGACAGCTTCTTCGCCGTGTGACAACAGGTTTGGCAATGGTGATCGGGGCCCGTCTGGTCGCGCCCACCGCCGCCGACGCCCTGCCCGGTACCGGCTCGGCGCAGCCGACGACACCGGCCGTTCCGTTGGACCGACTGCTACGGATCGTGTCGCTGTCGCACATCAACGATCCGGCGCTCACCCCGATCTTTCCCGGCGATCCCGAATTCTCGCTCGAGACGGCGTTCACCGTCGCGGACGACGGCTTCTACCTCCAGTACGTCAAGGAGGGCGAACACACCGGTACGCACTGGGGAGCGCCGGCGCACTTCCAGGAAGGTGGGTTGACCGCCGACCAGCTCGATCCGGAGGATCTGTTTCTGCCTGCGGTGAAGATCGACATTCGTGATCGGGCGGCGGACGACGCCGACTACGCCGTGACCGTGGCAGACCTGCAGAACTGGGAAGCAGTCAACGGAACCATTCCGCCAGGGGCGGCTGTCATTCTGTGGACCGGCTGGGAGTCACGCTGGGGGACCGATGCGTATGCCAACGCGGACGCGGACGGTGTGACGCACCAACCCGGGTTCTCCGCGGAGGCGGCGCAGTGGTTGATCGACACGGGCAGGCTCGCCGACAGAGGTGCCCTCGGCACCGACACCTTCGGGCCCGATCTGGGCAACGACGACACCTACCCGGTGTCCGTCAAGCTCTACGACCGGCGTCGGATAAGCCTGGAGAACCTGACCAATCTGGAGTCGATCCCGACCACCGGCGCCTACGTTCTGGTCGGTGGCCCGATCAACCGAGCCGGATCCGGCTCGCCTGCAACCATTTTCGGTTTGGTCCCACGAGTCGCGTGATCGGAGCCGCTCGGCACCGCGCTGAGTGTGCCCGCGGTGTCGTAGGCGTAGATTCCGGCCTTGCCCTCGCGTTTGGCCGTGTACATCGCGCGATCGGCCAGCCGCATCAGCTCGTCCTCGTCGGCGGTGTCGGAGCCGGCCACGGTCGTGGAGTCGGGGGGTGTGCGGTCTGGTCGACCGATCTGCACCACGCCCACGCACACGCCGACCGACACCGAATGGCCGTCGATCTCGTGTGTTGTCCGCATCGCCTCGGCAATGCGGACAGCCGTCGCGCGACCGGTATCGAGGTCGGCGTAGACCAGGGCGGTGAACTCGTCACCGCCGAAGCGCGCCACCACACCCTCGACCACACATCGGTCGAGGCGGCGGGCAAGTTCGACCAGTAGTCGATCACCGCCGGCGTGGCCGAATCTGTCGTTGACGCTCTTGAAGTCGTCGAGGTCGATCAGCAGTAGGACGGCGCAGCCCCCGCCCGCTCGGGCGTCGTTCACCGCCTCTCGAAGGTGTTCGTCGAACGATGACCGGTTGAGCAGGCCGGTCAGCCCGTCGTGGTGCGCGCGATACGTCAGCTCGGCCTGTGCCCGAGTCAGGGTCCGGAGCAGATTGTCGTTCTGAACCAGGGTGATCACCTGGCGAACGAGTGAGACCAGCACCACTGCAACTCCGAGAACGATGACGGTCGAATCCAGGTCCCCGGTCTGCACACGCAGTATCGCCAACACGATCCCTACTGCACCCATGAGCCCGTACGGCAACAGCAGCTGCGTTCTTTCACCGGTCACGGTCTCGGCGTACACACGTGCAGTGGGCTCCGATCCGTACCGCGACGAGCCGTATTTCGACGAGCCGGGCGTCGATGGGGTGTCGTCGACGGTCCTCGGGGCGGCGGCCGCGAGAGCGATGAGTGCAGTGCCTGCGATGAATCCGCCGTCGGTCAGAACCGGCATGAAGTCCGCACCGGTGGCAACGAGGTACGCGTAGATGCTGTCGGATATCGCCATCATCAGGATCCCGGCACCGAGCAGGGTGAGCTGCGTCCGGTATCGCGCCGCGATCTTCGGGATCACGACGAGCAGCACGATCATGGCCACGAGGACCAGGTCGGTGATGGGGTACATGATCGCCACGAGGAACTCGATCGATTCGTATTCCGACGAGTGCGCGACCGCACCGAGCACGGTGGCCCAGGAGAGAACGAACAGGGACCCGACGACGACGGCCCCGTCGAGCAGCGACATCACCCAGACGTGGCGTGCACCTGCGGCAGCCCGTCGGGGCGACAGACCGACGAAGGCGAGCAACGCGGGCACGGCGAAGATCGGGAAGAGAAAGAACCCGACGTCGGCGATCGATGCAGTCGGCAGCGGCATGTCGAGAGCGGATCGATAGAAGGCCCAGACCGCCATGCCTGCACTCCAGCACGCCATTCCTGCGGCCATCAGAACGCGCCACTGCCGTTCGGTGCCCGTCCTCGTGGACGCGGTCCGCCAGCACACGATCGTCGCGGTGATACCACCCGCGAGCTGTGCGACGTCGTCGATCAGCACGGAGACTCGCTGGCCGAGAACATTGGAGCCGGCCAGTAGAACGATGGCGAGGACGCAGCCGAGCACGACGGTCACGCGTCGTCTCGTCGATCCGGCCACACGGCCCCCCTCGTTCGTGAGCGGGCCCTGTCGAGCCGGCCGCTGGATTCCGGTGCGGTCAACGAGAGCTCGTACCGACCGCGCAATTCTAACGAGCGAGAGCGATCCACGACGCGTTCCTCGGATGCGGAAACTGGGAGGTTACCTCTAGGCCTTGCCAAAGATCTATTGCCGATATATCGTCGACTATCAATCGATCGAAGGAGTACGACATGAACTACGCATTCGAAGGATTCGCACACGAATTCGGACGTCGCGCAGGCGCACGTCGACACATGCGAGGAGCGCCGTTCGAGATGTGGGTCGCGCAGAGTGACGATCGCGGCCCGTCGGACGATCAGGGTCCGCGAGAGCGAGGCCGCGGAAGGAGAGGGCACGGCGAACGCAGTGGACACCGGGACAGTGGCCCGTTCGGACGAGGACGAGAAGGTATGCGCACCGGCTTCGGGCCCGGCGGTTTCGGACCCAATGCAGATTTCGGTCGAGGCCGGGGTCGGGGAGGGCGAGGGCGTCGCGGGGACGTGCGCGCTGCAATCCTGCTCTTGCTCGAGGAACGTCCGATGCACGGATACGAACTGATCCAGCAGATCGCCGAGAAGAGCAACGGCACCTGGAAGCCGAGTCCGGGCTCCATCTATCCGGCCCTGTCGCAACTCGAAGACGAGGGTCTGGTCCTGATCGACAAGGTGGCCGGCCGCAAGACGGCTGCGCTGACCGACGAAGGGAGAACACACGTCGATGCTCATCGCGCCGACCTGGGCAGCCCGTGGGACGACGTGGCGGAGTCCGTCGGTGTCGATGCCCGGGATCTTCGGGCACTCATCGGACAGTTGATGGGCGCAGCCGGGCAGGTCGCCGGAGTCGGCACGCCGAAGCAGGTCGAACAGGCTGCCGAGATTCTCACCGAAGCACGCAGGTCGCTGTACCGGATCCTTGCCGACGACGGTCCGACCGATCGAGATCCCGACGCGACGTGATCGACAGGTGCGGAATCGTCCGCAGCGCTCGCGACTCCCTAGGATGGACACCCGAGATCCTTTCGTCCATCCCAGGGAGTTGCTCGAGTGCGCGTCGTCTTTGCCGGTACACCGGAGCCCGCAGTCCCGTCGCTGCGGCGACTGCTGGAGTCCGAACGCCACGAGGTGATCGCGGTGGTGACTCGGCCCGACGCCGCTGCCGGTAGGGGGCGCAAGACGATGCGGTCACCGGTCGGGCAGCTGGCCGACGAGCACGGAATCCCGGTGTTCACACCCGCGAAGCCCTCGGATCCGGATTTCGTCTCGCAGCTCACCGAACTCGCACCCGACGTGTGTCCGGTCGTCGCATACGGTGCACTGCTGCCGCAGCCGGTGCTCGACATCCCTCGCTTCGGCTGGATCAATCTGCACTTTTCGTTGTTGCCCGCATGGCGAGGTGCCGCACCGGTGCAGGCGGCCATCGCCGCAGGCGACGAGATCACCGGTGCCTCCACCTTCCTGCTCGACGCGGGAATGGACACCGGCCCGGTACTCGGCGTCGTCACCGAGCGGGTACGCGCAACCGATACGACAGGGGACCTGCTCACCCGACTGGCGTCGAGCGGAGCAGACCTACTCGCTGCCACCCTCGACGCGATCGAGGACGGGACGGCATCCGCGCACCCGCAGCCCGAGGACGGAATCTCCTACGCGAGCAAGGTGAGCGTCGACGCCGCCCGCATCGACTGGACTCGATCTGCAGCATTCGTCGACCGACACATCAGATCGGTCACCCCCGCACCGGGCGCATGGACGACGATCGGTGAACTCCGCGTCAAGATCGCCCCGACGACGCGCTCCGAGGACACGTTGGCCCCGGGCGAGATAGCGGTGCGCAAGTCCGGCGTGCACATCGGAACAGGCACGACCGCAGTCGTTCTCGGCGATGTTCAACCGCAGGGCAAGAAGCTCATGAAAGCACTCGACTGGGCGCGAGGCGCTCGGCTGGACGATACGGCGGTAGCGCGATGACAGAACCCGACAGGCCTCGAAAGCGCGAGTCGAGTCCAGCCCGAAAGACAACCAAGAAGTCGCCCGGTGCGCGCGGTCCCAAGGGGAACCGACCCCCGCAGGGTGCCGGACCCCGTGCCGTCGACGCGATCGACCCGGCCCGCCGAGCGGCCCGGGACGTGTTGAAGGCCGTGCGTGAACGGGATGCGTACGCCAACCTGGTGCTCCCCGGACTGCTGCGCGAGCGCAAGTTGGATTCGCGCGACGCCGCGCTGGCCACCGAACTCGCCTACGGTGCGTCCCGGGCGCGTGGCGTGCTCGACGCGGTGATCGCCCATGCAGCCGGTCGGCCCGCCGCCGAGATCGACGGGCCGCTACTCGACATTCTGCGGCTCGGCTCCTACCAGCTGCTGCGGACTCGCGTTGCCCCCCACGCGGCCGTCGCCACGTCGGTGGACCTCGCCCGGTCCGAATTCGGTACCGGCAAAGCAGGTTTCGTCAATGCGGTGCTGCGGCGCGTGTCCGAGCGGACGGCCGAGCAGTGGGTGAACGAGCTAGCACCCGAGGCGGCGGTCGATCCCGTCGGCCACCTCGCGTTCGAGTACGCCCATCCCAAATGGATCGCGCAGGCATTCGCCGATGCACTCGGTGCCGACGCCGGTGAACTGGCCGCCGTCCTCGAGGCCGATGACGCGCGTCCCTCGGTGCACCTGGTGGCCCGGCCCGGTGAGATCTCCGCCGAAGAACTGGCGTTGATCACCGGGGGAGAGGAAGGTCCGTATTCGCCGTACGCCGTGCACCTCGACGGCGGAGATCCCGGCAAGCTCGATGCCGTCCGTGACGGACTGGCCGGAGTTCAGGACGAGGGCAGTCAACTCGTCGGACGCGCGCTGACGTTGGCACCGTTGCTCGGCGAGGACAACGGCCGATGGTTGGACCTGTGCGCCGGCCCCGGTGGCAAGGCCGCCTTGCTCGGTGCCATCGCCGAAATCGACGGCGCCACCGTCGATGCCGTCGAACCGACGCCGCACCGAGCAGATCTGGTGTCCAAGACGACCAAGGACCTTCCGGTGACGGTGCACACCGTCGACGGTCGAGCGTCCGGACTCGACAGCGGCTACGACCGAGTGCTCGTCGACGCACCGTGCACCGGACTCGGTGCCCTGCGCCGCAGGCCCGAGGCACGGTGGCGCCGCCAACCCTCCGATGTGGCGGCCCTGGTGACGTTGCAGAAGGAACTGCTGGCCGCGGCGATCGAGCTGGTACGCCCCGGCGGAGTGGTGCTGTACTCGACGTGTTCGCCGCACCTGTCCGAGACCACCGCCGTCGTCGCCGACGCGGTCCGTCGCTACGGCGTCGACCAGCTCGATACCCGCGAGCTAGTCCCAGGAGTGCCGCAACTCGGCGACGGTACGTCCGTGCAACTGTGGCCGCACCGCCACGGCACGGATGCGATGTTCATGGCGGCGCTGCGCAAACCGATGTGATCAGGAAGTCGATGTGATCAGTTGCCGGCCAGAAAGGTCTCGGCCACGTTCTTCGGGGCGTGGACCAGCCACCCGTCGATGATCAGCTCCCGCAGTTCGTCGTCGTCGGTGTTGTCGAGGTCGACCAGGACGGCGGCGAATCCGTCGAAATGCGAAATGGTGAAGCACGCCCTTGGGTGTGCGGCGAGGATCGCTTCCTTCTCGTGCAGATCAGCCGTGCGAACCGCGAGGATCGGACCGCTGGGCGGAGTCTCGCTGCCGAATCGCTTCAGGTCGGCCTTGCTGAACGGTCGAATCCATGCGAACACGTTCTTGCCCACCGACCACGCCGGGTTTCCGTACCGGACACTCTCGGTGACCTCGGGAAGATCGGCGATCACCGCCGTCGCGGAATCGATGGTGGTCATGGGCGAACGATACCGGCTCGACTAGGCTCGTCAATCGTGGTTTCCCCGATGATTGCCCCCTCGATCCTGTCCGCAGACTTCGCGCGTCTGGCTGCCGAAGCCGACGCCGTGTCCGGAGCCGACTGGCTGCACGTCGACGTCATGGACGCGCACTTCGTTCCCAACCTCACCCTGGGGCTGCCGGTCGTCGAGAGCCTGCTCAAGGCGACGAACATCCCCCTCGACTGCCACCTGATGATCGAGGATCCGGCGCGCTGGGCCCCGCCGTACGCCGAAGCAGGCGCGTACAACGTCACCTTCCACGCCGAGGCGACCGACGACCCGTCCGCCGTGGCCCGCGACATCCGCGCAGCCGGAGCCAAGGCAGGCCTGTCGGTCAAGCCGGGAACACCCATCGAGCCGTACCTCGAGATCCTGCGCGACTTCGACACGCTGCTGGTGATGAGCGTCGAGCCGGGCTTCGGCGGACAGTCGTTCATGCCGGAGGTGCTCTCGAAGGCGAAAGCAGTGAGGGCACTGGTCGATTCCGGCGATCTTCGACTGATCGTCGAGATCGACGGCGGCATCAACTCCGACACGATCGAGCAGGCCGCAGAGGCCGGCATCGACTGCTTCGTCGCCGGCTCGGCCGTCTACAACACCGCCGACCCCGCTGCCGCCGTGCGCGACCTCCGCGACAGAGCCGCCCACGCATCACACCACCTGTCGTAATGAACGGCCGGGGCGCAGCAATGTCCCTCGCGGACGCCATGGCCCTCGCCGTCGAGGCATCCGAGTCCGCCCGGGGTATCAGTAGTCCCAATCCCGCGGTCGGTGCGGTGATCCTGGATGCAGACGGCGTGGTGGTCGGCATCGGTTCCACGCGTCCGCCCGGCGGTCCGCACGCCGAGATCGTCGCCCTGGCCGAGGCCGGGGACCGCGCTCGCGGCGGCACCGCGGTGGTCACCCTCGAACCCTGCAACCACACCGGCCGCACCGGACCGTGCTCCCGAGCGCTGATCGACGCGGGCATCGCCTCGGTCGTGCACGCCGTCGCCGATCCGAACCCGCTCGCCTCGGGCGGCGGGGACACCCTGCGCGCGGCCGGCATTCGCGTCGAACAGGGGATCGGCGAGACCGAGGTGCGGCAGGGGCCACTGCGAGCCTGGTTGCACAAGCAACGCACCGGGCGACCGCACGTGACGTGGAAGTACGCCGCCACTCTCGACGGTCGCAGTGCCGCAGCGGACGGCACGAGCCAGTGGATCACCGGACCCCAGGCCCGGGCGCACGTGCACGCCGAGCGAGCCAAGCTCGACGCCATCGTCGTCGGAACCGGCACCGTGCTGGCCGACGACCCGCGACTGACCGCGCGACGTCCCGACGGCACGTTGGCAGCGCATCAGCCGGTTCGCGTCGTCGTCGGATCGCGGCCGATACCGTCGACCGCGGCAATCCGTGGGTCCGACGCTCCGACGGTGTTTCTCGACACACACGATCCGGCCGCCGTCGTCGAGGCGCTGCGCGAGCACACCGACATCCAGATCGAAGGCGGTCCGACGCTGGCCGGGGCATTCCTCGCTGCGGGCCTGGTCGACCGGATCGTGGCGTACGTCGCACCGGCGGTGTTGGGCAGCGGACCCGCAGCGGTGGAGAATGCGGGCATCGGAACAATTGCCGATGCAATTCGGTTCCGCACGGAGACAGTCACCATGATCGGCAACGACATTCTGATCGGCGTCGTGCCCGAAGGAGCGAAGTAGATGTTCACCGGAATTGTCGAAGAGCTCGGCGAGATCGTCGCCAAGGACGAACTGCCCGACGCCGCGCGGTTCACCGTTCGCGGTCCGGTGGTGACCTCGGACGCCGGGCACGGCGACTCCATCGCGGTGAACGGGGTCTGCCTGACCGTGGTCGAGGTGCTGCCCGACGGCGGATTCACCGCCGACGTCATGCAGGAAACGCTGAACCGCTCGAGCCTCGGTGCCCTCGACGTGGGCAGTCGCGTCAACCTCGAGCGTGCGGCCGCGCTCGGCAGCCGCCTCGGCGGGCATCTCGTGCAGGGTCATGTGGACGGCACCGGGACCATCATCGGCCGATCCCCGTCCGAGAACTGGACCGTCGTGCGCATCGCACTGCCCACCTCGGTCGCGCGCTACGTGGTCGAGAAGGGCTCGATCACCGTCGACGGAGTCTCGCTCACCGTCTCCGGACTCGGCGTCGACGACGGATCGCATTGGTTCGAGATCTCTCTGATCCCGACGACCCTCGACCTGACCACTCTCGGCACGGCAGAGGTCGGATCGCCCGTCAACCTCGAAGTCGACGTCATCGCCAAGTACGTGGAGCGGCTGCAGAGTATCGACGCGCAGTAAGTAGTGTTGACGTGCACGCAATCGATGGTGCATCGGAGAATTTACAGGGCGCTGAGCCAGGCCCGAGACGTATGGAGCACACCGTGGTGACCAGGTTCGACAGTATCGAGCGCGCAGTTGCGGACATCGCTGCGGGCAAAGCAGTGGTGGTCGTCGACGACGAGGACCGCGAGAACGAAGGCGACCTCATCTTCGCCGCGGAGAAGGCCACCCCGGAGCTGGTCGCCTTCATGGTCCGCTACACCTCGGGTTACCTCTGCGTTCCGCTGTCCGGCGAGGACTGCGACCGGCTCGGCCTGCCGCCTATGTTCGCTACCAACCAGGACAAGCACGGCACCGCCTACACCGTCACCGTCGACGCCCGCGAAGGCATCGGCACCGGTATCTCGGCCTCCGACCGAGCAGCCACGATGCGGCTGCTCGCAGACCCCGACACCGGCGCGAACGACTTCACCCGGCCCGGCCACGTCGTACCGTTGCGCGCCAAGGACGGCGGAGTGCTGCGTCGCCCAGGCCACACCGAGGCTGCCGTCGACCTTGCCCGGATGGCCGACCTGCGGCCCGCAGGCGTCATCTGCGAGATCGTCAGCCAGAAGGACGAGGGGGCGATGGCCCAGACCGACGAACTGCGTGTCTTCGCCGACGAACACGACCTCGCCCTCATCTCCATCGCCGACCTCATCGCCTGGCGTCGCAAGCACGAGAAGCACGTGGTCCGCGTCGCCGACGCCCGAATCCCCACCGGCCACGGCACGTTCCGCGCCGTCGGCTACCAGAGCATCTACGACGAGGTCGAACACGTAGCGCTCGTCCGCGGCGACATCGCCGGGCCCGACGGAGATGGCAGCGACGTGCTCGTTCGAGTGCACTCCGAATGCTTGACCGGCGACGTGTTCGGATCACTGCGCTGCGACTGCGGACCGCAATTGGACGCGGCCCTGGAAATGGTGGCCGCCGAGGAGCGAGGCATCGTGCTCTACATGCGCGGTCACGAAGGTCGCGGCATCGGTCTGCTGCACAAGCTGCAGGCCTACCAACTCCAGGACGCAGGCTCCGACACCGTCGATGCCAACCTGCAGCTCGGACTCCCCGCCGACTCCCGGGACTACGGGATCGGAGCCCAGATCCTCGTCGATCTCGGTGTCTCCTCGATGCGGCTGCTGACGAACAACCCCGCCAAGCGAGTGGGACTCGACGGCTACGGATTGCACGTCACCGAGCGAGTTCCGATGCCGCTGCGCGCCAACGCGGAGAACCTTACCTACCTGCGCACCAAGCGCGACCGCATGGGCCACGACCTCACCGGGCTCGAGGAGTACGAGAACGGGGTCAACCCATGAGCGGCGAAGGCGAACCCACCCTGCAGCTCGCAGGCGCGAGTGATCTCAAACTGGCGATCGTCGCCGGTCAGTGGCACCAGAAGATCTCGCAGGCGCTGCTCGACGGTGCGCTCCGCAAGGCCGAGTCGGCCGGGATTCAGGACGTCACGGTCATCCGTGTTGCCGGAGCCATCGAACTGCCCGTCGTCGCGCAGGAACTGGCCCGAAACCACGACGCCGTCGTCGCTCTCGGCGTCGTCATTCGCGGGGGCACACCGCATTTCGAGTATGTGTGCGACGCCGTGACGGCCGGACTCACGCGTGTGTCGCTGGACGAGGGCACCCCGGTCACCAACGGAGTGCTCACCACGAACGACGAGCAGCAGGCTCTCGATCGAGCGGGGTTGCCCGGTTCGTTCGAGGACAAGGGCGCGCAAGCCACGGCTGCCGCGATCGACACGGCTCTGACGCTCAAGCACCTGCGTCAGCCCTGGACGAATCAGGAGTTCACGTGACCGGCAACACACCGTCCGCCGAGTGGGACATGGTCGTGAAGTCGCGTAAGTCGGCCCGCTACGCCATCGCGACAGCGGTGCTGCTCGTGGTGGCGCACACGACCGTCGCCGTCCTGTTGCGAGTGTCGCCGACCGGGGTGTACTTCAGAACCGCCGACCAGCTCGCGATGGCGGGACTCGGACTTCTTCTGGGAAGCCTGGCGCTCGTGCTGACGCGCCCGCGCATTCGCGTCGGGCCGGCCGGCGTTGCGGTGCGAAACCTGTTGTCGGAGCGTTTGATCGAGTGGGATCTGGTGCGGGGCCTGTCTTTCCCGGACGGAGCGATGTGGGCCAGGATCGACATTCCCGACGACGAGTTCATCAACGTGATGGCCATCCAGTCCAATGATCGTGACCATGCGGTCGCGGCGGTACGACAGTTCCGTACCCTCGAACGCAGATACGCACCCGCTGACTCCGTTCCGGACATCGCGGTCGATCAGGACTGAGTCGGACCGCTGCACCACGGCTGAGCTGCGGATGCGGAGAACGTCGGACCCGACGGCTAACGTGGATGCCGTGTCCGACCCCGCTACCTACCGCCCGGCCACCGGAACCATCCCGGTGGAGCCGGGGGTGTACAAATTTCGCGATCCGCACGGCCGTGTCGTCTACGTGGGAAAGGCCAAAAGCCTCCGCAGTCGGCTCAATTCCTATTTCGCAGACATAGCCTCGCTGCATCCGCGTACTCGCCAGATGGTCACCACCGCAGCATCGGTGGAGTGGACTGTGGTGACCACCGAAGTCGAGGCGCTGCAGCTCGAGTACAACTGGATCAAGGAGTTCGATCCTCGGTTCAACGTCCGCTACCGCGACGACAAGAGCTATCCGATGCTCGCGGTGACGATGAACGAGGAATACCCGCGGTTGTTCGTCTACCGCGGACCCAGACGGAAGGGTGTGCGCTATTTCGGTCCCTACGCGCATGCGTGGGCCATCCGCGAGACGCTTGATCTACTGCTGCGAGTGTTCCCCGCGCGCACGTGCTCGACCGGAGTGTTCAAGCGGCACAATCAGATCGGCAGACCCTGCCTGCTGGGTTACATCGACAAGTGCTCGGCACCGTGCGTCGGCCGGGTCAGCGCCGACGAGCATCGCGCCACCGTCGAGGACTTCTGCGACTTCTTGGCCGGAAAGACGGACAAGCTCGTGCGGCAGCTCGAGAAGAAGATGCAGTCGGCATCCGAGGACCTCGATTTCGAGACCGCCGCGCGTCTGCGAGACGACGTCGGTGCGCTGCGTCGGGCATTGGAGAAGCAGGCGGTGGTGCTCGGTGACGGCACCGACGCCGATCTCGTCGCCTTCGCCACCGATGCCCTGGAAGCTGCCGTTCAGGTCTTCCACGTCCGAGGCGGCCGGGTTCGCGGGCAACGGGGCTGGGTGGTGGAAAAGGCAGGAGAGGTGATCGAACGCCAGGACGAGGCCGATCTCCCCGCTCTGGTCGAACAGTTTCTGACGCAGTTCTACGGCGAGCAGGCTGCCCTGTCCGCACAGGCACCGGGCGGCAACGACGGTGGTTCGAATGCCGTTCCGCGAGAAGTGTTGGTTCCGGTCCTGCCGGACAACGCCGACGAGGTACAGATCTGGCTCAGTGAACTGAGGGGGTCGAACGTGACCCTTCGGGTTCCTCAGCGCGGTGACAAGAAAGCGTTGGCCGAGACCGTCGAACGCAACGCGAAAGAGGCGCTGCAGCAGCACAAGCTCAAGCGCGCGGGCGATTTCACGTCGAGATCCGCAGCCCTGCAAGGCATTCAGGAAGCGCTCGATCTCGATTCGGCACCGCTGCGCATCGAATGCATCGACATCTCCCACGTTCAGGGAACCGATGTGGTGGCCTCGCTCGTCGTCTTCGAGGACGGGTTGCCCCGCAAGAGCGACTACCGCCACTACGCGATCAAGGAAGCGGCAGGCGACGGGCATTCCGACGATGTCGCCAGCATCGCCGAGGTGACTCGACGTCGATTCCTGCGACATTCCGCCGATGGTTCGACCGGGTCCGGAGGCGACCTGGCCCCCGAAGCGGCGTTGGATCCACAGACCGGAAGACCGCGTAAATTCGCGTACCCACCGAACCTGTTCGTCGTCGACGGCGGTGCTCCTCAGGTCGCCGCCGCCGCGGCGGTACTGGACGAACTCGGTGTCACCGACGTTGCGGTGGTCGGTCTGGCGAAACGGCTGGAGGAGGTGTGGGTTCCGGGCGAGGAGGATCCGGTCATCCTGCCTCGCACGAGCGAATCGTTGTATCTCCTGCAACGAGTTCGCGACGAGGCGCACCGCTTCGCGATCACGTTCCATCGCAGCAAGCGATCGCGGCGGATGACGGCCTCGGCGCTGGATTCGGTTCGCGGACTCGGCGAGTCGCGGCGCACCGCACTGGTCGCCCACTTCGGTTCGGTCGCCAACCTCAAGCGTGCGACGGTTGCGGAGATCATGGAGGTTCCGGGAATCGGCGAGACGACGGCCACGTCGGTGCTGGCCGCCCTTGGTTCCGACACGGACGGCGCCGATGTAGGCGATGATGGCAGCGCAACTGCAACGACATCGGGCGAGAACACGGCGGAACATGCGATCGCACCGCGTGTGGAATCGGCGGGACAGGCTTCGTAGTGAGCGAACACCAGACACAGGGACATCCACCGTCCGAAGAGAACCTAGAGCAGCCCTTCGAGGCAGGGTCCGGGCACGACGAGATCGAAGTCGCGTTGGTGACGGGAGTTTCCGGTGCAGGACTGCGCACCGCAGCCAAGATCCTCGAGGACCTCGGCTGGTACGTGGCCGACAACCTGCCTCCTGAGCTCATCTCCAAGATGGTCGATCTCGGACTGGAGTCCAAGCCCCGAATCGAGCGACTTGCACTGGTGATGGACGTCCGCAGCCGGCTGTTCACCGGCGATCTGGGGTGGGTGGTGAAGGAACTGGACTCCAAGGGCGTGCGTAATCGCGTGCTCTTCCTCGACGCGTCGGACGCCGTGCTGATCCGTCGGTTCGAGTCCAACCGGCGTAGCCATCCACTACAGAACGACGGTCAGGACGGAACGTTGACCGAGGGCATCACCGCCGAACGGTTGCGGCTCGCCCAGGTCAAGGCAGCGGCCGATCTCACGGTGGACACCACATCGCTGTCGGTGCATCAGCTGCGCCGCAAGATCGAGACGGTGTTCGGTGACGCCGACACCACCGGCGTCGGCGTCACCGTGCAGTCCTTCGGGTTCAAATACGGCCTGCCGATGGACGCCGACCTGGTCTGCGACGTGCGATTTCTGCCCAATCCGCACTGGGTTCCCGAGTTGCGCGAACACAGCGGTCAGGATGCGGACGTTCGCGACTACGTGCTGGGGCAGGACGGGGCACACGACTATCTGCAGACGTACACGCACCTGCTGAATCTGACGATCGAGGGGTACGTGCGGGAAGGCAAGAGATACATGACGGTGGCCGTGGGCTGCACCGGAGGGAAGCATCGAAGTGTCGCGATGACCGAGGCACTGGCCGGGTTACTCGCCGAGCAGGGTGATGTGTCGGTGCGTGTGCTGCATCGGGATCTGGGTCGCGAATGAGCCAGGATCACACCACGGCATCGGGGGCCGGCCCCAGGATCGTCGCCCTCGGAGGCGGTCACGGGCTGTACGCCACGCTCTCGGCGGCCCGGTTGCTCGCACACGACGTCACTGCCATCGTCACCGTCGCCGACGACGGTGGATCCTCGGGACGGCTGCGGGCCGAACTCGGCGTCATTCCGCCCGGGGACCTGCGCATGGCGTTGGCCGCACTGGCGCGCTCAGACGACCGAACGCAGTTGTGGACCGACGTGCTGCAGCACCGCTTCGGTGGCACGGGTGCGTTGGCCGGACATTCTGTGGGCAACCTCATCCTCGCCGGCCTCACCGAGGTGTTGGGCGACCCGATCGCTGCACTGGACGAGATGGTGCGGATGCTCGGAATCGACGGACGAGTGCTGCCGATGTCGCCCATCGCACTCGACATCGAGGCGGACGTCTCCGGTCTGGAGGACGACCCTCGGGTGAGCCGCGTCATCCGGGGTCAGGTGGCAGTGGCCACGACTCCGGGCAAGGTTCGCCGCGTGCGACTGCTTCCACCCGAACCGCCCGCGTCCGCGGATGCACTCGCGGCCATCGAGAGGGCCGACCTGGTGGTGCTCGGACCGGGATCGTGGTTTTCGAGCGTGATCCCGCACGTACTGGTGCCAGATCAGCTCACCGCGCTGGCTCGCACGAGCGCGCCGAAGGTACTCGTGCTGAACCTGGCACCCGAGCTGGGGGAGACCACCGGATTCTCCGCCGAGCGGCATGTCCACGTACTCTCCCAACACGCACCTGATTTGGGAATCGACTACGTATTGGTCGATTCCGCCTCGGTCCCGGAAGGCAGCAACCGCGAGCACGTAGCGCGGGCCGCAGCCCGGCTCGGTGCCGAGGTCGTCTACGTCGACGTTGCCGAAAACGGCACCCACGCACATCATTACGGCAAGCTTGCTGCGGCTCTCGGTTCCATCGTGTCGTCCACCGACGGCACCGAACCGACCGCCGCGCGCAGAGAGGGGATCACTTCGTGGCCATGACAGCGGAGGTCAAGGACGAGCTGAGCAGGCTCACCGTCAGTCAGGTCAGTTGCCGCAAGGCCGAGGTGTCCGCACTCCTGCGATTCGCCGGTGGACTGCACATCGTGGCGGGCCGGGTGGTGGTCGAGGCCGAGGTGGACCTCGGGTCCATCGCGAGACGACTGCGTCGCGAGATCTTCGAGCTGTACGGCTACTCCTCCGACGTGCACATGCTCGGTGCAGGCGGGCTCCGCAAGACCTCTCGCTACGTGGTCCGGGTGGCCAAGGACGGCGAGGCGCTGGCCCGGCAGACCGGCCTGTTGGATCTGCGCGGTCGTCCGGTTCGGGGCCTGCCCGCTCAGGTCGTCGGCGGCACGGTCGGGGACTCCGAGGCCGCATGGCGTGGCGCGTTCCTGGCACACGGTTCGCTCACCGAACCGGGTCGATCCTCGGCCCTCGAGATCAGCTGCCCCGGACCGGAGGCAGCACTCGCGCTGGTCGGAGCCGCTCGGCGCCTCGGGGTGGCCGCCAAGGCTCGTGAAGTCCGCGGCACCGATCGAGTGGTCGTTCGCGACGGCGAAGCGATCGGAGCCCTGCTCACCCGAATGGGAGCACAGGACACCCGGCTGATCTGGGAAGAACGACGCATGCGACGCGAAGTCAGAGCCACCGCGAATCGACTCGCCAACTTCGACGACGCCAACCTGCGTCGCTCGGCCAGAGCGGCAGTCGCGGCCGCAGCGCGTGTCGAGCGGGCCCTGCACATTCTCGGCGACGACGTGCCGGATCATCTGGCCGCCGCAGGCTCGCTCCGAGTCCAACATCGGCAGGCGTCGTTGGAGGAGCTCGGCCAGTTGGCCGATCCGCCGATGACCAAGGACGCCGTGGCAGGTCGAATTCGACGCCTGCTGTCCATGGCCGACCGCAAGGCCAAGGAGACCGGGATTCCCGACACCGAGTCCGCGGTCACCGCCGAGCTGCTCGACGAGGCATGATCGCCCCGACGACGTGATGCGCGCGCTCTGCCTGCGCGCACACTAGGGTGGGTACCGCGTGTGGCACCCCGCACGCCGGCACAATCAGACATCTGTTTTCACAACTTTTAGGAGCGAACAGTGACGATCCGGGTAGGCGTCAACGGCTTCGGCCGCATCGGGCGTAACTTCTTCAGGGCTGTCGACGCGCAGAAGGCGCTCGGTACCACCGACATCGAAATCGTTGCTGTCAACGACCTGACCGACAACGCATCGCTCGCACACCTGCTCAAGTACGACTCGATCCTGGGCCGCTTGCCGCACGACGTCTCGCTCGAGGGCGAGGACACCATCGTCGTCGGCGGCCAGAAGATCAAGGCACTGTCGCTGCGCGAGGGCCCGTCCGCACTTCCGTGGGGTGACCTGGGCGTCGACGTCGTCGTCGAGTCCACCGGCATCTTCACCGACGCTGCGAAGGCTCAGGGCCACATCGATGCCGGCGCCAAGAAGGTCATCATCTCCGCGCCCGCCAAGGGCGAGGACATCACCATCGTGATGGGCGTCAACGACGACAAGTACGACGGCAGCCAGAACATCATCTCCAACGCGTCGTGCACCACCAACTGCCTCGGCCCCATCGCCAAGGTTCTCGACGACGAGTTCGGCATCGTCTCCGGTCTCATGACCACCATCCATGCGTACACGCAGGATCAGAACCTCCAGGACGGCCCGCACAGCGATCTGCGTCGCGCCCGCGCTGCAGCTCTCAACGTGGTGCCCACCGGCACCGGCGCGGCCAAGGCCATCGGCCTGGTCCTCCCGCAGCTGCTCGGCAAGCTCGACGGCTACGCGCTCCGGGTACCGATCCCCACCGGCTCGGTCACCGACCTCACCGCACTGTTGAAGAAGAAGGCCAGCGCCGACGACATCAACGCCGCGATGAAGGCAGCTGCCGAGGGTCCCCTCAAGGGCATTCTGAAGTACAACACCGACCCGATCGTGTCCTCGGACATCGTCACCGACCCGCACTCGTCGATCTTCGACGCGCCGCTGACGAAGGTCATCGACGACCAGGTCAAGATCGTCTCCTGGTACGACAACGAGTGGGGCTACTCCAACCGCCTCGCCGACCTCATCGGTCTCGTCGGCAAGTCCCTCTGACACCGATGGCTGTCAAGACACTGCAGGATCTGCTCGATGCCGGTGTCGAAGGCCGTGGCGTACTCGTGCGATCGGACTTCAACGTCCCGCTCGAGGACGGCACGATCACCGATCCCGGCCGTATCCAGGCGTCGATCCCGACTCTTCGGGCCCTGGTCGAGGCCGGTGCCAAGGTCATCGTCACCGCGCATCTCGGTCGTCCCGACGGCAAGCCCGACGCGAAGTACAGCCTGGCTCCGGTGGCAGCGAAGCTCGGGGAGCTGCTCGGACGCCATGTTCAGCTCGCGGGCGACGTGGTGGGCCAAGATGCCGAGGCTCGCGCCGAGGGTCTGACCGACGGCGACGTGCTGCTGCTCGAGAACATTCGCTTCGATCCCCGTGAGACCAGCAAGGACGAGTCCGAGCGAGCTGCTCTGGCACGTGAGCTCGTTGCGTTGGCCGGCGACGACGCGGCGTTCGTCTCCGACGGATTCGGCGTCGTGCACCGCAAGCAGGCGTCGGTCTACGACGTGGCGCAGTTGCTGCCCCACTACGCGGGCACCCTCGTCGCGGCCGAGGTCGAGGTGCTGGCCAAGCTCACCGAGGACGCTGCGCGTCCGTATGCGGTGGTGCTCGGCGGCTCCAAGGTCTCGGACAAGCTCGGCGTCATCGAGGCATTGGCTCCCAAGGTCGACACCCTCGTCATCGGAGGCGGAATGGCCTTCACTTTCCTTGCGGCACAAGGTTATTCGGTCGGAAACTCGCTCCTTCAGGAGGATCAGATCGGAGTCTGCAAGGACCTGCTCGAGCGTTTCGGCGACGTGATCCACCTGCCCGTCGACATCGTCGTCGGGGACAAGTTCGCTGCAGACGCCGAGGCGAAGACCGTCAAGGCGTCCGAGATTCCGGACGGCTGGATGGGCCTGGACATAGGGCCGGACTCGGTCAGTCGTTTCGCCGTCGTCCTCTCGAATGCCAAGACCGTCTTCTGGAACGGACCGGCCGGAGTGTTCGAGTTCGACAAGTTCGCGGCCGGAACCAAGGGCATTGCCGAAGCGATCATCGGAGCCACCGAGAAGGGCGCGTTCAGCGTCGTCGGCGGCGGCGATTCCGCGGCTGCCGTGCGCACCCTCGGACTGCCCGACGACGGCTTCTCGCACATCTCCACCGGCGGTGGTGCATCCCTCGAATACCTCGAAGGCAAGCAGCTCCCCGGCCTATCCGTCCTGGAGGCGTAACGCATGGCACGTAAGCCGCTCATCGCGGGCAACTGGAAGATGAACCTCAATCACCTCGAGGCCATCTCGCTGGTGCAGAAGATCGCGTTCTCGTTGCCCGAGAAGTACTTCGACAAGGTCGACGTGACGGTGATCCCGCCGTTCACCGACATCCGCAGCGTGCAGACTCTGGTCGAGGGCGACAAACTCCTCCTCACCTACGGTGCACAGGACGTCTCGTCCGAGGACAAGGGTGCTTTCACCGGCGAGATCAGCGGATCGATGCTGGCCAAGCTGGGGTGCACCTTCGTCGTCGTCGGTCACTCCGAACGACGCACGCTGCACAGCGAGGACGACGCCGTCGTACTCGCCAAGACGAAGGCGGCCCTGAAGAACGGCCTCACTCCGATCGTGTGCATCGGCGAGGGTCTGAACATCCGGGAGGCCGGCGAGCACGTGGCCTACAACGTCACCCAGCTGCGTGGTTCGCTCAGCGGACTGTCGGCCGACGATATCTCCAAGATCGTCATCGCCTACGAGCCGGTGTGGGCGATCGGCACCGGCCGGGTCGCGTCGGCGTCGGACGCTCAGGAAGTGTGCGGTGCAATTCGCGAGGAACTGAAGGCGCTGTCCTCCGACGAGGTCGCCGCCGGAGTGCGCGTGCTGTACGGCGGTTCGGTGAACGCGAAGAACGTCGGCGAGATCGTCGGTCAGCCCGACGTCGACGGCGCACTGGTCGGTGGCGCTTCGCTCAAGGCAGACGAGTTCGCCACGTTGTCTGCCATCGCCGCAGGCGGCCCCTTGCCCTGATCGGTCATCGGCACCGCTGGACAGACCTGGTTTCGGACACCTCGCTTCGGCGGGGTGTCCGAAGCCGTTCGCGGGGCCAGGTAGGCTGCTGAAGGCATCGAATCGAGTTTGAGGTGGACATGGATCTGTTTCTGGATATTCTGCTGGTCATCACCAGCCTGGCACTGATCTTGCTGATCCTGCTGCATCGCGGCAAGGGTGGCGGATTGTCCAGCCTGTTCGGTGGCGGAGTGCAGTCCAGCCTCTCCGGTTCCACGGTCGTGGAGAAGAATCTCGATCGCCTCACCGTCTTCACCGGCATCATCTGGCTCATCGCCATCCTCGGTATCGGTCTGGAGATCAAGTACACCTGATCCACCTCGGCTCCGAGTGCGAGTTGGTCGCGAAGCGACGATACTGAGTGGATGAGCGAATCCTCCTACGACTCAGTCGGATCCCCAGCCTTCGTTCCACCGACAGCTCAGGGTCGGGAGTTGACCGAGCCACTCCGTGAGGACATCCGCTATCTCGGCGGCATCCTGGGTGAGATCATCCGTGAGCACGAAGGCGACGACGTATTCGACCTGATCGAGGCGGCACGCGTCGAGTCCTTCGCGGTACGCAGATCCGAGATCGAGCGAGACGATTCGGTCGGTCGCTACACCGACGTCGAAGTGGCTCGAGCAGTTCCACTCATTCGAGCATTCAGTCACTTCTCATTGCTGGCCAATCTTGCCGAGGACCTGCACCGCGAGCGCCGACGCGCGATTCACCTCGACCGCGAGGATCCGCCGCAGGACAGCAGTCTCGACGCCACCTGGCTCAAGATCGATTCGGCAGCACCGTCGCGCGAGCAGGTGGCCGCGGCACTGACGGACGCGCTGGTGGCTCCGGTGATCACCGCACACCCCACCGAGACGCGTCGCCGGACCGTGTTCGATGTCCAATCGAAGATCACCGAACTGATGCGCCGCCGCGATGTCGCCACTGCCGCTCGCGAGGGCAAGGCCGCCAGTGCCGCGAAGGAACTGGCCGCCATCGACGTGCAGATCCGCAGGCAGGTGCTGACTCTGTGGGAGACGGCTCTGATTCGGTTGTCGCGCTTGCGGATTCAGGACGAGATCGAGGTCGGACTCCGATACTTCGAGTCCTCCCTGTTCGACGTCATGCCCGCCCTCAACGCGGATGTGCGCGCCGCTCTGCGCGCGCGGTGGCCCGAGGACGACCTGCTGCCGCGTCCCATTCTGCGCCCTGGCTCGTGGATCGGCGGTGACCGCGACGGTAACCCGAACGTCACCGCGGACGTGGTCCACACCGCGACACATCAGGCGGGGTACGTCGCGTTCGAGCACTACCTGGACGAGCTGGTCGGGCTGGAGAAGGAACTCTCGATGTCCGCGCGCCTGGTGGACGTCACCGAGGATCTCGCAGCTCTGGCCGGCGCATCGGCCGAGCCGGACGATCGCCGATCGGACGAACCGTATCGCGTCGCTGTCGTCGGCATCCGGGCCCGTCTCACGGCCACTGCCGAGGCGGTACTCGACGCCGTGCCGGTCTCCGGGATCGACCTCGGGGCGCAGCAGTACGACGGTCCACAGGCCATTCTCGACGACCTCGACATCATCGACCGTGCTCTACGCGCCGACGGAGATGCCTTGATCGCCGACGATCGTCTGCTGCGGCTCCGACAGTCGGTCGAGACGTTCGGCTTCCATCTGCAGGCATTGGACATGCGGCAGAACTCCGAGACCCACGAGGAAGTGGTCGCCGAGCTGCTGGCGTGGGCCGGTGTTCACTCCGACTACATGTCCCTCGAAGAGGACGAGCGGGTCTCGGTGCTGTCGCAGGAACTCGCGACCAGGCGGCCGCTCGTCGGCCCCAACGCGCAGCTCAGTGAGCTCGCCACCAAGGAACTGGGCATCGTCAGGGCGGCCAAGGAGGCTATCGATCACCTGGGCCCCGACACCATCCAGAACTACATCATCAGTATGTGTCAGTCGGTCAGCGACATGCTCGAAGCGGCGTTGCTGCTCAAGGAAGCAGGCATCTTCGACCCTGGCACCGACGGCTCCTCACCCACGTCGACCGTCGGCGTGGTTCCGCTGTTCGAGACCATCGAGGACCTTCAGCAGGGTGCGGCGACGCTGCTCGCCACGCTCGACGTTCCGATCTACCGCGCGCTGGTGGCCGGGCGCGGCATGAATCAGGAAGTCATGCTCGGATATTCGGACTCGAACAAGGACGGTGGGTACCTCGCTGCGAACTGGGCGCTCTACCGTGCCGAGTTGGACCTGCTCGAAGCATCGCGCAAGACGGGAATTCGACTGCGACTCTTCCATGGTCGCGGTGGCACGGTCGGCCGCGGCGGCGGCCCCAGCTACGACGCGATCCTGGCCCAGCCGCCCGGCGTGGTGCAGGGATCCCTGCGTCTGACCGAACAGGGTGAGATCATCGCGGCGAAGTACGCCGAGCCGTCCATGGCGCGCCGCAACCTCGAGTCCCTGGTGGCGGGAACCCTCGAATCGACTTTGCTGGACGTCGAGGGCCTCGGGGACGGCGCAGAAGCCGCATACGACGTCCTGGACGACCTCGCGGCGAAAGCCCGCGCGGCATACGGCCGGCTGGTGCACGAGGAGCCCGGTTTCGTCGAATACTTCCGCACGTCGACGCCGGTGGCGGAGGTCGGCGAGCTGAACATCGGCTCCCGTCCGGCATCGAGGAAGCCGACGAACTCGGTGTACGACCTGCGTGCCATCCCGTGGGTGATGTCGTGGAGTCAGTGCCGCGTCATGCTGCCCGGGTGGTACGGCACCGGTTCGGCGTTCGAGGAGTGGGTCGGCGACGACGATTCCAAGCTCGAGGTGCTGACCGACCTCTATCGAAAGTGGCCGTTCTTCCAGACGGTGCTGTCCAACCTCGCGCAGGTCATGGCCAAGTCGGACCTGGGTATCGCGGCGCGCTACGCCGAGTTGGTTCCGGACGCCGATCTGCGGGCCCGGATCTTCGGCATGATCGAGGCAGAGCACGCCACGACGGTGCGGATGTACCTGAAGATCACCGGCCACAGTCGACTGCTCGAAGACAACCCGTCCCTGGAGCGCTCCGTGCACAACCGGTTCCCGTACCTCGAACCACTCAATCAGATGCAGGTCGAGATGCTGCGCCGTTACCGCAGCGGTGACGACGACGAGCGCGTCAAGCGTGGAATCCTGTTGACGATGAACGGTCTGGCGACTGCGCTGCGCAACAGCGGCTAGCGACGGGTGAGGAACCGGTCGGCGGTCGGTCGCGTCCAACGAGGTATGAGGCAGTGCAGCAACGACACCGATGCCTGGCGAGACGGATCCGCCTACCGCGCGAACGGTAGGCGGATCCGTAACTCGACGACAGGACGTGCCTGGGGCGTCAGCGAGTACGAGGGCAATCGGCCGAGATGTGACCCCGACGCCGCGGAACCCAGCTGAGCGGGTAGATCAGACAGTGTCCAGCTTGGACGCTGCGCCGGCATCGAGGAACCAGACAGTCGATTCGGTGCCCAGCGCGCCGGCCGACGGGATGTCGTCGGGATCGGCCCCGCCGACCGCCGCGGCAACGGCATCGGCCTTGTTCGCTCCCGATACGAGCAGCCACACGTGCTGTGCGCGGCGAACGGCGGGCAGCGTCAATGTGATTCGCACGGGCGGAGGCTTGGGGGAGTCCTCGACCGCCACGACGAACCGATGCTGTTCCCGGACTGCATCGGTGTGGGGGAACAGCGAATTGATGTGCCCCTCGCCGCCCATTCCCAGCAGGTGGATGTCGAAAGTGGGCGTCGGCTCGCTCTCGGATCCGGAATGCAGGGTCTGCGCATACGCCGCCGCGGCCACCTCGGGATCGCTTCCGTGAGGTCCGTCGGACGCGGCCATCCGGAAGATGCGATCCGGATGCACGTCGACGTGATCGAACAGTGCCTCCGAAGCCTGAACCTCGTTGCGTTCGGAATCACCCGAGGGCAGGAATCGCTCGTCGCCGAAGTAGATGTCGACGGCGGCCCAGTCGATGGATCCGGAATCCTGGCGAAGCGCCTCCAACAGGGCGATACCCGTGCCACCTCCGGTGAGCACCACCGAGGCCGAGCCTCGCTCGGCCTGCGCGGCCGTGACGACCTCCACAAATCGAGACCGGGCGGCGTCGACCAACGCCTGCGAGTCCAGGTACTGAAGGACCGATGTCTTACTCATAGCTCACTTTCGACAGTCCGTGCAGGGCCAGTTCGTAGATCTCGTCCGTGTCGAGTCGGCGCAGTTCCTCGGCCAGGCACTCGCGGGTGTTGCGTCGGGCGAGTGCCACCTCGGCGTCGGGCTGCCCGGTGCGCCGCAACGTGGCGGTCTTGCCGGTCTGCGGACGCGTCAACGAGATGCTGCTGTTCTCTCTGATCAGCTCCACCTTCAGTTCACCCGCTCGGCGATACACCGGCACGTCCAGTTTGGCGGCCAGCCAACCGGCCAGGATGTCGAGTGCCGGCTCCTCGGCCAGTCCCGATACCGTCGCCGAGACGACCGCCTCGTACGGAGCCTGGTCGAGGGCAGTGGCCAACAGACCGCGCCAGTAGGTGATGCGGCTCCACGAAAGGTCGGTGTCACCCTCGGTGTAGCTGCTCAACCGCCCCTTGATGGTCGCGGTCGTGTCGGGGGAATTGGTGGCATCGGTGATTCGCCGAATTGCCAAGCGGCCCAGCGGATCCTTCGCCGGAACTGCAGGTGCCTCGTCGGGCCACCATGCCACGATCGGGGTGTCGGGAAGCAGGAACGGAATGACCACGCTGTGCTCGTGATCAGCGAGCTCGCCGTTCAGGCGCAACACGACGACCTCCGACGCACCCGCGTCACCGCCGACGCGAATCTGGGCGTCGAGGCGCGACTCGGCCGACCGATCGCCGTGAATGAGGACGATGACGCGGCACGGATGCTCGCGGCTCGCCTCGTTCGCTGCGTCGATCGCTCGCTCGGCCTTGGCCGGATCGCGACTGGCAACGATCAGTGTCAGGACACGGCCGATCGTCACCGCGCCACCTGCCTCGCGAACCTCCACCAACTTCTTGCCGACCTCGGCCGTCGTCGTGGCGGGGATATCGACAATCACGGCCTTCTCCATTCGCGTCCGGTGCGGTGCATCATCTCGTCACCCGAGGAAGGACCCCAGGTGCCGGCTTCGTACGGTTCCGCAGTGCCACCCGACGCCCAGAAGTCGAGGATCGGGTCGAGGATCTTCCACGACAGTTCGACCTCCGCGTTGACCGGGAACAGCGAGGGCTCGCCGAGCAACACGTCGAGGATGAGTCGCTCGTATGCCTCCGGCGAGGATTCGGTGAACGCCTGGCCGTAGCTGAAGTCCATGCTGACGTCGCGCACTTGCATGCTCGATCCCGGCACCTTCGAACCGAACCGCATCGTCACGCCCTCGTCGGGCTGGACTCGGATCACCAGCGCATTCTGACCGAGTTCTTCGGTCATCGTGGCATCGAAGGGCAGATGTGGAGCACGTTTGAACACCATCGCGATCTCGGTGACTCGACGCCCGAGTGCCTTGCCGGTACGAAGATAGAACGGAACTCCACCCCACCGTCGCGTATCCACCTCGAGGGTGATGGCAGCGTAGGTTTCCGTGTTGGACTCGGAGTCGAAACCCTCCTCTTCCTTGAGCCCCTTCACTTTCTGGCTGCCCTGCCACCCTGCGGAGTACTGACCGCGAGCGGAGGTGCGATCGAGTGGTTCGGCGAGCTTGGTTGCCGAGAGCACCTTGATCTTCTCCGACTGCAGCTCCTTGGGGTTGAAGCTGACCGGCTCCTCCATCGCAGTGATGGCGAGCAGCTGCAGAAGGTGATTCTGGATGACGTCGCGTGCCGCTCCGATGCCGTCGTAATACCCTGCGCGACCGCCCAATCCGATGTCCTCGGCCATCGTGATCTGAACGTGGTCGACATAGTGTGCGTTCCAGATCGGATCGAACAACTGGTTGGCGAAGCGCAGTGCCAGGATGTTCTGCACCGTCTCCTTGCCGAGATAGTGGTCGATGCGAAACACGGTGTCCTCGGGGAACACTCGGTTCACGACCGCATTGAGCTCTTTCGCGCTCTGCAGGTCGTGTCCGAACGGCTTCTCGATGACGACGCGTCGCCAATTGCCGTCGTTGCTCTGTGCCAGACCGGAGCGAGACAGCTGCTCGAGGACGACGGGGAACGCGCTGGGCGGGATGGACAGATAGAAGGCGTGATTGCCGCCGGTGCCACGGGTCTCGTCGAGCTCGGTCAGCGTTCGGGACAGCTCGTCGAACGCCGCGTCGTCGTCGAACGTGCCCTGGACGAAGCGGAAACCCTCGGCGAGGGTGTTCCACACCTCCTCGCTGAACGGTGTTCGTGCGTGATCGCGCACGGAGTCGTGCACGATCTTGGCGAAGTCCTGGTTCTGCCATTCCCGCCGGGCAAATCCGACCAGGGCGAAACCGGGGGGTAGGAGCCCCCGGTTCGCCAGGTCGTACACCGCAGGCATGAGCTTCTTACGCGCGAGATCGCCGGTCACCCCGAAGATGACCATGCTGCACGGGCCCGCAATGCGGGGGAGTCGTTTGTCTCGTGCGTCGCGGAGAGGATTGAGCCAGTCCGCGGAGTGGAGAGGTTCGGTTTCTGCGGTGGGCACAGTCGGTCAGCTCTTCTGACCTGCTTGGCGAAGCTGCTCGCCGGTGGCGTCGAGCAACTCGTTCCAGGCCGCCTCGAACTTCTGCACGCCCTCGTTCTCCAACGTCACGAAGACGTCCGAGATGTCGATTCCGAGAGCCGAGATCCGGTCGAAGATCTCCTGTGATTCCGGTCCCTTGCCCGAGACGGTGTCGCCGACGATCTCGCCGTGATCGGCAACTGCGTCCATGGTCTTCTCCGGCATCGTGTTCACCGTGTTCGGTGAGACGAGCTCGGTGACGTACATGGTGTCCGGGTAGGCGTCGGACTTGACGCCGGTCGAGGCCCACAGGGGCCGCTGTGGACGCGCGCCACTGCCGACGAGCTCGCGGAACCGGGGAGCGACCTCGAAGATCTGCTGGTACGCGACGTACGCGAGACGAGCATTGGCCAGAGCAGCTTTTCCCTTGAGTGCCTCGGCGTCGGGGGTGCCGATCGCGTCGAGTCGGGAATCGATCTCGCTGTCCACCCGGGAGACGAAGAACGACGCCACGGAGTGGATCTTGTCGAGGTCGTGACCGGCTGCGCGCGCCTTCTCCAGACCGTCGAGGTAGGCGTTCATCACCAGTTCGTAGCGCTCGACGGAAAAGATGAGCGTGACGTTAACGCTGATGCCCTCGCCGATCACCTTGGCGATGGCCGGAATTCCGGCTTCGGTGGCCGGAATCTTGATGAGCAGGTTCGGGCGGTCGACGATCTTCCACAGCTCGACGGCCTGCTCGTACGTCTTGTCGGCGTCGTGTGCCATGCGGGGATCGACCTCGATCGACACCCGTCCGTCGACGCCTGCACTTGCCTCGTACTGCGGCATCAGGATGTCGCACGCTTCGCGGACGTCGTCGGTCGTGACCGTGCGGATCGTGGTCTCGACGTCGGCACCTTCGCCGGCGAGCTTGGTGACCTGCTCGTTGTACGCATCGCCCTTGCTCAGCGCCGCCTGGAAGATCGACGGGTTGGTCGTCACGCCCACGACACTCTTGGTGTCGATGAGGTCCTTCAAGTTGCCCGAGCGGATGCGATCACGGGACAGGTCGTCCAGCCATACCGAGATACCGGCGGTGGAGAGCTCTGCGAGATTCTTGTTCTGGGTCATGGACTATCCCTTCACGTTGGTGATGGAGCGCTGAGCGGCTGCGGTGACGGCCTCGGCGGTGAAGCCGAACTCGCGGAAAAGTGTTGCAGCGTCGGCAGATTCGCCGTAGTGCTCGAGCGAGATGATCTCGCCGAAGCCGCCGACGATCTTCCACCACGGCATTGCGATGCCGGCTTCGATCGACACTCGTGCCTTGACGGTGGGTGGGATCACCTGGTCGCGGTAGTTCTGGTCCTGGCTCTCGAACCACTCGACACACGGCATCGAGACCACGCGGGCGGCGATGCCCTGATCCTCCAGCTGCTTCTGCGCCTCGACCGCGTACTGCAACTCGGAACCGGTGCCGATCAGTACTACGTCCGGGGTCGCCTTGGACGACTCGACGAGGATGTATCCGCCCTTCGACACGCCCTCGAAGCTGGTGCCCTCGAGAATCGGGATGCCCTGACGCGTCAGCGCGAGGCCGACGGGTCCGCTGCTGCTGGACTTGGCCAGCACGGCCTGCCATGCGAACGCGGTCTCGTTGGCGTCGCCGGGGCGCACCACCGACAGGTTGGGGATGGCCCGCAGCGCCGCGAGGTGCTCGACCGGCTGGTGCGTCGGGCCGTCCTCACCGAGGCCGACGGAATCGTGTGTCCACACGTAGATGGGGTCGATGTCCATCAACGACGCGAGTCGCACTGCCGGCCGCATGTAGTCGCTGAACTGCATGAACGTTCCGCCGTACGCGCGGGTGGGGCCGTGCATGACGATGCCGGACAGGATGGCACCCATCGCGTGCTCACGGATGCCGAAGTGCAGCGTGCGGCCGTACGGCTCGGCGTCCCAATCGTCGGTGGAGATCGACGTGGGGCCGAAGGACTTCGCACCCTTGATCGTCGTGTTGTTGCTGCCGGCGAGGTCGGCCGAGCCGCCCCACAGTTCCGGGAGAACGGGTCCGACGGCGTTGAGGACCTCGCCCGACGCCGCACGCGTGGCGACGGCCTTGCTGCCGGGCTCCCAGGTGGGCAGAACGTCGGTCCAGTTCTCGGGCAACGTGCCCTGAGTCAGTCGATCCAGCAGCTTCTTGCGCTCGGGCTCGCGCGCGGCCCAGGCCTCGAATTCGACGGTCCAGTCGGCGTGCGCCTTGCGGCCGCGTTCCTGCAGTTTGCGGGTGTGGCCGATGACCTCGTCGGTGACCTCGAACGTCTTGGCGGGGTCGAAATCGAGTGCCTGCTTGACCTTGGCGATCTCCTCATCGCCCAGTGCGGCACCGTGGACTGCACCGGTGTTCATCATGGTGGGAGCCGGGAAACCGATGATGGTGCGCAGCACGATGATCGACGGTTTGTCGGTGACGGCCTTCGCGGCCTCGATGGCCTCTTCGATGGCGGTGACGTTCTCGCCACCCTCGACCACCTGCACGTGCCAGCCGTAGGCCTCGTAGCGAGCGGCCGTGTTCTCGGACAGGGCGATGTCGGTGGAGTGCTCGATGGAGATCTTGTTGTCGTCGTAGAACAGGATCAGGTTGCCGAGCTGCTGAGTACCTGCCAGCGACGACGCCTCGGACGTGACGCCTTCTTCGATGTCGCCGTCGGAAGCGACGACGTAGATGAAGTGATCGAACGGGCTGTCGCCGAGAGCGGGCTCGGGATCGAACAATCCGCGCTCGCGGCGCGCCGCCATTGCCATGCCCACAGCGGAGGCCAGACCCTGACCGAGCGGGCCGGTGGTGATCTCGACGCCGTCGGTGTGACGGAACTCCGGGTGTCCGGGAGTCTTGGACTTGTAGGTGCGCAGTGCCTCGATGTCGGCGAGTTCGAGTCCGAAACCGCCCAAGTAGAGCTGCAGGTACAGCGTCAGGCTCGAGTGGCCGCACGAGAGCACGAATCGGTCGCGGCCGATCCAGTGCGTATCGGTCGGATCGTGGCGCATGGTGCGCTGGAAGAGGGTGTAGGCGAGGGGAGCAAGGCTCATCGCGGTTCCGGGGTGGCCGTTGCCGACCTTCTGCACTGCGTCCGCTGCCAGAACACGAACGGTGTCGACCGCTCGGGTGTCCAGGTCCGTCCAGTCGCTCGGGTGGTGCGCCGTGGTGAGGACGTCAATATCGTCTGTGATCGACACGAGCAGAAATCTCCTGACATTCGTTCGAGTTGTGGCTCCGAGGAATCGTCGCTCGGCGGCGACTGCCACGCGCCTTGGTGGAGCGCGCACGCAGCCGGTGCCGAAGGACGTCCTCCACCAGCCTAGTTCTGTCCGACCCTACTGTCGTGCCTTCCCCCGGGCGATTGCGCGCGGGCGACTCGTAGGCGCCACATTCCGCACTTTGGGTGCCCTGCGAATTGGCGGTGCAAACCCCGCCGTCTACCATCGGTTGTAGTAGGCGCACGTTCGCCGGCTCACGCGGCAGTTGATGCGGACGATCACGCGTGGGCTCCGGCGTCCAGGTGTCGCCATGGAGATCGATCCGCGTGCCGGTGGCACGTGAGCAAGTGGCCCAGCGCCAGAGAACGACAGTCGTGCAAGGAGACGCAGTGCGAATTGGGCAGCAGTCGGGCGGACACGGTTTCGCCGGCGGCCCCGGATTCGGAGCAGGCGACGAAGGCGCTGCCGCCCAGGCCGCACCGGCGACGTCCGCCCCGCGCAGAGCGTTCGCACTCTTTCTTGCGTACGTTGCGCTGACGAAGCCCAGGGTCATCGAACTTCTTCTCGTCACGACCATTCCCGCGATGCTGCTCGCAGACCGCGGGAACGTCGATCCGTGGCTGATCCTCACCACGCTCTTCGGGGGAATGCTGGCCGCGGCCAGCGCCAACACCCTGAACATGGTGGTCGACGCGGACATCGACAAGGTGATGAAGCGCACCGAGAAGCGCCCCCTCGCCCGTGGTGCCATGCCTGTCTCGCATGCCCTGATATTCGGGCTCGTACTGGGCGTGTTCTCGTTCTTCTGGCTGTGGGCCACCACGAATCTGCTCAGCGGTGTGCTCGCCGTCGTGACGATCTGCTTCTACATCTTCGTCTACACCCTCGTGCTCAAACGGCGCACGTCGCAGAACGTGGTGTGGGGCGGCGCGGCCGGATGTATGCCGGTGATGATCGGCTGGTCCGCCGTGACCGGCACGATCGGGTGGCAGGCACTGGTGATGTTCCTGGTGATCTTCCTGTGGACGCCACCGCATACCTGGGCCCTCATGCTTCGGTACAAGGAGGACTACCAGGCCGCCAATGTGCCGATGCTGCCTGCTGTCGCCTCGGAAACCAAGGTCACCAAGCACATCGTGCTCTACGCCTGGGCCACCGTCGCCGCGACGTTGGCGCTGGCACCGGGCTCGGGCGTCGTGTACGCGGCCGTTGCCGTGGCCTCGGGAGTGTGGTTCCTCGTGGTGGCGCATCGTCTGTACGCAGGTGTGCGAGCGGGAACTCCGGTCAAGCCGCTCAAGCTGTTCATTCTCTCCAACGAATACCTGGCACTGGTGTTCTGCGGCCTGGCCGTCGACTCGGTTCTCGGCTGGCAGACGCTCGCCCAGCTGCTCTCCTGAACGAGCGTCCACCCGACGGATCGGTCAGGGAACGAGCACGATCGACCCTGTCGTCCTCCGTGACTCCAGGTCGGTGTGGGCAGTCGCCGCGTCCGCCAACGCATACCGCGCACCGATCTCCACCGTCAGAGCGCCGCTCGACATCGCCGCGAAGACGTCCCCGGCGCGCCATTCCAACTCGGCCCGGTCTCGTATGTGATGAGCAAGCGTGGGCCTGGTCAGAAACAGAGACCCTGCGCCGTTCAACCGCTGCGGATCCATGGGCGGCACCGGACCGCTCGCGGCACCGAACAGAGCGAGCGTCCCTCTGATCCGAAGCGACGCAAGACTTGCCTCGAACGTGTCGGCACCGACGCCGTCGTACACCGCATGCACACCCTCGCCGTCGGTGATTTCACGCACGCGCGCGGCGATGTCCTCCTCGTAGCGCACCACGTGGGCTGCACCGGCATGACTCGACCGCTCGGCCTTCGCATCCGTGGAGACCGTGGTGATCACGTTCACGCCCTTCGCCACCGCCATCTGCGTCAACAACAGTCCGACGCCACCTGCGCCTGCGTGCACCAGGACGGTGTCGCCCTGCTGAGCCGCGTAGGTGGATTCGATCAGATAGTGCGCAGTCATCCCTTGCAGCAGTGCTGAGGCGGCTCGATCGGCAGGAACGCCGTCGGGAACCGCAATGGCCGCCGAGGCGTCGACCAGGACGTATTCGGCGTAGCTACTCGGTGCCGCAGCCCAGGCGACGCGGTTGCCTGGTGACAAGCCGGTGACGTCGGATCCGATCTGTTCGATCACCCCCGATCCCTCGTCGCCGGGAACGTACGGAAGCGCGCGTGGGTACAGGCCGCGTCGGAAGTACGTGTCGATGTAGTTGATGCCGATGGCGTCGGTGCGGACCAGCAGCTGCCCGGGCCCTGGCGTCGGTATCGGAATGTCGACGACTTTCATGACCTCGGGTCCGCCGATGTTTTCTACTCGAATGGCACGCATGAACACCGTTGTACACGGACCGGCCGCGCCCGAGTGCACAAATCCGGTGGATGCGGGCGGGGAGTCGAAGTTACCGATCAGTAACGACTCGACGGGTCGTTGTGGGCGCGATGGGCGACCTCGGTATCGTGACGGCATGGCTACCGAAATCGACAGTGCGGGCATCGAGAAGAACGAGTCGAACGACGTTCCCAAGGGAACGCTCGCGGCAGTGAAGAGCTTCCTCGCCGATCACGGCAACTCCGCGAGTGTGGTGATCCAGCCGGTCGGTCGGGCCGGGACTCGGCTCACCATGGTCGGTGCCGACGGCGTCCTGGGGGACCAGGTGGTGCCGACGACTGCAATCGCCCGCGCGATCGTCGACGGTCTGGACGAGTTGACCGAGGCCGAATGGGACCGCGAGCTGGTCAGTTCGGTCAATCCGGCCCCCGGGCACCACGAGAAGATGGCCGGCTGGGTAGCCGGTCAGAAGAAGTTCCCGAAGGCGCGCAACCAGGCGATCGTCTGAGCGGAGAAAAGTCGAGAAAATTGTTCGATTCGACGGGAACCATCTCGGTACTCGGTGCGTCGAAGTCAGTGGAGGGGCAGTCGGCCATCTGAGGGGGAGGTCGGCTGCCCCTCCACCCTGTTCGAAGTTCGACCGATCGTCACGAGCGAACTGCGACGTCCTCGGCGGTCTCGATCTTCTCGGATACGGCCGGGCCACGGGTGCGGCAGGCCGCCCACACGGCTGCGGTGGCGGCGGTACATGCGCCCGCACCGGCCACGTGGAAGGCGACGAGTACGGCCGGAACCCCGGTGAAGTACTGGACCAGTCCGATCAGAGACTGTGCGAGCACCAGGACGATCAGGACATTGAGTCGAAACGTGACGGCCTTCGGAGCCCGAACTGCATACAGGGCGAATACCAGACCGACCAGCAGGGCAAGGTAGCCGACCAGGAATTGAGAGTGTGCGTGCACCAGCGTCACGATCTCTATACCGAGGCGCGGTACCGGTTCTTCGATGCTCTTGTCGCCCGCGTGCGGCCCGGCCCCGGTCACCATGGTGCCCGCGATCAGTACGCCTGCCAGCGCGATCCCGGACAGCCCCGTCAGCGCTCGCAGCGCAGCTGGCACCGTGGGCGTCGACTCCGATGGCGCATCGCTTTCACCGACCTTGGCGTACAGCAGCGTGGCCAGCCACACCATCGCCATCGACACGACGAGGTGAACGGCGACCGTCCACCACAGCAGTCCGGTCAGCACGGTGAATCCGCCGATCACGGCCTGCACGACGGTACCGAGTGGCATCAGCCACGCGAAGAACAGCACTCCGCGACGACGCCGCGCCCTGGTGACGGCGATGACGACAGCGGCGGCCGAGAGAACGACGACGAAGGTGAGCAGACGATTGCCGAACTCGACGGCCTGGTGCAAGACCGGTACCTCGGACACCCCGACGGGAGTGAAGCTACCCGGGAAGCACTGCGGCCAGGTGGGACAGCCGAGACCGGATCCCGTCACGCGAACGACGGAACCGGTGACCGCGATGCCACCCTGGGTCAGGATTGCGATGAATGCCAGCACCCGCTGCACTCGAAGCGACGGCAGTGGCAGGAGATCGAGGACGCGCAGGAATACGCCATAGAGCTTCCGTAGGAGGGAGGGCACTCCACGATGGTAAACGCCGATCAACTACACAGCGTCGTTGGGTAGCGAGCGTGGCTCAGGTGAACTTGAACGTGCGCACGGCGAGCGTGCTGCACACCGCAGCCCAGACCAGCAGTACGACGACGCCGAACACGTCGAACGACGACGAGACACCTCGGCTCAACGCCTCGCCCAGCGCGCCCGACGGAACGATGCGCGCCACGTTCTGCAGGCCCTGCGGAATCTGGTCGTCCACGAACACCACGCTGCCGATGCCCAGCATCACGAACCAGGCGATGTTCGCCAGCGCCAACACGATCTCCGCCCGCAGGGTGCCGCCGAGCAGCAGACCCATCGACGCGAAAGTCACGGTTCCGAGCGCGATGACGACGGCGCCGAGCAACAGGCCCGTCGCGCTCGGACGCCAGCCCAGTGCGGCACCGATCGAGCCGAGCAGAACCGACTGCAGAATCACCACGATCACCACTGCAGCGGATTTGCCGCCGATGATGCCCCACCGAGGGAGCGGTGTTGCCCCGAGCCTCTTGAGGGCACCGTAGCGACGATCGAACCCGACGGCGATCGCCTGCCCCGTGAACGCCGTCGACATGATGGCCACCATCATCACAGCCGGAACCACTCGGCCTACTCGGTCGTCCCCGAGCTCGCCGAAGGGCAGCAGGGTCAAGCCGATCAACAGTGTGATCGGGATGAACATCGTCAGCAGCAACTGTTCGCCGTTGCGCAGCAGCAACTTCAGTTCGAGTCGGGTCTGCGCGAGCAGCATGCGCGCAGCCGACGCGGCCTGCGGGCGCGGCGCGAACAGGCCTGTCTCGAATCGGTTGTCGGCGAGCCGGGCTTCTCTGCGCACGGTCACTTCCTCAATTCTCTGCCGGTCAGCTCGAGGAAGACGTCCTCGAGGCGGCGCTGGTCGACCTGCAATTCGGTGGCCAACACGTCCTGCTGCGCACACCAGGACGTCACGATCACCAGAATCTGCGGCTCGATCACGCCGGAGACCACATAGGAACCCGGCGTCGGTTCCGACGGTACGTAACCCGGGGGGAGTGCCGCGTCGAGCAGAGACAGCTCGAGGCCCGGGGGAGCGGCGAACCGCAGTTGGCCCTCTGCGCCCTGCTTGGTCAATTCCGACGGGGTACCCGAGGCGACGACGCGGCCGTTGTCGATGATCGTCAACCGGTCGGCCAGCTGCTCCGCCTCGTCCATCAGATGTGTGGTGAGCAGTACCCCGACACCGTCGCGGCGCAAGGCGTCGATCAGTTCCCACACCAGAAGTCGGGCCTGCGCGTCGAGCCCTGCAGTCGGTTCGTCGAGGAACACCAGCTCGGGTCTCCCGACGATGGCGCAGGCCAGAGCCAGCCGCTGCTGTTGCCCGCCGGAGAGCCGTCGGTACGGCGTGCGGACGGCCGACGTGAGACCGAGGCAGTCGAGCAGCCATGCCGGATCGAGTGGGTCGGCCGAGTACGAGGCGACGAGTTGGAGCATCTCGCCTGCCTTGGATCCTGGATACGCGCCGCCGCCCTGGAGCATGACGCCGATTCGTGGCCTCAGCTGCGCCGACTGCGCAATGGGGTCCAGCCCGAGTACCCGAACGGAGCCGCTGTCGGGTGCCACGAATCCCTCGCACATCTCGACGGTGGTGGTCTTCCCGGCACCGTTGGGGCCCAGCAGTGCGAGAACCTCGCCGGGACCGATGTCGAGGCTGAGACCGTCGACGGCAGTCACGCCGTCGTACGACTTGCGTACGTCGGTCAACTGCACGACAGGTTGCGTCGTATTCGACGTCCCGGAGGTCACGAGGACCCAGCGTATTCGTCGGCGCTGCGCTCGCGTGCCGGTGGTCCGGTGCGGGTGGGCCACGGCATCCGGTTTCGCGTGAACAGGTACAGCACCGCGACCGTCAGGATTGTCATCACTGCGGCCTGCACTATCTGGAACGGCTGATACTCACTACCGTTCGGCATGAGAATCACGCTCACCAACGACGAGAAGGCGATGGCAGGACGCCGGAACGAGGGAGTCGTGGCCCACGCGGCCAGCGGAATCACCGCCCACAGCAGGTACCAGGGTTGCACCACCGGGAACAACAGAACGACGGCCCCGAGCGCAACTCCGAGTGCGCCGACCGGATGCAGGCGGCCGCGCAGAACTGCGATCAGCATGCGTACGACGATGATTCCCGCGACGACGGCAGCGATCGGTCGAGTGAGACTCAACACAGCCGTGGTGTGATCACCGAGGCCGAGCAGCACGCCGACGAATCCGGTGCCGAGCCCGAGAATCGTCGGAATGGACATCCAGCTGCGCACCACCCCCGCGGTACCCAGAGTGTTGATCCAGCCGAAGCCGAGCCCGCTGCTCAGACTGACGGCGACCTGCACGGCGATGACGACCGTGCCGAGCAGTACCGCCACGTACACCACGGACCGGAGAGTGCCACCCCATCGCTTGGACAGCGCCATTCCCACGAAGCCCAGTGCGATGAGAGACGGGATCTTCACGGTCGAAGACAGGGCGATCAGGGCGGCACCGCCGATGAGGAATGCGATGTCGGTCTTTCGCAGCGCTCCCGCGCGTTCCACGGCACGCAGTGCGAACTCGGTGCCTGCGAGCATCAGCCCGATCATCAGAGCCTCGTTGTGGATACCGGCAACCAGGTGGAACAGCAGCAACGGGTTCGCGGCGCCGAGCCAGAGTGCAGTCACGGACGCGACCCCGCATCGGCGTGCGAGACGTGGCAGTGCCCAGACGATCAGTGCCACGCCCACCAGCGCGAGCAGCCGATGGAGGAAGATGCCGGCGACGATGTTCTCGCCGGTCAAGTACGTGATTCCACGGCCCATCCACAAGAACAGCGGACCGTACGGCGCAGGCGTATCGCGCCAGATCGTGGGAACGGTTCGGGTCAGCACATTGTCGACGCCGAGGGCCGTCGCAGGGCCGACCTCGTAGGGGTCGAGTCCGCGCGCCGTGATCTCGCTCTGCGCCAGGTAGGAGTAGACGTCGCGCGAGAACATCGGCGGTGCGACACACAAGGGCAGGATCCACAGCAGCAATGTGCGGTCCATCTGGGAACGGGTGAGCCGACGCGGAGTGGCCCCGGACCGCGTCTGTCCGAGAGCGAATCGGCCCAGGAGCAACCAGGCGATGACCACGATGACGGTGCCGGTCATCGTGACGGTCAGCGCGGAGGTGGCCATTCGGGACGGCAGACTCAGTAGTCGAACGCCGAAGACGGGATTCTGCAGCACCGGCTGCGCGCCCGCGCCGAGGGCACCGATCGCCATCAGCAAGGCACCCGCGGCCCCGAAACGGCGAATGTTCCGAAGCTGGTTCGTCTCCGACGGATTCAGCCCCGGTGCCTCCTGCTCGTCTCCGTGCAGGGTCGCGACGCCACCGCCGGGAGGCGTGGGTTCGAGGCCGATGAGGCGACGTGCGGGGGCCAGGACGAATCGGCGGACGAACGCAGCGGAGGCGGCTTTCGAGGTGCCGGACCCCGAGGATGAACCCGGACCGCTCGCGAGAGGTGAGCTCTGGGAACTGGGCTCACTGTCTGTCGATGGCACAGTGGGAGCGTAGCGGTGCACTCGCGCACGACCCGCACCGTGCTCGACTCCGCTTCACGGCTCGGCACCGGTACCGGCCGCATGGTCGGCAAAGGGCACCCTTGCTGGACCGGGTCATGCAATTCCGTCACACTGGTGTTGTGAAAACAACCGAAAGCTCGCTCGTGCGTCCGGGAAGTGTCGTGTCCTCGGCCGCCGGCGCAGGCGTTCCGTCGGTGCGACCTGCCTCCGCCCCCGAGGGGCAGACGCGGAGCGCAGTGGTCACTCTGTTGCTCGAAGAGGGCCCCATCACCGCCTCCGATATCGGTACACGGCTGGGATTGAGCGCAGCGGGTGTCCGACGTCACCTCGACGCACTCATCGACGCGGGCGAGGCCCGCATCACCACCCCAGCAGGTGCTCAGCAACGGGGTAGGGGTCGGCCGGCCAAGTATTTCCAGCTGACCGCAGCCGGACGCAACCGTCTCGGCCACACCTACGACGATCTCGCCGGTGCTGCCATGCGGCAGCTACGCATGATCGGTGGAGACGCGGCCATAGAGGCGTTCGCCCGACAGCGCGTCAACACCATCGTGGCCGACGTCGAGCCGGCGACGGGATCCGATGCGCACGACGTGGAGGATGCCGCGGACCGAATCGCCGACGCGTTCAGCGCGGCGGGATTCTCTGCCACCACCCGTCAGGTGGGCAACGGTGTGCAGATCTGCCAGCACCACTGCCCGGTGTCGCACGTCGCCTCCGAGTTTCCGGAGCTGTGCGAGGCCGAGCAGACCGCGTTCGCCGAGATCCTCGGCACGCACGTACAGCGTTTGGCCACCATCGCCAACGGTAATTGCGCTTGTACGACACACGTACCGCTGTCATCGACGCGTTACTCGAACACCGATAGTTCCGACAAGAAGACTCCCGACGCGCAGCCACGCGTCGGAGAACGCCCACGCCTCCGGAAGGAGCCCGCATGACCGTCACACCAGACCAGGTGACACCCACCGCGCCGCTGACCCAGGACGAGACCATCGCCTCGCTCGGCACCTACGGATACGGCTGGGCCGACTCGGACGTAGCCGGTGAAAGTGCCAAGCGCGGCCTTTCCGAGGCTGTCGTCCGGGACATCTCGCAGAAGAAAAGCGAGCCCGAGTGGATGCTCGAGGCGCGCCTCAAGGCGCTCAAGACGTTCGAGCGCAAGCCGATGCCGAACTGGGGTTCCAACCTCGACGGCATCGATTTCGACAACATCAAGTACTTCGTGCGGTCCAGTGAGAAGCAGGCTGCAACGTGGGAAGACCTGCCGGAGGACATCAAGAACACGTACGACAAGCTCGGCATCCCCGAGGCGGAGAAGCAGCGCCTCGTCTCCGGTGTCGCCGCTCAGTACGAGTCCGAGGTGGTCTACCACTCGATCCGTGAGGATCTGGAGGCTCAGGGAGTGTTGTTCCTCGACACCGACACCGCCCTCAAGGAGCAGCCGGAGCTGTTCCGCGAGTACTTCGGCACCGTCATCCCCGCAGGCGACAACAAGTTCTCCGCACTGAACACCGCGGTGTGGTCCGGTGGATCCTTCATCTACATCCCGCCGGGCGTCCACGTCGACATCCCGCTGCAGGCCTACTTCCGAATCAACACCGAGAACATGGGTCAGTTCGAGCGGACGCTGATCATCGTCGACGAGGGTGCCTACGTGCACTACGTCGAGGGTTGCACGGCACCGATCTACAAGTCGGATTCGCTGCACTCCGCCGTGGTCGAGATCATCGTCAAGAAGGGTGGTCGTTGCCGCTACACGACCATCCAGAACTGGTCCAACAACGTCTACAACCTCGTCACCAAGCGCGCCAAGGCAGAGGCAGGCGCAACGATGGAGTGGGTCGACGGCAACATCGGCTCCAAGGTCACCATGAAGTACCCGGCCGTCTGGATGACCGGTGAGTACGCCAAGGGCGAGGTTCTCTCGGTCGCCTTCGCAGGCCCGGACCAGCACCAGGACACCGGCTCGAAGATGTTGCACCTCGCGCCGCACACGTCCTCGAACATCGTCAGCAAGTCGGTCGCCCGCGGCGGTGGGCGCACGTCCTACCGCGGTCTGATCCAGATCAACAAGGGTGCGCACGGCTCGCGTTCGACGGTCAAGTGCGACGCGTTGCTCGTCGACACGATCAGTCGTTCCGACACGTACCCGTACGTCGACATCCGCGAGGACGACGTATCGATGGGCCATGAGGCCACCGTCTCGAAGGTCAGCGACGATCAGTTGTTCTACCTGATGAGCCGCGGCTTGACCGAGGACGAGGCCATGGCAATGGTCGTGCGTGGCTTCGTCGAGCCGATCGCTCGCGAACTGCCGATGGAATACGCGCTCGAGCTCAACCGGCTCATCGAGCTGCAGATGGAAGGGTCGGTCGGATAAGTGAACAACCCTCTCACCGGAGTGATGGGTGCCGTGGCATCCGAAAACCCCGAAGCGGCCAAAGAAGACAAGTCGAAGCTGGTCGAGAACAAGGGCACTCAGTTCACGTCCTACGACGTGAATGCGTTCGAGGTCCCGTCCGGTCGTGACGAGCTGTGGCGTTTCACGCCGCTGCGTCGGCTGCGCGGCTTGCACGACGGTTCCGCCGTCGCCGACGGGGCCGCTCAGGTCACCGTCGGGGCCCCGGAATCGGTGGTCGTGGAGACCGTAGGCCGTGACGACGAGCGACTGGGCAAGGCCGGCGTTCCGGCCGATCGTATTGCCGCTCAGGCATTCTCGGCGTTCACCGAGGCCACGATCGTCTCCGTGCCGAACGAGGTCGAGGTGGCCGATCCGATCGAGATCACCGTCGACGGCCCCGGTGTCGACCACGTCGCCTACGGGCACGTGCAGATCAGGCTCGGCACGTTCGCTCGCGCCACCGTCGTGATCGACCAGCGGGGCAGCGGCACGTACGCCGAGAACGTCGAGTTCGTTCTCGGTGACAGCTCGCAGCTGCACGTCGTGCTGATTCAGGACTGGCAGTCCGACGCCGTGCACGTCGCGGCGCATCATGCGCTGCTCGGACGCGACGCCGTGTTGCGGCACTACAACGTCAGTCTCGGTGGAGATCTGGTGCGCATCAGCCCGACCGTGCGCTACAGCGCCCCCGGCGGCGATGCGAACATGCTCGGTGTGTACTTCGCCGACGCCGGTCAGCACCTCGAGCAGCGTCTGCTCGTCGACCATTCGGCACCGCACTGCAAGTCCAATGTGATGTACAAGGGCGCACTGCAGGGCGAAACCGGACCCGGCACCGTCGACGCGCACACCGTGTGGATCGGAGACGTGCTGATTCGAGCCGAGGCCGAGGGAACCGAGACCTACGAGCTCAATCGCAACCTGGTGCTCACCGACGGCGCTCGCGCCGACTCGGTACCCAACCTCGAGATCGAGACCGGCGAGATCGTCGGAGCAGGCCACGCCAGCGCCACCGGCCGTTTCGACGACGAGCAGCTGTTCTACCTCCGCGCTCGTGGCATCTCGGAGGAAGTCGCTCGTCGACTCGTCGTGCGCGGGTTCTTCCACGAGATCATCGACAAGATTCCGGTCCCCGCCGTACGCGAGCGTCTCGACGCCGCCATCGAGACCGAACTCGCCGTCGTCGGCGCGTAGGTCCACCCGAACTTTTCTCGACTGCACAAAGGAACTGTGATGTCCACACTCGAAATCCGCGATCTGCACGTCAGCGTCGCCAACACCGATTCGTCCGCCGAGCCGATCAACATCCTCAAGGGTGTCGATCTGACCGTGAAGTCCGGCGAGACGCACGCGATCATGGGACCCAACGGTTCCGGCAAGTCCACCTTGTCGTATGCCATCGCAGGCCACCCGAAGTACACGGTGACCTCCGGCACCATCACCCTCGACGGTGAAGACGTGCTCGAGATGAGCGTCGACGAGCGCGCCCGCGCCGGCCTCTTCCTGGCGATGCAGTACCCGGTGGAGGTGCCCGGCGTCTCGATGTCGAACTTCCTGCGTACCGCCGCAACCGCTGTGCGCGGTGAGGCCCCCAAGCTGCGGCACTGGGTCAAGGAAGCCAAGACCGCCATGAGCGAGCTCGAAATCGAGGCCAACTTCCTCGAGCGCAACGTCAACGAAGGCTTCTCCGGAGGCGAGAAGAAGCGTCACGAGATTCTTCAGCTGGGACTGCTCAAGCCGAAGATCGCCATCCTCGACGAGACCGACTCCGGCCTCGACGTCGACGCTCTGCGAGTGGTGTCCGAGGGCGTCAACAAGTACAAGGAGCGCGAAGAGGGCGGAGTGCTGCTGATCACGCACTACACCCGCATCCTGCGGTACATCAAGCCAGATTTCGTCCACGTCTTCGTCAACGGTGAAATCGTCAAGTCCGGCGGTGCCGAGCTGGCCGACGAGCTGGAAGCCAACGGATACGTCGGCTACACGCAGGCCGCGACCACCGGAGCATGAGCATGGCTGCACCGGCAGCTGTGGCGGTGGCGGCATCGTTCGATGTCGCCACGGTTCGCCGCGATTTCCCCATTCTCTCGCGCACCGTTCGCGACGGAAAGCCGTTGGTGTACCTCGATTCCGGTGCAACCTCGCAGCGGCCGGTTCAGGTACTCGACGCCGAGCGCGAATTTCTGACCACATGCAACGCTGCGGTCCACCGTGGGGCGCATCAGCTGGCCGAGGAGGCCACCGACGCGTACGAGGGTGCCAGGGCGGCCATCGCGTCGTTCGTCGGGGCCGACGTCGACGAGATCGTGTTCACCAAGAACGCGACCGAGTCGCTGAACCTCGTGACCTACGTTCTTGCGGATCAGCGATTCGATCGCCATCTCGGTCCCGGCGACGAGATCGTCGTCACCGAGCTCGAGCATCACGCCAATCTGGTGCCGTGGCAGGAGCTTGCAGCTCGGACCGGTGCCACCCTGCGTTGGTACGGCGTGACCGACGACGGACGGATCGATCTCGACTCGCTCGAACTGTCGTCCGCCGTCAAGGTTCTCGCGTTCACGCATCAGTCCAACGTGACCGGTGCGGTGGCTCCGGTCGAGGAGTTGGTTCGTCGAGCCAGGTCGGTGGGAGCATTGGTCGTCCTCGACGCGTGCCAGTCGGTGCCGCACATGAAGGTCGACTTCCGTGGCCTCGACGTCGACTACGCCGCATTCTCCGGGCACAAGATGCTCGGCCCCTCGGGTGTGGGCGTGCTCTACGCCAAGTCCGCACTCCTCGAATCGATGCCGCCGTTCATCACCGGTGGTTCGATGATCGAGACCGTCACCATGGAGAAGACGACGTTCGCCGCGCCGCCACAGCGGTTCGAGGCCGGCGTGCCCATGACCTCGCAGGTGGTAGGACTCGGTGCCGCTGTGCGATACCTGGAGAACATCGGCATCGACGTTATCGCCGCGCACGAAAAGGCCTTGGTCGCAGCAACTCTCGCCGAGTTCGCGAAGATCGACGGGGTCCGGGTGATCGGCCCGACCGAGAATGTCGACCGCGGATCGGCTGTGTCGTTCGTCGTCGACGGTATCCACGCCCACGACCTCGGACAGATTCTGGACGACGAGGGCGTCGCCATTCGCGTCGGGCATCACTGCGCGTGGCCCCTGCATCGTCGGTTCGGCGTCGCCGCGACCGCGCGCGCCTCGTTCGCGCTGTACAACACGGTCGAGGAAGTGCAGGTGCTCGCGCGAGCAATTCGCCGCGCACAGTCGTTCTTCGGCACCACCGACGTCGGCGGGGGAGGTCAGCAGTAGATGCGCATGGAACAGATGTATCAGGAAGTGATTCTCGATCACTACAAGCACCCGCACGGCCGCGGACTGCGCGAGCCGTTCGGCGCGGAGGTACACCACGTCAACCCCACCTGCGGCGACGAGGTCACCCTGCGCGTGCACATCGAGAACGGCACCGTCGCTGACGTCTCGTACGACGGCCAGGGCTGCTCGATCAGTCAGGCAGCGACATCGGTGCTCACCGACCAGGTCGTCGGACTGAGCGTCGACGATGCGCTGAAGACGGTGGACGCGTTCAGCGACATGGTCGGCAGCAGAGGTACCGTCGAGGGTGACGAGGACGTCATCGGTGACGGAATCGCGTTCGTCGGAGTCGCCAAGTACCCGGCTCGCGTGAAGTGCGCATTGCTGGGCTGGATGGCTTTCAAGGATGCGGTTGTTCAAGTAGTGGACGCAGATACGACAGCTACGACGGGCGGGACCGCCCAGACGGCACTTTCCGGAGGACAGCAATCATGACCGAAGCAACAGAGACCACACCGGCTGTGACCGCGACGCCGGTGGAACTCACCGCAGACGAGATCAAGGTGCTCGAGGACCTCGAAGAGGCGATGCGCGACGTCGTCGACCCCGAGCTGGGCATCAACGTCGTCGACCTGGGACTGGTGTACGACATCAAGATGGGCGAGGACGACATCGTCACGGTCGACATGACGCTCACCTCTGCGGCATGTCCGCTGACCGACGTCATCGAGGACCAGGCCAGGGGCGCACTCGTACGCAGCGGACTGGCTGCCGACCTGAAGATCAACTGGGTCTGGATGCCGCCGTGGGGCCCGGACAAGATCACCGACGACGGTCGCGAGCAGCTCAGGGCCCTCGGCTTCACCGTCTGACCTGCGGCCGAGTCGGCCTCCTACGCACCTTTGGCTTCGTCGGCCTTGGAGTCGGCGGACTTCGTGGAGGTCGACTTCTTGGCCGCTGTCTTCTTGGCCGGGGCCTTTTTGGCAGCGGTCTTCTTCGCCGGCGCTTTCTTGGCAGGCGTGGACGCGGTGGATCCTGCTTTGGCGTTCTTACCGGCAGCCTCGACGCTGCGCTGCAGCGCGGCCACCAGATCGACGACCTCGGCGTCCTCGCCGTCATCGTCCTTCTTCGACTCGGTGTGGACGACCTTCTCGCCCCCGTTGGCCAGCGTCTCGTCGATCAGCTTCCGAAGCTCGGTCTGGTAGTCGTCGGTGTACTCGGTGGGATCGAATTCCGAGGACATGCTTTCCACCAGGGACGTCGCCATTTTCACTTCCTGGGGACGCGCGGAGGGCGCATCGTCGAGCGACGGGAATTCTGCGGCCCTGACCTCGTCCGGCCACAGCAATGTCTGGATCACCAGGATGTCGTCGCGCACGCGCAGCGCAGCCAGCCGGGTTTTCTGCCGCAGAGTGAAGTGAACCAGCGCAGTGCGCTCGGTTTCTTCCAGGGTTTCGCGCAGCAGCACATAGGCCTTCGGTGACGCTGAATCCGGCTCGAGGAAGTAGCTCTTGTCGTAGAGGATCGGATCGATCTGCTCGGTCGGCACGAATTCCAGTACCGGGATCTCGTGCTTCTCCGCCGCCGGCAGCTTGTCGAAGTCCTCGTCGGTGAGAATCACGCGTTCGCCGTCGGGGGAGTCGTAGGCCTTGTCGATGTCGGCGAACTGCACCGACTTGCCGCATTCTTGGCAGATCCGGTCGTACTTGATCCGACCGCCGTCCTTCGCGTGCACCTGATGGAATCGGATGTCGTGCTGCTCGGTGGCCGAGTAGACCTTCACCGGAACATTGACCAGTCCGAAGGCGATCGAGCCCTTCCAAATGCTGCGCATCTGTCCATGATCGCCGACCGGGCGCCCGCGTGTCGACCGATGGGAAGAAACTCAGCCGCGGCCCGGAGTCCGCATCATCGTGCGCGCGATCGCGAGCCTGGCCGAGGACGGGAGTGTCGGGAACATCTTGAGCATCGCCGTCATCGTCCCGACGGCGTCGTCGTGGCCGGACAGGTACGAGCGCTGCAGTTCGACCGGGAGCGAGAAGAAGCTGGAGAAGAACTGAGGAACCAGCTCCGGGTCGAGACTGAGCGCTGTCCGAAGGCCGAGATTGCGAAGCTTCTGGACCGTCCAGACATGTATCGGGCGGGCGAGGCGTGATCGATCGCCGCCACTGAACCTCTCGACGAGGTGATCTGCCGATGCGAGCGACGCCGCGACGCTGTACCCCGTGGCGGGATGCATCAGATTCGAGCGAGAGCCGAACAACACCGGACCGCTTCGCCCGGTGTGCAGTCGTGACCGAGGCGGCGGTTCGACCGAGAAGCGCACTCGCTCGATGTCCTCGTGGCCGGTCGGTTCCAGATCCCGGTGGGCCAGACGGTGGTGCAGCCGTGATCGAAGCACTGCGAGTTCCAGCGGGGGTCGGCCGACCAGACAGGTCTCTTCGAGCAGAATCCGATCTTCGTCGAGCGCAACGGCGTACAGAAAACTCGGTGCTTCGCCGGGCCGAGCGCCGTTGTCGGTGCGCCAGTCCATGAACCAGGCGTCGGATCCTTCGAGGATCGATTCGGCGCGGTGCCGTTCGACGACGATGCCGTACGCCGTCTGCTGTGCAAGGTCGCGCGAGTCGAGCGTGCCGCGGGCGTCGACGACGTGCCGAGCATCGACGACGGTGCCGTCGGACGTCGTCACGCGAGATCCGGTGACGTCGACGGCCGTCCCCGCCAGCACTCGCACGCGGTCCAGAGACAGGGTCGCCTGCAGGGCAGGTGTGTCCAGCACGCAGTACGTCCGGTCGATGATTCGATGACGATCGGTCCATACCGCAGGCTTCTGCGCGACCGAGGCGACGGCGGTCTCGGGCAACCACGACGGCAACTCGTCGGCCCAGGCGGAATACGTCGGTGTCCACGTACGCGACGGATGCGGATCGACGACGACCACGTCCAGGCCGGCCTCGGCGCATCGGTGGGCCACCGACCGTCCCGCGGGACCGAGTCCGACCACCGTGACGTCGGCCGAGAAATCGTTCACATTCCGCCGGTGGCGAGCAAACCACCGTCCACGCGCACGGTCTCGCCGGTGATCCAGGAAGAGGCGTCCGACACCAGGAAGGCCACCAGGGCCGCAACGTCCTCCGGGTTTCCGAGACGCTTCATCGGGTAGCCGGCCGCTGCCGCGTCTTCTCCGTTGGCGACGAGCGCCTCGGCGAATTTGGTCTTCACCACCCCCGGTGCCACGGCATTGACGCGAATCCTCGGACCGAGCTGCCAGGCGAGCTCTTCGGTGAGGCGGATCAGGGCGGCCTTGGATGCGCCGTACGCGGCGATCACGCCGGTGGAGCGAATGCCTGCCACGCTCGCGATGTTGACGACCGCGCCGCCGTGCTCGCCCATCCAGGCATGGAACGCCTGCTGAACGAAGCCGAGGGTACCCACCACGTTCGTGTCGAAGATCTTGCTCACGCCCGCCAGGTCGGCATCCATCAGCGAGCCGTAGACGGGATTGATGCCGGTGTTGTTGACCAGGATGTCCAGCGAACCGAAGGTCTCCACCGTGCTCGCCACCGCATTGCGTCGGTGCTCCGGATCGCCCGCATTACCGTCGATCGCGAGCACGGAATCGCCGAGCTCTGCGGCCGCGGCAACGAGAGGTTCGCGCTTGCGTGCGGTGATGGCGACGTTTGCGCCGCGAGCGAGCAGTTCGGCGGCGATGGCCTTGCCGATGCCTCGGCTGGCGCCGGTGACGAGAGCGGTGCGCCCGGTGAGATCGGGGATCGGCGCGCTGGGAGGGCTGACTGTTTCGGAGGCGTCGGTCATCGGTCAGACGTTACCGGTGTCACCGTCGTTCCTGGGTGGGGCCACGTGAATGCTGAGCTAAAATGGGGGTTTGCTGTGCCGTACTTCGGCGCACCTGAGGTTTGCTCGTCGGTCGACGGGCAACGATGTTGTTCTGCAATCGCTAGGAGCTCACGCGTGATCACCGCCACCGACCTGGAAGTTCGTGCCGGTGTGCGGACCCTTCTGTCCACCGAGGGGCCTGCGCTCCGCGTACAGGCAGGCGACCGCATCGGATTGGTCGGTCGTAACGGTGCCGGCAAGACCACCACTCTGCGCATTCTGGCAGGAGAAGGCGAGCCGTACGCGGGCGAGGTCGTGCGTACCGGAGAGCTCGGCTACCTACCGCAGGATCCCAAAGAGGGCGATCTCGACGTGCTGGCCAAGGACCGAGTGCTCTCGGCCCGGGGTCTCGACACGCTCCTGCACAAGATGGAGAAGCAGCAGGCCCTGATGGCCGAGGTGGCCGACGAGGCCCTGCTCGACAAGGCCGTCCGCAAGTACGGCGAACTCGAAGAGCGTTTCGCCTCGCTCGGCGGCTACGAAGCAGAGAGCGAGGCTGCGCGCATCTGCAACAGTCTCGGCCTGGCGGACCGCATCCTCGGTCAACCGCTGCGGACTCTCTCCGGTGGCCAGCGCCGGCGCGTCGAACTGGCTCGCATTCTGTTCGCCGCGTCCGACGGCAGTGGTGGACGCTCGAACACCACGTTGCTGCTCGACGAGCCCACCAACCACCTCGACGCCGATTCCATCACCTGGCTGCGGGGTTTCCTGCAGAACCACGAGGGGGGACTCATCGTGATCAGTCACGATGTCGAACTGCTCGGAGACGTGGTGAACAGGGTGTGGTTCCTGGACGCGGTGCGCGGCGAGGCCGACATCTACAACATGAACTGGAAGAAGTACCTCGACGCCCGCGCCACCGACGAGCAACGCCGCCGCCGCGAACGCGCCAACGCGGAGAAGAAGGCGGGGGCGCTGCGCGTGCAGGCCGCCAAGATGGGTGCCAAGGCGACGAAAGCCGTTGCAGCACAGAACATGGCAAAGCGCGCGGACAAGCTGATGGCCAACCTCGACGCGGAACGCGTGTCCGACAAGGTGGCGCACATCCGCTTCCCTGAGCCCGCACCGTGCGGCAAGACGCCGCTGATGGCGAAGAACCTGACCAAGATGTACGGATCGCTGGAGATCTTCGCCGGCGTGGACCTCGCCATCGACCGAGGCAGCCGCGTGGTGGTACTCGGGCTCAACGGTGCAGGCAAGACGACGCTGCTGCGCATTCTGGCCGGCACCGAGAAGGCCGATACCGGAGAGATCGAGCCCGGCCACGGCATGCGCGTCGGGTACTTCGCACAGGAACACGACACCCTCGACGACCTTGCGTCGGTCTGGGAGAACATCCGTCACGCTGCACCCGACACCGGCGAGCAGGAACTACGGTCTCTCCTCGGTGCCTTCATGTTCACCGGCCCCCAGCTCGACCAGCCTGCGGGAACACTGTCCGGCGGTGAGAAGACCCGCCTGGCACTCGCCGGGTTGGTGTCTTCCGCCGCGAACGTTCTTCTGCTCGACGAGCCGACCAACAACCTCGACCCGATTTCACGCGAGCAGGTCCTCGATGCGCTCCGCAGCTACAAGGGAGCCGTCGTACTGGTGACCCACGATCCCGGTGCCGCCGAAGCGCTTTCACCGGAACGGGTCATTCTCCTCCCCGACGGTACCGAGGACCACTGGTCGCAGGAATACCTGGAACTGATTCAGCTGGCGTGAACGGCCGGGGTCAGTCCTGCCGCCGGACGGATTCCTCGACGAGATCGAGGATCGCTGCGAGGTTGGATCTGCCGTGGCCGGACGCGATGCGCGCCACCAGGCCGTCCAGTACCAGATCCAGGTAGTCGGCCAGGACGTCGTTGGGCACATCGTCACGCAGTCTTCCTGCGGTCTTCTGACGCTCGAGTCGCCCGAGTGTCGCGTCGGTCAGCTCTGCCGACCGTTCGGCCCAGCTGCTCCGGAAGTCCGCGTCGGTGCGCAGTCGTCGGGTGATCTCGAGTCGGGTGCCGAGCCATTCGAATTGCTCGGGTTGCGCCAGCATGTCTCGCATCACCTGCACCAGACCCTGAGTGGCCGCAACCTCGGCCATGCGTCGAGCGTCTTCCTGTGCCAGCGCCAGGAAGAGGCCGTCCTTGTCCTTGAAGTGATGGAATATGGCTCCGCGCGACAGGCCGGTGGCCTCTTCGAGACGTCGCACCGTCGCACCTTCGTAGCCGAACTCGCCGAAGCACCTGCGCGCGCCGTCGAGAATCTCGCTACGGCGGGCCGCCAGGTGGTCTTCGCTGACCTTGGGCACGTGTGGGTTTCCTACTTTCGATGAGGGCCTCGACCGATACGGCGATGGGCCCGGAAACACGTTCTCGGTTCCGGGCCCATCGCCGTTCGAGGCGTACGTCAGACGACGCGCACTCAGCCTCTGATCATGTTGCGCAGCACGTACTGCAGGATGCCGCCGTTGCGGTAGTAGTCCGCTTCACCGGGGGTGTCGATGCGAACCACGGCCTCGAATTCGACCTTGGTGCCGTCTTCCTTGGTGGCGATTACGGTCATCGTCTTCGGGGTGGTGCCCTCGTTCAGCTTCGCGACGCCGACGATGTCGAAGGTCTCGGTGCCGTCGAGCTTGAGCGACGACGCGCTCTCACCGGCCGGGAACTGCAGCGGAACGACGCCCATGCCGATGAGGTTGGAGCGGTGGATGCGCTCGAACGACTCGGTGATGACGGCCTTGACGCCCAGGAGCGAGGTGCCCTTGGCCGCCCAGTCGCGCGAGGAGCCACTGCCGTACTCCTTGCCACCCAGCACGACCAGCGGGATGCCGGCCTTCTGGTAGTTCTGCGACGCGTCGTAGATGAAGGACTGCGGTCCGCCGTCCTGCGTGAAGTCGCGGGTGTAGCCGCCCGAGACGTCGTCGAGGAGCTGGTTCTTGAGGCGAATGTTCGCGAACGTTCCGCGGATCATCACCTCGTGGTTACCACGACGCGAACCGAGCGAGTTGTAGTCCTTGCGCTCGACACCGTGCGAATCGAGGTACTGCGCGGCAGGCGTGCCTGCCTTGATCGGACCTGCCGGGCTGATGTGGTCGGTGGTGACCGAATCGCCCAACAGAGCCAACACGCGTGCACCCGTGATGTCCTCGACAGGAGCCGGGTCCATCGTCATGCCGTCGAAGTACGGAGGCTTACGCACGTAGGTCGACTTGGGATCCCACTCGAACGTGTCGCCCTCGGGGGTCGACAGGTTCTGCCAGCGGCTGTCGCCGGCGAAGATGGTCTCGTAGGACTTGCTGAACATGTCCCGGCTGATCGAGGACTTGATGGTGTCTTCGATCTCCTGCGAGGACGGCCAGATGTCCTTCAGGAACACGGGGTTGCCCTCGTGATCCTCGCCGAGTGGGTCGGTCTCGAAGTCGAAGTCCATCGTGCCTGCGAGGCCGTATGCGATGACCAGCGGCGGTGAGGCCAGGTAGTTCATCTTGACGTCGGGGGAGATGCGACCCTCGAAGTTGCGGTTGCCCGACAGCACTGCGGTGACCGAGAGGTCGTTGTCGTTGATCGCCTTCGAGATCGGCTCCAGCAACGGGCCGGTGTTACCGATGCACGTGGTGCAGCCGTAACCACCGAGGTAGTAGCCGAGCTTCTCGAGGTACGGCCAGAGGCCGGCCTTCTCGTAGTAGTCGGTGACGACCTGCGAGCCGGGGGCCATGTTGGTCTTGACCCAGGGCTTGGTGGACAGGCCCTTCTCGACGGCGTTGCGGGCGAGCAGTGCTGCGCCGAGCATCACCGACGGGTTCGAGGTGTTGGTGCAAGAGGTGATGCCTGCAACCACGACGGCACCGTGATCGAGGACGAACTCGCCTGCCTCGTCGGTGGTGACCCGGATCGGTTTGCTCGGACGACCCTCGGAACCGTATGCGGCAGAACGAACGTCGACGGAATCCTCTTCGGCGAAGCTCAGCGAAGCGGAGTCGCTTGCCGGGAACGATTCGTCGAGGGCCTCGTCGAGCTTGCTGTCACCCTCGTGCTTCGGGTGGTTCTCCTCGACGTAGTTGTGGATGTCCTTGCGGAACGCGACCTTGGACTCGGACAACAGGATTCGGTCCTGCGGACGCTTCGGTCCTGCGATGGACGGGACGACCGTGTTGAGGTCGAGCTCGATGTACTCGGAGTACACGGCCTCGTTCTTCGGGTCGTGCCACATGCCCTGTTCCTTGGCGTACGCCTCGACGAGCGCGAGCTGCTCGTCGCTGCGGCCGGTGAGGCGCAGGTAGTTGATGGTTTCCTCGTCGATCGGGAAGATCGCTGCGGTGGAACCGAACTCGGGGCTCATGTTGCCCAGGGTGGCGCGGTTCGCGAGGGGAACCTCGGCCACACCCTCGCCGTAGAACTCGACGAACTTGCCGACGACGCCGTGCTTGCGCAGCATCTCGGTTGCGGTCAGCACCACGTCGGTCGCGGTGACGCCGGGCTGGATCTCACCGGAGAGCTTGAAGCCGACGACGCGGGGGATGAGCATCGAGACGGGCTGGCCGAGCATGGCAGCTTCCGCTTCGATGCCGCCGACGCCCCAGCCCAACACACCGAGGCCGTTGACCATCGTGGTGTGCGAGTCGGTGCCGACACAGGTGTCGGGGTAGGCCTGGCCCTTGCGGGTCATGATCGTCGGTGCGAGGTACTCGATGTTGACCTGGTGCACGATGCCCATGCCCGGGGGGACGACCTTGAAGTCGTCGAACGCGCCCTGTCCCCAACGCAGGAACTGGTAGCGCTCACCGTTGCGCTCGTACTCGAGGTCGACGTTGCGCTCGAGAGCGTCGGCGCGGCCGAAGACGTCGAGGATGACCGAGTGGTCGATGACCATGTCGGCGGGGGAGAGGGGGTTGACCTTGTTGGGGTCGCCGCCCAGGGTGGTGACGGCTTCACGCATCGTGGCGAGGTCGACGATGCACGGAACGCCGGTGAAGTCCTGCATGATGACGCGTGCAGGGGTGAACTGAATTTCGACACTCGGGTCGGCCGCGGGGTCCCACGACGCGATCGAGCGAATGTGGTCGGCGGTGATGTTGGCACCGTCCTCGGTGCGAAGGAGGTTCTCCGCGAGGACCTTCAGCGCATAGGGCAGTTTCTCGGCACCGGGCAAGGCCGACAACCGGAAGATCTCGTACGAGTTCTCTCCGACTTCGAGGGTGCCCTTTGCACCGAATGAGTTATTACTTGCGGTCACTTCAGCTCCACTCGTCTATGAGGCACACCGCCGACGGGGCTGTGTCGACGGTTGAAGCGAGGCCCTGTCCGTGCGTCGCGGCATGACATCCGGTGTGCAGATTGCCTGCGGACGCTCGGCCAGTGTCTCGATGGAAGTCTAACAGTACGCTTGTCCTGTGAAAACGTGCGGGTCCGTTTCGCCAGGGATGCCGAGAGAACGACCCACGTCACAATCCTCACGTAGTGCTTCGTGCGACGCAATGAAGGGCGGCCTCAGTTGCGGCATCGGGCGTCCGGCCCTCCCCGGAATCGAGAGCGGCGTGACGTAGGGTTCGACGCGACTGGTTCCTACCGACTGGACGAGAGATGCCTGAGCCGATTCACGCCGTATCCCCACTTGCCACCGATATCCCGGCAGGTCTGGACGTCGACAGCATCGTCGCCACGGTCCGCGAGTCCGGCGTCAGCGCCCCCGCCGACGAGGAAGCCGGGTTGTCCGCAGCCGTTGCTCGTGCCGAGGACAACGGTATCGATCTGAGCATCGTGATCGTGCCGACCGAACCTCGCCACGACTCGCAGCTGCGTGATCTCGCGACAGCGGTCGGAGCACGCGAGGGCGGCACTGTTCTCGTACTGAGCCCCGGGCAGGTGGGTACGTTCAGCGACTCGATCAGTCGGGTGACCCTCGAGGCCGGGCAGGACCGGACCTACACCGGCGACCACGTCGTTGCCGCGGACAACTTCGTCGACATCCTCGTCGAGGACCAGACTCCCTGGGGCTTGCTGACGGGCGGACTGGTCGTGATCGTCGCCGCGGTGGCAGCACTGACAGCCGCCGTGAAGGTGCGTCGATATCGTGCGCGGTCGGCCACTGCCGCCCCGCACGATGCACAGCCCGTCGAGCGCTGACGTCACGCGCGGATTCGTCATTCGACCGACCGACGCAGACGGGGCACTGCGCCGTCGGATGTCGGTTCGGAAAAAGTCCGAAAAATTGTTTTCGGCAAACACCGAGTTCACGGCATTGTGCCTGGTGGAATTACAAATGTGTCATTTGTGACTGGAGTTTCTTTAGTGTGCGAAGTGTCGTACGGTGCCATTGGCACTGCTGGGGAAGGAGTGTCGCAGAAGGCAGGTGTCATCCGTGGGGAACTCGGGAGGCCACTGCTTCGGGTGTGACTGACGTGGTTCGCACCTGTCGTGTCGCTGCGCGCCACTTTCCCGCCCGGCGAACATGCTCACCGTCACCTGCGATCGGGGTGGAGGACGGAGAGCACCTCGGCGGCACGACTGTCCTTCGGGACCGGAGTGAATGCCGGACCCGAGGGAGACATTTGTGAGCCGACGTCCAGTTCGCGGCACGCGCCGCAGAGCGCTCGTCCGTACCCGATTCGTGCTGGCAGGTGCCGGTCTCGTTCTCGCGCTGACGGCGACCATGCCCGGAGTCGCCGCCGCGGTACCTCCGCCTCCCCCCAATCCGTCCGACACCGACATCGCCGCTGCCGGAAGTGCAGTCGACTCCCGTCTGGGGCAGGTCGGTCAGCTGATCGACGCGATCGCGTCCGCCAACCAACAACTCGCACAGCTCGACGACGAGGTCGCCGTGAAGCGAGAAGGCGTCAACAAAGCCCTGGTCGATCAGCAGAACGCACGGGACGCCGCGGACGTTGCCGCAGCCGTCGTGGGAGCAGCCCAGCAGGCGCTCGCCGATGCCGGCACGCAGATTCAGGCAGCTCAGCGCAAGTTCGACGAATTCGCCAAATCGAGCTACACCCAGGGCTCGGGCGTCGCCTCGATGGCGTCGTTTCTTGGATCGAGCGGACCGGACGACGTCCTGGACCGCGCCCAGGTCCTGAAGGTTCTGTCCAACAGCCAGAATGCAGTACTGGACGGCTTGCAGCGCGCCCGTACCGAGCAGGCGAACCGCGACTCGGCGGCGCGTGAGTCCAAGCAGCAGGCCGACGCGGCAGCGTCGGAAGCCGAGGCAAAGAAGGCCGAGGCCGAGCAGGCGATCGCCGAGGCGCAGGCCGCGCTGCAGGCAGAGGCCGACCGCAAGGCCACGATCGAATCCCAGCGTGATTCGGCGCAGACCGAACTCGATGCCGCCCGCAGCAACGTCGCAGGTCTGCAGGACCAGCGTGCGGCGTACGGCGACTGGGAGGCGCAGAAGGCGGCCGAGGATGCCGCCATCGCCGCCGCCACCGCCGCAGCCAAGGAAGCTGCTGTGCAGGCAGCTGCCCGAGTGTCGGCCAACCTGGCGGCGCAACAGCGCGCGGCGGCCATTGCAGAGGGGCAGCGCTCGCACGTCGACGTGGACGACGATTCCAGCACGTCGACCGATTCGGACAGTTCCACCACAACCACAACCACACCCACGACACCGAAGACGCCCACCACACCGAAGACGCCCACGAAACCGAAGACGTCCACGACGCCGTCGGTCACCGGAAGCGCCGCCGTCGAATTGGCGATCGACCGCGGAATGAGCCAACTCGGCGTGCCGTACTCGTGGGGTGGCGGAGACGAGAACGGACCGACGAAGGGCATCAGGGACGGCGGAGTCGCAGACAGCTACGGCGACTACAACAAGGTCGGCTTCGACTGCTCGGGATTGATGATCTACGCGTTCGCAGGCCTGGGAATCTCGTTGCCGCACTACACCGGCTACCAATACACAGCGGGCAAGCAGGTGCCGTCCTCGGAGATGAAGCGTGGCGACATGATCTTCTACGGACCCAACGCCAGCCAACACGTCGCGCTCTACCTCGGCGACGGCAAGATGCTCGAAGCGCCCCAGTCCGGTTCGGTGGTCAAGGTATCCGACGTGCGATACAGCGGTATGACCCCCTACGCCGTACGCATGGTGTCCTGACTCCCGAGCACTCCTGCGGTACCTCTCCAGGCTCCACTCCGGAGCTACTGCGTCGTTCCGCAGGCTCCACTCCGGAGCCATTGCGTCGTTCCGCAGGCTCCACTCCGGAGCCACTGCGTCGTTCCGCAGGCTCCACTCCGGCGCGCGCGGCGGGGGCGCCTTTCGGCACGCACGCAGATCACCTGGAATAGTTGATTGCGGCGGTATGAAACGTGCCCGACGACGATCGACTGAAAGCGGTGAATTCTTGGTGACATCACGTGACGGCCGGATTTCGAACGACGAGGGGTCGACGGCAGTCGAGTCTCCGAATCCGAATCCACCGAGTGGGGAGCCGAAGCGGGTGGACAGTCCGGCCCTCGCCGAGGACGTCCAGCTTCTCGAGAAGGCCGTGTACGAGGTCAAGCGCGTGATAGTCGGACAGGACCGTCTCGTCGAGCGCATTCTGGTGGGGTTGCTCGCACGCGGACACGTCTTGCTCGAAGGTGTGCCCGGCGTGGCCAAGACCCTTGCAGTCGAGACCTTCGCGAGGGTCGTGGGCGGCTCTTTCTCGCGAGTTCAGTTCACCCCTGATCTCGTTCCGACCGACCTCGTCGGAACCAGGATCTATCGTCAGGGCCGGGAGGAGTTCGACACCGAACTCGGACCGGTCGTGGCCAACTTCGTTCTGGCCGACGAGATAAACCGAGCGCCGGCGAAAGTCCAGTCCGCACTGCTCGAGGTCATGGCAGAACGACACGTGACCATCGGTGGCAAGACGTTCCCGATGCCCGATCCGTTTCTCGTGATGGCCACGCAGAACCCCATCGAGAACGAGGGTGTCTACCCCCTACCCGAAGCTCAGCGCGACCGATTCCTGTTCAAGATCGTCGTCGACTACCCCACGATCGAAGAAGAACGCGAGATCGTCTACCGCATGGGTATCAAGGCGCCCGAGCCCAAGCAGATCCTCGACCCGGTCGAGCTGGTTCGGCTGCAGAATCTGGCCAGCTCGGTGTTCGTGCACCACGCTCTAGTCGACTACGTGGTGCGAGTCATCTCCGCTACGCGAACGCCGGAGCAGTTCGGTATGGACGACGTGGCCAGCTGGATCGCGTACGGCGCGTCACCGCGTGCCACGCTCGGAATCATCGCGGCGTCCAGGGCGCTTGCTCTGCTCCGGGGTCGCGATTATGTCGTTCCGCAGGACGTCCTCGAGGTCATCCCCGACGTCCTCCGGCACCGTCTGGTGTTGTCCTACGACGCTCTGGCCGACGAGGTGACTCCCGAAACGGTCATCTCCCGGGTTCTGCAGACCGTCGGGTTGCCACAGGTATCACCGCAGGCGGTCCCGGTGCCGCAGAGCAACGGAGCCGGCTCGGAAGGTCCGCACGTCGACGGACGTCAGCCGCAGGGGCAGTATCCGCCGCAAGGGCAGTTCCCCGCTGCCGGCCAGTACCCCGGCCGAGGACAGGCCCCTACTCCTCAGCAGCCCGCGCCTCAGCACCCGCAGGGTGGCCAGTACGGCCAACCGGCACCATCTCTGCAGAAGCCGTCGGGTGACGGCCCGGCGATCGGTACGCCGGGGCAGTGAGCGGATCCGACACCGCTCCCGAGACCACACGCCGACCCGTCGTTTCTCGGCCGCCGTCGTTTCGATCGGGTGAGCTTCGCGACCCCAAGTTGGCTGCGGCGCTGCGGACCCTCGAACTGACGGTACGCAGACGGCTGGACGGGGTACTGCACGGCGACCATCTCGGATTGATCCCCGGTCCCGGATCGGAACCGGGTGACGCCAGGGAATATCAACCGGGCGACGACGTCCGTCAGATGGACTGGTCGGTCACCGCACGCACGACGCATCCGCACGTACGGCAGTCCGTGGCCGACCGCGAGCTGGAGACCTGGCTCGTGGTCGACCTGTCCGCGAGCCTCGATTTCGGCACCACCGGGTGCGAGAAGCGGGATCTAGCGGTCGCGGCCTCGGCTGCGATCACGCATCTGTCCGGTGGCGGCGGAAACCGAATCGGTGCGGTGGTGGCCACCGGTTCCGATACAACCCGGATCCCGGCACGGGGCGGCCGCGTGCACACCCAGTCGATGCTCCGAGCCATCGCCACGACACCGGCTGCGGCCGACGGGGTGCGCGGGGACCTGCGCGCTGCCATCGAAGCACTGCGACGGCCCGAACGCCGCCGCGGGATGGCCGTGGTGATCAGCGATTTTCTCGGTCCGATCGACTGGGAGCGCTCGCTCCGGGCAATCTCGGCGCGGCACGACGTGTTGGCCGTCGAGGTGCTCGATCAGCGTGATCTGGAGCTACCCGACGTCGGTGACGTCGTGCTGCACGATCCCGAATCCGGCCGTACCCGTGAATTCAGCACGACGCCGCGGCTGCGTGCCGACTTCGCGCGCGCTGCAGCAGCACACCGCGACGACGTGGAGAAGGCGCTACGACGGTGCGGAGCACCACGCCTGACGCTGCGCACCGACGGCGACTGGATTGCCGACGTCGTACGGTTCGTGACCGCACGCAGGCACACCATCGGGTCCGGGTTCACCAACACCGCTCGGGCGGCGCGATGAGCCTGACCGATTTCGCTTCGCCCTGGTGGCTGGGCTTTCTCCTCGTCGTCATCGCGCTGACGGTCGGCTACGTGTGGATTCAGCGGCGCAAGCAGAAGCACGTGCTGCGGTTCTCCAACATGGAGCTGCTCGAGTCCGTTGCGCCCGATCGGCCCAATCGGCTGCGGCATGTGCCGACGGCCCTCGTGCTGGTCGGTCTGATGTTTCTGACCGTCGCGTTGGCCGGTCCGACGGACGACCAGCGCGTGCCACGGAATCGGGCGACCGTCATGCTCGTGATCGACGTGTCGCTCTCCATGGAGGCCACCGACGTCGAGCCGACTCGCTTGGCGGCCGCACAGGATGCAGCGAAATCCTTCGCCGACGGTTTGACACCCGGGATCAATCTCGGATTGGTCGCCTTTGCCGGCACGGCGTCGGTCCTGGTGTCTCCCACCGCCAATCGCGAGGCCACCAAGTCCGCCATCGACAAGTTGCAGCTCAGTGAACGAACGGCCACCGGTGAGGCGATCTTCACCTCGCTCCAGTCGATCGACACTCTCGGAGCGATTCTCGGTGGCGGCGATGCGGCACCTCCTGCGCGCATCGTGCTGCTCTCGGACGGCAAGCAGACCGTTCCCCAGAACCTCGACGACCCACGCGGTGGGTACACCGCCGCGCGTGCCGCCAAGGACAAGAACGTGCCGATCTCCACGATTTCGTTCGGCACCAGCTACGGCTCGGTGGAAATCGAGGACGAGGCAGGCGTCGAACGAGTCCCGGTACCGGTCGACGATCCGTCGCTGCGTGAGATCGCAGACCTCTCGGGCGGTAGCTTCTTCACCGCGTCGTCCCTCGAGGACCTCAGAGACGTCTACGACACCCTCGAAGAGCAGATCGGATTCGAGATCACCCGCGGCGACGCGTCGCGTCCCTGGTTGATCCTCGGTGTCCTGTGTATCTCTGCCGGGCTCGGTTCGGCGTTGGTGATGCGGCAACGTCTGCCGTGATCGTTGTTCTTACTCACCAGTAAGTTTTGCTTTCTCATTCCATGACGAACAGATAGGTTGCTAGGCATGTCCACACCTGACTTCATCGCGCGATCGGTACTCGTCACCGGAGGCAACCGAGGTATCGGTCTCGCCATCGCCCAGCGGCTCGCCGCCGACGGACACAAGGTGGCCGTCACCCACCGCGGATCCGGGGCCCCCGACGGATTGTTCGGGGTCGTCTGCGACGTCACAGATTCCGCCTCGGTCGACGCAGCCTTCAAGGAGGTCGAGGAGAAGCAGGGGCCCGTCGAGGTTCTGGTGGCGAATGCGGGAATCACCGACGACACGTTGCTCATGCGAATGACCGAGGATCAGTTCCAGCGCGTCATCGATGCCAACCTGACCGGAGCGTTCCGAGTTGCCAAGCGCGCCAACCGCGCCATGCTGCGCGCGCGCTGGGGCCGGATGATCTTCCTGAGTTCGGTCGTGGCCATGGCCGGCGGACCGGGCCAGATCAACTACGCGGCGTCCAAGGCAGGCGTCATCGGAATGGCTCGATCGATCACGAGGGAACTGGGTTCGCGATCCATCACGGCGAACGTCGTGTCCCCGGGGTTCATCGAAACCGACATGACTGCAGAACTCTCGGACGATCTGCGCGGCAAGGCAAAGGAATACATCCCGCTTCAGCGCCTCGGTCAGCCCGAGGACGTCGCAGCAGTGGTGAGCTTCCTCGCCGGCCCGGACTCGTCGTACGTGTCCGGTGCTGTCATCCCGGTCGACGGTGGCATGGGCATGGGGCACTGAAGGCCTACTCGCACAACGATTTCGATAGACGCACACCTCCGAATTAAGGAACACAGCACTATGGGCGGATTGCTCGAAGGCAAGACCATTCTCATCACCGGCATCATCACCGATGCCTCCATCGCATTCCACGCCGCTGCCATGGCGCAGGAGCAGGGTGCCAAGGTGATCATCACCGGGTTCGATCGGCTTCGACTCATCGATCGCATCGCACAGCGTCTGCCCAAGGAGGTGCCGCCGGCGATCGAGCTCGACGCCACCAACGAGGAGCATCTGGCAGCGCTGGCCGACCGCGTACGCGAAGTGGCGCCCGAGGGCATCGACGGGGTCCTGCACTCGATTGCCTTCGCGCCCCGCACCCTGATGGGTCCGGACGCCAAGCCGTTCCTCGACGGCCCCGGCCCCGATGCTGCGAGGGCGTTCGAGATCTCCGCGTGGAGCTATGCGTCGCTGGCTCGCGCTGTTCTGCCGGTCATGAACGAGGGTGGCTCCATCGTCGGAATGGACTTCGATCCCCGCACGTCGATGCCGTACTACAACTGGATGGGTGTCGCCAAGGCTGCACTCGAATCGGTCAACCGCTACGTCGCTCGGGAAGTGGGCGCGGCCAAGCGAATTCGCTCCAATCTCGTCGCGGCAGGACCGATCAGAACCCTTGCCGCCAAGGCAATTGCGGGTACGGCTACCGGTGACGCGGCCAAGATGGACCAGCTGAACGTGTACTGGGACGGTGCCGCTCCCATCGGTTGGGATGTCAACGACCCCACCGTGGTCGCCAAGTCCATCGTCGCCTTGCTCTCCGATTGGCTGCCCGGCACCACCGGATCCATCGTGTACGTCGATGGCGGAGCCAGCCACAACACGTACCTGCCCGAGAACATGTGACACCGCGGTGGGCGGAACCACACGTGCGCCCACCGACATGTTTCGTTCGCCGACCGGACCCCCGCCGGGGCCGGTCGGCGGCGGGGGCACAATGGAAAACATGACCACCCCTGGAGACTTCGACGCATTGTTGGTGCTCTCGTTCGGCGGACCGGAACAGCCCGCCGACGTACGCCCGTTCCTGGAGAACGTCACTCGTGGGCGCGGAGTGCCGCCCGAGCGTCTGGACGCCGTTGTCGAGCACTACATGCACTTCGGAGGCGTCTCTCCGATCAACCGGCTCAACCGAGACATCATCGATGCGCTTCGTGCTGAATTCGATTCCGCCGGAGTGGATTTGCCGATCTATTTCGGAAACCGCAACTGGCATCCGATGATCGAGGACACCGTCGCGACGATGGCGTCGGACGGCATCAGGAACGCACTGGTCTTTCCCACCTCCGCGTGGGGCGGGTACTCCGGATGCAGGCAGTACCACGAGGACATCGCCCGAGCCCGCGCCGCGGTCGGGGACGATGCACCGCATCTGCTCAAGATCCGGCAGTACTACGACCACCCGTTGATGGTCGACACGTTCAGCGACGCGGTCGCATCAGCGCGAGCCTCACTGCCGGAACAGCACCGAGCCGGTGCGCGTCTGGTGTTCACGGCCCACTCGATTCCGTCGGCCGCCGACGCCAATGCCGGCCCGCCCGCGGATGGCGGGAATCTCTACAGCCGTCAGGTGGCCGAGGCATCGAGGCTCGTGGCCGCTGCGTCGGGTGTCGACGACTACGACCTGGTGTGGCAGTCCCGTTCCGGACCGCCTCAGGTTCCGTGGCTGGACCCCGACATCTGTGATCATCTCGAAGCGCTGTCGGCGAAGTCCGTCGACGCCGTGATCGTGTGTCCGATCGGATTCGTGTCCGACCATCTCGAGGTCGTGTGGGATCTCGACACCGAGGCGGAGGAGAAGGCCCGCGAACTCGGAATGGCCTTCGCCCGCGCAGGCACCCCGGGATCCGACGCGCGTTTCCCGCAGATGATTCGGGAACTCGTCGACGAATACCGAGTCGGTGGCCGATGCCGCGGACTCGGCAACGTGCCCGGCTACGGGTCGACATTGGACGGAAGTCGCTGCGCCGTCGGCTGCTGTGAGCAGCTCACCCGCCCCTCCAGGCCTGCGGCTGCCACGTCGTGAGCGTGGCTGCCTGACACCCTGCTTCTCCGCAGGGTGTCAGGCAGAATGCATAGCTGCTTCGATGCTGGTCGCGACAGCGATGGTGCGCGCGGTACGCACTGCAGCCCAGAGCGGTCGAACAAGTTCTTCACGTGCTGCGGTTGCGGACGCGGTCGGTGCCTCCGTCGGAGCCGATCCCGCTGCGACCGTCAGAATGGCGGCGACCCGATCCGCGGATTCGAGGACGCGGAACGCCCTGTCGGACATCTCAGCCGGGTAGCGATGCCGTGCCGCGTCGGCGATCAAAGCGGCGATACGGGTGCGCGGATCGACGTCGAGGGTTCGGGTGGGCAGCGACTGCATCTGCGCGAGAGCGTCCGCCGCGCCCCGCACGGCTTCCCGCATCTCGTACTCTGCCTCGCCCAACCCCTGATCCCGATGACCGTGTTCGGGGACGACGATCGAATACACGGTCCAGCGCAGCACGTCCGGTCCCTCCACGACGGGTACCAATCCGATTCCGGCGTTGCCCGAGGTTCCGATCACCACCGCCTGACCGGCGTCGAGGGCAGCTCGCGAGAAGTCGGTGCCGGCGGGGAGGCCACTCACCGCACCGGGGGCAGGCAGAACCAGCTTGACCCGATCGTCCCCGATGGCGGGCGTGGACGCCGTTGCGGCCGCCCTGATCGCGTGCAGCAAGCCCGCGATTCCCTCGTCGTAGCCGGGATGTTGCAGCCCGAAAACGGTTGCCGCCTCCGCATCACCCGCACCCACGAGATGCATCGGTGCCCACTCGGACAAGGCGTCGATGACGTCGTCCGGTGAGCTGGCACCGGCCAGCCAGGAACTGGCCCACAGGGCAAGACTTGCACTCGAAGAACACACGACTCACGAGCATAGGTCGGCGTGGCGAACCGTGCTCGGGACGCCGGTGTCGCTAGCGTTGACCGCCGTGAACGACATGTACGGCGGAGACATTCTCAAAGGGCACAGTCGCATGCGCAAGGTTCCGGCACCGGAAGTTCCGGCCGAACGCGGACTGGTGGTCGAAGACGCCGGAACCGGCTATTGCGGTGCGGTGGTCGGCTTCGAGCGCACCTACGACGGAGACTTCGTCCGACTCGAGGACGGTGCCCGGACGACGCGGCTGTTCGCTCTGCGCGAGGCAGCATTCCTGATCGACGGGCGTCGGGTCACCCTCGTTCGGCCCAAGCCTGCCCCTGCGGTGCCGCAACAGACGCGGTCCGCCTCCGGTTCGACCAAAGTCGAGGGCCTACGTGCCCGAACGGCACGCGCCAGCCGCATCTGGGTCGAGGGTGTGCACGACGCGGCCCTGGTGGAAAGCGTGTGGGGACACGACCTTCGGGTGGAGGGCGTGGTCGTCGAGCATCTGGAGGGTCTGGACAATCTCGGGGAACGGTTGGCGGATTTCGGTCCCGGACCCGGCCGTCGCGTCGGCGTCCTGGTGGACCATCTGGTGACCGGGTCCAAGGAGTCGAAGTTGACGAGGTCGCTCGGCGAGCACGTGCTCGTCACCGGTCATCCGTTCATCGACGTCTGGGAAGCGGTCAAGCCTGCTGCTGTCGGTATCGATGCCTGGCCGACGATTCCGCGGGGTGAGGACTGGAAGACCGGAATCTGTCGAGAGCTGGGGTGGGGGAGTCCGCGAGAGGGGTGGCGTCGGGTGTATTCGTCGGTGTCGAGCTTCCGTGATCTCGAAGCACCACTGATCGGGGCCGTCGAACAATTGGTCGACTTCGTGACCGAGTAGGGCTGTGTCCAGCAACGCACCGGCAATTGTCCGATTCGTGCTTGGATGGAGGCTGTGGCAGCGATCATTTGGCTCATAGCGGCAGTGGTACTCGCCGGTGCCGAGGCACTGACGGGCGACTTCTTTCTTCTGATGATCGCCGGCGGCGCGCTCGGCACCGCAGGCGTCTCGGCTCTGACCGATTTCCCGGTGTGGGCCGATGCGATCGTCTTCGGCGTCCTGTCGTTGGCGTTGGTGCTCGGTTTGCGCCCGATTTTGTTACGCCGCTTCGCGACTCCGCCCGATACGCCGATGGGGATGGCCGCGCTGACCGGTAAGAATGCGGTCGTGCTGGAACAGATCACTGCCCACCAAGGCCAGATCAAGCTCGGTGGGGAGGTGTGGACCGCTCGCCCACTCGACGAGACCGAGGTCTATGCCCCGGGTACCACCGTGACCGTGATGGAAATAGACGGCGCTACCGCCGTCGTATGGAAGGGACCGTAGCCAGTGGAAGCACTTATCGCACTGGCCGTCATCGTCGCGTTCGTCGCGGTGTTGATGGCCAAGTCCATCTCGATCGTCCCGCAGGCCGAAGCTGCCGTCATCGAGCGACTCGGCCGCTACACCCGCACCGTGTCCGGACAGCTCACGTTCCTCGTGCCGTTCGTCGACCGCATCCGCGCCAAGGTCGACCTGCGTGAGCGGGTCGTGTCGTTTCCGCCGCAGCCGGTGATCACCAAGGACAACCTGACCGTGTCCATCGACACCGTCGTCTACTTTCAGGTGACCAACCCGCAATCGGCCGTGTACGAGATCAACAACTACATCGTCGGCGTCGAGCAGCTGACCACCACCACTCTGCGTAACGTCGTCGGCGGAATGACGTTGGAAGAGACCCTCACCTCGCGCGACTCGATCAACGGACAACTTCGCATCGTGCTGGACGAGGCGACCGGACGCTGGGGCCTGCGCGTGGCCCGAGTCGAGCTCAAGAGCATCGATCCGCCGCCCTCCATCCAGGAGTCGATGGAGAAGCAGATGAAGGCCGATCGCGAGAAGCGAGCGACCATCCTCACCGCCGAAGGTCATCGTGAATCGGCGATCAAGACGGCCGAGGGCGACAAGCAGAGTCGAATTCTTGCAGCCGAGGGTGGCAAGCAGGCATCCATTCTCACCGCCGAGGGTGAGCGGCAGTCGCGCATCCTGCGGGCACAGGGTGATCGAGCTGCGAAGTACCTCGAAGCTCAGGGCCAGGCCAAGGCCATCGAGAAGGTGTTCGGTGCCATCAAGGCCGGTAAGCCGACACCGGAGTTGCTGGCCTACCAGTACATGCAGACGCTGCCGCAGATGGCGCAGGGCGATGCGAACAAGGTGTGGATGATTCCGAGCGATTTCGGCGATGCGCTCAAGGGCTTCGCCAAGACACTCGGTGCGCCCGGCGAGGACGGTGTGTTCCGGTACGAGCCCAACGAATCGGCCGGCAACGAGCCCAAGCCGGAGGACGACTCGGACGAGGTTGCCGAGTGGTTCGAGACCAAGACGGATCCGGCGGTCGCCGAGGCGGTCAAGGCTGCAGAAGCGGTGGCGCGCAAGCCGGTCGACACGTCGTTGGCGTCCGCACCCGAGCTATCGAAGGGTTTCGACGTCGGTGCCCTGTCGGCGTCACCGGAGGCAGAGCCGGAACAGCGCTGATCACGTGATCAGCGCGGTGCCTACTCCGGCTGCGGCGAGCGCCCACAGGACGCTGGCGAAGGTTCCGATGATGAATTGTTCGGAGGCATGTGATTCGCGCAGTTCGGGATAACGCGCAAGTCCCTTGACTGCCAGTACGACGGCGATGCCTTCCGGCCAGCCGGCGAGGATCGACACTGCAACGGCCACGCGTTCGAGAACGCCGATCGTCAATCCACCACGTAGCGGCTCTACCGGATCACCTCCGGTGGAGTCGCTACGTCGTCGTGCGACTCGGAACACCGTCGGTACCGATGCCGTCCCTCCCGCGGCTGCAGCGACAACGCTGAGGACGACTCCGACGGCATGCCCGAGACCGTAGGCCGGCCCGGCCATGGTTGCCAGGATTGCGGCTGCGGCGAGCAGGCTCGACGCGACCGCGGTGGGCAGCCACCGGCGGACGCCGTCTGCGGTGGGGACGGTAGCGGCAACTGCAGACAGTGCGAGCAGGACGAGGGTGGCGACGATCATGACCGGTGGCTTCCTGTTCCGTCGGCTGTCTCGAGCAGTCGGGTGGCCAGGGTGCGGCCTGCGCTCTCGATGTGCCAGCCCGCGACCGAGAGTCGTTGTGACATCGCTTGTTTGCTGATCTTCAATTGTTCGGCGGCCTCGGTCTGCGTCAGCCCGCGCTCCATCAGTGCAACTGCTTCTCGCCCCTGGTCCGATCGTCGATTGACGAGGAGGGCAACCAGGGTCGAAGCGGTCTCCGCATCCTCGGCGGCCGCGGATTCGGGGCCGCTGACCGCGAGTGCGGCAGGGGCATTCTTGGCTCTGGTCACAGCATCTCGGGCGGCTTCGAACGCCGGTCCGCGACCTGCCCGCGTTGTTTCCGGTAGCGGGAGTTCCACGGACCCGATACCGATTCCCACGCTCCAGTGCGGGGTGGCGACCAGTTCGAGAGCTATCGAGACCACGGTGGCTGCGTCCTCGCAGACGGCTTGTACTTCGTCGCCTGCGGTGCGATCGAAGGGGCGAACCAGCTGGTGTGCGCGATAGTGCTCGAGCAGGTCGGGTACGCGATCGATATCGCGTCGGCTGCGGCGTTGATCCACGGTCAGCACGAACATGAGACAAGGCTAGAACATTGATTTGACGTAGTCAAGCTTCATAACTTGATTCCTGGTAGTCAAGGTTCCGACGTTGTCGGCCCGCTCACGGATACGGGCGCGGATCGCGCGCTACGCGACAGACGCCAATCCACCACCAAACCGCTCAGACCGACGGCGATGCAGACCGCAGACAGAACCAACAGTGCTGGATGCGTCTCGCCTCCGATCGCTCCGCCGATCACGACGATTCCGAGGGTGCCGGGCAGCATTCCGACGGCGGTGGCGAGGGTGAACGGACCGGGACGAACCGCCGACACGCCGCAGGCGTAGTTCACCAGCGAGAACGGCACCGGGGCGATCAGGCGCAGGGAGCCGACAGCCAGCCAACCGCGTCGGCGCAGGCTGTCGTCGATCGAATCGAGGGCCGAATGCGACATCCGCGCTGCCACAGCATCCCGACCGATCGCGCGAACCAGCAGCAGGGCCAGAATCGCGCTGACCGTCGAGGCTCCGATCGTCACCGCCAGACCGGTCAGCGGCCCGAACAGCACTCCTGCACTGAGCGTGAACAGGGTCCTCGGGACCGGGGCAACGGTCACGATCGCGTGCACGCAGAAGAACACGAGCGGGAACGCCGGGCCGACGGAGGTGCCCCAATCACGAATCTGCTCGACACTCGGATGGGGCGCGAACACGGCCACCAGAGCGAACACGACGATCACCGCCAACAGCGCGATCAGTCGGAGGTCGCGCAGGTGCCGGGTCACGAGAGGTCAGCGTACCGGCGCGAGGTGACAGACTCGGTTTCACCGAGTCGGAGGGCCGAGCCGCACGACCGAACGTGAGGTGATCCTCACGATAGCCTGCAAGGAGCTGGGGTTAGCATCACTTCAAGTCGGGTGCAGGACTACCCGCCGAACCGAGGGAGCAGCACACGTGTCCATCGCGTCGCACGAAGATGCCGCACGCAGCGCTCATGCGGCCTGGCAGAAGGCAGTGGCCGGTGTTCTGGCCAAATCCCGTCGGGTCGAGGTGGCCGATCTGCCCGCCGATGCCGAGCATCTTCTCGATTCCACGACGTACGACGACATCACGGTGTCCCCGTTGTACACCGCGTTCGACGAGCGACCGGAAGGTCCGCTGCCCGGGCAGTTTCCCTACCTGCGGGGCCGCGACCCGCATCGCGACGTCAACGCCGGTTGGAAGGTGTGCACCCGCCACGGCTCGCTCGGTGATGCAGCCGATGACGCGTCGACGCTCAATACCCAGATACTCGATTCCCTCTCCAACGGCACCAGTGCCCTGTGGTTGACGGTCGGCGGCGGTGGCGTCGATCCGACTGCTCTGCCGGAGGTACTGCGTGGGGTGTTTCTCGAGCTCGCACCGCTCACGCTCGATGCGCGCGCGGATGTTCGCGCAGCGGCCACCGCGGTGTTCGGGGTGCTCGATTCGGCCGATATCGACGATCGCGCCGCGGTCGATGTCCGGCTCGGCGTGTCCACACTCACAGCGGGGTTGGGCGCAGCCGAGTCGATCGAGTTGGCCGAGGCGCTCGAGTTGGTTCGCGAGTCGATCGGCCGCGCCGAGACGGTTCGTACGATCACGGTCGAGGGCACCGTGTTCCACAATCTCGGTGGCGGTGACGCGCAGGAGATCGGCGCGGCGATCGCCGCAGGCCTCGAGTACCTCCGGTCCATGACCGACGCCGGTATCGACATCTCGGATGCGCTCCGACAGATCGAGTTCCGGTTCGCCGCCACCGACGATCAGTTCCAGACCATCGCGAAGTTCAGGGCCGCTCGCACGCTGTGGGCGCGGATCGCGCAGGTGTGCGGGGCGCCCGACGCCGGTGATGCTCCTCAGCATGCGGTGACCTCGGAAGCGATGATGTCGCAGCGGGATCCATGGGTGAACATGCTCCGGACCACCCTGGCGTCGTTCGGTGCGGGAGTGGGCGGTGCCGACTCGGTGACCGTGCTGCCGTTCGACGCGGCACTGGGCGGCGGCGCAGCCGGCGTGTCGAAGACGTTCGCGGCCCGCATCGCCAGGAACACCCAGCTGTTGCTGCTCGAAGAAGCGCATCTCGGGCGGGTTCTGGATCCCGGTGCCGGGTCCTGGTACATCGAGGAGCTGACGTCGGCGGTCGCCGCGAAGGCCTGGGAGTTCTTCCAGACCATCGAAGCGTCGGGCGGATTCCGGGCCGCCGTCGACGACGGTTCGCTCGTGGCCGCGATCGAGAAGACCCGCGCCGAACGCGATTCCGACGTCGCGCACCGACTGACCCCGCTGACCGGCGTCAACGAATTTCCCAACCTGGCCGAGGCTGCACTGAGCCCCGAACAAACCGCGCAGCAGGGCCCGGCAACGGTGTATCGGTACGGACGGGCATTCGAGACGCTGCGAGACCGTTCGGATGCCTTTCTGGCCGAGCACGATTCTCGCCCCGCAGTGCTACTGGTCCCGCTGGGCAGCGTCGCCGAACACAACGTCCGAACGACGTTCGCGTCGAACCTGTTGGCGTCGGGCGGAATCGAGGCCGTCAATCCCGGCCCGCTGACCGTCGACGGTATCGCCGGATCGGTCGAGACGTCCGGAGCTCGGATAGCCGTCGTGTGCGGCACCGACAAGCGATACGCCGACGAGGCCGCCACTGCCGTGGACGCGCTCCGGGCCGCAGGCGTCACGCAGGTTCTGCTCGCCGGCCCCGAGAAGATCTTCGCCGGCATCGAGGGAACCTCGCGTCCCGATGGATTCCTCACCGCGAAGGTCGACGCCGTCGCCGTGCTGACCGAACTTCTCGACACCCTGGGAGCCTCGAAGTGACGACCGACGAGAACCGAACCTCACACACCATCGGCAGTTTCGCCGACGTGCCCCTGGTCGATCCCGACGAGCCGACGCCGACGCCGCCGTCGGCCGAGGACGTCGCCGCCCATGTGCAGCAGGGTGCGAAGGCCAACTTCTACACCCCCGAGCAGGTGGTGTGGTCCACCCCGGAGGGCATCGACGTCAAGCCGGTGTTCACCGAGGCCGATCGCGCGGCCGCCGAGGCCGAGGGCTACCCGCTGCACAGCTACCCGGGTGCCCCGCCGTTCCTCCGCGGGCCGTACCCCACGATGTACGTCAATCAGCCGTGGACGATCCGCCAGTACGCCGGCTTCTCCACCGCAGCCGAGTCCAACGCCTTCTATCGCCGGAACCTCGCGGCCGGCCAGAAAGGCCTGTCGGTTGCGTTCGACCTGGCCACTCACCGCGGGTACGACTCCGATCATCCGCGCGTGCAGGGCGACGTCGGAATGGCCGGAGTCGCCATCGATTCCATCTACGACATGCGGCAACTGTTCGACGGCATCGACCTGGGCAGCGTCTCGGTCTCGATGACCATGAACGGTGCGGTGCTGCCGATCCTGGCGCTGTACGTCGCGGCCGCCGAGGAGCAGGGCGTCGGGCCGGAGAAACTCGCCGGCACCATTCAGAACGACATTCTCAAAGAGTTCATGGTGCGCAACACCTACATCTATCCACCGAAGCCGTCGATGCGCATCATCTCGGACATCTTCGCGTACACCAGCGAAAAGATGCCCAAGTACAACTCGATCTCCATCTCCGGCTACCACATCCAAGAGGCCGGTGCCACAGCCGATCTCGAGCTTGCCTACACCCTCGCGGACGGTGTCGAGTACATCCGGGCCGGTCTGGATGCGGGCATGGACATCGACACGTTCGCGCCGCGTCTGTCGTTCTTCTGGGCCATCGGAATGAACTTCTTCATGGAGGTCGCCAAGCTGCGGGCCGGACGCCTGCTGTGGGCCGAGCTCGTCCAGCAATTCGAGCCCACGAGCGCCAAATCCCGTTCCCTGCGCACTCATTCGCAGACGTCGGGTTGGTCCCTGACGGCACAGGACGTGTTCAACAACGTCGCGCGTACCTGTGTGGAGGCGATGGCGGCCACCCAGGGCCACACCCAGTCGTTGCACACCAACGCCCTGGACGAGGCACTTGCTCTGCCGACGGACTTCTCGGCGCGCATCGCTCGAAACACTCAGCTGCTCATCGCTCAGGAATCGAACACCGTTCGACCGATCGACCCGTGGGGCGGCTCGCACTACGTCGAGTGGCTCACCCATCAGCTCGCGAATCGAGCTCGCGCACACATCGCCGAGGTCGAAGAAGCAGGGGGTATGGCTCAGGCCATCGGCGAGGGCATTCCCAAGCTGCGCATCGAGGAGGCGGCGGCCCGCACCCAAGCGCGCATCGACTCCGGCCGTCAGCCCCTGGTGGGCGTCAACAAGTACGTGCCCGACGAGCCCGACACCATCGAGGTGCTCAAGGTCGAGAACTCCAAGGTTCGGCGTGAGCAGATCGAGAAGCTCGAACGACTGCGGGCCGAGCGGGACACCGCCGAGGTCGAGGCCGCGCTTGCCAACCTGACCAGAGCTGCAGCCTCGGATCAGCCGGGGATGGAGAACAACCTACTGGCTCTGGCCATCGACGCGGCGCGCAAGATGGCCACCGTCGGCGAGATCTCCGATGCACTCGAGAAGGTCTACGGGCGCCATCAGGCCGAAATCCGGACAATCAGTGGTGTGTACCGCGACGAGGCAGGCAAATCCGAGAACATCACCCGCGCCACCACGTTGGTCGAGCAGTTCGCCGAGGACGAGGGCCGTCGGCCTCGTGTCCTGGTGTGCAAGATGGGGCAGGACGGGCACGACCGAGGCCAGAAGGTCATCGCAACGGCGTTCGCGGACATCGGCTTCGACGTCGACGTCGGCCCGCTGTTCCAGACCCCTGAGGAGGTGGCCCGCCAGGCCGCCGACAACGACGTGCACGTCGTGGGAGTGTCGTCGCTGGCGGCAGGCCATCTGACGCTGGTGCCCGCCTTGCGGCAGGCCTTGGCCGACGTCGGGCGCGAGGACATCATGATCGTCGTCGGTGGCGTCATCCCGCCCGGCGATTTCGACGAGCTCTACGCGGCGGGTGCCGCGGCGATCTTCCCTCCGGGCACCGTCATCGCCGACGCGGCGATCGGCCTGGTGGAGAAGCTGTCCGTTGCGCTCGGGCATGCACCGCGCGAGGCCAACGCCTGAATATGAACTCTCCGAACAAAGGCCGCGTCATCGACATCGATGCGGTGGCCGAGTCGGTCCGAGCGAACGAACGATCCGGGCTGGCGCGTGCCATCACCCTGGTCGAGTCCACCCGCTCGGATCATCGCGATCTGGCGCAGCAGTTGCTCCTTCGGGTGTTGCCCGATGCAGGCGGCTCCCATCGGGTCGGCATCACCGGAGTGCCGGGCGTCGGCAAGTCGACGTTCATCGACGCGCTGGGGATGCGGTTGATCGAGAAGGGGCACCGAGTCGCGGTGCTTGCGGTCGATCCGTCGTCGACGCGTACCGGTGGTTCCATCCTGGGAGACAAGACCCGGATGTCGCGTCTGGCGGTGCAGAAGAACGCGTACATCCGGCCGTCTCCGACGTCGGGAACTCTGGGCGGAGTCGCACGTGCGACGCGAGAGACCATCGTCTTGCTCGAAGCAGCAGGCTTCGACGTCATTCTGGTGGAGACGGTGGGCGTCGGGCAGTCCGAGGTGACGGTCGCGAACATGGTGGACTGTTTCACGTTCCTCACGCTGGCGCGGACCGGAGATCAGTTGCAGGGCATCAAGAAGGGCGTTCTCGAGCTCGCAGATCTGGTCGCAGTCAACAAGGCCGACGGCAAGCACGCGACCGACGCGAAGAACGCAGCGCGGGAGTTGGCGGGAGCACTGCGGCTGATCTACCCGCACGACGCGATCTGGAAGCCCCCGGTGTTGACGATGAGTGCCATCGAGGGCACCGGACTCGACGAGTACTGGGACACCGTCCTTCGGCACCAGCAAGTACTCAGCGACGCAGGCGAATTCGCAGAGAAGCGTCGCAAGCAGCAGGTCGATTGGACGTGGACCATGGTCAACGATCAACTGCTGCGCAGGCTGGCGCAGAATCCATCCGTCAAGGCCATTCGCGGCGACGTCGAAGCTCGTGTGCGCGACGGTTCGCTGACCGCCGCGCTCGCCGCTCAGAAACTACTCGACGCGTTCGATTCCTGAATCTGCTTGGGCTGCCGGCGTCGCGGGGTAGAGCCGGGCGGCGAGCGCTCCGACCCGTTCGATCAGCCGGTCGAAGAATGCCTCCGGATCGGTGTGCGTGGCGATCGCGGCGTTGGGGGCCTTGCCCCACATGCCGCGCCAGTCCGCGACGGTCGTTCCCCGCGTGAGGGTTCCGAGCAGTTCGACGTCGACGGTCGCATGACGGTAGGTGGCGATATCGGTATCCAACGCGACAGCTGCCGCGAAGGGATCGTGCATGTGTGCCAGGAATCCCTGATCGTGATCGCTATGGAATTCCATGTAGAACCGCACCGCGTCGGAGAAATGCCGCACGATCGGGTTCGACGCGATCGATCGAACACCCGGTGCGTCGTCGGGCGAGATCACCTCGGATGGAAGGCTTTCCGCTCGCGCGGCCAAACGACGGATGTGTTCGGGGGTCATCTCGATGGTCTCGGTGATGTCGAGCGCGCAGACGATGGGGTGCTGTTCCGGCGATAGTCCGGAGAAGGCCGCGAACACTTCTGCGGCTGCCTCGGGGTCCACGGCGATGTTCCATTCGCTGGTCGGTGTCGTGTTGCCCTGGTGTTGAAAGGCTCCGCCCATCAACACCAGTCGCTTCAGCAGTCGAGGTAGCTCGGGGTCGCGGCGAATTGCCAGCGCGAGATTGGTCAGCGGACCGGTCACGAGCCCGGTGATCTCGCCCGGACGGGAACGAACCAGCTCCACCCACATCGTGGTGGCGTCGCGGTCGGAGAGCGGCCGCGACGACACCGGAAGCTCCGCGTACCCGATGCCCTGCGGCCCGTGGGTGTCCTCGGTGGTCATCAGCGGTGCCACGAGCGGCACCTGCGCACCGAGCGAGACCTCGACATCGCCCGCGCGGCACAGGTCCAGCCAGGCGAGATTGTTCGCGGCCACCTGGTTCACCGGAACATTGCCCGCGGTGGATGCGATGCCGAGTATCTCGGCATCCTCGCTGGCCAGCAGATACAGCAAGGCAAGAGAATCGTCGATTCCGGTGTCCACGTCGACGATCAAGGGGACAGTCACGACGCCACCTCCGTCGTCGGGGTGTGCCGCACCGGGAAGTAGACCGATCGCGCGATGAAGCACTTCGACGACGCGGACGCGTGCAGTTTCTCGGCGCGCGGCACCATCGACGGGTCCACGACGGTCACGACCGGAGCCAGGGTGACCTCGACGAACTGACCCGAACCGTCGGATTGCTCGGTCATCACTCCGGTGGGGGAGTCGGTGTAGTCGGTGACGACCACTCCCGATGCAGCGGCGAGCCCGAGGTACCACAGCATGTGGCAACTGGACAGCGAGGCGACGAGCATCTCCTCGGGATTCCAGCGTTCGGGATTGCCGCGAAAGCTCGGATCGGAGCTCGCGTGGAGGTCGGGTTTCCCTGGTGCCGAGACGATGTGATCGCGGTCGTAGGCTGCGGCACCGGTGGTACCGGCGCCGCGGTTGCCCGTCCAGTTCAGCGTGAGTCCGTAGTTGTGGTTCGGCACGGGTCCATCGTGCCAGTACCCAGCCGTCCGGTGACAATCCGCCGCGGAAGCAGCTGTCCGAATCGACTGGAATGCCTCGATTGCCAAGGCGGTGTGGCACATTCGTCGTCGCACCTGTTCACCTGGGCATTCGTGGAGGTGTGTGCATCGATCTGCACCGATGTCGTTTGAAAACCGATCATTCGCCTGGCTAACGTTGAACGAATGACATCATCGCCCAGTCTCGAATCCAGCCGAGAACAGGCCACGTGGGGACGCCGCCACGTCCAGCATCTTCGACGCGACGCGTCCTCGAAACGAATGCGCACGAAGCCGGCGCTCTCGGAGGAGAGCATCACTGTGGTCGATCAGCCGATGCTCAAGCGTGCCGTCTCGGCAGCTGCGCTCGGCAACACGATGGAGTGGTTCGACTTCGGTGTGTACGGCTACCTGGCCGCGACTCTGGGCAAGGTGTTCTACCCCGACGCAACCCCGGCGGTGCAGCTCATCTCGACGTTCGCCACGTTCGCGGCAGCGTTCGTCGTTCGTCCGCTCGGAGGTCTGTTCTTCGGACCGCTCGGGGACCGAATCGGGCGGCAGAAGGTGTTGGCCGCTACCATGATCATGATGGCGATCGGCACGCTTGCCGTCGGCCTCATCCCCAGTTACGCGACCATCGGTATCTGGGCACCGATTCTTCTTCTCGTCGCACGCTTGGTCCAAGGATTCTCGACCGGCGGCGAGTACGGCGGTGCCACCACGTTCATCGCCGAGTACTCCCCGGACAAGCGTCGCGGGTTTCTCGGTAGCTGGCTCGACTTCGGTACCTTCGTCGGCTACGCCATGGGCTCGGGCCTGGTGACGATCCTCAACGCGGTGTTGGGCGACGCCACCATGGTCGAATGGGGCTGGCGCATACCGTTCTTCGTCGCAGGTCCGATGGGTCTGATCGGGCTGTACCTGCGACTCAAGCTGGAAGACACGCCCGCGTTCCGCAAACAACTCGACGAACACGACAACAAGGTCAAGGCGCAGGAGAGCGGTCGCAGGTCGATCGGAAAAATCTTCACCGATCATTGGCGGGCGCTGTTGATCTGCATGGGAATCGTGTTGCTGTACAACGTGACCAACTACATGGTGACGTCGTATCTACCCACGTACTTCACCGAAGTCGTCGGCCGCAGTCAGCTCAGTGCGGACTTGCTCGTCCTGTCGGCGATGGTCGTCGTGGTGAGCGTCATCGTCGCCGTCGGCAGGCTCACCGACCGAATCGGACGCAAACCGGTGTTCGTCTTCGGTGCCGTCGGGCAGATCGTTCTCGCCGTACCCTGCTTCTTGTTGCTGCGCAGCAGCGGGTGGATGGGGCCGCTGATCGCGTGCCTGCTACTCGGCCTCGTTCTGGCGTGTTTCGCGGCACCGAGCGCATCGACCCTACCGGCCCTATTTCCCACCCGGATTCGCTACGCGGCGCTCTCGATCGGGTTCAATCTGTCGGTATCGATATTCGGAGGGACCACGCCTCTGGTCACCTCCGCGTTGGTCAGCGCAACAGGTAGCCCAATGATCCCTGCGTACTACCTCGTCGTGAGCGGTCTCGTCGGCCTCGTCGCCGTCGGATTTCTGCGCGAGTCGGCCACTCAGCCTCTGGAAGGCTCACCGCCACAGGTCGACTCGACCGAGGAAGCCAAGGAGCTCTACTCCGAGGTCTCCTCGGCCTCCCCGCGGTCGTAACGGCCGCCGTCGATCAGTTTCGCTTGGCCCAGATCTCCATTCCGGCAGCATTGAGACGGTCCACGAGGACGTCGCCGATCGCAGTGGCGGGCGTGAGAACTCCGCTGGCCTTCGGCAAGGCGTCGCCGCCGTGCACGAGCGCGAGTGCCGACTCCGCCAGCATCACTGCGGTGGCCTTGTAGCCGGGGTCGCCCGAAGCCTTGACCCGCGCCCGGTAGCGCGCGCCGGAGGTTGTGAGGGTGTACAGGTCGACCGTGAAATGTCCCTTCTCTCGGGCTTTTTCACTGGGGCCGGTGCCCGGCTTGGGCAGAATGCGGTCGAGCACCTTGGCCGGAAGAACAGTCATCGCGGACACGCCGACGAACAGCCCCGCAGACAGTGCACCGGCAAGGACGGGGCTGGCGAACGACGAACCGACACTCATCACCTCGCTGTAGCGGAACTGCTTTCCGTACGCCCAGTCGCGAAGTGCGTTGGTACGCCGCACGACTCGGGTGTTGTACGAGGCCATCACGAAGGGGGCTTTCCAGCCACGCAGGCTGGGGTCGATCTTCTTGCCGTCGATCAGCACGGTGTCGAGCTGACGGCCGAGTTGCGGCTCGAGGCCGCGATCGGGACTGAGCGAGTAGGGCCGAGCGGCGATGCGTCGGGCCCGCTTGTCCTTCTTCATCGCCTCGATCTGCCCACGAAGCGAGTCGATGGTGCCGCCGCTGACCCCACCGGACATCGACGTGACCACCAGGGTCGTGTCGGTGAGCTCGCCCGCGTTGTCGGCCGTGACGGCCTCGTACAGGGCGTGTACGCCGATGTCGGACGGGATGGAGTCGAAGCCGCACGAATGGACGATGCGGGCCCCGGTGCGCTGAGCGATCTCGTGGTTGGTATCGATACTCTCGCGGGCAAACAGGACCTCGCCCGTGAGGTCGACGTAATCCGTCCCGGCCTCTGCGCATGCCGTTGCCAGTTCCAAGCCGTACTTGGCGTACGGACCGACCGTGGTGATGACGACTCGGGTCGATCGGGCCATGGCCTGCAGCGACGCGACGTCTGTGGCGTCGGCCTCGAGAACGGGCCACCGCTGAGCTCTGGAGCCCAGTTCCTTCCTGGCGGCTTCCACCTTGGACGTCGAGCGCCCTGCGAGAGCGATCCGGGTGTCGGCCGGTGCGTGCTCGGCGAGGTATTTCGCCGTCAATTTCCCGACGAAGCCGGTGACGCCGTAGACGACGATGTCGTGAGTGCGATCGGGGGAGTCGGATGCAGGCGAGTTCATACCAGCGACACTAACGCGGGTCACCCCGGCGAGTCGACGCGCCGTCAGTTCGTCCAGGTGTGCACGGGTTCTCCGGCATTCATGAGGGTGACGTAATCACCGAGCATTCCCGCAAGCGCTCTATCGCGCTTCTCACCGGCGCGTTCGCGGGCGACGACGGCGTTGCGCTGCCACACCGAGCCGGACTGCTTGGCCAGGCACCGCGCTTCGATCACCCCGAGATAGCGGTCGCGGACCGTCGCGTCCACGCCGTAGGCGGCCAGCCCGGCGTCGGCCAGTGGCAGCAGCCGACGCAACACCAGTTCCTGCGGACTCACCCAGCCCACCTCGGGCCAATAGAGCATCGAATCGAACCCGCCGCGGGCCGCAGAGTGCACGTTCTCCTCGGCGGCGTCGAACGACATCTGGGACCACAGCGGGCGGTCTGCATCGGCCAGTGCGCGGACGGTTCCGTAGTAGAACGCCGCGTCGGCGAGAGTGTCGACCACCGACGGACCGGCCGGGAGTACACGATTCTCGAGCCTGATGTGGTGGCCGTCGCCGGACCGATCGTAGATCGGCCGGTTCCACCGGTAGACGGTTCCGTTGTGCATGCGCAGTTCGGACAGCGACGGTGTCTTGCCCTCGGCCAGCGCAGCCTTGGGGTCCTCCTCGCTGCAGACGGGAAGCAACGCAGGGAAGTAGCGCGAATTCTCCTCGAACAGATCGAAGATCGAGGTGATCCAGCGTTCGCCGAACCACACCCGTGGTCTGACTCCCTGATTCTTGAGCTCCTGCGGCCTGGTGTCGGTGGCCTGCTCGAACAACGGAATACGGGTCTCGTGCCACAGCGCGCGACCGGCGAAGAACGGCGAGTTCGCGGCGAGTGCCACCTGTACGCCCGAAAGTGCTTGCGCTGCATTCCAATACGACGCGAACTCGTCCGGAGCCACCTGGAGGTGCAGCTGAACCGACGTGCAGGCCGCCTCGGGCAGGATCGTGTCGGTCACGATGTCGAGGTCCTCGGCCGCAGCGGCACCGGGCAGCCGAACTCCGCCGATCTTCAGTTCGATGTCCTCGCCGCGAGCGGCGAAGATCTGTTGGTTGAGGAGGTCGTAGCGCGGATTCGCCGAGAGCCACCGGTGCTCGAAGTGCTCCTCGTCCAGAGTCGGGAGCATGCCGATCATGGCGAGACGACTACCCGAGGTGCGGGCGCGTTCGTCCGCTGCATTCAGCGATCTGCGCAGGTCCGTCTCCAACTCGGCGATCGAGGCACCGCGCAGTGGCCGAGGGTCGACGTTGATCTCGATGTTGAACTGGCCGAGCTCGGTTTGATAGTCGGGGTCGGCGATGGCGTCGAGCACCGCCGCGTTGGCCATGGACGGCTCCATGTCGTCGTCGACGAGATTGAGCTCGATTTCCATGCCGATCTGGGGTTCACCGACGTGGAAGGTCTCGTCGGCCAACATGACCGCCAGGGCATCGAGACAGTCCTGGACCTTCTGGCGGAACTCGTGCCGGTCCTGCCTGGTGAACTTACGGCGCTCGACGTCCTCGCCCATGGTGACCGCCTATCGGTGCGTGAAGAAGGGCCGTTCGCTCACGCGCAACGACTTCGAGTTACGAGTATCGCAGTCCGCGTTCACCGAGGGGGACGCACGCGAAAATCACCAGGGCGACGGCTGGTAGTCCTTGAGGAAGGAGCCGTACAGATCGTTTCCGAGCTCTCCCTGCACGATCGGGTCGTACACCCGGGCGGCACCGTCCACCAGGTCGAGTGGAGCGTGGAAACCTTCGTCGGCGAGCCGCATCTTGGTGGGGTGCGGTCGTTCGTCGGTGATCCAGCCGGTGTCGACGGCGGTCATCAGGATTCCGCTCTCGAGCATCTCCTTCGCGCTGGTGCGCGTCAGCATGTTCAGCGCGGCCTTGGCCATGTTGGTGTGGGGATGCCCCGGCCCCTTGTAGGCGCGGCCGAATTGGCCCTCCATGGCCGAGACGTTCACGACGTACTTGCGTCGTGCCTCCGAGGCCTCCATCGCGGTACGTAGCCGTGAGACCAGGATGAAGGGTGCGACGGAATTGCAGAGCTGGACCTCGAGCAGTTCCACCGGGTCGACCTGCTCGACGGTGTGGATCCAGCTGTTGGTCTCGGCGAGATCTGGTACCAGACCCCCGGCATCGATGGCGAGACCGCTCTCGATCCTCTCGGCCGTCACTGAGCCGGCGACCATCGCCAGCGAGGCCACGTCGTCGGCGCTCAGGGCAGCGGCCGGTCTGCCGCCGATCGCGGTGGCGGGCAACGAACTCGCCAGCGAGGCGGGGTGCGCATCGCTGGTCTTGCCGAACGTGATGCGCTCCGGCCCTGCGCCCTCGGTCAAGGCCGCGGGCAGCGGTTCGGCTTCCGCATCGGCCAGTGCGCTGTAGGAACCGGGGGAGCGCTTGACGGTCTGTGCGGCGTTGTTGATCAGGATGTCCAGAGGTCCCTCGGCCGCGACGGAATCGGCAAGGGCCACAACCTGAGCCGGATCGCGAAGATCGATACCGACGACGCGCAGACGGTGCAGCCACTGATCGCTGTCGTCCATCGCGGCGAAGCGACGTACGGCATCGTTGGGGAAGCGAGTGGTGATCGTGGTGTGAGCACCGTCGCGGAGCAGTCGAAGTGCGATGTACATGCCGATCTTCGCGCGCCCACCGGTCAGCAGCGCCCGCCGACCGGACAGGTCGGTGCGAGCGTTGCGCTTGCCGCGATTGAGCGTCGCACACTCGGGGCACAGCTGGTGATAGAACGAGTCGACGTGGGTGTACCGCTGCTTGCAGATGTAGCAGGGGCGGGCCTTGATCAGCGTGCCTGCGATGTCTCCCTCGGCGCGGGAGGTGAGGGAGAGGCCTGCGGTCTCGTCGTCGATCCGGTCCGGGGATCCTGTTGCGGTGGCGGCGACGACGGCACGGTCGGCCGCGTTGACGGCGTTGCGCGCCGCGACGCGTCGAGCACGCTTGAGATCTTTGAACATGGCACCGGACGCGCGCTGCACGGCGATCGAATCCGGATGGTTCTTGTCCAGCTCTGCGGCCTGCTGCAGCACGCGCAGGCACGTCTCGAGATCGGTGGGGTCGATCGCGTCCATCGTCAGTCTCCTAGCGTCGGCCCGGTCGAGCCGAAAGAGCGAGTGCAGAACGAAAAAGACCCCGATTCCGAAGAATCAGGGTCCGTTTCGTCTGTCTCAACTCAGATCTGTGAAAATCTTTGTCTGTCTGTATCTTTCAGACGGTGTCCGAGGGGGGACTTGAACCCCCACGTCCGTTAATAGGACACTAGCACCTCAAGCTAGCGCGTCTGCCATTCCGCCACTCGGACAAGTGCGACCGCTGTCGCATATTCTTTTGTTGCTTTCACAGCCGGCCGCTGTGTGCTGCGTAAGATTATCCGACGGGTTCCCGATAACCCAAATCCCCACGTCAGTTCATGCTCGGGGCCGTTTCTCATGGTGCCCGGAGTGGATTCTGGTGGTAGGAACGACGTGTGCCCAACGATGTGAGCAATCCCGGAAACACAACCGATGTCGACGCCACCGTTGCCCTCGACGAAGTCGTGGATCTCGTCAGTTCCCTCATCCGGTTCGACACCTCGAACACGGGTGAGCTCGACACCACGGTCGGCGAGAAGGAATGTGCCGAGTGGGTGGCGAGCAAGCTCGAGGAGGTGGGGTACGAGACGGAGTACGTCGAGTCCGGTGCCCCCGGACGCGGCAACGTGTTCGCGTGGCTGCGCGGAGCGGACTCCTCGCGCGGCGCGCTGCTGGTCCACGGACACCTGGACGTCGTGCCTGCGGAACCTGCCGACTGGAGCGTGCATCCGTTCTCCGGAGCCGTCGAGGACGGGTACGTGTGGGGCCGCGGTGCCGTGGACATGAAGGACATGGTCGGCATGGCCCTCTCGCTGGCCCGGCAGTTCAAGTCCACCGGAACCGTGCCACCTCGCGACATCCTGTTCGCGTTCCTGGCCGACGAGGAAGCGGGTGGCAAGTACGGATCGCACTGGCTGGTCGACAATCGACCCGATCTCTTCGAGGGTGTCACCGAGGCGGTCGGCGAGGTCGGCGGGTTCTCGCTCACCGTCGCTCGCCCGGACGGCACCGAGAAGCGGCTGTACATGGTGGAAACCGCCGAGAAGAGCCTGGCGTGGATGCGGCTGACCGCGAAGGCTCGGGCCGGGCACGGATCGTTCCTGCACGACGACAACGCCGTGACGTACCTGGCCGAGGCAGTGGCCAAACTGGGCAATCACACCTTCCCGCTGGTGCTCACCGAATCGGTCTCGCAGTTTCTGCAGGCGGTCTCGGAGGAATCGGGTCTCGATTTCGATCCGACGTCACCGGACATCGACGGCACCCTGCTCAAACTCGGCAGCATCGCCCGCATCGTCGGCGCAACCCTGCGCGACACGGCGAACCCCACGATGCTCTCGGCCGGCTACAAGGCCAACGTGATTCCGCAGACCGCGACTGCCGTGGTGGATTGCCGCGTGCTGCCCGGACGGCAGGCGGCATTCGAGAAGGAGGTCGACGAGTTGATCGGCCCGAATGTCGAACGCGAGTGGATCACGAAGCTCGAACCGTACGAGACGACGTTCGACGGGGATCTCGTCGATGCGATGAACGACGCCGTCCTCGCGCACGACCCCAACGGCCGTACCGTGCCGTACATGCTGTCCGGCGGCACCGACGCAAAAGCGTTCGCGCGCATCGGCATTCGCTGCTTCGGGTTCGCTCCACTGAAGCTTCCGCCGGAACTCGATTTCGCCGCGTTGTTTCACGGCATCGACGAACGAGTACCCGTGGAGTCGTTGGAGTTCGGTACACAGGTACTCGAACACTTCTTGCTGCACAGCTGATACGAAAGGAACCATCGTGGCGTACAACCCATACGACTCGCTTCCGGACCTCCCGACCTTCGAGTTGACGTCCGAGGATGTCGAGGACGGCAAGACCCTGAAGGACCAGCAGGTCAGCGGAATCATGGGAGCCGGTGGACACGACAACTCCCCGCAGCTGTCCTGGTCCGGATTCCCCGAGGGCACCAAGAGTTTCGCCGTCACCGTCTACGACCCCGACGCGCCGACGGCATCCGGCTTCTGGCACTGGGCAGTGGCCAACATCCCTGTCGGAACGACGTCGCTGGTATCGGGAGCCGGCGACGACGGCGGAACCGGAGTTCCCAGCACCGCGGTGACACTGAAGAACGACGCCGGTCTGTTCCGCTACATCGGTGCAGCCCCGCCCGCAGGTCACGGACCGCACCGGTACTTCATCGCCGTTCACGCGGTGGACGTCGAGCGACTGGAAGTCGACGAGACGGCCACCCCGGCCTACCTCGGCTTCAATCTGTTCTCGCACGCCATCGGTCGTGCGGTCCTCACCGGCATCTACGAGGCCTGAGCTCGATCGTCGGGTGTCGGAAGATTCGTTTCGACACCCGACGGTTCAGGGCCTGTTCGCCGAGCCCACCGCCTCGGCGATCGTGGCGAACCCGTGTTTCTCGAGCCGAGCAGCCAGTCCCCGGTGAATGCCCTTGATCCACAGCGGGCCGCCGTAGATGAACCCCGTATAGCCCTGCACCAGAGAAGCTCCCGCAGTGATTCGCTCCCAAGCTTGCGCCTCGGTCTCGATTCCCCCGACGGAAATCAACGTCAGCTGGGTGCCCACTCGGCGGTAGAGACGCCGCAGCACCTCCAGCGATCGCTCTGCCAGCGGAGCTCCCGACAGGCCTCCAGCTCCCATTCCGGCAACCAGTTCCGCATCGCTGCGCAGGTCCGCGCGCGAGATCGTCGTATTGGTGGCCACGATGCCGTCGAGGCCGAGTTCGACGGCCAGGTCGGCCACCGCGTCGATGTCCTCGTCGGAGAGGTCGGGGGCGATCTTGACCAATACCGGCACTGTGACAACCGACTGAACCGCCACCAGGATCGGCCGCAGCGATTCGACGGCCTGAAGGTCACGCAGACCCGGAGTGTTGGGGGAGCTCACGTTGACGACCACGAAGTCCGCCAACGGGCCCAGAAGCCGCGCGCTGGCCGTGTAATCCGCCGCAGCGTCGGCCGGCTCCACGATCTTGGTCTTGCCGATGTTGGCACCGATCGGGATGCGCGTGCGCCGGCCGCGCAATCGGTCCGCAGCGTGTTCGGCACCGTGATTGTTGAAGCCCATGCGGTTGACGATGGCGCGGTCGAGAGGCAACCGGAACAGTCGAGGCGTGGGGTTACCGGGCTGGCTCTGCGCCGTCACCGTGCCGATCTCGGCGAAACCGAATCCGATGGGCTCCCAGGCGTCGATGCCGTCTGCATTCTTGTCGAAGCCGGCCGCAAGACCGAGGGGAGCGGGAAAGTCGACGCCGAACACCGTCGAGCGCAGTCGCGGATCATCGACCACGAACGCCTTCTCGGCCAGAAAACGCAGCGGTGGCGCGACGGCCACGGCGCGGAGCACCCCGAATGCGAGGTGGTGAATCTTCTCCGGTGGCACGAGGAACATCAAGCGCAGCAAGGCGCGGTACAGACGGTCTCCCACGTTCTTCTTTCCGATCGATCCGGCTCGGTCCAACATCCTGCGGTGGAACAGTACTGCCGTCGGGCTCAGATTCCGGGCTCCGGGATGTGATGCGCGGTCTTCTTGCGCTTGAGCAGCACGCGTCTGCTGCCGTCGGTGTAGAGGCGAACCCGCGACAGTTCCCAGCCGCCGAACTCGGCTTGAATCGCCAGCCGCATCGACGCGGTCACCCTGGTCACGTCAGGGGGCAACCTCAGCGGCACGTATTCCCAGTCGTCGGAAGGCGACACTTCCCATCCGACGGGCATCTTCGCTCGACCAGGAGTCGAACTGTCGTGTGTGCTCACGTGTCTCCTTCGTCACCAGAGTCGTTGTGGCAGAACCCCAGCTCAACGACCCGCAGCGGGGATGCGCTGCAGGCCGTCACCGGTTGCCGATCCCACGTACAGGTCGCCGGTGTCGGCGTCGACGGCCACCGAATTGGGCTGCTGCACTGTGGCCAACCGCTCGGCTTCGACAGGAATTCCGGTGTCGAGTGTGTACCCGACCACCTCGTTGAGGGCCGGCAACGTCACCCATGCGATACCGGACTGCTCATCGTAGGTGATCGCCCACGGCTGTGCGCCGACCGGAAAGCGTTGCCGCATCAGCAGATCGTGCGAGGTGAATACGAGCAGCTCGGTTCCGGTCGAGTCGGTGACCAGTAGACGGCCGAATTCGTCGCTGGTCATCTCCGCGGCACCTTCGCCCGCACGCAGGGCCACGCCGAGGGTGCCGTCGTCCAGGTTCAGATCGGTCACCGATGTCTGTCGACGGTCGAGGACCGAGACGCCTTTCGGTGTACTGGCCAGTGCGTCGGCCGAGGTCAGGCTGCCGCCGGAGACCGTGGCGGTGACCTGGCCGTTCGTATCGAGCACGCGGACCGTTCCGCTGTCGTCGCCGACGGCCGTCGTGCCGTCGGGCAGGTCTGCTGCGGACAGCGCGTCGGCGTCGACGGTCATATCGGTGCGGCGACCGTCCGCCACGCCGATCCTCGCGACGGCACCGTCCATCGGAACGAGCACTGTCGAGTCCCGCCCGGCGACGAGTTGCGCTCCCGTCGAGCCCAGGTCGACCACACGGGCCTCGGCCGTGGCTTCGTCGCGGACGAGAGTCACGGTTGTCGATGCGTCGGTCAGCGCCACCAGGGTGCGGGTGACGGGGTCGAAGGTGAGGGCGTCCACCGGGGCGAACGCGCTGACGGTTCCGGCGGGGGTCACGGTCGCCTCGGGGGACTCGGCAGGCGGTCGGGGTTCGACGGAGATGTCGTCCGCGTTCTCGTCGTCGCTGGAACACCCGCCGACCGACAGGACTGTGACGACGGCGAGCGCGGACGCGACTGCCGCGCGAATCGAACGAGCCGACGGTGTTCGCATGAGGCCGAACCTACTTCCTCGAGAAGATGCTGCCTGTGGAGGCGCTGCCACATCTGTACCAGCGTGCGGCGATCTCGGCGAAATCGACCGCGCCGGATCTGTTGTCGTCCGGCCGCGTCCGAGGAAGCGGTAGCGTGATCGCCCGAGGTGAATGCACGACATGGGAGTGGACGTGGGATCCGAGGAAACACACTTCGTCGTCGAGGAAGTGAACGCGGGAACGCATGCGAACGGCTTCGGGCGGACCGATGACGGCCGTGCGTTCGCGTTTCGCGTGCACAGAAGCACCCTGTACGTGGAGATATACCGAGCCGATGTGCGGTCTCCCGTACCGGACCGGTCCGAGGTCGAGGCGGTCGCCGAGCATTCGGTCACCGAAGTCGATCTGACCGACGAACGCAGCATTGTCGGCGTGGTGCGTGATGCGGTCGCACACGCGCAGCAGCTGTCCGATGCGTCACAGCGAGACACCACGGCGGTGCGTGCCTTCTTCGGTCGGGTCAATTCCGTGCTGGAGGGTTTCTGACGCGGTGGGGAACCACCAGCTGTTCGCCCGTCTCGGGATGATCGAACACATCGACGGGGTGCCGGTAGACCCGGCCCAACCGCTCGGCGGTGAGCACCTCCCGCGGCGGACCGGCAGCAATCGATCGTCCCGAATCCAGGATCGCGACGCGGTCGGCGTACGCCGCTGCGAGTCCGAGATCGTGCAGCACGACGACCACGGCGCGGCCCTGTTCGGCGAGTGAGCGCACCACGGCCATCACCGACTCCTGATGTCCCACGTCGAGTGCGGCGGTGGGTTCGTCCAGCATGATCGTTGCGGTGTCCTGCGCTATGACGCGCGCCAACGCGACCCGGGCCTGCTCACCTCCCGAGAGTGACGCGAACGGTCGACGCGAGAACTCCGATACATCACAGGCGGACATGGCTGCGGCGACGCGGTCGTCGTCGTTGCGTGCCTCCGACGTGCCGACCCAGGGGGCTCGACCCATCCGGACGATCTGGCCGGCCGTGAACGCGAACCCGACGCTGTGTTGTTGAGGGAGCACAGCGCGGCGCCTGGCCAGGTCCACCGTGCGGATACGGGTCAGCGGCTCGTCGCCCAGCAGAACCGATCCGGCACTGGGCTCGGTATCTCCCGCCAGGACCGACAGCAGCGTCGATTTGCCCGCGCCGTTGGGGCCCACCAACGCCAGTATCTCGCCGGCCACCACGTCGAGGTGGATATCGGACAACACCGTCGCGTCCCCGCGCCGTGCGGAGACTCCGCGGGCAACGAGGGTGCTCGAACCCGGTTCGGGGGCGGCCGGGATGTCGCGGCGCGCGGCGCCGATGCGTCTCGTCACGCCCAGCCGCCCTGGCGAGCACGGGTACGGCGGAGCAGCCAGAAGAAGAACGGCGCACCTGCCAGCGAAGTCACCATGCCGAGCGGTAGGTCGACGTTCGCAACGAGGGTCCGCGTGACGAGATCGGCAGCGACCAGCACGACGCCCCCGGCGAGGGCGCTGGCCGGAATGAGGAGTCGATGGGCGGGACCGAGCACCATCCGCATGGCGTGCGGAACCACCAGACCCACGAACAGGATGATTCCGGTGAAGGCGACCCCGGACGCGACGAGCAGGGCGACGACGACGATGGCGAACTGCCTGAGTCGTTCCACGTTCACGCCCAGATGGCGTGCCACGTTCTCTCCGAGCGCAAGCAGGTCGAGTCTGCGGGCGATCGCCATGGAGGCACCGATTCCGAGCAGTGCGAGCGGGCCGACCACGGCCACCGACTGCCAGGTTGCGCCCGCGAGCGACCCCAGCTGCCAGAACACGATCTGATCGCGGGCGGCGGGACTGGCGACGAAGGTGAAGAACGCGATGATGCCGCCGGCGAAGGCATTGACCGCAACGCCCGTGAGGATGAGCGTCACCACTTCGGTGCGACCTGCGTTACGAGCGAGGAAATACACGGCGATCGTGGTGACCAGCCCGCCGACGAATGCAGCGAACGCCACACTCCAGACTCCGGCGAAGCTGCCACCGAGCACGATGACCGAGCTGGCTCCGACGGCGGCACCAGAGGAGACCCCGACGACACCCGGCTCGGCCAGTGGATTGGCGAACACCCCCTGGAGCAGCGCACCCGCGCAGCCCAGGCACGCGCCGACGACGACAGCCAGCGTCAGCCGCGGGAATCGGACCTGCCACAGCGTCACCTCACCGCTGGGATGGGCGGGCATCGGTCCGATGTCGAGTCCCACCCGATGCGTGAGGCTGCCCAGTACTTCCAGCGGAGTCGTCGGAACCTGCCCCACGACGGCCGAGATCAATGCCAGGCCCACCAGCGCCGCGCCCAGGGCTCCGAATGTGGCAAGAACCTTTCCTCGGCCCGTACGTGGTTCGGCGAGTGTCCGTTCCGTCATGACGCCGGGTCGTACACGGCCGTCGACAGCGCGCCCAACACCTTTCCCGTGTTCGGGCCGAAACTGAGGATGGTCCCGTCGTCCATGTCCACCACCCGGCGTTCTCGGCCTGCGGGGGTCTGGGCGATTCCGGGGATCTGCTCGAGACCCTCGATTCCGCCGATCGATTCGAGGCCCTTGGTCATCATCAGAATGACGTCGGGTGCTGCGGCGATCAAGGCTTCGCTGGTGACCGGCACGAATTGCTCGGTCAGACCCGATTCGACACCGGCATCCCTGGCACCGAGAGCCTCGATCAGTGCGTCAGCTCCCGAGCTTGGCCCGGCGAGCATCTTGATTGCCGGCCCGCGCATGTACAGAAACGCGATCTTCAGCGGTTCGGTGGAGCCTGGAGTGTCGTTCGACGCAGCCGAAATCTCGGTGTTCGTTCGTTCGGCGAGGGCGGCACCGGCGTCGGGCACCCCAAGGGCGGCTGCCACGGCCTCGATCTGGGTTGCGACGCCGGCCAGAGTCCGCGTGGGGTCGAAGTACACGACGGGAATGCCCGCGGCTCGGATCTGATCCTGCACAGCGCGTGGACCGATGCTGGTGTCGGTCAGCACGACGGTCGGCGACAGCGCCAGAATTCCCTCGGCGCTCAGGGAATGGCCGGTCGGGGTGACATCGGGCACGTCCTCGGCCGCAGGAAATGTGGCAGAGGTGTCCCGACCGACGAGGTTGTCGCCGAGGCCAAGCGCGAAGACGGTCTCGGCGAGCGTGCCGTACTGGTCGGCAGCGACGATGCGGGTGTTGTCCGTCACCGTCACGGCGACGCCGTCGAACCCGGTCACGGTGACGGGGAGTACCACCGCTGGATCGGCCGTGACGGGCTCCGGGTCCGGGTCGTCGACGACGGCGGTCCGTGGGCCGATGGAGCCCGGCAATTCTGCGGCGGGGGTGTTCGCCGAGCAGGCGACCAGAAGTCCGGCGACGAGGAGCACGGCGGCGAGACGGTTGACGGTCACAACGGAAGGTTAGCCTGTCCGATGTTGGCGGGTCTTCAGGCGCTGACGTCGTCCAGCGCCGATGCGATCGCGGGCGGCAGCTCGAGTTCCTCGGCCATCAATGCGCCCATCAGTTGCGCGAGGTCCCGCGCTCCCACGATGGCGCTGCTCACTCCGGGTCGGTCCCGCGCCCATGCGAGTGCAACCACCAGGGGAGAAGTGGCGAGCCCGTCGGCCGCGGTGACGGCCGCGTCGACGACGCCCACAGCGGAATCGGTCAGGTACGCGTGCACGGCCTCGGCGTGCAGTTCGTCGGCCCCACGGGAGTCAGCGGGTACGCCGTTGCGGTACTTGCCCGTCAGGACGCCGCCTGCCAGGGGTACCGCGGCGAGGATGCCGATGCCGTGGTGGTGCGCGGCCGGAACCAGCTCGTCCTCGATTCCGCGCGCGAGCAGCGAATACTCGGCCTGAGTGGCCACGATGTGTCCGGTACCGGCCGCGCCTGCCGCCGTCGCGAGTTGCCAGCCGAGGTATCCACGGGCACCGGTGTAGCGGACCCGTCCGCTGGTCACGGCGTAGTCGAGCGTCGCGGCGACCTCGTCGACCGGGGTCATCGGGTCCCAGGCCGCCACCTGCCAGAGGTCGAGGTAGTCGGTCCCGAGCTCGCGCAGAGTGGCATCGAGTTGGCCGAGCAGGCCGCGGCGGGAGCAGTCGACGTGATAGCGGCCGTAGCGAGAACTCAGTCCCGCTGCGCTGCTGATCACCAGTTCGTGCCGGGGGACGACGTCGTCGAGCAACTCGGCGAGCACACGTTGCGCGCGTCCGTCCCCGTACGCCGGAGACGTGTCGACGAGCGTGCCGCCGGCCTCGGCGAACGCCGACAACTGTGCTGCCGCGTCGTCACCGTCGGTTCCGCTACCCCATCCGAGGGTGCCGAGGCCGAGTCTGGAGACTCGGAGTCCGCTGGTACCGACCGATCTCTGCTTCATATGTGCCGAATGTCCCTTTACGTGTGATCGTCGCTGTCGAACTGCACTGCCGCCAGTGCACAGTAGTGCGCCGCGCCGCTCGGTGCGCAGGTGCCGCGCCGGGTACGGTCGTGCCCGTGAATCGCGAATTCAGGGGGCAGGCCGTCGGCCGCGCATCGGTAGTGAACAGTTCATCGACACCGATCTCGAAGGGTGACGCAGCATGATCGACATGACGTGGCTGCAGGCGATCATCCTCGGTGCAGTGCAGGGCTTGACCGAATTCCTACCGATCTCCTCGTCCGGGCACCTGCGCATCGTGTCCAGTGTGTTCTGGAACGAGGACGCCGGTGCCTCGTTCACTGCGGTGACCCAGCTCGGCACCGAAGCCGCTGTGCTGCTGTTCTTCTGGCGAGACATCGTCAGAATCGTCAAGGCGTGGTTCGTCGGCCTGAAGAAGAAGGAAGAACGCGGACTCGATTACCGCATGGGGTGGTACGTGATCATTGCCACCATCCCCATCGGCGTCCTAGGCCTGCTGTTCAAGGACCAGATCCGCACCGGTGCGCGAAACCTCTACCTCATCGCTTTCATGCTGATCGCGTTCGCCGTCGTCATCGCGATCGCGGAGAAGGTGGGTCGCAAAGAACGCCCGATCGAGAAGCTGACCACCCGGGACGGCATCGTCATGGGTCTGGCGCAGTGTCTCGCGCTGATCCCCGGAGTGTCCCGTTCCGGGGCGACGACCAGCGCAGGCCTGTTCCTCGGGCTCGAACGCGAGGCAGCGGTTCGCTTCTCGTTCCTGCTCGCTATCCCGGCGGTCACCGCCTCCGGCCTCTTCTCGCTGCCCGACGCCTTCGAGCCGGTCGGCTCGGGCCTGGCCGCATCGGGTCCGCAGCTGTTGGTGGCCACGATCATCGCCTTCGGGCTCGGCTACGCCTCGATCGCCTGGCTGCTGAAGTTCGTCGCGAACCACTCGCTGTACTGGTTCGTCGGATACCGCATCGTGCTGGGCGTCGTGGTGCTCGGTCTGCTGGCCGGTGGGGTCGTATCTGCAACGTAGGTTCGTCCTCATTAGGCTCGTTGCAATGACAGTCATCTTGCTTCGGCACGGCCGCTCGACGTCGAACACCGCGGGCACGCTCGCGGGGCGGAGCGCGGGAGTCGAGCTCGATGATCGTGGGCGTGAGCAGGCGCAGGCGGTGGCGGATCGCCTCGGCGAGCTTCCCGTGTCCGAGATCGTGCGCTCGCCGTTGCTGCGGTGCGAGCAGACGGTCGAGCCGTTGGCTGCCAAGCTGGGGCTCTCGCCGGTGGTCGAGGATCGGTTGGTGGAGGTCGACTACGGGCAGTGGACCGGCCGGACGATCAAGGAGCTGCTGGCCGAGCCGCTGTGGAAGGTCGTTCAGCAGCATCCGTCGGCTGCGGTTTTTCCGGAAGGCGAGGGCTTGGCGACGGTTCAGCAACGCGCGGTACAGGCCGTGCGCGAGCACGACGCCCGGTTGGCCGCGCACCACGGCCGCGACGTGTTGTGGGTGGCGTGCTCGCACGGTGACGTCATCAAGTCGGTGCTCTCGGATGCGATGGGTGCCCACCTCGATTCCTTCCAGCGCATCGTCGCCGACCCAGCATCGATCAGTGTCGTGCGCTACACCTCGACGCGGCCTTTCGTACTGCGGACCAACGACACCGGGTCCGATCTGAGTGCGTTCGTCCCGAAAGCCGAGGAGCCCAGCACGCCGGAATCGGGTAACGCGGACTCTTCCGACGCGGTCGTCGGTGGTGGGGCAGGCAGCTAGAGCGCCGATTCGGCGCCGACACCCCGATCGGTGGCAGGCTGGAGGGCAAGCAATACCGACCATGGTCGATCTGTGGTCGATAATGAAAGTTCCGGAAAGTGCTTCGCGGAGCTGTTCGAGTCGTTAGGAGGTGCAATGCCGCGCGCCATACACGTTTTTCGCACCCCTGATCGTTTCGTTGCCGGGACCGTTGGGGAACCGGGCGACCGAACGTTCTTCCTTCAGGCGGTGCACGACGCCCGAGTGGTGTCGGTCGCCTTGGAGAAGCAGCAGGTCCAGGTACTCGCCGACAGGATGGGGCTGCTCCTGGAAGAAGTGCACCGCCGCTTCGGAGCCGACGTTCCGGCCGAGGAGACCGACCAGGTCGACACCAGTCCGTTGCTGACTCCGATCGACACCGAGTTCCGCGTCGGGACGATGGGGCTCGGCTGGGATGCCGACGCCAACGCCGTCGTGGTGGAACTTCTCGCCGTCAGCGAGGTCGAGGTGGACGAATCCGTCGTTCTCGACGACACCGACGAGGGCCCGGATGCCGTCCGCGTGTTCCTCACTCCGGTACAGGCCCGCGAGTTCGCGGTGCGGTCCGAACGCGTCATCGCGGCGGGCCGTGCACCGTGCCCACTGTGTGGACAACCACTGGCGCCCGAGGGACACGTCTGCATCCGAACCAACGGCTACCGCCGCGGTGCGACGTTCGGACCGGTGACCGAGGCCGACGAATCTTGACCGTCGAACTGCCGCCGTTCGAGGGCCGCGAAACCATGGAGACCGGCGACCTGACCGTCGTCGGTCGTGTGGTGTCCGCCAGCAACGCCACATTGGTGTGCGAGGCGGGCGAGGGCGACTCGGCAGTGCGGTGCGTCTACAAACCCGTTCGTGGGGAGGTGCCGCTCTGGGATTTCCCGGACGGCACTCTCGCGGGCCGCGAAGTGGCGTCGTACGAGATCTCCGAGGCGCTCGGTTGGGGTGTCATTCCGCCGACGGTGCTGCGCGACGGGCCGTTCGGTCCCGGCATGGTGCAGAAGTGGATCGACACGCCGGAGGAGCGCGCCGAGGGACGCGTCGACCTCGTCGACATCTGCCGTCCCGATCTCGTGCCGGCGGGATGGATTCCGGTACTTCAGGCGTACGACGGCGAGGGCGAGGAAATCGCACTCATCCACGCCGACGATCCGCGGCTGCAGCGGATGGCGGTCCTCGACGTGATCCTCAACAATGCCGATCGCAAGGGTGGGCACGCACTCGAAGGCCTCGACGGCTACGTGTACGGAGTCGACCACGGAATCTGCCTGCACGCCGAGAACAAGTTGCGCACGGTGCTGTGGGGTTGGGCAGGCCAGGCTGTGGACGACGCACTGATGACGGACGTGGTCAGGTTCGTCGAGACGTTCGATGCAGTCACCGCACCACGTTTGGTCGACAAGATCACCCTGACCGAAACGGTCGCGGTGCTCGATCGGGCGCAGGAGCTCATCGCCCGCCCCGTCATGCCGGAGCCTCGCTCGAGCAGACCCATACCCTGGCCCGCCTTCTGATCGGGCTCGGATAGGCTCGGCTGCATGCATTCTTGGTCGAGCCCGGAGATTCCGACAATTCCAGGACAGGGTCCAGCGCTTCGATTGTTCGACACCGCAGACCGCCAGGTGCGCCCCGTGACCCCAGGTTCGACGGCTCGGATGTACGTCTGCGGAATCACCCCGTACGACGCCACCCACCTCGGGCACGCGGCGACGTACCTGACGTTCGACCTGATCTACCGGTTGTGGCTGGACGCGGGAACGGACGTGCACTACGTGCAGAACGTCACCGATGTCGACGATCCACTGTTCGAGCGCGCCGACCGCGACGGCGAGGACTGGCGCGATCTCGGAGCTCGTGAGATCGAACTCTTCCGCGCCGACATGGAAGCCTTGCGGGTGCTCCCTCCGCGCGACTACATCGGTGCCGTCGAGTCCGTCGACGAGGTCGTCGAACTGGTGGAGAAGCTGGTCGCGTCCGGTGCCGCGTACGTCGTCGACGACGACGAATACCCGGATGTGTACTTCCGCGCCGATGCGACCGAGCAGTTCGGCTACGAGTCCGGTTACGACCGCGCCACGATGGATACGTTCTTCGCCGAACGCGGGGGCGATCCCGATCGGGTCGGTAAGCGGGATCCACTCGATGCGTTGCTCTGGCGCGCGGTGCGGCCGGGCGAGCCGTCGTGGCCGTCGCCGTGGGGTCCGGGTCGGCCCGGGTGGCACATCGAATGCGCTGCCATCGCGCTCAACCGCATCGGTACCGCCTTCGACATCCAGGGCGGCGGAAGCGATCTCATCTTCCCGCACCACGAATTCTCGGCCGCGCACGCCGAGGCGGCGACCGGTGATCCGCGTTTCGCCCGGCACTACGTGCACACCGGAATGATCGGGCTCGACGGCGAGAAGATGTCCAAGAGCCGCGGCAATCTGGTGTTCGTCTCGAAACTCCGTGCCGAGAATGTGGATCCAGCAGCCGTACGACTCGGTCTGCTCGCCGGCCATTACCGGCAGGATCGGCCGTGGTCCGACGAGGTCCTCGAACGCGCGCACACCCGACTCGCGCTGTGGCGTCGGGCTGCTGCGCTCGACAGCGCAGCCTCGGCCGACGACGTGATCAACCGGTTGCGCCAACATCTTGCCGATGATCTGGACACCCCCAAGGCGCTCGACGCTCTGGACGCCTGGGCGAGCTTCGCAGTCGAGCGCGGCGGATCGGATGCGAGCGCACCCGGTGCCTTCGCCGATGCTGTCGACGCGCTGCTTGGAGTGCCGCTGCGTTAGGTCGAATCTCCGGTTCGCAGATCCGTCAACAGATCCGGGATCAGTCGTTCTTCCATGACTGCTCGGCCCGAATCGCGAAGGGCAGCAGTCAGTTCCGGATCCCACGGACTGTCGGTCGGATGCCCCTTCAGTGGTTCGGAGTTCCGTGCATCGAGTGCGCGCCGGTAGGAGTCGATGTCCATCCGCCAGGGCGACGCGTCGTACCGGTCCACTGCTCGTTTCACCATGTGCACTCCGGCCCAGTCGAAGTCGGCCCGCCATTCGATCGTGGTGCCGGGCGCGCGGGAGGCCAGCAGCCGGTGCACCGCTGCGGAGGGCTGGCCGTCGGTGCAGATCAGGCTCGCGCAGTTCGAGCCGAGGGTGCGGGCTGCGGCGGCGAGCACCGCCACGTTCTCGCAGACGAACACCGTGGACGAGGTGTTGCTGAGTGGACCGCGAGTGAGCATGTCCACGGTGACCGGGAAGGGGATGCCCTCGTCTGCTGCATCGTTCAGCCATCGAGCCACGGTGTGGGTCTCGTCGACGCGGTAGCCGAGCACCAACACTCGGCTGGACAGCGGATCGACGGACACGCCAGCGGTTTCCCACAGCGCTCTGATGCCGACCGGATCGACGGGGCGGGGTACGTTCTCGCGCAGCGACAACGCGTCGAGGACGAGTTTCGGGGCACCGCCGCCCGAAAGCGCCTTGGTGTCACCGCAGGCCAACTCCGCGAGTTCGGTGAGAGACATCCCGTCCACCGGAAGCAGCGCGAGAACCTGTGTCGCCACCGCGAGCGCTTCGACGGCGACGCGGCCCCCGAGGGTGCCGTCCTGATTGAGCAGCGACGCCATCCAGTGCTCGATCCACTCGCGATCGGTACCGCCGCCGAGAACCTCCCTGGCCCGGTCGAGCGCATCCGCGCGGACCTGAGCCTTGTCGGCTGCGATCCGCTTCTTGTCCTGCAGCGGGGCCTGCTGGGTGAGGGTGTCGATCAGTCCGAGCCCACCGTTGAGCGGATGGCTCAGCCACGCGTCGAACCGCTCGAGGTCGAGCCTGGTGCTGCGCGCCCGAGAATGCAGACTGGAGTTGGACCGAGAGATCGCGCTGCACAGACGCCATAACTCAGGGGCATCGCTCAAGTCGACGGTGATGTTGCCGCCGACGCGAAGCCAGTTCGACTCCAACTTCTTTCGAGCCGCATCCAGCAGCGCAGCCAATTCGACGCTGTCGCGCCACTCACTGTTACCGGTCAAACTCCAGCCCACCTTCGGTTCGGGTCGGCACCCGGCGCGTCAACGGCGACCCGAGCGCGGCCGCGAGGTCGGTACCGTCGTGTTCGGCGAACAGTTCGCCGTTCTCCCACACCAGAAGTGCTGCGCTGACGGTGTTCTCGGCTGTCGAATGTGCAAGGTCGTAGTGGGCGCAGCCGGGGACGTCCCCGTAGGTGATCCACAGGTCGTATCCGGTCATGAACAGATCGAGATCGAATTGCACACTCAGACCGAGCAATTCGCTGCGGCCGTTGTCGTCGACACCGGCAAAGGCCTCGTCCAGCGCGAGCAACCGAGGCGAATGTGGATCGGCGGACGAGAGCATCACGTGCGCCGCGGCGAACAGTGGCAGGTGCAGCGAGACCGACTGCTCACCGCCCGAGAGCGCACTGTGGCGTGCGACGGTGAGGCGATCCTCGTTGCCGTCGCCGCTGATGAGTGTGAAGGCGAACACGCGCCAGCGGCGGTAATCCAGTGTGGTGGAGAGGATCTCGGGATAGGACCGTTCCGGATGGGCCGCGCGAGCGATCCTGATCTCGGACGCGAAGTGGGCGCGCATCGCGGCCAGATCGTCCTGGTTCAACGCCGAGGCGTCGCGGTCGAGCAGCTTGGACACCGCACGGGCCCCGTCGTCGAGGTTGTCCGCGAGCACCCAGTGCACACCGATCGTGTTGCCCGAGGACATGCGGCGCTGCTTCATCTCGGCGGACATCTGCGCGATCAGCTCGCGTGCGTCGACGGTGCGTTCGTGAATCTGCTGCGCCAGACCGGTCAGCAGTGCATCTTCGAGAATCCGGCGCTCCTGCTCGGTCAGCAGCAACTCCTGATCGGCCCTCGCCGCACCGATTCGGTCGGCGAAGTCACCGACCGACGAATAGCCCTGCTCGTCCTGAACACGGACCACGGTCAAACCGTCGGGCGCATCCCACTGCAGCCGGTAGTCCTGACCCGAGGCGGCGAGTTGCGAGTCGAACTCCTGCAGCGCGCTCGTCAGCGCCGTCCGAGTCGACTTTCGGCTCGAGTCACTCACTTTGACCGACGCCGTCGCCGCATCGAGCGCCGAATGCAGCGCGCGCACCACCGGCGGAAGTACCGGAACCTCGTCGTCGGGACCGTCGGCCTGCTGGACGCGATACAAGATCTGTTCGACGCTCAGCCACGCCGAATCGCTGGCCGGCCACGCATACGCCTCGTGGACGCCGAGAATGGCCAGTAGATCCTTGCGAGCGTACGGCGCGAGCCGCCCGGCATCGTTCAGGGTTTCGGTGACGGCACCGCGCAGGCTTTCGAGCGCCGTGTTGCACGCTCCCTCGGCCTTCCCGATCGCTTCACCGGCTTCCTTGTCCGCTTTGCGGGCGGCTCGTTGCTCCGCGCGACACTTCTCGATGCGCTCGCGAGCGTTCTCGAGATCGGTGTCGATCTGTTCGGCAGTGGCACCGAGCTTGTCGGTCAGCAGCTCGAGTCGCTGCACCTGCTGCCGATAGCTTTCGTCCGCGATCGCGGCTTCCTCGGCAAGCTCCTCGGCCAGACCGCTCGCTTCGTCGAGCCGGTTGGCTGCCTCTCGGGCGCGTTCGGCCTCGCGGGTGTGATCGCTGCGCTTGCGGATCACCGCCGAACCCTGATGCTCGAAGTGCCGAATCGCCGCGGCGAGGGCATCGATGTCACGGCCGATGTGCGGGGTGCGATGAGCCACGGCGACGGTACGCAGCTGCTTCTCTTTCGCCGAGAGGTCTGCGATCGAGAGGTCGAACTCACGGTCCGCCGCTGCGGCCCCCTCCTTCGAGGTGCGCAGCGCCCCTGCGGCGGCTGTGACGGCGCGTTGCGCCTTGACGATGGCCGAGACCCGAGGAAGTTGCTTGGCGGCCGCGTTCAGTGCGTGCACCAACTCATGCGCAGTCCGCTCATCGGCCGTCGCGGTCTCGAGCGCGGCCGTTGCGGTGTCGATCGCCGTGCCGAGTTCGGCGATGCGTTGCTCTCGCCGACGCGCCCGCGCCGTCGCACCGATGTACTCCGCGTCGGTTTTGGTGTGGCGACCCTGCTGCACCCCCTGCCAGTACCGGCCGTCGACGCCTACCGAGACCGCACGGTCGGCGGCGGTGCTCGTATCAGGTTGCAGTGCAATCGAGTTCAGCAGTTCGAGGATCCGTGATTCGGGTACGGCGGTACCGGGCTCGGGCTCGAGCACCGATGCCAAGGTGGCGCCGGCCGGCCGGTCGGCCTTCGGTAGCGGTGAGAGATACTGCTCCGAGCTGGCGTCGACGGGGAAGTCCGCGACCGGGTGGAGCCAGCCGTCGAGAAGATTCGCCGCCTGCAGCGCGGATTCGATCCCGGCAGCGTCGGCGGAGGAGACCGAGTCGGCAAAGCGAACCAGTTGCCACAGCGGCGCTCCCGACAGGTCCGCACGAGAGTCGGTCCGCGCGGCGAACGGCGGCGGAGCGTCGTCGTGTTCGGCTCGCACCAGAGCCAGTTCGTCGTTCAGCGTGCTCAGCTCGGCCGTGCGGGTGGTCACGTCGACCCGCGCCTGAGCCTGCCGGGCGCGAATGGCGTCGACCCCGTCTGCGGTCTGTTCGGCGAGAACGGATTCCAGGCTCGGGGCGTCGTCGTCGCCGATACCTGCCAAGGCCGCGTCGAGGGCATCGAACGCGGCGGAGGTGATGCCCGCGGAGGAGTACAGCGCCGAATTGGTCGACCACCAGGCCCGCAGGCCCGACGCGAACTGCGCCTTCTCCACGTCCACGCTCGCCTCGGCCTCGGTGACCGCTGCCGACGCGGCCTCGAGCAGCTCGCGAGCCTTCGAGGCGGCCTTCTCCGCACGAGCGCGTTCCGTCGACGCCTTCTCGACGGTTCCCAGCGCCTCACGTACCGCCCGCACGTCGCCGTCACGCTCCTCGGCATGGCCGCGCAGAGCGGTGCTGATCTGATCGCTGCGGGCTGTGCCCGGCAGCGGTGTCCAGACGATGCCCGCGTCCTCGGCCGCAGTCTGCAGCTCTTCCTCTGCGCGGGTCACCCCGGCAACGGAGTCCCGGAGTGCGGAGTCGGCCCGAGCCGCCTCGGTGGTGCGCTGTTCCAGTTCTGCTTGCGCCTTACGTGCGCGGTCGGCCTGCTGGGCCGTCGAGACCTCCAACTTCGCCGCGGATTCGGCCAGGTCGTCGAGTTGCTGCTTGCCCTCGTAGGCGCTCGAGCGCTGCAAGGTCTCGCGGTCTGCGACGGCCTGATCCAGTGCGCGTTCCGCCTCGTCGAAACGGGTTTCTGCCGCGGCCCGTTCCAGCAGCCGCCGATCCTTCAGTGCGGCAGCGGCGAAGTGCGCGGTGGTCGCATGGGTCACCGCCTCGAGTCGGCGCGAGACCTGCTCGACATCCGAACGGGTTTGCACCCGAAGATATTTGGAGTACACCGAGACGAAGTTCTTGGCGGCGTGATCGGCCTGCGCCAGTCCTTCGAGCGCCCGGCCCACTTCTTCCATGTCGCTGAAGGAGCGCGCTGCCTCGAGAACGAGCTGCTCGTCCAACGGCCGCAGACCGTCGGTCAACGCCTGCGAGAGCCCCTTGGGGTCGAGGTTCTTGGCCAACTGCGGGCGGCGCAACGTCAGAATGAGGTTGATCAGCTGGTCGTAGCGCTGGGCACCGAGCCCGAACATACGGGCGTCGATCGCGGCGCGATAGTCGACCGGGCGATCGGTCAACGCGTCGGTACCCAGCTGTTCGCCGAGCTGCTTCTTCGTCAACGGCCGGTCGTCGGAACCCAACAACGAGAAGTCGACGCCCACTCGGCCGTCGGCCACGAAGTACCAGCGGGTCACCTTGTCGTTGTGGCGGCTCGCCCGCATTCCGATGCCGACCGTCACCGATTCGGGGTCTTCGCGTGAGCCGCGGCCGAACTCCATCCACACGTAGGAGTGCGCGCTTTCCTGCCCACGGTAGAGGAGGTTGGACTTCATCGTCCGCTCTTCTCCGGCAAAGGGATTGAGCCGGCGCGGTTCGATGCGGCCGTCGAGGACAAATGGAAACAACACCTCGAGCGCCTTGGTTTTGCCGGATCCGTTGGGACCACGCAGCACCAGGCGACCGTCGGCGAAGGAGAACTCCTGATCGCGGTAGTCCCACAGGTTGACGATCCCGGCTCGCGTCGGCCGAAAGCGTGTCGAGTGTGCGGTCATCTACTCAGGCCTCTACTTCGGATGGATCGGTGCTGGGGGTCTGTTCGCTGCCGAACAACGAATCTTGCGGTGTTCGATCACGCACGCTGACCATCACGTCGCGGTAGCGTGCGATCACCGGCAGCACCAACACGCCGCCGGACACGCTGTGGATCAGTCGAAGTCGATGCAGCAGCGCAATCGCTCGCGTACGTAGACCGTCTCGGTCGGTCTGCCACTGCGCGGCGAACGTACGACCGAATCGTTCGATGAGATCGTCGACGACCGTTGTCAGCCAACTGTCCTCGATCAACGGATACAGCTTCTTCTCTTCCGTATCCACGAATGCCGTTGCATCGGAACCGAACCCGAATTCGGCGAGATCGCCGAAGATCCCGCCGTCGGGAATGGCGCTGTCCAACTGCTCGATCAGGGCGTCACCGGCCGGGAGGGGGTAGGTCGCCAGCGCGGGTGCGTCGGGATCGATCACCCGGTCCGAGATCTCACCCGCAATGAGCAATGCGACCTGGGCAATGGTTCCGGTGCTGGGGAATCGAAAGTCCGAGAGCCGTCCCGAGGTGTCGATGAGGGCCACCCCCTCGGAGCGACGCTCGGCAACGAGGCCGGTCAGCAGCTCGACGTCGGCAACGGTGCGCGACGCCGCCAGGGCGGTGCGGCCGTCCAGGTCGAGATCGTCCAGATAGACGACCGGTTGTTCGACCAACGCTCGGCGTACCGCACGCAGTGTTTCCTTCGGATCTGCCTCACGCCCGGACTCGGTGTGTCCGAGATCGGAATCCTCGGGATCGATCGGGGCGTCCGAGCCGGCCAGCAGACCACGAATCGACCGCAGGTGCTGCACGGCGCGGGGCGGCCGGAACATGGCGACGACGACGGGACGGTCGATGTCGTAGAGCGCTTCGCCTGCGGACGGGTTGTTCGCCCAGCCGGTCGCGTCACCGTCGGCCAACGCGATGGCGCCGCGGATCGCGAGCCAGCCGATCGCGTCGACGAACGCGTCTCGGTCGCTTGCTCGGTCGGTCTTCAGTTCGACCCCGTCCACCTGACTCGCCTCGGCCGCAACGTGATCGGCGAGTTCGGACAGCGTGATCTGATTGCCGGCCCGGCCGAGTGCCGCAAGCGCCAACGCCAGGTACGCGTATCTGCGGCGATCGAAGATTCGGTCGGTCGACGTTCGGGCGGGTTGGCTGTCGTCGAGTCCGTCGAGCACCGGGAACAGTCGTGCGGTCGTCTCGGTGACCTCGAGGCGATACCCGAAGAGTTCGAGCAGGTCCTCGCGTAACTCGGTGGCCCACCTGCGCAGTAGTGGCAGCGCGATCCGATCCGGGTACGTCGCGGTGACCAGGTGATTCGACAACGCCACTCGGGCGGCCCGTTGGTAGGAATCGAGTGCGAGAGAGGATATTTCGCGGGCCCTCATCGGCGTGCGACCTCACTGACGTCGAGCGCGAGGCGGTCCAGATGCAGTCGGCCTCGGGTGGTCCGCACGATCGTCGAACGGTCGCTGTCGCTCAATGTCAGGCGCACGCCACTGTCGGAGCCGGACGAGTCCGAGGTGCGCCCGCTCACGCGCACTCGTGCGGTCAATGCGGCATTCAACAAGCTCAAGAGCACCTCGGTTTCCTGCTCGTTCAGAATGCGATCGTGGATCCCCGCCGAGGCAAGGGACTGCGCGGCGGCACTGCGTGATCGCTGCGACTCGAGTTGCTGCTCGCGCAGCCGTCGGATTCCCCCGTCGTTGCGTTGCACCCGCCCCGGAACGCCTGGGGTCGGGGTGCGTCCGGTCTCGGCCAGCGTGCGCGAGATCTCGACCGGCGGTGCCTCCCACCACGATCGAGACGTCGAGATGATATCGGCGTCGGGATGGACCATCGACAGGTGTCGAGGTCTGCCGAGGCCGAACACGGCGTGGAACAGCGCGTGTGCGCTGTCCTCGGTGGGAGCGGCAGCGAACCATCCGGCCAGATGGCGCAATTGGCTCTCGCGGCTGACGCCGCCCTTGCGGGTTTCGGTGACGCGGCGGAGCAGAGCCAACACGGCGGCGATCGCGCTCATCGTGCCCTCGCGGAGTCGCTCGGACTCGCTCAGTTCGGACTCGGCCGAGACGAACCAGTGCGAGAGACCGGCCCAGCGATCGGTCCAGTCGGCGCGGCGTTCGTCCACGGTGAGGAAGACTCGCTCGTCGCTGATCGCGGCCCGGTCGACGAGTTCCTCGATGCCGGTGCTTTCGACGAGTGCTATCGCCTCGGCCAGCTTCGGGGCGTAGCGGGTCAGATCCGAGCTGAACTCGCGCATGTGCGTGAGCAGGGCGTCCTTGTGTACCAGGAACGACTCCGGCGTGATCTCGGTGGTGCGCACCAGGTCACCCAGCACCAGGTAGAAGTGCGCGGCGCGGGTCGCCATCTCCGACAGCGTCGAATCGAGTCGGCTGAGCTTGCGGTAGATGCGATCGCCGTCTGCCTGACGGTTCGCCTCGGCCAGCTCGTGCATGTCGGCCAGCAGTTCGGGTAGCACCAGCCGTGACAGGGAAGCATCGTCCAGGCGGGCTCCGAGCACGTCCTCGACCGCGCGGTAGGCCTTGTAGCCGGCTTGGCCGAATTGGTAGACGAAGTGGCGGTTGCGGTACTCGGCGAGCGTCGCGGCACGGGTGCCGTCGTAGCTGCGTTCGAGCAGGCCCCACGCGTGAAGCTGGTCGAGCAGGGGCGCGATGTCGAGGGTGGTCAGTGCGTCGTGCCGACCGGGGTTGCGTGCGATGAGGTCGGCCACGTCTCCCGAGTGCAGCAGGACGACGTAATTGGCTCGTGCGGTGTCGAACGCCCGGAGAACGGCCAGGTACTCGGATCTCTTCTCGGCAACGGCGAACGAGAACAGACCGAGACGATCTTCCTCCACGAACGCGTTCACGACCCCCTGTCGCGCGTCCTCGCCTGATTCGCTCACTGGAACAGGGTAGGGGGTAGGTGCCTCAGTCGTTCAACCGTGCCGGTTACAGGTCCACGGTCACTTTTCCGTCCACCACTGCGGCGGGGTAGGTGCGCACCGAGTCGATGCCGCTGGGGCAGGTGCCGTCGTCGAGCGAGAAGGTGTACTGGTGCAGCGGACACACGACGATGGATCCGTCGATCTGACCGTCGGCCAGGGGCCCGCCCTTGTGCGGGCACACGGCGTCCATCGCCCGCACCGAGCCGTCGCCGAGCAGGAACACCGCAACCTGCTTGCCGTCCACGACGTAGGCCCGTCCCTCGCCGGGTGTCAGGTCCTCCACGGCCCCCACCGGCACGCTCATCGGACCGGCACCTGCGGCAGCGGAAGCAGGGGCAGCGACGGGGTGAACTGGGCGGGCGACTTGGGCGCCGCGCGGTCCTGCCAGGGGTCGATGTACCCGTCCACCGATGCCTGCACTCGCTCGTCGAGTCCGGCGACGATGCCGTCGCGGTCATCGATCAGCACGCTCTGCAGTTCCTCCAGGCCGACACGCGGAACCCAGGCGTACGTTCGCTCGAGCCACTGAGCGTTCTCGCGGTAGTGCTGAATGAACCTGCCTGCCACGGTCAGAACCTCCTCGGCCCCGGTCACGGTGGCCAGTAGATCGCCCTTGCGGATGTGTGCGCCTGCCGCGCCGCCGACGTAGATCTCCCATTTGTTCTCGCCCACCGAGACGACGCCGAAGTCCTTGCACAGTGCCTCCGAACAGTTGCGCGGGCAACCCGCGACCGCGAGCTTCAACTTCGCCGGAGTCTCCAGGCCCTGGAACCGCTCTTCGAGGGCGATACCCAGAGCCGTCGAGTCGCCGAGGCCGAAGCGACAGAAGTCGCTGCCGACGCAGGTCTTCACCGTGCGCATGCTCTTGCCGTAGGCGAAGCCCGAGGGCATGTCCAGATCGCCCCACACCTTCGGCAGGTCCTCTTTCTTGATGCCGAGAAGGTCGATACGCTGCCCGCCGGTGACCTTGACCAGCGGAACGTGGTACTTGTCTGCGACGTCGGCAATCTTGCGCAATTGATCCGGGGTGGTGACGCCACCCTTCATCTGCGGCACCACCGAGAACGTGCCGTCGCGCTGGATGTTGGCGTGGACCCGGTCGTTGATGAACAGCGCGCCGCGCTCGTCCACCCAGTCCGGGCCCCACACCGTGCGCAGCAACGACGCCAACGGCATCTTGGCGGCGGCATCCTCGGCTCCGGCGGTCGCCAGCGCCGCGAACACCGCAGACACGGCCCGAAGATCCTGCGCTCGAATGGCGTCGATCAATTCCGGCTTGGTCATGGGGATGCAGGGGACGTACCAGTCGGCGGTGGGGTCTGCTTCGACGGCACCGCCCGCTGCGCACGCGATGATGTCTTTCACCAACCCCTTGCACGAGCCGCACCCCTTGCCCGCGCGGGTCTTCGCGGTCACGTCGCCGAGGTTCTTCGCGCCCGCGTGCACGCAGGCCACGATGGCGCCCTTGGTGACGCCGTTGCAGTTGCACACCTGAACGTCGTCGGCCAGCTCGGCGGCTCCCGTTGCCGCAGAGGGAGTTCCCATGTCGAAGAGCATGCTGATGCGCTCCTCGGGCAACGGCACTTTCTCGTCGAATGCCTGAGTCAGGAAATTGGCCTTGGAGATGTCGCCCAACAGGGTGGCACCGACAAGCTTGTTGCCCCGCACGATCACCGACTTGTACGTGCCACTGCGTGGTTCGTAGAACTGGACGAACTCGTCGTCGTCGCGTTCGGGGGCGGTGATTCCCATCGAGGCGACGTCCACACCGGCCACCTTGAGCTTGGTGGTCAGGCGCGAACCGTGGTACGCCGCAGTGGGATCGGCTCCGGTGAGCACGTCGGCCAACACGACGGCCTGCTCCCACAGCGGCGCGACCAGGCCGTAGACCTCGCCGCGATGCTGGCAGCATTCACCGACGGCATAGATCGAACCCTCGTCCTCGCAACGCAATTGGTCGTCGACGACGATTCCGCGTTCGATCACCAGCCCGCCCGCGCGGGCGAAGTCCACACTGGGACGAATGCCCGCGGTCACCACGACCATGTCTGCGGCGAGCGAGGTGCCGTCGTTGAACCCCACGCCCGTGACGACGCCGTCCTCGGAGCGCAACACCGAGGTGGTCCGCTTGGAGGTGTGCACGCCGACGCCGAGTGACTCGATCTTCTTGCGCAGCACGCGTCCGCCGCGCTCGTCGAGCTGCTGATTCATCAGATGACCGGGGGAGTGCACCACATTCACCTCCAGGCCCTGCGTGCGCAAGCCGTACGCGGCTTCGAGTCCGAGGAGACCGCCACCGATGACGACGGCCGAGACGTCGTCACGCGATTGCGCCATCTGCAGCATCCCATTGGTGTCGGCGATGGTGCGGAAGCCGAACACACCGCGTGCCAGCCTGCCGTCGGACTCGCGCAGACCGTCCATGTTCGGGAAGAACGTGTTGCTGCCGGTGGCGATGATCAGTACGTCGTAGTCGACGGACCGACCGCTCTCGCAGACGACGGTCTTGGAGAACCGGTCGAGTGAGATCGCGCGGTCCCCGGCGTGCAGCGTGACTGCGTTCTCGCTGTACCAGCTCATCGGATTGAGGATCAGATCCTCGTCGTCGACGGTGGCCTCGCCGGACAACACGTGCGAGAGCATGATTCGGTTGTAGTTGCCGTACGGCTCGTCGCCGATCATGGTGATCTCGAACAGCGAACTGCCGTCGCGCTCGAGGATCTGCTCGACTGCCCTGGCACCGGCCATCCCGTTGCCGACCACCAGCAGTCGCTGCTTGCTCGGGGTCATCAGATCAGCACCAGACCGAAATCGACGACGACCTCTCCGCTGGTACCGGCAGGGGCGGCGATCACCAGTTCGAGCACCGTGTCCGGATCCACGTCCTCGACCACCCGCAGCGGGATGTTCACTCCGCTCTTGGCACCCATCGGGAACATGCGCATCGGGCTGCCGTCGCGCAGCAGGGTCACGACCACCAGCTCGTCGCTCGAGTTTCCGCCGCGAAAGTACAGGGGTTGAGCCGTCGCACCCTCGGGGACGACGAAGCTCAGGCTGGGATCGATCAGCTCGGGCTTGTCCAGACCGTTACCGGTGAAGGAGAAGATGCCGTGCAGGAATCGCGGTGTGCTGGCCATACCCACGAGGTTGCGGGGTCGGGGTGACGCCACCGCTGCGGTGACGTTACGTCGGGATCAGAAAGACCTCACCGGCTGCCGGTCCCTCGTGTGCGGTCGGTCAGAGCCCGAAGTTGCCCGGACCGCGGCGCCTCAGGTACTTCTCGAACTCGGCCGCGATGGCGTCGCCGTCGATCTTGGCGATCGCATCGGACATGTCCACCTCGGCGTCGCCGCGCTCCTCGAGGCTGCGGACGTACTCACTGATCTCCTCGTCTTCCTTCGTCATCTCGGTCACCGCCTCTTCCCATTCCTCGGCCTGGGCGGGCAGTTCGCCGAGCGGTACCTCGATGTCGAGCACGTCCTCGACCCGCTGCAGCAGAGCCACGGTGGCCTTGGGGTTGGGCGGCTGCGAGACGTAGTGGGGGACAGCAGCCCAGAAGGAGACCGCGGGCACCCCGGCCTTGACACACTCGTCCTGCAGCACTCCGGTGATTCCGGTCGGCCCCTCGTAGCGGGTCTGTTCGAGATTGAACTGTTCGGCCGACTCGGTGCTGTAGGCGGTGCCGGTCACCGGAACGGGCCTGGTGTGCGGAGTGTCGGCCAACAGTGCTCCCAGGATCACCACGGTCTCGACGCCGAGCTGTTCGACGAATTCGAGCAGATCGTCACAGAAACTGCGCCAGCGCATGTTCGGTTCGATGCCGCGCAGCAGCACAACGTCGCGCGAGCTGCCGGGAGGTGAACACACCGACAGTCGAGTCGACGGCCACTCGATCTCGCGAGTGACACCGTCCACCTGACGGACAGTAGGACGGTTGACCTGGTAGTCGTAGTAGTCCTCGGAGTCCAATTCGGCCAGTGGGCTGGCGTCCCAGATCAGCTCGAGATGTTCGACCGCGCCGCTGGCCGCATCGCCTGCGTCGTTCCAGCCTTCGAAGGCCGCGACCAGAATGGGGGACCGCAACTCGGGAATGTCGTCGTCGAGATCGTCGAGGTCTGTGGCGTTGGCCACAGCGTCGTGGACTGCCTCGATCAATGCAGCATCGAGAGGCACATCCGATCCAGAACCTGAAATGTCCGTATTTTCGGTACCGTCGTCGATCGGGGACTGGCCATCGAGGTTTCGGGGACTCACCACGACAGCCTACGACCCGACGTAACTTCGGTGCCCACTACTCTGTAGTGATGCCCGCTGAACACAAGCCCAGTCTGCTCGATGCGATTTCACGTCGCGTTGTCATCGGCGACGGCGCGATGGGCACGATGCTCCAGGACGCAGAGCTGACACTCGACGACTTCATCGGTCTCGAAGGTTGCAACGAAATCCTCAACGACACCAGGCCGGATGTCCTGCGGGAGATCCACCGCGAGTACTTCGCGGCCGGTGCCGACGCCGTCGAGACCAACACCTTCGGTTGCAATCTGCCCAACCTCGCCGATTACGACATCGAGGACCGCATCCGTGAACTTGCGGAGAAGGGCACCCGGCTCGCGCGTGAGACCGCCGACGAGATGGGCCCCGGCCGCGATGGAATGGGCCGCTACGTGCTGGGCTCGATGGGCCCGGGCACCAAGCTCCCCACTCTCGGACACGCCCCGTTCGCCCGGCTGCGCGACGCATACACCGAGGCCGCCCTCGGCATGATCGACGGCGGTGCCGACGCCATCCTGGTCGAGACCTGCCAGGATCTGCTCCAGGTCAAGGCAGCCATCATCGGTAGCCAGCACGCGATGGACAAGCTCGGTGTCCGCATCCCGATCATCACCCACGTCACCGTCGAGACGACGGGCGCGATGCTTGTCGGCAGCGAGATCGGTGCCGCGCTGACGGCCCTCGAACCCCTCGGTATCGACATGATCGGGCTCAACTGCGCGACCGGCCCGGCCGAGATGAGCGAGCACCTGCGCCATCTGTCGAAGCATTCGCGTCTCCCGGTCTCGGTGATGCCGAATGCCGGACTGCCCACCCTCGGTGCCAAGGGTGCCGAGTACCCCCTGACCGCCCCCGAACTTGCCGAGGCCCTGAGCGGCTTCGTCAACGAGTACGGTTTGGCGCTCGTCGGCGGCTGCTGCGGCACCACACCCGACCACATCCGCCAGGTTGCCGACATGGTCCACGGGGCCACGAAACTCGAACGTCGGCCTGCCCCCGAGCCGGGTGTCTCCTCGCTCTACACCGCCGTTCCGTTCGAGCAGGATGCCAGCATCCTGATGATCGGCGAGCGAACCAACTCCAACGGATCCAAGGCATTCCGCGACGCGATGCTCGCCGAGGACTACGAGAAGTGCCTCGACATCGCCAAGGATCAGACGCGCGACGGTGCCCACATGCTCGACCTCAACGTCGATTACGTAGGCCGCGACGGTGCCGCCGACATGGCCGCGTTGGCCAGCCGCCTGGCGACGGCGTCGACCCTGCCGATCATGCTCGACTCCACCGAACCTGCTGTTCTCGAAGCCGGTTTGGAGCACCTCGGTGGGCGCAGCGCGGTGAACTCGGTCAACTACGAGGACGGCGACGGGCCCGATTCTCGGTTCCAGAAGATCATGCGACTGGTCAAGGAGCACGGCGCCGCTGTCGTCGCTCTGACCATCGACGAAGAGGGACAGGCACGTACGGCCGAGTGGAAGGTACGAGTCGCCGATCGGTTGATCACCGACATCACCGAGAACTGGGGCCTGCGCCACGAAGACATCATCGTCGACACCCTCACGTTCCCGATCTCGACGGGCCAGGAAGAGGTGCGCCGCGACGGTATCGAGACCATCGAGGCGATCCGTCAGCTCAAGGAGAAGTACCCGAAGGTGCACACCACCCTCGGACTGTCGAACATCTCGTTCGGCCTCAATCCCGCCGCACGCCAAGTACTGAACTCGGTGTTCCTGCACGAGTGCACACAGGCCGGTCTCGACACCGCCATCGTGCATGCGTCGAAGATCCTGCCGATGAACAAGATTCCGGACGAGCAGCGCGAGACTGCCCTCGATCTGGTGTACGACCGCCGCAGCGAGGGCTACGACCCGCTGCAGAAGCTCATGCAGCTCTTCGAGGGAGTCTCCGCGGCGTCGGCGCGCGAATCCCGCGCCGAGGAACTCGGCCGCCTGCCACTGTTCGAGCGACTCGAACGCCGCATCGTCGACGGTGAACGCAACGGACTCGACGCCGATCTCGACACTGCGATGACCGAGAAGCCACCGCTGGAGATCATCAACGAAACTCTGCTCTCGGGGATGAAGACCGTGGGCGAGCTGTTCGGCTCCGGTCAGATGCAGCTGCCGTTCGTGCTCGCCTCCGCCGAGGTGATGAAAGCGGCTGTGGCGTACCTCGAGCCGCACATGGAAGCGACCGACGACGACGGCAAGGGCCGCATCGTGCTCGGCACCGTGAAGGGCGACGTCCACGACATCGGCAAGAACCTCGTCGACATCATCCTGAGCAACAACGGCTACGAGGTCGTCAATCTCGGTATCAAGCAACCGATTTCGACGATTCTGGAAGCGGCGATCGACAAGCGCGCCGATGTGATCGGCATGTCGGGACTGCTGGTGAAGTCCACCGTGGTCATGAAGGACAATCTGATCGAGCTCAACTCCAAGGGCGTCGCCGAGCAATTCCCGGTGCTGCTGGGCGGAGCGGCGCTGACGCGGTCGTATGTCGAGAACGATCTGCAGGACGTCTACGAGGGTGACGTGCACTATGCGCGTGACGCTTTCGAGGGCCTTCGGTTGATGGACACCATCATGACCACCAAACGCGGCGGCGGTCCGGCTCCGGACAGCCCCGAGGCGCTCGCCGCGAAGGCGAAGACGGCCGAGCGCAAGGAACGGCACGAGCGGTCCAAGCGCATCGCCGAGAAGCGCAAGGCGGCCGAGGCTCCGGTGGTCGTGCCCGAGCGATCCGATGTCGCTGCCGACATCGACATCCCGGTGCCACCGTTCTGGGGCACGCGCATCGTCAAGGGCGTGTCACTGTCGGAGTACTCGGAGCTGCTCGACGAGCGGGCTCTGTTCCTGGGTCAGTGGGGTCTGCGCGGTGCACGCAAGGGCGAGGGTGCCACGTACGAGGATCTGGTGGAGTCGGAAGGCAAACCGCGCCTGCGTTATTGGCTGGATCGGCTGAGCACCGACGGCATTCTGGCGCACGCGGCACTGGTGTACGGGTACTTCCCGGCAGTGTCCGAGGGCGACGACGTCGTGGTGCTCACCGAACCGGAACCCGATGCGCCCGAACGGTTCCGATTCACGTTCCCGCGGCAGCACCGTGATCGATTCCTCTGTGTTGCGGACTTCGTGCGCTCGCGCACCGCCGCACGGGAATCCGGTCAGGTCGACGTACTGCCGATGAACCTGGTCACGATGGGCCAGCCCATCGCAGACTTCGCCAACGAACTGTTCGCGGCCGACGCGTACCGCGACTACCTCGAGGTCCATGGCATCGGCGTTCAGCTCACCGAGGCCTTGGCCGAGTACTGGCATCGCCGGGTGCGCGAGGAGCTGAAGCTGTCCGACGGCAATTCCGTTGCTTCGGAGGACCCCACCGAGGCCGAGGGCTTCTTCAAGCTCGAATACCGCGGCGCGCGTTACTCGTTCGGCTACGGTGCCTGCCCCGATCTCGAGGATCGCATCAAGCTCGCCGCGCTTCTCGAACCCGAGCGAATCGGCGTCAAGCTCTCCGAGGAACTGCAGCTACACCCCGAACAGTCGACCGATGCGTTCGTCCTTCATCACCCGGAGGCCAAGTACTTCAATGTCTAGAACCCACCTGCACGGCGTCCTGTGGGACATGGACGGCACCCTGCTCGACTCGGAGAAGATCTGGGACGTGGCCATCGGTGAGTACTCCCGAGATCTGGGTACCGAGTTGAGTACGGAGGTCCGCGAGACCACTCTCGGCAACTCGATGCGCGACGCGTTGCGCAAGGTGCTGGCCAATGCCTCGATCGAGGCCACCGACGAGAACCTGGCTCGGGGTCGCGAATGGCTGACCGCCCGCGTCGGAGATCTGTTCGCGGAGGGGATTCCGTGGCGACCCGGCGCCAAGGATGCCCTTGCGCTCGTGCGCGAGATGGGTCTGTCCACGGGGCTGGTCACCAACACCGAGCGGGGCCTGGTCGAGCGAGCGCTCGACACCCTGGGGCGCGAGTACTTCGACGTCACGGTCACCGGCGACGAGGTCGAGGCAGGCAAACCGCACCCGGCACCGTACCTGCGCGGTGCTGCTCTGCTCGGTCTGGGTGCTGCGTCCTGCCTTGCCGTCGAGGATTCGCCCACCGGCTCGTTGTCTGCCCACACCGCGGGGTGTCCTGTGCTGGTGGTTCCGTCCGAGATCGCGGTGGCCGACGCTCCCGGATACACCATTCGCGACGGTCTGCTCGGCCTGACCGCCGACGACGTTCGGCGAGCCTGGGCGGGCTGATCCATCCCGACTTCGACCGAATTGGTACCCCTGAGCGACGACGTGAAAGAATAATCAGCCGTGAAGACTTTCGATTCGCTGTTCGCCGAGCTCACCGACCGCTCGAAGACCCGACCAGAGGGTTCGGGCACCGTCGCAGCGTTGGACGCGGGAGTTCATTTCCAGGGCAAGAAGGTCCTCGAAGAAGCCGGTGAAGTGTGGATCGCCGCCGAGCACGAAAGCGACGAGGCTCTCGCCGAAGAGATCTCGCAGCTGCTGTACTGGGTCCAGGTGATGATGGTGGGCAGAGGCATCGAGCTCGAGGACGTCTACAAACATCTGTGAGGCAAGGCCTGCACCCGTCCTACGAACTCACCGATGAAGGAAAACTCCATGCTGCGCGTAGCCGTACCCAACAAGGGCGCTCTGTCCGAGTCCGCCGCCGAGATTCTCAGCGAAGCCGGCTATCGACGCCGAAGCGACTCGAAGGACCTGACGGTCCTCGATCCGGCCAACGGCGTCGAGTTCTTCTTCCTGCGCCCCAAGGACATCGCGATCTACGTCGGATCCGGCCAGTTGGATCTGGGCATCACCGGACGCGACCTGGCTCTCGATTCGGGTGCCGCGGTCGAGGAACGGCTGGCCCTCGGATTCGGCCGGTCCACCTTCCGCTACGCCGCACCAGCGGGCAAGGAATGGGCACCCGAGGACCTGGACGGACTCCGCATCGCGACGTCCTACCCCAACCTGGTGCGTAAGGATCTGGCCGCCAGAGGGCTGGAGGCAACAGTCATTCGCCTCGACGGTGCGGTCGAGATTTCCATCCAGCTCGGGGTCGCCGACGCGATCGCGGACGTCGTCGAGTCGGGACGCTCGCTGCGTCAGAACAACCTGGTGGCCTTCGGCGAATCGCTCTGCGATTCGGAGGGTGTGTTGATCGAGCGAGCAGGAACTCCCGGCACCGACTCGGCACGCAAGCAACTCATCGCCCGCGTGCAGGGCGTGGTTTTCGCGCAGCAGTACCTGATGCTCGACTACGACTGCCCCAAATCGATCCTCGACGATGCCGTGAAGATCACCCCCGGAATCGAATCGCCGACCCTCGCCCCGATGGTCGACGACAATTGGGTTGCCGTGCGCGCCATGGTTTCTCGTAAGGTGCACAACAACGTCATGGATCAGCTCGCCGAGCTGGGTGCCAAGGCGATCCTCGCCTCCGACATCAGGTCCTGCCGGGCGTTCTAGATCCGAGACGGCTACTGGGCGACGTAGGACATTCGACACCTCCGACGACACCCTGGCTCGTCAGCGACGGCGAACCAACACCGTCTGAGCGATCCGCCCGACCGGTCCCAGTTCGTCGCTGAGTGTGCCCGCACACATGGCGATACCGTCCGGCCCGGTGGAGGTCTCGGCGGAGACCCCGATCCAGTCGCCCTGCGGCACGCGGAACACGTGCACCGTCAGGTCGGTGTTCAGGAACGTCCATTCGTCGATCGGAAGCTTGGCACCGACTCCGTTCGCGATATCGGCAACCGAGAACAGTCGCTCCAGCGGAGTCATCGATTCCCCCTGCACCAGAACGGGTGTGGGCCTGGCCCATACCTGGCCGGGCCCCGGCACGCCCAACTCCGTGAGAAACTTGAAGGCGACCGCATCGAGATAGCCGGATGCCCAGAGTTCGCCGAACGTGTTGTCGATACCCTCGCTCACCGGTCGCATCGTCTGTTCGCCGGTGTGTACGACGTCGTCGGTCGGCGTGGTGCGCATACGCCATGCGCTGCCGCGGGCCACCGCCCTCGCCGTTCCCGACGTTCCTTCCGCCCAGAGCTCTGCGACGACCAGTTCGATGTTGGCACCGGGGCGCTCGGTCCAGGACCGAATCTCGATGTCTCCGACCGGAACCGGGCCGAGAATATCGACCGCCACGCGGCTGATGCGGGTGTCCTCCCTGGCGTCGACTCGCTCGAGAGCACGGACCAGCAGGGCCGACGGCGGAGCTCCGTGCTGCATCGTCGGTGCCCACAGGCTGACGGTGTGCTCGGTAGCGGTGACTCTTTCGTAGCCCTCGTTACCGACACCGGCCGGTACGAAGAAGGCGTTCGGAACGGTCACAGCTCGGCTCCCGTCTGTTCGGCAGCGGCCCGGGGCCAACCCGGATACGGCGGGGGAGTGCCGCCGAACTCCGGACACAGCGCCTGATGATCGCACCACTTGCACAGCGCACCCCGCTTGGCGCGGAAATCGCCGGTCTCGCCTGCAGCCAGAATCGCTTTCCAGATGGCCGAGAGCATGCGCTCGAACCTGCGCAACTCTCCTTCGTCGGGGGCGTAGGTCAGCTCCTGCTTGTCCGCCAGATACATCAACTTCAGTTGCGCAGGAACAACTCCGCGCATGCGCATGACCATCAGGGCATAGAACTTCATCTGGAACAGGGCCTTGGATTCGGTGAACTCACGTGGTGCCCGGCCGGTCTTGTAGTCGACGACGCGGATCATCCCATTGGGTGCGACGTCGATCCGGTCGATGAAGCCGCGCAGCGGTGTCCCGTCGTCCAGATCGATCTCCACCCGCTGCTCGCAGGACTCGGGGTCGAAATGAGTCGGGTCCTCGAGTTCGTAGTATCCGGCGACGAGCGCACGGGCCCGATCGAGAAACGCCGGTCGTTCGTCGACCGGAACCAACGATTCGATGTCGGGTGACTCTGCGACCACCCGCTCCCACGCAGGATCGACCAGGCCCCGCGCAGTTGCCGGCACTCGTTCCTGGGCAGGCAACGCGTACAGGGCCTCGAGTGCGGCGTGCACCACAGTTCCTTTCACCTGTGCCTCGGTGGAAACCTCGGGAATTCGGTCCACGGCACGAAAGCGGTAGAGCAGTGGGCACTGCTTGAAATCACCTGCGCGCGAGGGCGACAACGCCGGTGTACTACGGGAGCCGGACATCGACGGCGGCGTCTGCGAACTGTCGCCGAGATCGAGTAGCGGCAAGTCGATGGGCGTCGAGACGGAAGTACTCACGACTGCGAGACTATGCCGTTGGTCCGACATCGTCGGTCAAGGCCGTAGTCTGGCACGTCGAGTCGTACTGGGTGTCCGGACCGAGCAGGTCGGCTGCCCAGCAGAGCAACGAAAGCAGGTTCCGCTGTGTCTTCCGGTGATCCGTCCTCCGGTGATTCCGCGTCCGCGTCGACCGACGGGCCCGAGGTCGACGTGATCGTCGACGCCCCGGTTCCGAGCGCGGACGAAGTGGTCACCGCGTCCGTCGACGAGATCGAACTCGACGACGCTCTGACGACCGACGACGACGTACCGATCGAGCCGGTACCGACCGGCCCCGCCCGGAGCGGACCGTTCCGCGTGGGTGATCGAGTCCAGCTCACCGACGGGAAGGGCCGTCACTACACAGTGGTGCTCGAGGCGGGCAAGGAGTTCCACACACATCGGGGCGGAATCACCCACGACAAACTGCTCGGTGCCGACGAGGGCAGCGTCGTCACGTCCGTCAACGGGACCCCCTACCTCGCGCTTCGGCCGCTGCTGACCGACTACGTGCTGTCGATGCCGCGTGGCGCGCAGGTCATCTACCCCAAGGACGCAGCGCAGATCGTGCACGAGGGCGACATGTTCCCCGGAGCGCGCGTACTGGAGGCCGGTGCCGGATCGGGCGCTCTGACGTGTTCGCTGCTGCGTGCCGTCGGTACCGCAGGAACGGTCATCTCCTACGAGATCCGCCAGGACCATGCCGACTACGCGATCAAGAACGTCGAGACGTTCTTCGGAGAGCGGCCGTCCAACTGGCACCTGACGGTGGCCGACGTGGATCAGTTCGGTGTCGATCGTCCCGGTGAGCAGGTCGATCGGGTCGTACTCGACATGCTCGCGCCCTGGGATGCATTGCCCGCGGTATCGAAGGCTCTCGTTCCCGGCGGCGTTCTGCTGGTCTACGTCGCTACCGTGACGCAGCTGTCCAAGGTCGTCGAAGCCCTACGCGCACAGGAGTGCTGGACCGAACCCCGTTCGTGGGAGTCGATGGTCCGCGGGTGGCACGTCGTCGGACTGGCAGTTCGGCCCGAGCATCGCATGCAAGGACACACGGCGTTCCTCGTCAGTGTTCGACGCCTCGCCGAGGGCACCGTGACGCCCAAGCCGCAGCGTCGATCCGGCAAGGGCTGACGATCAGCGGCGTCGCCGGAAGTTCCTGACCTCTCGGCCTAGGCGCAGGGAGCCTGTCCCATGGCCAGAATCTGGCAGGTGCTCGCATCGGAGAGCTTCCAGTCGCCGTCCATCAGTACCCAGGTCTGCGGAGACGGAGCTGCCGTCCCCCGAGGAGTGGCGATCGCGACGTCCGCGGTGGACGTCTCGCCCTCGACAGTCGGTTCGCCGACCTCGAAGGTGATCGCGCCGTAGTTCGCCAGGGCCCCCGTCATCGTTTCGAGGTTCGTCAAGCGCGCCTGCCCGTTCTCCACGCTGCCGGCCTTCGTCGCCGCGTCGACGTCGGGGGCAACCAGTTGCAGCAGAGATGCTTCGAGTTCACCGGATGTCGGTACTGCGACGGCAGGCGCATCGGTTGCCGGGTCGCTGCTCTCGGCGGTCGACGTCGAATTGTGATCGGACTCGTTGCCCGAGCTGCACCCGCCTACCGACACCGCCGCTGCCGCGAGTGCGAGACCTACCGAAAAAATGCGCATCTTCACTGGTGCAGCCCCTGAATCCATCGTCCGTCGATCGCTTTGTCAGGTGAGGCTAACATGAACTGGAGGGGTCTTCGGGGCCATCGAATCGGGCGGTTGCGGACAGCGTTCGTGGTGTCGGTCCGCACTTTCGGGCCGGTGCCGGTAGCGTTGAAAGATCGTCACTGGGAGGAGTCGCTCATGAGCTCAACAGACAATCCGGATGTGGCCGCGGCCAGAGCCGAACTGGACGCCGTGCGAGCCGAAGCTGCTTCACTGCGTCGTCAACTGGGGGAGTCCCCCGAGCAGGTACGCGAACTCGAAGGTCGCGTGGACTCACTGTCGCTGCGCAATGCGAAGTTGATGGACACCCTCAAGGAGGCCAGGCAGCAGCTCATCGCACTCCGCGAGGAAGTCGACCGCCTCGGCCAGCCACCGAGCGGCTACGGCGTTCTGCTGAGCGTCTTCGACGACGGCACCGTCGATGTGTTCACCTCCGGCCGCAAGATGCGCCTGACGTGCTCGCCCAACATCGAGGCCGATTCGTTGGCACCGGGACAGACGGTGCGCCTGAACGAGGCGTTGACCATCGTCGAGGCCTGCACCTTCGACCAGGTCGGCGAGATCAGCACTCTGCGCGAGCTTCTGGGCGATGGATCGCGAGCACTCGTCGTCGGTCACGCCGACGAGGAGCGCGTCGTCTGGTTGGCCAAGCCGTTGATCGACATGGTCAACGACGAGGGCCCCATCGATCCGGACGAACCGTCGCGCAAACTGCGACCCGGTGACTCACTGCTCGTCGATACCAAGGCCGGCTACGCCTTCGAGCGAGTCCCCAAGGCCGAGGTGGAGGATCTCGTCCTCGAAGAGGTCCCGGACGTCGGATACGAGGACATCGGCGGTCTCGGTCGACAGATCGAGCAGATCCGTGACGCCGTCGAACTTCCGTTCCTGCACAAGGATCTGTTCCGCGAGTACTCCCTGCGGCCACCGAAGGGTGTTCTGCTCTACGGACCTCCCGGCTGCGGAAAGACGTTGATCGCCAAGGCGGTTGCCAATTCGTTGGCCAAGAAGATCGCCGAGGCCCGCGGACAGGACGCCAAGGAAGCCAAGTCGTTCTTCCTCAACATCAAGGGCCCCGAACTGCTCAACAAGTTCGTCGGTGAGACCGAGCGTCACATTCGTATGATCTTCCAGCGCGCACGGGAGAAGGCGTCCGAGGGCACCCCGGTCATCGTGTTCTTCGACGAGATGGACTCGATCTTCCGCACCCGTGGTTCGGGCGTCTCGTCCGACGTCGAGACGACGGTCGTGCCGCAGCTGCTCGCCGAGATCGACGGCGTGGAGGGCCTCGAGAACGTCATCGTGATCGGTGCCTCCAACCGTGAGGACATGATCGATCCCGCGATCCTGCGGCCCGGTCGCCTGGACGTGAAGATCAAGATCGAGCGACCCGACGCCGAATCGGCTCAGGACATCTTCTCCAAGTACCTGACCGACTCGCTTCCGGTCAATGCCGACGATGTGGCGGAGTTCGGCGGCGACCGTGCTGCCTGCATCCGAGGGATGATCGACCGCGTCGTCGAGCGCATGTACGCGGAGAGCGACGACAACCGCTTCCTCGAGGTGACATATGCCAACGGAGACAAGGAAGTTCTGTACTTCAAGGACTTCAACTCCGGTGCCATGATCCAGAACATCGTCGACCGCGCCAAGAAGTACGCCATCAAGTCGGTACTCGAAACCGGCAATGCCGGTCTGCGCATTCAACACCTGTTCGACTCCATCGTCGACGAGTTCGCGGAGAACGAGGATCTGCCGAACACCACGAACCCGGACGACTGGGCTCGAATCTCCGGCAAGAAGGGCGAGCGGATCGTCTACATCCGCACGCTGGTCACCGGCAAGAACGCCAGCGCAAGCCGGGCAATCGACACCGAGGCCAACACCGGCCAGTACCTGTAGATCCCGCACAGACCGGTTTCGGGGCGCGTCCGCACAGGGCGCGCCCCGATTCGTCTGTGCACTCCGTCTAGGCTCGACTGATGCAGCGCATCATCGGTATCGAGGTCGAGTACGGAATTTCGTCGCCTACCGAACCCACCGCAAACCCGATCCTGACGTCGACCCAGGCAGTGTTGGCCTACGCGGCAGCAGCAGGGGTGCCGCGGGCCAAGCGCACGCGCTGGGACTACGAGGTCGAATCTCCGCTACGCGACGCCCGCGGCTTCGACCTCGGGCGCTTCAGCGGCCCGGCTCCGGTCATCGACGCCGACGAAATCGGTGCGGCCAACATGATTCTCACCAACGGGGCCCGCCTCTACGTCGACCACGCTCACCCCGAGTACTCGGCTCCGGAGGTCCGTGATCCCCTGGACGCAGTCATCTGGGACAAAGCAGGCGAGCGCGTGATGGAAGCGGCTGCACGGCACGCGTCGAGCGTCCCGGGGGCGCCGCGCCTGCAGCTGTACAAGAACAACGTCGACGGCAAGGGTGCGTCGTACGGCACGCACGAGAACTACTTGATGTCGCGCGAGACGCCGTTCTCGGCGGTCATCGCCGGTCTGTCGCCGTTCTTCGCCTCCAGGCAGGTCATCACCGGTTCGGGACGCGTCGGAATCGGTCAGTCGGGCGACGAGGCCGGCTTCCAGCTCTCGCAGCGGGCGGATTACATCGAGGTGGAGGTGGGGCTCGAGACCACCCTCAAACGCGGCATCATCAACACGCGCGACGAACCGCACGCGGACGCCGACAAGTATCGCCGCCTGCATTGCATCATCGGCGACGCCAATCTCGCCGAGATGTCCACCTATCTGAAGGTGGGCACCACAGCGCTCGTACTCGACATCATCGAGGCCGGGGTCGACCTGTCGGATCTGCAGCTGGCCAGGCCGGTGACCGCTGTTCATCAGATCAGCCACGATCCGACGCTGCGCAAGGCCGTCGCTCTGGCGGACGGCCGCGAACTGACCGGGCTTGCGCTGCAGCGGATCTACCACCAGCGCGTTGCGAAGTTCGTCGCTGCCGAGGGCAGTGACGATGCGCGAGCACTGGACGTGCTCGACAAGTGGGCGATGGTCCTCGACCTCCTCGAACGCGACCCGATGGAATGCGCGCATCTGTTGGACTGGCCCGCGAAACTGCGGCTGCTCGAGGGTTTCCGCCAGCGGGAGGGGCTCGGCTGGTCGGCGCCGAGGCTGCATCTGGTGGACCTGCAGTACTCCGATGTTCGCCTGGACAAGGGCCTGTACAACCGGCTGGTTGCCCGAGGGTCGATGGATCGATTGGTCACCGAGCAGCAGGTACTCGATGCCGTCGGCACGCCGCCGGAGGATACGAGGGCCTACTTCCGTGGCGAGTGTCTACGCAAGTTCGGGGCCGACATCGCTGCTGCGAGCTGGGACTCGGTCATCTTCGATCTCGGCGGTGACTCCCTCGTTCGCATTCCGACCCTCGAGCCGCTCCGAGGTACCAAATCGCATGTCGGTGCACTGCTCGAGTCGGTCGACAGCGCCGCAGAACTCGTCGATCAGCTCACCAACTGACGCCCCAGGCGACAAGGGTCGACTATTCGCGGTGTCTTGCCAACCGGCGGAGTCGGTCTGTCGGTAGGGTAAAGGTCCGTGCACTTTCGGCGGAACGTTCGGTTGCACTTGCACATCCACGACGGTGCACCTCGAATCGATCGGTGAGAGTGCAGTAGATCTGTTTTCTCGATACACGGAGGAGGTCGGCGACTATGGCTCAGGAGCAGACACGGCGCTCTGGCGGCGGCGACGACGATGAGGTTCCAGGCGATACCGGAGCCGGTGGTCAGGAACGGCGCGAGAAGCTGGCCGAGGAGACCGACGACCTTCTCGACGAGATCGACGACGTGCTGGAGGAGAACGCCGAGGACTTCGTCCGCGCCTACGTTCAGAAGGGCGGCCAGTGACGGTGGATCGTTCGGACCCACGGTCGGCCGGCGACGGAATGACGATCCCACTCGGGTCGAGCAGCTCGTCGTTCTCCGACTACCTTCGTCGACACGCCCCCCATCTGTTGCCCGAGAGCGGGATCGCGGCGGATCTGGCGTCGCACACCGCCAACGGCACCACCGACAAGTCCGGCATCGCTCCGCACGGGACGACGATCGTCGCCCTGACCTACGCGGGCGGTGTTCTGATCGCGGGGGACCGCCGTGCCACCCAGGGCAATCTGATCGCCAACCGCGATATGCAGAAGGTCTACGTCACCGACGAGTACTCCGCCGCGGGCATCGCCGGGACTGCAGGCATCGCGATCGAACTCGTTCGGCTCTTCGCCGTCGAGCTCGAGCACTACGAGAAGATCGAAGGGGTTCCGCTCACCTTCAACGGTAAGTCCAACAAGCTCTCGTCGATGGTGCGGAGCAATCTCGGTGCCGCGATGCAAGGACTTGCCGCCGTCCCGTTGCTGGTCGGATTCGACATCGACATCTCGGACCCCGATCGTGCCGGACGCATCGTGTCCTACGACGTGGTCGGCGGACGCTACGAGGAGCGTTCGGGCTACCACGCGGTGGGGTCGGGATCTCTGTTCGCCAAATCCGCGCTCAAGAAGCTCTATCGCCCAGGGATGTCGGAGGACGAGGCGATTCGGGCGGCGGTGGAGTCGCTGTACGACGCAGCCGACGACGACTCGGCCACCGGCGGACCCGACGTCACCCGAGGGATCTACCCGACGGCCGTCGCGATCACCAGCATCGGCGCGGACGATGTTGCGCACGACCGGATTTCGGCAGCGGCGCGGTCCGTTCTCGCCGAACGAACCGAGAGTGCCGCGCACACCGGTGGTGCCGAGCACCACACCCGGGCCGGCCAGCAAGTGAGCGAAGGGGGTAGCGCACCATGACGATGCCGTACTACGCATCTGCCGAACAGATCATGCGTGATCGTTCGGAATTGGCGCGCAAGGGAATCGGGCGAGGCCGCAGCGTCATCGTGCTGACGTATGCGGACGGGGTCCTGTTCGTGGCCGAGAACCGCTCGACGGCGTTGCACAAGGTCAGCGAACTCTATGACCGGATCGGCTTCGCGGCCGTGGGCAAGTACAACGAGTTCGAGAACCTGCGCAAGGCCGGCATTCAGCACGCCGACATCAAAGGGTACACCTACGATCGGCGTGACGTGACCGGACGTTCGCTCGCCAAGACGTATGCCCAGGCACTCGGCACGATCTTCACCGAGCAGCTCAAGCCCTACGAGGTCGAGATCTGTGTCGCGGAGGTGTCGCATCAGGACGAGCCGATCTCGACGCAGCTGTACCGCATCACCTACGACGGATCCATCGTCGACGAGCAGGATTTCGTCGTCATGGGCGGGACTACCGAGCCGATCGTGGCTGCGCTGAAGGACACGTACCGTTCCGGCCTCGATCTGGCGGACGCGGTACGCGTTGCGGTCGACGCACTCACGGCAGGCCCGGTGACGCCGCCTCCTGCGGGCGGCGAGCCGGAGAAGAAGGTTCTCGAAGTATCGGCGCTCGAAGTCGCCGTACTCGACCAGGGGCGGCCGCGACGAGCGTTCCGGCGCATCGCCGGAGCCGCGCTGGAAGAAATGTTGCCGGCTCCGGAAGCGTCGGTGGAGGCAGCGACCGACACCGACGGGGAATCGTCCTCGTAACAGGACCCCGACGCTCGTGACGTGCCTCGCGCTCTACCGCTTCCGGTAGAGCGCGAGGCCGTTCTTGTCACTGCTGAACTCGAATTCTGTTCCGTCGCCCACCACCTCGCCGTCGGCCGCGAGCGCAACGGGAGCGCCATCCACCTCGACGGTCAGCTTCTTCACCGCTCGACGGACGTAGGCGGGCGACGAGCCGAGGGTGCCGGTCAACGTTGCCCACAGCAGTCTGGTCCTGGATGCCTTCGGCTCCGACGGCAGAAACCGAACATCGAGCGTTCCGGTGTGAATGCTACTGCGAGACATGGGGACTTGGTCTTCCGGTACGTAGTTACCGTTGCCGACGAACAGCATCCAGACCGAGTGCCTGGTGCCGTCGAGCCGGATGTTCAGCGGTTCGGCAGCAGCCAGGACCCTCGTCATCGCGATCGCGGCGGCCGGCCATTTGCCGATTCGGCGCTGCAGCTTCTGACGCAGCCGCACCGAGTCGGGGTAGCCACCGAATGTGGCGGTGTTGACGAACGACACACTGCGGCCGTCGACGGACACCTCGGCGATGTCCACCAGTTCGGCGGTGCCCGCTTCGACGGCAGCAGCAGTGTCTTCCACGACGGTCAGCCCGGTGTCGCGAGCGAAGTGGTTGAGGGTGCCGCCCGGAAATGCTGCGAGCGGCAAGCCGTTCCGCACCGCCGACGCGGCAACACTGACCACCGTGCCGTCACCACCGCAGACACCGAGGGCGCGCGGAGACGTGCTTCGGATCCGCTGCTCCAGTTGCTCGTTGAAGTCCTGATCCGGATCGGGCACGAACAGATCGGCGTTCGGAAGTGCTCGACGGATCGCATCGGGCACCGCTTCCGAATCGTCGCCCGAACCCGGATTGACCAGCACCAGCAGCCCCCGGCCGCCGTGCAGTGGCTCGACCTCGGCCGGGGAGCCCAGATCGGCGGGCTTTTCCGACCGCACGGCCCACCAGCGACGGGTGGAGAACGCGATGGCCGAGCCGAGAGCGGCACCGGCGATGACGTCTGTCGGCCAATGCACCCCGACGTGGACCCGGGAGTAACACACCGCGGCCGCGACGGGTGCCAGCAGCGCGCCCGCCACCGGGGATTCGATCGCCACCGCCGTGACGAACGCAGCCGCCGACGCCGAATGCCCGGAGGGAAACGACGACGACACCGGCGGAGCCAGGACCTGGCGCAGGACGGGAACCGACTCGGAATCTGGTCGCGTCCGCGGGAACAGCGGTTTGAGCAGGCCGTTCGCCACCGAGCTCGCACCCGCCAGCGCCACGAGACCCCGAACCCCGCCGCGTCGGGCCGGGCCACCTGCAGCCACGAGAAGCGCGGCCGCGCCGAGCCACAGACGACCGTGGTCGGCGGCATTACTCAACGTGCGCAGGCCGCCATCCGCTCTGCTCTGCCGCAGAGCAGCACTTCGTGCGACCAGAGACAGATCCCACGCGTGAACGGTCGTCGAGATCGATGTGCGCGTGGAAGTCATGGGGCCCAGCCTAGGCACGTGCGACGGCATCCTCACGGACGGACGACATCGGGGCGCTCCGACACATCGTTTCGAGGGTTGCGTTGTAGTGTCGAAGTGTGCAGCGACGAATTATGGGCATCGAGACAGAGTTCGGTGTCACATGTACTTTCCACGGACATCGACGGCTGAGTCCGGACGAAGTGGCTCGCTATCTGTTTCGCCGAGTCGTCTCGTGGGGTCGCAGCTCGAATGTGTTCCTTCGCAACGGTGCCCGCCTGTACCTCGACGTCGGCTCGCACCCCGAGTACGCCACCGCCGAGTGCGACAGTCTGTTGCAGTTGGTCACCCACGACCGCGCCGGCGAGCGGGTATTGGAAGACCTGCTCATAGACGCCGAGCAGCGCCTGGCAGAAGAGGGCATCGGGGGCGATATCTATCTGTTCAAGAACAACACCGACTCGGCGGGAAACTCCTACGGCTGCCACGAGAACTTCCTCGTCCAGCGTGCCGGTGAGTTCTCCCGAATCTCGGACGTTCTGCTGCCGTTCCTGGTCACGCGCCAGTTGATCTGTGGCGCAGGCAAGGTACTCCAGACGCCGAAGGCTGCGACGTTCTGCCTGTCGCAGCGCGCCGAGCACATCTGGGAGGGCGTCTCCTCGGCCACCACTCGTTCGCGGCCGATCATCAACACTCGCGACGAGCCGCACGCCGACGCCGAGAAGTACCGACGCCTGCACGTCATCGTGGGCGACTCGAACATGGCCGAGACGTCGACGATGCTCAAGGTAGGAACGGCAGCCCTCGTTCTCGAAATGATCGAGGCGGGTGTGTCCTTCCGAGATTTCGCATTGGACAATCCGATTCGCGCCATCCGCGAGGTCAGTCACGATCTCACCGGACGGCGTCCCGTTCGACTGGCCGGGGGACGACAGGCCAGCGCCCTCGACATTCAGCGCGAGTACTACGCACGAGCCGTCGAGCACCTCAAGACGCGCGAGCCGAACACTCAGGTGGAACAGGTCGTCGATCTGTGGGGACGAACTCTAGACGCCATCGAGACACAGGATTTCGCGAAGGTGGACACCGAGATCGACTGGGTGATCAAGCGCAAGCTGTTCCAGCGCTACCAGGACCGGTACTCGATGGAGCTCTCCGACCCCAAGATTGCTCAGTTGGACCTGGCTTACCACGACATCAAGCGCGGCCGTGGAGTGTTCGACCTGTTGCAGCGCAAGGGGTTGGCCAAGCGTGTCACCGAGGACGAGCAGATCGACGAGGCCGTGGATCTGCCGCCGCAGACCACCCGAGCCAAGCTGCGCGGAGAGTTCATCACGGCCGCCCAGGAAGCAGGTCGCGACTTCACGGTGGACTGGGTGCACCTCAAGCTCAACGACCAGGCTCAGCGAACCGTCCTGTGCAAGGACCCGTTCCGCTCGGTCGACGAGCGAGTGGAGAGGCTGATCGCGTCGATGTAGTGCCGGACGCAGTCGGGTCGTTACCGCTGCGGCCACCCACGAGCAACTAGGCTCGACTGTCGTGGCCACCACCAAAGTCGAACGCCTGATGAATCTGGTCATCTGTCTGCTGTCGACACGTCAGTTCCTCACCGCGGAGTGGATCCGCGAGAGCGTTGCCGGATACGACGACTCCACCAGCCACGACGCGTTCAGCAGAATGTTCGAGCGGGACAAGAACGAACTGCGTGACCTCGGTGTCCCGTTGGAGACCGGTACCGCGACGCGGTTCGGTGGCGTCGAGGGCTATCGCATCAACCGCGATGCCTACGAACTGCCCGACATCGACCTCACCAGCGAGGAATCGGCCGCCGTCGCGGTCGCCGTCAAGCTGTGGGAATCGCCCGAGCTCACCTCCGCGGCACAGAGTGCGTTGCTCAAACTCCGAGCCGCGGGAATTCAGGTCGACCAGAACGAGTCGGCCGCGTCGGTGACCGCGGTTCCCGCACGCACTCGGGGCTCCGAACCTGCGCTGGGTGCTTTGCTGGCCGCGATCGACGACGGCAAGTCGGTGCGGTTCCAACACCGCCCGTCGTTGACCGAGCCGTTCACCACCAGAACCGTCCAGCCCTGGGGTGTCGTGACGTTTCGCGGTCGCTGGTATCTGGTGGGACACGACGTGGACCGCAACGACACCCGCACGTTTCGCCTCTCCCGAATCGGCGACGAGGTCAAGGCGTTCGGCACCCCGCAGAGCGTCCGCAGGCCCGACGGCGTCGATCTGCAGGACATCGTCCGTCGAGTCGCGGGTACGTCCTCGGTATCGGGCACGGCCCAGGTATGGCTGCACGACGGAAGGGCGCTGGAATTGCGCAGGATGGGAACGGTGGTCGGCGTGCAGAGCCTCGGTACCCGCAGCGGCACTGTCGTCGAGGTTCCCGTGCGGTCCTGGGATTGGATCTCGCGGTTGATCGCAGGTCACGGAGCGGATGCGGTGGTACTCGAACCCGCCGAGCTGCGCGCAGACGTGATCTCGACCCTGCAGACGGCGGCCGACGTGGAGAACGAGCGATGAGCGCGCGACTGTCGGTTCGGCTGGCCAGGTTGCTCAACATGGTGCCGTTCTTCATGGCGAATCCCGGGTTGAGCGCCGAGGAGGCCGCGCGGGAGCTGGGGGTGTCGACGGCGACGCTGATGGCCGATCTCAATCAGCTCTGGATGTGCGGTCTGCCCGGCTACGGCCCGGGTGATCTGATCGATCTGTCGTTCTCCGAGGAGAGCATCGACGTGACGTTCTCGGCCGGGATCGATCGACCGCTACGCCTGACATCGACCGAGGCGACGGCTTTGTTGGTTGCGCTTCGATCGCTGACGTCGATGCCCGGCATGGTCGACCCGTCCGCCGCTCAGCGAGCGATCGCGAAGATCGAGACTGCAGCAGGCTCGGCGGCGGCCAACGTGCCACTCTCGTCCGATCACGACGGAGCCGGTGCGGAGGAGGGCCCGGTGTCGAGTACCGTCCGATCTGCCCTGCGTCACCGGCACGCGTTGGAACTGACCTACTACTCCGCGTCGCGGGATGTCGTCACCGAGCGAACCGTCGACCCGATCAGGACGGTGGTCGTCGACGACCACAGCTATGTGCAGGCGTGGTGCCGAAGCGCCGAGGGAGTTCGACTGTTCCGATTCGACCGCATCGACTCGGCCACCGAACTCGACGAACCGGCCGCGCCGCCGGAATCGGTGCAGGACGAGGACGCCTTCGAGATCTTCAACGACGATCCCTCGCTGTCGCAGGCGCGGCTGAAGGTGTCGCCTGCCTTCACCTGGATCCTCGACTACTACCCGATGACACAGGTTGCTGCGGATGCGGACGGGTCGATCGTGGTCACGATGCGGTTCGCGACGCTGCAGTGGATGACTCGGTTGACGTTGGGCTTCGGCGGCGGCGTCACGGTACTGGCACCTGAATCCTTGGTGAACTCCGTCCGCGACCGAGCGCGTTCGGCCCTGGATGCGTACGCCGAGCTCGACGCCACCGGCGCAGACGGCACCGTCGCCAGATGAACGCGGGGCAAACCCACGGCCGCCGCTGCCGGAGGCGGTACCCGCGGTCGGGTACGCTCGATTCATCTGATCTGTAGGAGGTTCGCATGGGATTCACCAGTCCCTGGCACTGGGCCATCGTTGCGGTGGTCGTCATCATTCTGTTCGGTTCCAAGAAGCTGCCCGAGGCTGCTCGCGGACTCGGCCGGTCGTTGCGCATCTTCAAGAGCGAGGTGAAGGAGATGCAGAACGACGGCAAGTCGGACGCCGACACTGCGACGGCACAGCAGCCGACTGCTCCCGCGCAGCTGCCCTCGCCTGCGCCTGTCGTGCAGCCGAACACCGAGACCCAGCACGACGCCAAGTCTGCCTGAGCGCACGGCCGCTCAGCACACCTTCGGTGCCAGGTGGCACCGAAGGTTCACTGCTGTCGGTGACGGCTCTCCGCCGCCGTCCGACCGAAGAAGGCTGACCGTAGAACACCATGCGCATTCCGTTCGATCCGCGGCGTAGCAAGCGCCGAGTCAATCCCGACGGCACGATGTCGTTGGTCGATCATCTGTACGAGTTGCGAACACGGCTCCTGTGGTCGTTGGTCGCGGTCGCGGTGACGACCGCCTTCGGGTTCTTCTGGTATTCGCACACGATCCTGGGCATCGAGAGCCTCGGCGACCTCCTGCGGGGCCCGTACTGCACGCTCGATCCGAGCCTGCGCGCGAACCTGAGCAACGACGATCAGTGTCGACTGCTGGCCACCGGCCCGTTCGATCAATTCCTGTTGCGGTTCAAGGTCGCGTTCACCGCGGGCGTCGTCATGGCCTGCCCCATCTGGCTCTATCAGATCTGGGCCTTCATCACTCCGGGCCTGTACACCAACGAACGCCGATACGCCGTGTCGTTCGTGACCGGGGCCGCAGCGTTGTTCGTCGCCGGAGCCGTCCTGGCGTACTTCGTGGTGGCCAAGGGACTGCACTTCCTGCTCTCGATCGGCGACAACGTTCAGATCACGGCGTTGAGCGGCGATCAGTACTTCGGATTCCTGATCAACCTGCTCATCATCTTCGGTGTCAGCTTCGAGATTCCGTTGCTTGTCGTCGCTCTGAATGTCGTCGGCGTACTCACCTACGAGCGACTCAAGGCATGGCGTCGCGGTCTCATCTTCGGGCTGTTCGTCTTCGCGGCCATCGCAACTCCGGGGCAGGACCCGTTCTCGATGCTGGCGTTGGCGTTGGCATTGACTGTGCTCTTCGAGATGGCAGTGCAGATTGCGCGGATTCACGACAAGCGTAAGTTGCGCAAGAGAAGAGACGAATGGGGTGATGTGTCAGATGACGAAGCAACGCGCATCGACGGCGCAGGTTCGATCGAGTCACCGGATGCTGTCGCTCCGACACCACCGTCCAGTGGCCTCGGTACCGCGACCCGAACGCGAGCGCAGTACGACGACACGATCTGACCTCCGGCGAACGGTCTGGTCGATCGCATGACCGAGACGGTTGTCGATACGGGGACGAGCCCCCGACCCACCCAGCTGCAACGTTTCTCGGCCGAGCTCGGCTTCCCACTCGACCGGTTCCAGGTGGACGCGTGCACAGCCCTGGAGAACGGTCACGGTGTTCTGGTCTGTGCTCCCACCGGCGCAGGCAAGACGGTGATCGGCGAGTTCGCCGTGCACCTGGCCCTCGCCGCCGGACGCAAGTGCTTCTACACCACCCCGATCAAAGCGCTGAGCAATCAGAAGTTCGCCGAGCTGACCGCCAGATACGGGCGAGACACCGTCGGGCTGCTGACCGGCGATTCGTCGATCAACCCCGATGCCCCCATCGTCATCATGACGACCGAAGTGCTGCGCAACATGCTCTACGCCTCCTCGGACGCACTGCGGGGGCTCTCGCACGTCGTCATGGACGAGGTGCACTACCTCGCCGACCGTTTCCGAGGGGCGGTGTGGGAGGAAGTGATCCTGCACCTGTCCGACGACGTTCGATTGGTCAGCCTGTCGGCAACGGTCAGCAACGCCGAGGAATTCGGTGCCTGGATGAGCACGGTTCGCGGTGACACCTCGGTCGTGGTGGACGAGAACCGTCCGGTACCCCTCTCGCAGCACATCATGGTGGGCCGTCGGTTGTTCGATCTGTTCGACACCCGGGCCCAGTCGGGCGACGGCAGTCAGAAGATCGTCGTCGACCGTGAGCTCGTCCGACACGTCAAGCAACGTCAGTCCCTCGACTCGATGGACCGCTGGCACGCGCCACACAGCAGGGGCCGCGGCGGTCGTTCGGGTGGCGGAGGTCGCGGTGGCGGCCAGGGCAGCAGCGCGAACAACAGACCACTGGCCCGACCCGATGTGATCGCCAAGCTCGACGAAGAGGGTCTGCTCCCGGCGATCACGTTCATCTTCAGCCGTGCCGGCTGCGACGGCGCGCTGACCCAGTGCATGCGCTCGCGTCTGGTGTTGACGACGCCCGAGCAGGCCGAGGAAATTCGGTACATCGTCGAGAAACACACGTCCGAGCTGCCGCGCGAGGACCTGGAAGTCCTGGGCTTCTGGGAGTGGCGCGATGCACTCGAGCGCGGGTTCGCTGCCCACCACGCCGGGATGCTGCCGGTCTTCCGGCACACCGTGGAGGAACTGTTCGTCAAAGGTCTGGTCAGGGCGGTGTTCGCCACCGAGACACTGGCTCTCGGAATCAACATGCCGGCCCGAACCGTCGTGCTGGAGAAGCTCGTCAAGTTCAACGGTGAGACACACGCGGAACTGACGCCGGGGGAGTACACCCAGCTGACCGGCCGGGCCGGCCGCCGCGGCATCGACGTCGAAGGACACGCCGTCGTGCTCTGGCAGCCGGGAACCGAACCGACCGAGGTTGCCGGGCTGGCGTCGACCCGCACGTTCCCACTGCGAAGTTCGTTCGCCCCTGCGTACAACATGTCGATCAACCTGATCGAACAATTCGGTGCGGCCGATTCGCGTCTGCTGCTGGAACGGTCCTTCGCACAGTTCCAGGCCGACCGCTCCGTCGTCGGGATGGTCCGCGGCATCGAGAAGAACATGCAGACGTTGGAGGCACTCGGTGCACGCCTCGGCGGCCCCGATGGCGAGTACTTCGAGTATGCGCGGCTGCGCGAACGACTGAAGGATCGCGAGAAGACCCTCGAACGCCAGAACAGGTCCGACCGGCGGGACAAGGCCGTCGACTCGCTGCGTGCCCTGCGCCGCGGCGACGTGATCTCCGTGCCGACAGGTCGCCGCAGTGGCCTCGCGGTGGTGTTGGAGCCGGACGACGACCGGGCTGATCCGCGCCCACTCGTACTGACGGAGGACAAGTGGGCGGGCCGTCTTTCGGCAGCGGATTTCCCATCGCCCGCAACGTCTCTGGGGACAATGCGCCTTCCGCGTTTCGTGGACCATCGCACCGCGAAAACTCGACGTGATCTGGCGGCCGCACTGTCCACTCGCGGAATCTCTCAGCCGTCGGACCGAATCCGACGCAAGTCGACCGCAGCGGACGACAAAGAACTGGCCACCCTGCGCCGCGCCATCCGATCGCATCCGGTGCACGCTCGTCCCGATCGCGACGAGCTCGGCCGCACCGGTGAGCGGTACAACCGGCTGGCACGCGAGACCGAAACCATGCGTCAGAAGGTATCGGCCACCACGAACTCTCTCGCCCGCACGTTCGACCGCATCCTGGCGTTGCTCGCCGACCGCGGCTACGTGAGCGAAGGCAAGGATCCGAAGGTGACCGAATACGGTGCCAGGCTCAGTCGGATCTATTCCGAGTCCGATCTGTTGGTCGCCGAATGCTTGCGTGGCGGCCTGTGGCAAGGCCTCTCACCCGCAGAGCTGGCGGCGGTGGTCTCGGCGGTGGTCTACGAGTCGAGGTCGGAGGGAGACATCACCCCGCACGGTCCGACGGGTCCGATTCGACATGCATTGACCGAAACCGTTCGGGTATGGCACGACCTACGGGCCGACGAGGTGCGCCACAAGCTGCCGCCGACGCGAGAGCCCGACATGGGCTTCGTCAAGGCGATCTACAAGTGGGCGTCCAACCATTCGTTGGTCGACGCTCTCGTCACGGCAGGGGACAACGGCAAGGCACTCTCGGGTGGCGACTTCGTGCGCTGGTGTCGGCAGGTCATCGACCTGTTGGATCAGGTTCGGCTGGCGGCCCCCGAGCCGGAGCTGTCGCGAACGGCAGCGCGCGCCGTCGCGGCCCTGCGTCGCGGCGTGGTCGCCGTCGATGCCGCATGACAGCACCGAATCGGACTGCCGGGTCGGTACAGCGGAGAGTCGTACGGGCGGGTTACTGTTCCCCCGACGAATCCGAATTTCAGGTGGAGGCGAGATGAGCGGCCCACACGGTCCGACCGACCCCGACAACAGCTGGTCGCGCAATCCCGACCGGCAGGACGGTGCCGCGAAAGACACACCGGACACGCAGCCTGCTCCTTCCGCCGAGTCACAGACTCCGACGCCGTCGGCGTGGGGTCAGTACGGACAGCCGCAGGCCACGCCGTACGGCGAACCCGGTCAGAGCTACGGGCAGAGCCCGCAACAGCCCGGCGGCCAGTACCCACAGGGGCAGTACCCGCAGGGGCAATATCCGGAGGGGCAGTACCCTCAGGGCCAGTACCCCCAAGGTCAGTACCCACCTGCCGGCTATCCGCAGGGGCAGTACCCCTCGGCCCCGAATGCACAGGGCAGCTACCCCCAGGGACAGAACCCCACCGCGCAATACCCCGCCGGTCAGCAGTACGGCGCTCCCTACCCCGGTGCCGGCGCGCCTGCATCGGGCGATGCGGCGTATCAGAATCCTTACGCACCACAGCAATTCGGTGGTGGGCAATACGGGCCGGGTCCCTACGGCCAGCAACCACAGCAGCCGTGGAATCCCAATCAGCAGTACTCGAACCAGCCGTATCCCCATCAGCAGTATCCGAATCAGCCGTACCCCAATCAGCAGGGTCCCGGGCAGACCGGGCCCCGGTCGAAGAAGCCCTTGATCATCGCGGGTGCCGTCGTGGCGGTTGTCGCGGTGATCGCGGTGGTGTCGTACGTCGCTTTCGGCCGTACCACCACCCTCGACACTGCGGCGGCGGAGGAGGGAATCCGCACGGTCGTGACCGAGTCGTACGGTGCGTCCGACGTATCCGGAGTGTCCTGCCCTCAGAACATCGAGGTCGAGGCCGACACCAGCGTCGAGTGCACCCTGACTGTCGACGGTGCGTTCAAGACTGTGACGTTGACCTTCCTCGACGACGACGCCAACTACGAGGTCTCCCTACCCGAATAGGCCCGATTCGGTCACCCGATCAGTTCGTCGACGCCGTGGCCGCCATCGCAGCGACGAGGCGGGCCACGGCATTCTCGATACCGAGGCCCTCGGCGAGCGCGTTCAACGCGTCGACATCGACAGGTTCGGCCGGGATCTCGTCGGACTTCGACAGCACGACATCGGCGTCGGTCACGACTCGCACGACGGGAAGTGCCGCATCCAGGTAGTCGCTCGCGTTGGCCAGCTTCGCCCGAATTCCCTTGGCCATGTCCGACGACGGGTCGAGCGCCGCAGCACGCAGCGCAGCGACGGATTCGTACTGCAGCATCAGCGTCGACGCCGTCTTCTCCCCGATCCCTTTCACGCCTGGCAGTCCGTCGGATGCATCGCCTCGCAGCAGAGCCAGTTCCGCATACGCCTCGCCTGCTCGATGAAGCGGAACGCCGTAGCGTTCGGAAACCAATGCAGGATCGAATAATTCGGCTTTCGCCAGCCCACGTCCCACGTACAACACGCGCACCTCGTTCGGTTCGTCGGCGGCAACCTGAAGCAGGTCTCTGTCTCCGCTGACCACGACAACGGGGTCCCGACGCTCACGCGCGGCCAGGGTTCCCAGCACGTCGTCGGCCTCCAGCCCGTCTGCGCCTGCGGTCGCGATCCCCAACGCGGCGAGCACATCCATGATCATGTCCACCTGTGGTGTCAGCGTCTCCGGCACCTCTTCGCTCTCGGCGACCTCCGGCGCGGCCTCGGCCACCCGGTGCGCTTTGTAGGAGGGCACGAGGTCGACGCGAAACTGTGGGCGCCAATCGAGATCGAGGCACACCGCAAGTCGGCCGGGTTCGGTCCGCGCGATCAACGCCGAGATCATGTCGAGGAAACCGCGGACGGCATTGACCGGTCGACCATCGGGGGCCGTAATCGACTCGGGCAGTGCGTAGTAGGCCCTGAACCACAGGCTCGCCCCGTCGAGGAGGAGCAACGGCGACGTTCCGGGAGTGGTCATGAGGCTCATCTTGCCAAACGGCACTAGCCTGGTGGGATGAGTGTCGATTCTTCGGTCAGTTCCTCACGTTTCTCCAGCGATGTCTACGCGTCTCGGCTCGCCCGCGCGGCTCGCCTGACGTCGGATGCAGGCTTGGATGCCCTGTTGATCACCCCGGGCCCGGATCTGCAGTATCTGATCGGCTCGAAAGCCAGCTCGTTCGAGCGGCTCATCGCCCTGGTCGTTCCGGCCGACGGCAGTACCCCCACGGTCGTGGTTCCGCGGCTCGAACTCGCGGCACTGGGCGATTCCGCGGCGCACGAGCTGTCTCTGACGCTCGTCGACTGGGTCGACGGTGTGGATCCGTACGCCCTGGTGGCCGCGGCGGTGCCGAGCGGGACGGCAACGGCCGTTGCCGACGCAATGCCCGCCCTGCATTTCGTGCCGCTGGCCGGTGTCTTCGGAACGATGCCTGTGCTGGCCACGGACGTGCTGCGCGAACTTCGGATGGTCAAGGACGAGGCCGAGATCGATGCGCTACGGCGCGCCGGGCACGCCATCGACCGTGTGCACGCCCGGATGGGTGAATGGCTTCGAGTCGGCCGCACGGAAGCGCAGATAGCGGCGGATATCGCCGCCGCGATCGTCGAGGAAGGTCACACAGCGCCGGAATTCATCATCGTCGGATCCGGGCCGCACGGAGCCGATCCGCATCACGAGGTATCCGATCGAGTCGTCGAGGCGGGCGACATCGTGGTGATCGACATCGGGGGACCCGTCGCACCGGGATACAACTCCGACTCGACCCGCACCTACAGTCTCGGCGAGCCGCAGGCGGAGATCGCCGAGCAGTACGCGGTACTCGAGCGGGCCCAGCAGGCAGCTGTCGATGCGGTGGTGCCCGGTGTCACGGCGCAGTCCATCGATGCGGCCGCCCGCGACGTCCTGATCGACGCCGGCCTGGGCGAGGCGTTCCTGCACCGCACCGGGCACGGGATCGGCCTGTCGGTGCACGAGGAGCCGTACATCGTTGCGGGGAACGACATCACGCTCACCGAAGGGATGGCGTTCAGCATCGAGCCGGGGATCTACTTCCGCGGACAGTGGGGTGCACGCATCGAGGACATCGTCGTGGTCACCGCAGACGGGTGCGAGTCGGTCAACCTCCGGCCGCACGGTCTGGCCGTCCTGCCGGTGTGACGCCACCGGGCGAGACCGAGTTCGTCTCGGTCGTTCGATCCAATCCTGCTGTCGACGAGATACTTCGACGCGCACCGCAGCTCGGGCTCCCCGGTTGGTATCTGACTGCGGGTGGCCTCTTCCAGACGGTGTGGAACCACCTGGCCGGTCGGGACCTTCGTACGGGAATCCGGGACTACGACTTCTTCTACTTCGACGACTCCGATCTGTCCTACGACGCCGAGAACGAGGTGATCAAGACTGCGGCCTCGCTGTTCGGGGACCTCGGGGTCGACGTCGAAGTGCGTAACGAAGCCCGCGTACATCTCTGGTACGAGCAGCACTTCGGGAGTCGTATCGCACCGTTCCACAGCACCGAGGATGCGATCGACCACTTCGTCTCCACCACGTGCTGTTTCGGCATGACCACCGGTGACGGCGGGAGAGAAGTCGTATACGCGCCACACGGTTTCGAGGATCTGTTCGCGGGAATCGTGCGGCCCAATCCGCGCGTGCCGATGCAGCATGTGTACGAGGCCAAGGCTGCCCGGTGGACGACCGAATGGCCGAACCTCACCGTTCTACCCTGGCCGTGAGGCTGGAGTAGGTGGCCCGCTAGCGGTTGAGCAGCGAACGGCTACCCAGTACCCGCTGCACCTGGATCTCGATGACGACCCGGGTGGGGTTCTCCCTGGGTACGCGGTAGCGCTGCGCATACCGGTTCTCCGCATCGACGACCGCGTCACGATCACTTCGGACCGACGCCGGACCCTCCAACGTCAGCCAGCGGGCACCGTCGATCTGTGTCACTGCGGCATAGCCACCGCGGCCGGCGTTGATGGCCTTCTGCGACACGTCGTTGGTGATGACCCGAGCACACCGGGCTTCGGCATCGTAGGTGAAGCCGACGGCGACGACGTGCGGGGTTCCGTCGGGTCGCAGCGTCGTCAGAGTGGCCAGGTGTCGCTCGGCAAGGAATTCGAATGCGTCGTCGGCGAGGGCAGTCGCGTCTGCGGGGGTGGCGGCCATGCCCCGACTGTAGTGAATGCGATTTCATCGGCAAGACTGGTCGGCGTGAGCAGACGAGCAGAACCCGCGGCCGGCACGCTGTTGCTGTTGGGCGGGCGCAGCGAGATCGGACTCGAGGTCGCTACCCGGCTCGCCGCGGGGCGAACCGTCGTACTGGCAGCTCGGCGCAGCACCGCCCTCGATGACCAGCAACGGCGAGTGCAGCAGGCAGGCGCGGACGCCGTCCACACCGTCGAGTTCGACGCGAACGCGATGGACACTCACGCCGAGCTTCTGAACCGGGTTGCCGAGCGATACGGTCCGATCGGGATCGTGGTGCTGGCGTTCGGGATCCTCGGGGATCAAGCGCGTGCCGAGGACGACGCGCGGCACGCTCTCGACGTCATCACCACCGACTTCCTGGCTCAGGTTTCTGTGCTGACACACGCCTCGAAGCTTCTCCGAGCACAGGGGAGCGGCGACCTGGTCGTGTTCTCGTCGGTCGCGGGTGTTCGAGTGCGACGCGCCAACTACGTGTACGGATCCGCGAAGGCCGGTCTCGACGGGTTCGCCAGCGGACTGAGCGACTCACTGCACGGCAGCGGGGTGCATCTCCTGCTCGTTCGTCCCGGATTCGTCATCGGTTCCATGACCGAGGGGATGACACCCGCGCCCATGTCGAGTACGCCGGATCAGGTTGCCGACGGTGTTGTCGCGGCGCTGCGCACGCGTCGGGCCAGCGTCTGGATTCCCGGCACTCTGCGCCCGGTCTTCTTCGCCATGCGTCTACTGCCGCAATGGCTCTGGCGCAGGATGCCGCGCTGATGGGTGCACCCGTGCCCAGTCCGATCGTGGTCGTCGGAATCGGTGCGGACGGCTGGGACGGACTGCCCCTCACTTCCCGCACGGCCATCGAGCACGCAGACGTGGTGTTGGGTTCCGCCCGTCAGGTCGCGGGGGTGCGGGAGCACTGCACCGAGACCAGGACGTGGCCCAGTCCGTTGCTGCCGAATCTGCGGCCGATGATCGACGCCTGCGCAGGTTCTCGCGTGTGCGTGCTGGCCAGCGGGGATCCTATGTTCCACGGCATCGGGGTGAGCCTGGCGCGGGAGTTCGGCGCCGACCGCTTGCGGGTGCTCCCGGCCCCGTCCTCGGTGTCGTTGGCGTGTGCGCGGTTGGGCTGGGCGCTGCACCACACCACGACGGTGTCGCTGGTGAACAGCCCGGCCGAGACGGTGTTGCCCGAGTTGGCCGACGGTCGTCGGATACTGGTGTTGAGCCAGGGCGCCAGCACGCCGGGTGAGATCGCGGTGACGCTGTCCGCCAACGGTTTCGGAGCGACCGAGATGACGGTCCTGGAGCAGCTCGGCGGACCGGCCGAGCGGGTCGTCGGCGGGATTGCGCGAGAGTCGACGTTCGAGGGCGTCGATCCACTCAATGTCGTTGCGCTGCACTGTGTCCGAGATCCCGACGCGCCCCGCCACACCCGCATTCCCGGCCTGGCCGATTCTGCCTACACCGGAGACGGTCAGATGACCAAGCGGGAGGTTCGAGCGCTCACGCTCAGCGCATTGGCACCGGCACCCGGAGAGCTGTTGTGGGACATCGGCGGCGGGTCGGGAACCATTGCCATCGAATGGTTGCGGACCGACGGATCCTGTCGCGCCGTGACCTTCGAGAATTCGCAGGCGCGCCGTGAGCAGATCGAGAGAAATGCACTGAACCTGGGAGTTCCAGGCCTCGTGGTGCACGGCGGTGCCCCGGAGAGTTTCGCTGCGGTCGCGGACGCTGCACCGGATGCGGTGTTCATCGGTGGTGGGTTGACCGGTGCCGACATGCTCGAGGCATGCTGGGGCGCGGTGCGCACCGGCGGACGAGTGGTCGCGAATTCGGTGACCGCCGAATCGGATTCGTTGCTGCTGACCGCAGCGGCGAAGTACGGCGGCGAGCTCCGCAGGTTCCAGATCTATCGCGGTGAACCGCTGGGTGCGTTCACGACGTGGAGACCGCAGCTCCCGGTCACGCAATGGAGCGCGGTCAAACGGTGAGAGTCCTGATTCTCGGTGGTACGACGGAGTCGCGGGTACTCGCAGCGACTTTGGACACGGTGCAGGGGATCGAGACGATCACCTCGCTGGCCGGACGGGTCGCCGAGCCGATACTGCCCGTCGGGCAGACGCGAATCGGCGGCTTCGGGGGGCCGGATGCCCTGGCAGTGTGGCTGCGAGACAACTCGATCGACGTGGTGGTCGACGCGACACACCCGTTCGCCTCCACCATCGGAGCACACGCCGAGCAGGCCACTCGAGCGTCGTCGGTCGCGCTCCTGGTGCTGACGCGGCCACCGTGGACCCCCGGCGAGGGTGATCGATGGACCTCCGTTGCGTCGTTGCCCGACGCGTCGTCGGCGATCCCCACTGGTAGCAGGGTGTTCCTGACAACCGGCAGGCAGGGCGTTCACCATTTCGCGAGTGTCGATCACTCGTGGTTTCTGGTCAGGGCGATCGACCCTCCGACCGGTCCCGAGCCGCCGCACATGACGTTGCACCTGAGCCGTGGGCCGTTCGACGTCGACCACGAGTCGATGATGCTCGCGGACAACCGAGTCGACCTGTTGATCACCAAGAACAGTGGCGGCGACATGACCCGAGCCAAGCTCGATGCCGCCCGGGTGGCATCGATTCCGGTGATCGTGGTCGACCGTCCTGCGCGAACCGGCTCGGCACCGATGGTGTTCGACGTCGCCGCCGCCGTGGACTGGTTGACGAATCGGCTACGCGCTGGTCTCTGACGGGTACCGGCGGGAGGTGAACACCTTCGGCCCGCTGCCCGTGTCGACCACCGTCGTCATCGATGATCCGATGATGAGCAGGCACCGCATGTCGATCGATCCCGGGTCGAGTTCGCCGAGCGACACGGTGCGAACGGATTCCTGCTCGCTGCCCACTGCGCGTCCGATGACCACGGGGGTCTGGGGCGAACGATGCTCGAGCAGAATCTCTTTCATGGCCGCAACCTGCCAGGTTCGCGACTTCGACGCCGGGTTGTAGATCGCGATCGCCATGTCGGCTCCGGCGACCGCCGAGAGCCGCGCTGCGACGACGTCCCAGGGCTTGAGGCGGTCGGAGAGGGAAACGACGGCGTAGTCGTGTCCCAGCGGTGCGCCCACTCGACTGGCGACGGCGTTGGCGGCCGTCATTCCGGGCACCACCCGTACCGGTACCGAGTTCCACTGCTGCTCGGCCGCCACTTCGATGACGGCGGTGGCCATAGCGAACACCCCGGGATCGCCCGAGGACACCACGGCCACTCGGCGACCCTGCTTGGCGAGGTCGAGGGCGAACGCGGCTCGTTCGGACTCGACCTTGTTGTCACTCGCGTGCCGAATCTGCCCGGGCCTCGGCGGTACCCGGTCGATGTAGGTGACGTAACCGACCAGATCGGTGGCGGCGGCCAGTTCGGCGCGTACCTCGTCGGTCGTCCATGCGTCGTCGCCGGGACCGAGGCCGACGACGACCACTTCGCCGGTGTCGGTGGGTGTTTCGGCTCGGTTGGACGGGCTCGGCACCACGATCATCGAGAAGTACGGCACGTTGTCGGCGTCCACGGCGTCGAGTACTCGCTGCCGGGGCGTGCTGGCCCGTTCCACGTAGCGCGCCTCACCCAGCCGGCCGGAACGCTCGAGGGCCTCGAGCACAGTCGGGTAGGTCCGGCCCAGTTTCATGATGACGGCCGCGTCGGTGGCGCGCAGTCGGCGCGTCAGTTCGTCTGCGGGCAGCGTGCCGGGGAGCACGGTGAACACCTCGTCTCGCTCCACGAGCGGAGTTGCCAGCGCCGCCGAGGCGGCACTGACCGACGTCACGCCGGGGACGATCTCGACCTCGAAACGATCGGCCAACCGCTTGTGCATGTGCATGTAGGAGCTGTAGAACAGCGGATCACCTTCTGCGAGAAGCGCTACGGAGCGTCCTGCGTCGAGATGGGCGGCCAGCCGTGCGGCGGCGGATTCGTAGAACTCGTCGATTGCGCCCTGATACCCACCCGGATGCGCGGTGGTCTCGGTGGTCACCGGATAAACCAGGTGTTCTTCCAGCTGTCCGTCGCGCATGTATCCGGCCGCCAGACCGCGGGAGATACTGCGGCCGTGCTGCGCACTGTGGAAGGCGATCACGTCGGCCTCGGCGATCACACGAGCGGCCTTGACGGTCAACAACTCCGGATCACCGGGACCGACGCCGACTCCCCACAGCTTTCCGGTGCTGGTCATTCTTGTTCGCTCGCAATGGCATTGACCGCGGCGACGGTGATGGGGCTGCCACCACGCCTGCCTCGAACAACCAGATACTCGACGCCGAGGTCGGCTGCGATCAGATCCTCCTTCGACTCCGCTGCGCCGATGAATCCGACCGGCCCGCCGACGATGGCTGCGGGTTTCGGGGCTCCGGCCGCGAGCATCTCCATCAGGTGGAACAGTGCGGTCGGCGCGTTTCCGATGGCGACGACGGCACCGCCGAGCTTGTCGCCCCACAACTCCAGCGCGGCAGCGGTTCTCGTGGTTCCCATACTCCGAGCCAAATCCGGTACCCGAGGATCGGACAGGGTGCACAGCACCTCGTTGTCGGCCGGAAGACGCCGACGAGTGATGCCGGTGGCCACCATGTTTGCGTCGCACAGAATAGGCGCTCCCGAGTTCAGTGCCGCGCGAGCGGAGGTCACGACCGTGGGGGTGTACCCGATCGTCTCGGTCAGATCGATCTCTCCGACCGCGTGGATCATGCGCACGACGACCTGTGCGACATCCGGCGCGAACCGAGACAGATCTGCTTCGGCGCGGATGGTCGCGAACGATTGTCGGTAGATCTCCGCGCCGTCGCGGACGTAGTCGTGCATGCCGATCACGATAGGGGAGAGGGACCCCTCAGCAGACAGCCGGTCGTCCCTCGGGCCGAGGCACCCACTCAGGACACGCGGTAGCCGATTCCCGTCGCGATGACGTCGGTCACCTCGCCCTTGGGTCGTCCGCAACGCCGTTCGCACCCGGACCAATGTTGCCGTTCGTCGCGCGGAGTCATCCGGGCATCGACTGCCGCGGAGAGGTCTGCTCGCACGTCGGCCAACGACTTCTCGCATCCCGGAGATCCGGTGCAGGCGCTCACCCGAATCCACGGCGACGCCGCGTCGAAGATCAGTCCCATCGGGGCGAGCACGCGGACGACCTGTTCGGCCGGTTCCTCGTCCACGTCGCAGACGATCAGCGAGCGCCACGGGGTCATGATCAGCGGGCGGTCGATGGCCGCGAGGAACTCGGCGAGCCGCGCCCCGAGAACGCCGTTGGCCAATCCCGCAGCCAGCGCCACCAGTCCGTCGTCCTGGTCGAGCCATCCGATCGGTGGCACCTCCACAGGTGCGGGCATCGGCAGGACAGGGCCGGCCGAGAGCCCGAGACAGTCCACGATCCGGGCCGGCCCGTCGTCCAATTCGGCCAGCCGCCACTGGGACTGCCGCAGTTCGACGAAAGCACCCGCGCAGTTCAACAGCGTGGACACGACACTGTCTCGGTCCACGCGAACGCCGCTGTCCCGGCCCGCCAACAGCACCGCGAACGACCCGTCGGACTGGGCGTAGGCACCGAAATCCGGTTCGAGTCCGCACAGGTCGCCTCGGCCGTCGTCGAGTGCGAACAGTGTCCTCCCCGGCAGGTCCGCCAGATCGGGTCGCGCACACAGGCCCTCGTCCAATGCACCGACCAGCGCGCGCACATCGGTGAGACCTCCCAACCGGCCCGACAGGGGAGAGGCGAGGATGTTGCGCACCCGCTCGTGAGTCGATGACGGGAGCAACCCTGCGTCGGCCAACCTGCTCGCGAAGCCGTCCGGGTCCGACACCGCGCGCACCTGAATATTGCCCCGCGAGGTCAGCTCCAACGTGCCGTCGCCCAGCTCGGCTGCGGCCTGCGCCAGCACCTGCATCTGGCCCGGTGACACGACGCCGCCGGGCAGCCGGATTCGCGCCAGCGGCCCGTCTGCGGCCAGGTGGGTCGTCAACGCTCCTGGGCAGCCGTCGGGCACCGACCTCTCTGGCGAACTCATGGTCACCAGGCTACAAGCGCAACGGGTGGCCCGATTCCACGCTCGCCCCGGTAGCATTCGATATCCACGGCTCCGGCCGAGAGGAAACCGGCGAGAATCCGGTACGGTCGCGCCACTGTGATGGCCCTCGGTCCTTCGGGACGGGGCAGAAGTCAGACCCTCTCACCGACGAACCGAAGAGAAGTTATACCGATCATCAGGGGCGCGAAACCCCCGAGGAGGGCGTTACCCGTGTTCTTGTTGCTGTCCACGTCGGACACCGATCTGCTCAGCGCCCGTGCCAGCGGAGCAGACTTCGCCTGGGGCAATCCCTCGCGCCTGCTCGCCGAGGACATTCCGGCGATGGCCGAATCGGCCGAATTGATCATCGTGCGCATCCTGGGATCGCGGCGCTCGTGGGAGTCGGGGATCGACGCCGTCCTCGCCACCGGACTGCCGGTCGTCGTACTGGGCGGCGAACAGGCACCCGACGCGGACCTGATGGAGATCTCGACCGTGCCTGCCAACGTTGCCGCGCAGGCGCACAACTATTTGGCCGAGGGCGGATCCGACAACCTCCGTCAGCTGTACAACTTTCTCTCCGACACCGTGTTGCTGACCGGGAACGGTTTCGACGCGCCGCGGCACCTACCGACGTGGGGCCACCTCGAGCGCCACTCCACTCCGCACTCCGCCGGTCCGACGGTGGCGATCCTGTATTACCGCGCCCAGCACCTGGCCGGAAACACGACGTACATCGATGCCCTCGCCGCCGCGGTGGAGAACGCCGGGGCCACCGCGCTTCCGATCTACTGCGCCTCGCTGCGTACCGCGGAGCCCGACCTCCTCGACACCCTGAAATCGGCGGACGCCCTGATCGTGACCGTTCTCGCGGCGGGAGGAACCAAACCGGCCGGGGCGTCGGCGGGCGGCGACGACGAGGCCTGGAACGTTGCCGAGCTGGCTGCGCTCGACGTACCGATCCTGCAGGGTCTGTGCCTGACGAGTTCGCGCGCGACGTGGGCCGAGAACGACGACGGACTGTCCCCACTGGACGTGGCCACGCAGGTTGCCGTGCCGGAGTTCGACGGCCGCCTCATCACGGTCCCGTTCTCGTTCAAGGAAATCGACGACGACGGTTTGACCACGTACGTCCCCGATCACGAACGAGCCGCCCGGGTCGCAGGCATCGCCGTCCGGCACGCGCGGCTGCGGCACATTCCGGCAGCCGATCGCCGCATCGCCCTGATGTTCTCGGCGTACCCCACCAAGCATGCGCGAATAGGCAACGCCGTCGGCCTCGACACCCCGGCCAGCGCGATCGCGCTGATGTCGGACATGCGCACCGCCGGCTACGACCTCGGACCGATCGAGGGCCCGGATTCGGTGCCCGGTCTGGCTGCGCGCGACGGCGACGCGCTCATCCACGCGCTGATCGCCCGCGGCGGCCAGGATCCGAACTGGCTCACCGACGCCCAGCTCGAGGGCAACCCCATTCGCATCTCGGCGGCGCAGTACGGCCGGTGGTTCGAGCAGCTTCCCGCGGATCTGCGTGACGGCGTGATCGAGCATTGGGGCCCGGCACCCGGCGATCTCTATGTCGATCGATCTGCCGATCCGGCCGGTGAAATCGTCATCGCTGCCATGCAATTCGGCAATGTGGTGATCATGGTCCAACCGCCGCGCGGGTTCGGCGAAAAGCCGGTTGCGATCTATCACGACCCGGACCTGCCACCGAGCCATCACTATCTGGCGGCGTATCGGTGGATCTCGGCCACGCAGGCCGACGGCGGGTTCGGTGCAGACGCAATGGTGCACCTGGGCAAGCACGGCAATCTCGAATGGCTGCCCGGCAAGACGCTCGGGATGTCCGCTTCCTGCGGAACCGATGCGGCCTTGGGCGATCTGCCGCTCATCTATCCCTTCCTCGTCAACGATCCGGGCGAAGGCACGCAGGCCAAGCGGCGGGCGCACGCCACTCTCGTCGATCACCTGATTCCGCCGATGGCGCGCGCCGAGAGCTACGGCGACATCTCGCGGCTCGAGCAATTGCTCGACGAGCACGCGAACATCTCGACGCTCGATCCGGCCAAGCTGCCCGCGATCCGGCAGCAGATCTGGACCCTCATGACGGCTGCGCAGATGCACAAGGACCTCGGACTGGAGGAGCGCCCCGACGAGGAAGTGTTCGACGACATGTTGCTCAACGTCGACGGGTGGCTGTGCGAGATCAAGGACGTGCAGATCCGCGACGGACTGCACATCCTGGGGCAGGAACCGGTCGGAGACGCCGAGGTCGAACTGGTTCTCGCAATGCTGCGGGCCCGGCAGATGTGGGGCGGGGAGCAGACGGTTCCCGGACTGCGAGAAGCACTGGGGCTCAGCGAGGACGGCGACGAGGATCGCACCCGCGTCGACAGCATCGAGGCCGTCGCCCACGGATTGGTCGCGGCGATGCAGGCAACGCAGTGGGATCCCGCCGCGGCCACACGAGTGGCGGGCGAGCACGGCGCAGTGGTTGCGCAGATTCTCGAGTTCGCCGCAGCCGAGGTCGTCCCGCGTCTGCGCGGGACTTCGCGCGAGATCGCTCAGGTACTGCACGCGCTCGACGGAGGTTTCATCGAGGCAGGGCCGAGTGGTTCACCGTTGCGCGGACTCATCAACGTGTTGCCCACGGGTCGCAACTTCTATTCCGTCGATCCGAAGGCCGTGCCGTCGAAGTTGGCGTGGGAGACCGGGCAGGCGATGGCGGAGTCCTTGCTCGCTCGCTACCGCCAGGATCACGGCGAATGGCCGAAATCCGTCGGGCTGTCGGTGTGGGGCACGTCGGCCATGCGGACCTCCGGCGACGACATCGCAGAGGTGTTCGCCCTGCTGGGAGTCTCGCCGGTGTGGGACGAGGCGTCGCGCCGGGTGACGCGGCTCCAGGTGATCGACCTCGCGGAGCTCGATCGACCCCGCATCGACGTGACGGTCCGCATCAGTGGATTCTTCCGCGACGCGTTCCCCCACGTGCTCGCGTTGCTCGACGATGCGGTCCGTATGGTCGCCGCATTGGACGAGCCGGCCGATCGGAACTACGTGCGAGCGCATGCGCAGGCCGATCTCGCCGAGCACGGTGACGAACGGCGTTCCACCACACGCATTTTCGGCTCGAAGCCGGGCACGTACGGCGCCGGGTTGCTCCAGCTGATCGACAGCAAGACCTGGCGCAGCGACGACGACCTGGCGCAGGTCTACACCACCTGGGGCGGCTTCGCGTACGGCCGCGGTCTCGACGGCGTTCCGGCCTCGGACGACATGCGCACCGCCTACAAGCGCATTGCCGTCGCCGCCAAGAACACCGATACGCGTGAGCACGACATCGCCGACTCCGACGACTACTTCCAGTACCACGGCGGCATGGTCGCAACCGTGCGTGCGTTGACCGGAAAGTCGCCCGAGGCGTACATCGGTGACAGCACGCGGCCGGAATCGGTTCGCACACGCACGCTCTCGGAAGAGACGGCCAGGGTCTTCCGCGCCAGGGTCGTCAACCCGCGGTGGCTCGAAGCGATGCGCAGGCACGGTTACAAGGGCGCGTTCGAGATGGCGGCGACCGTGGACTACCTGTTCGGCTACGACGCGACGACCGACGTGGTGCAGGACTGGATGTACGAAAAGCTGGCCGAGACGTACGTGCTCGACGAGCAGAACAAGAAGTTCATGCAGCAGTCCAATCCGTGGGCGCTGCACGGTATCGCGGAGCGGCTACTCGAAGCGGCGGAGCGAAAGATGTGGGCCGAGCCGGACCAGCAGGTTCTCGACGGCTTGCGTCAGGTGTATCTGGAAACCGAGGGCGAGCTCGAAGGGGAGTAGCGACGTACTCTGAGCGGTATGGCTGCCACCTTCGAAGACATTGCCAAGGGCAAGTACGTACTGCTGACGACGTTCAAGAAGGACGGCACCGGGGTGCCGACCCCGCTGTGGGGTGCACTCGACGGGAATCGGCTGCTGGTGTGGACGGTGGCCGATTCATGGAAGGTCAAACGAATTCGGCGCAATTCCGCAGTCACCCTGGCGCCGTGCGACATGCGCGGTAACCCCAAGGGAGACGCGGTCGAGGCGCGGGCCGAGATACTCGACGCGGCCGAGACGGAGAAGGCCCGTGCAGCGATCGCGTCGAAGTACGGCATTCTCGGCTGGCTCACCGTCAAGGGGAGTGTGCTGCGCCGGGGCAAGAGCGGCTCCGTCGGGCTGGCGATCACCGCCGCCTGAGGCGAAGTCGGCACCATCACTCGTATGCGCAGTTCCGAATGCTTCATGAGGTAGCTTCCCCTGCTGCCGGAATGGAGCATCACGTGCCTATTGCAGTGACCGATTACAACCATGTTCGCCTCACCGTCAGCGACATCGACCGGTCCCGGTCGTTCTACGATTCGGTGTTCGGCTTCGACGTCGCGTACGCCTGGGATCCCGACGCGGACGAAGAGACCAAGGAGGCCCTCTGGTTCCTCTTCGGCGGCGTCATCTACAAGTTCGGCGGCGGCCTGCTGGGTCTGCGGCCGGTCGCAAAGAGCGACGACACGTTCGCCGAGGACCGCTGCGGGCTCGATCACCTGAGCTTCACGGTGGACACCCGCGCCGCGCTCGAGGACGCAGTGAAGACACTCGACGAGTTGGGCATCGCGCACGAGGGCATCAAGGACGCAGGACCCGGACTGTCCATCCTGGAGTTCCGCGACCCCGACAACATCGCACTCGAGCTCTCCGGCCCCGACAAGTAGAGCGCTACTGAGCAGCGCTGACCGACGACATGTGAAAGTCCGGGATGCGTAGCGGCGGCATTGCTGTGCGGGTGAACCAGTCCTTCCACTCGCGCGGCAGTGTCGCCTCGGTGTTTCCCGCCTCGGTAACGCGTCGCAGCAGGTCCAGGGGGCTTTCGTTGAACCGGAAGTTGTTGACTGCGCCGATGATTCGACCGTCCTCGATGGCGTAGACACCGTCTCTGGTCAGGCCGGTGAGCAGCAGCGAGGTCGGATCGACCTCTCGGATGTACCAGAGTGTGGTCAGCAGCAGACCGCGCTCGGTTGCCGCGACCATGTCGTCCAGCCGGGTGTCGGTGCCGCCGGTCATGACGAGGTTGTCTCCCGGGACCGCAACGGGTGCGCCGAATTTCTGCGCTGCTGATCGCGGGTAGGACAGGGCCGCCACCGAACCGTCGCGCACCCAGTCGACGCGCTCGATGTCCATGCCGTTGTCGAACACCGATACCGAATCACTCGACGACCCGGCCACCACGAACGGCACGTGCTCGAGTCCGGATTCGCGAGGATCGGAGTACAGCGTCAGCGGCAGTTCGGTGAGCTTCTCGCCGACGCGTGTTCCCCCTGCCCGCGAGAGTGCGGTGCGTCCCTCTTGCGCCCCGCGGCCTTCCATGGTCCACATCAGGTAGATCATGAGGTCGGCCACGGCCGACGGTGGCAGCAGTGTCTCGTAGCGACCGGCGGGCAGTTCGATGGTGTTCCGGGCCCAGCCGAGTCGAGTGGACAGCTCGGCCAACATGGTTGCGGCAGAGACGTCCTGGAAGTCGGTGGTTCCGGTGCCCACCCACGCGCTCGCCCCGGACCGCTTGCCGTTGATCTCGACCGAACCTGTGGGTTGAGTGAACGTACGACGAACACCGGTCGAGGTTCCGAGCCAGACGTTGTCGACGGTGTGCTGAGCGAACCCGTACAGCGCGTCATCGCCATCGAAGCCGACGTTCAATTCCGTTGCCAGCGAGCCGAACACGTCGATCGACGTGTGCGTCGCACTGCGGTCCCAGTCCTCCGAGCCGGAGGCAGCAACGACCGAATCCGGGGTCAGCAGCGGCATCGCGTCCTCGGCAGGCTCTGCCGACCGCGCTGCCGCTTCGCTCGCCCGAACCACGGCCGCAATGTCGTCCGGATCGACACTCGTCGACGACACGGTACCGACTCGAACGGTCGAGTCTCGCACGATGGAGACCACCTCCCATCGCCGGGAGGTCGCGATTCCGTTGGTGGTCATCGAGTTTCCGGCCCACCGCAAAGTTGCGTCGCTGGAGTCGGTGACGATCACGATGGTGTCGTCGACACTCGCGCAGGCGAGTGCACGTTCGATCACGAGCTGCGCGGCGATCATCGACCTGCCTCCGATCGGGTGTTCAGGACGTTGACTCCACGAAAGAGCGCGACCGGACAGCCGTGGCTGACCGCGGCCACCTGTCCGGGTTGGGCCTTACCGCAATTGAATGCACCGCCCAGTCGCCAGGTGGACGCTCCGCCGAGCAGTGCCAGAGAGCCCCAGAATTCGGTGGTGGTCGCCTGGTACGCAACGTCGCGCACCTGGCCGTCGAGCACGCCGTTGCGGATGCGGTAGAAGCGTTGCCCGGTGAACTGGAAGTTGTAGCGCTGCATGTCGATGGACCAGCTTTTGTCTCCGACGACGTAGATGCCGTCCTCCACCTCGCCGATGACGTCGGCGGTGGACCGATCGGTGTCGGGGTCGGCCTGCAGCGACACGTTCGCCATCCGCTGGATCGGAACGTGATGCGGAGAATCTGCGTACGAACACCCGTTGGATCGCTCGAGCCCGAGTTTCGGTGCGAACACTCGATCGAGTTGGTAACCGACGAGTGTCCCGTCGCGCACCAGGTCCCATCTCTGCGACGCCACTCCGTCGTCGTCCCAGCCGATACTGGCCAGGCCGTTGATCTCGGTCCGATCGGCGGTGACGTGCATGATGGGCGATCCGTAGCGCAATGTTCCCAACTGATCAGGGGTCGCGAACGAGGTACCGGCGTAGGCGGCCTCGTACCCGATGGCCCGATCGTATTCCGTTGCGTGCCCGATCGACTCGTGAATGGTGAGCCACAGATTGCTGGGATCGATGACCAGATCGGTGGGTCCCGCCACGACGGTCGGTGCCTTCACCTTCTCGGCCAACCATTCGGGAATCCGGGCCAGCTCCTCGGCCCAGTCCCACGTGCTGTGCTCACCCAGATATTCCCAGCCCCGTCCGACGGGTGGCGCGAGCGTGCGCATGGTCTCGAACGCACCGGCGGATCGATCCACCGTGGTGGCCTCGAACTGCGGATGGAGTCGCACTCGCTGCTGCACGATGCTGCTGCCGGCCAGATCTGCGTAGAACGACTGTTCCTTGACCTGCAGCACCGAGGCGGTGACGTGGTCGACCCCGTCCGACGCGGCCAGCCGAGACGAATACTCCGCCAGCAGCGCCACCTTCTCGGTGGTGGGTACCGCGAACGGGTCGATCTCGTACTCGGACACCCACGTTGCATCCGAGTACACCGGCTCGGCAGCGAGTTCTACGTGCTCGCGGTTGAGCGATCTGAGGGCCGTCGCCACCTCGATTGCACTCCGGGCCGTGGCTGCGGCGGCCTCGGTGCCGAGTTCTGCGTGCGAGGCGAAACCCCAGGTGCCGTCGACCACCACCCGCACGGCGAGGCCGATCTCACCGGCATCGATGACGGATTGAACGGAGCCGTCGCGCAGCGAGATCGACTGAGTCGTCGAGCGCTGCACCCGAACGTCGGCATGTGTCGCACCTGCCGACCGTGCCGTGCTCAGCGCGGCATCCGCGAGGGCACGCAAGGGTAGAGCCAGGAAGTCTGCGTCGACCGACCGATTCGATTGTCTCGTCACGACTGCTGACGCTAGCCGAATTGCTGCCACCCGAGCCGAACGACCATCCCCACGACCACGACGAGCAGGACGATTCTCACGAATCCGGCACCGCGAGCGACCGCAGTCCGCGACCCGAGGACGGCACCGAAGACGTTGCACACCGCCATGGCCGCGCCCAGTTGCCAGTAGACGCTGCCGGTGACCGCGAAGAAGGCGAGAGCACCGACGTTGGATCCCACGTTGATCACCTTGGCCATCGCGGCACTGCGCACGAACTCGGTGCCGAGCATCGTGGCGAAGACGATGATGAGGAACGTTCCGGTGCCGGGCCCGAGGATACCGTCGTAGAAGCCGATTCCGGCGGCGGCCAGACCGATGACGATCAGCACTCTGCGATGGGTCGGCGGCGACGGTGCCGCGGTTCGACCGATGGTCGGGCGGCACGTCACCAGTATTGCCACGCCGACGAGAACGACCATGATGATAGGGATGAACAGCTCGCGGTCGATCAACGACACCGCGGCAGCGCCGAGCGCGGAGGTCACGGCCGCGAGCACACCGGCCGGCACCAGCACCGTCCAATTCAGCGTCACCTTCCGCGCAAAAGTGACGACGGCGGCGACGGTACCGAACACCGCGGTTGCCTTGTTGGTCGCCAGCGCTGCCTGCTGAGTCAGTTGCGGTGCGACGAGGAGGATTGCCGGCAACAGGATCAGGCCGCCTCCGCCCACCACTGCATCGACCCAACCGGCTGCGGTGGCAGCGACCAACAGCAGTCCCCAGTCGGCAGCAGTCATACGGCAAACTCAATCACATGCGTCGATTCAGTCTGTGGCTACGTGGGCAGCCCTTCGTGGCCGATGCTCTCCTGGCAGTCGGGCTGTTTCTCGTCGACATACTGGTGTTCGTCAGCTCGTCCGACGGTCTGAACGGACCGTTGTTTCTGGTGTTCTCGGTGGTGCTGACGCTTCCCGTCGCGTGGCGTCGGCGTCTGCCCCGCTCGATCGCGGCCGTGACTCTCGTCACGACCACTGCCTCCGACATCGCAGGCAGTATGGCAGGCGACGCGTACAACGGTCATCCGGCCGCGCTGGCCCTGCCGATCATGCTCTACACGCTGGTCGCGTACGTCGGTCGAGCACAGGGCGGCGTCTATGCCGTCACCCTGGCTGCGTACACCGCCGCGAATCTGTTTCTGTTCGACCAACCGTTGTTCACGACACTGCTGTTCAGCGCGCTGATGTACGCATTGTCGTGGGTTGCGGCGGAATTTCTCGGGGCCCGCCGGGCCTACGACGAAGCGACTCAGGCTCGACTCGTCGTGGCCGAGTACGACAGAGACCGCCGCGCCGAAGAGGCGGTGATCATGGAGCGCACGCGCATCGCGCGAGAACTGCACGACGTCATCGCTCACGGCGTGAGCGTCATGGTCGTCCAGGCCGACGGCGCCTCGTACGCGATCAGGCGAAACCCCGAACGCGCGGAGCAGGCGGTCGCCAACATCTCGGCGACCGGTCGACTCGCGCTGTCCGAGTTGCGAAGGACCGTCGCGTTGCTGCGGACGTCACCCGACTCGGACGACATGCCCCAGTACGGCACCGCGGGCCTCGCTCGGGTCGTCGAGATGATGGGGCGAGCCGGATTGAACGTCGAGATCGAACAGACCGGGAACCTCGACGACATCAGTCCGGCGATCAGCCTGGGCGTGCACCGTCTGGTACAGGAATCGTTGACCAACGTTCTGCGCCACGCCGGCCACGCCCCACGCGCCATCGTGAAGGTCGTTCGCGAGGACGAGGCGGTCACCGTCGAGATATCCGACAACGGAACCGGTAGCGAACCGTCGTCGACGGCAGGCGGCGGACACGGATTGCTCGGTATGCGTGAGCGGGTCGCCGTATTGAACGGCACCCTGTCCGCAGGCCGCACCCCACACGGCAATTGGCTCGTGCGGGCAACGCTGCCGATCGACTGAGTACTAGGTTGAGTCCGTGCCCATCACCGTTGTCGTCGTCGACGACCAGGAACTCATGCGTATGGGTTTGAACATGGTGCTCGAGGCACAGGACGACATCGCGGTGGTGGGGGAGGCATCCGACGGCGCAGCTGCTGTCGAGGCCGTGACCAGGCTGGCCCCGACGGTGGTGTTGATGGACATTCGTATGCCCGGCATCGATGGGGTCGCCGCCACCCGCACCATCACCGAATCCGGCTCCGAAGCACGCGTGCTGGTGATGACGACGTTCGACCTCGACGACAACGTCCTCGGTGCGCTTCGGGCGGGTGCCAGCGGATTCCTGCTCAAGGACACGCCCCCGGAGGATTTGATCTCCGCGATCCGCAGCGTGGCCGCAGGCGATGCCGTCGTCTCGCCCAAGGTCACCAAACGTTTGCTCTCGCGGTTCGTCGCCCAGTCCGAATCGATCGCCGATGCGTCGGTACTCGATGCCCTCACCGGGCGTGAACGCGAGGTCCTGGTGCACTTGGCAACGGGGCTGTCCAATGCCGAGATCGCCGCAGTCCTGCATCTGTCCGAGGCGACGATCAAGACCCATATCGGCCGAATCCTGACGAAGCTGGGTGTCCGCGACAGAGTCCAGGCCGTGGTTCTGGCCTACGAGACGGGTCTCGTGCGACCGGGTTCCTAGAGAATTTCCAGCAAACCGGGCACCTCGGGAGCGTTTCGGACTTCCCGCGCGTTGTACCGGTGAAGCGAAGAAAGGACCGTCATGCTCGCTCTGTTCGTACTCTATGTCGTGGTCGAGGTCGCAGCGCTGGTCGCCGTGGGAAGCGCGATCGGTGTGCTCTGGACCGTCGTGCTGTTGATCGGCGGATCCCTGATCGGGTCACTGCTGGTGCGGTCGCAGGGCAGACGGGTGCTGGACGGGTTGCAGCGAGCATCGCGAGGCGAGCGGTCGGCCGGCGGCGCTGTTGCCGACGGCGCTCTGTTCGCCGCAGGGTCGGTCGCGATGTTCGTTCCGGGTCTGGTGACCACGGTTGTCGGATTGCTGTTGCTGATTCCGCCGACCAGGTGGCTACTACGCCCAGCGGTGATGTGGGCCGCCGCACGTTGGTTGCCGCAGGTTGCGACCGCGACGCGGCGCATGCGACCTACCGTCATCGACGGTGAGATCCTCGACGATCGCGTCGACGACAGCACTCGAGCACCGAATGCCTCCGGTTCTGCGCCGATCCTCGAAGGACAGGTGATCGAGGCCGACGGGTTCGATTCCGCTGCCGGGGATTTCCGGAAGCCACACCGGTAGGGGCAGACTGGTCGTTCGTGACCACCGAATTGTTCTGCGGCGGACGGATCTACAGTCCGACAGCTTCCGACGCCACCGCCATGGCCGTGACCGATGGAATCGTCAGTTGGATCGGTGAGGATCGAACCGGTCGAGCGCTCCACCCAGGAGTCCGCATCACCGACCTGGCCGGGTCCTTCGTGGCACCGGCGTTCGTCGATACTCACGTGCACGTCACCGATCTGGGTCTTGCTCTGATCGGTCTCGATCTGTCCGGCTGCACGTCGCTCGAACACTGCGTGCGGGCGCTCGCCGAGCATGCTTCGTCGTCCTCGGACGCCCTGGTCTGGGGACACGGTTGGGACGAATCCGGGTGGCCCGAACAACGCGCACCGTCGACTGCCGACCTCGATGCGGCAGCGCCCGGGCGCCCGGTGTACCTCACTCGCATCGATTCGCATTCGGCCGCCGTCTCGACGCCCTTGCGCATCGCCGCGTCCGGTATCGAATCCACCGCAGGTTTTTCGGAGCAGTCTCCACTTACCGCCGCCGCACATCACCTCGCACGTCTGACGGCACGGTCGATGATGACAGCCGACACTCGGGACCGGGCTCGAACTGCTGCGCTCGACGTTGCTGCGGCGCAGGGAATCGTCGCAGTCCACGAATGCGCTGGTCCGATCGTGTCGGGTCTCGACGACTTCCGTGAACTGTTGGCCACCGAACACGGAGTGGAGGTTCGCGGCTACTGGGGCGAACTGGTAGAGACGGCCGAGCAGGCACGGCAACTGCTGGACGACACCGGTGCCCACGGGCTGGCCGGAGACATCTTCGTCGACGGCTCGCTCGGATCACGGACCGCATGGTTGTCGTCGCCGTACGCGGACGGCACCGGATCGGGCGAACCGTACGAGGACGTCGATGCGATCGCAGCACACATCTCGGCCTGCACCACGGCCGGAGTGCAGGCGGGTTTTCACGTCATCGGTGACGCGGCTGTCTCGGCCGCTGTCGCCGCCTTCGAGCAGGTGGTGGCTCGGCTGGGAACTCCTGCCGTAGCCGCCTGCGGCCATCGGCTCGAACACCTGGCCATGGTGGCACCCGAACAGGCCGACCGGTTGGCCTCGTGGGGTGTCATAGCCAGCATGCAACCGAGGTTCGACGCATTGTGGGGCGGTTCGGACGGACTGTATGCAGCGAGGCTCGGCACCGAGCGTGCTTCGGCGCTCCATCCGTTCGCCCGCCTGGCATCGGCGGGGGTGTCGCTCGCACTGGGATCGGATGCGCCGGTCACCCGTCTCGATCCGTGGGCGACGGTCAGAGCCGCGGTCAACCATCACACGCCTGGCAGTGCCATCTCGCCTCGGGCTGCCTTCTCGGCCGCGACCCGCGGAGCGTGGCGCGCGGGCGGAGTCCGAGACGGGTTGGCCGGCACGTTGGTGCCGGGAGCGCCCGCGTCCTTCGCGGTGTGGGAGGTCGACGAACTCGTTGTACGAGCTCCCAAGGACAGCGTGCAACGCTGGTCGACGGATCCGCGAGCGGGTGTGTCGCCGTTGCCGAGTCTCGACGTGACGTCCGCGAGCCCCCAGTGCTCGATGACGGTGCATCGTGGACAGGTCATCCATGAGAAGTGAGTCGGTTCCGACCGCTGTGACGGAGCGCTCGTCGGGGGAGAGGTTGCGCCGGGCAGCGGTGTCCACCGCGCTGTCCGTCGCCGGCGGTGGCCTGATCTTCGCCAGCTTTCCTCCGCGAACCCTGTGGTTCCTGGCACCAGTGGGCATCGCGATGCTGGCCGCAGTCCTGACCGGCTTCGGTGGGCGACGATCGGTGTCGCTCAAAGCCGGGTTCGGGTACGGCTTCGCCGCCGGTCTCGGGTTCTTCGTTCCGCTGCTGCCGTGGATCGGTGTCTACGTCGGTCCGATGCCGTGGCTGGCGCTCGCTGCCGCCGAGTCCGTCTTCGTCGGCTTGTTCGGCACTCTCGGTGTGCTGGCAGCACGAACTGCCTGGTGGCCGTTGTCGATGGCATTGGCCTGGAGTCTGACCGAATGGCTGCGATCCAGTGTTCCCTTCGGTGGCTTTCCGTGGGGCAGATTGGCTTTCGGTCAGCCCGAGGGCTGGTTGTTGCCCCTGGCGAGCATCGGTGGTGCACCGTTGCTCGGTTTCGGTGTGGCACTGACCGGAACCGGCATGGCTGCACTACTGCTGCTGGGCTCCCGACGGAACGGAATGCGTTCCGTCGTCGGACCGGTCGCTGCAACGACAGTCGCATCGATCGTGGCGCTGGCCGTGCTGCCGACTCTGCACAGCAACGACGCTCCGGAGGGTGACGAACGGACGGTGACGATCGCAGCCGTACAGGGCAGCGTTCCGCGGCTCGGTCTCGATTTCAATGCCCAGCGTCGCGCTGTACTGGACAATCACGTCAGCGAGACGATGGCGCTGGCCGCCGACGTCGATGCAGGTCGGCAGCCCGCGCCGGATCTCGTGGTGTGGCCCGAGAACGCGTCCGATATCGATCCGTTGAGAAACGCCGACGCTGCGACTCTCATCACACAGGCGTCCGTGGCTGTCGGAGCCCCGATCCTCGTCGGTACGGTTCTGGTCAATGCCGATGGCACGAACACGAATTCGGTTATTGCGTGGAACGGTACGGATGGGCCGGGTGAGCGGCACGACAAGAAGATAATTCAACCGTTCGGCGAATACTTGCCATTCCGAAGCTTTTTTCGTTTGTTTTCGGAATATGCCGACCGAGCGGGTTATTTCGTCCCGGGGTCGGGAAACGGAGTGGTGAACGCCGCAGGAATAGCCGCGGGAATAGCGACGTGCTATGAGGTCGCATTCGATCGTGCGCTCGAGGAATCGGTCCGCTCGGGTGCCGAGTTCATTGCCATCCCCACCAACAACGCCACCTTCGGCGACACCGAAATGACCTACCAACAACTTGCGATGTCCAGAGTGCGCGCCGTCGAGCACGGGAGAACGGTCGTGGTGGCCGCCACCAGTGGCGTCAGCGCGATCGTGGCACCGGACGGCGGTGTCCTACAGCAGACGCCGCTCTTCACCGCTGATGTACTGGTTTCCAGTGTGGTCCTACGCCAATCGCTCACCGTCGCCACCAGGCTCGGCAGCGGATCGGAACTGGTGTTGTGTCTGGCCGCAGTCGTCGCGCTCGGCGCGACGGTTCTGGCCGGACGGCGCTCTTCTGCCGAAAACCGTCGGTGAGTCTGCAAATTCCGGCTTTTACGTATCCCGGAGTCCGATGCAGATCCCGCGGTGTTGTGGCGAACGCCGCGCAACGTCATTCGTTCGACCGAATAGGGCACGTTCGAGTGGCACTGGTGGTCACTTCTGTAACAGGCTGGAGATGATGGTCGATGATTTTTATGACTACCGCACAAAGGAATCTCACCGATGTTGTATCTTTGAAGGCCGCTGGAGGTGTTCGATGCCGAATTCGGGTGTGACTTCAGCGGATGGCCGACGGTATCGGCGTCGATGCAGTAGCGCACTGTCGACGTGAGCATTTCGAGCGTGCCATACGCCTGGCGGGAGGGGGAGTTCGTGTTGCACACGACGATGCAATCGACTGTCGGTAGCCGCCGGTTCTCCGATCTCACAGTTTGTTCTCTGCGGTGAAACCCGGCTGACTCCCCGTTTCAATCCGCTCGGCCGAGCGCGACGAATCGATACAGAACTCTTTCACCACCGAACGTGTGTCGAACCGACACCGATGCAGACCAGAACGGAAGCCAGAATTGCCCAATCGCGCGCAGAGGCCGACGCGGCTCGACAGTCCGAGCCGAACCGAAAGCTCCGGGTCGATCGACCCGACGTCGGCAATCGCCGCCGCTACCGTGTCGCCCAAGGGCAAGTGAATGCGCGCTACGACGACCGGTGGGTCACAGACACCTCCGTCCGGCTCCGGATTCGAGAGCGGCTTCCCGCTGTCCTCTGCACAGCGAGGCATGTGGTTCGCGCAACAACTCGCACCTGATGTACCGGTCTGCATCGCCCAGTACGTAGATCTGCGAGGCAGCCTCGACATAGCAGTGCTGCAGGAAGCGTCGGCGCAGGCCGGACACGAATTCCAGTCCGCCTACCTCCGCCTGACGCAGGTCGACGGCGAACCGGTGCAGATGGTCGATCACTCCATCGACCAGTCCGTGCACTATCTGGACCTGCGCGACGAAGACGATCCCATGACCTCGGCCCTGCGCTGGATCGACGAGAACTACGTACAGCCGGTCGACATGGAGAACGACCCACTCGTCGAGAGCTGGATCATCCAGGTCGAGGACGAGCGCAACCTCTGGTACAGCAAGATCCACCACGTCGCCCTGGACGGCTACGGTGCCATGACGCTCGTCAATCGCACCGCCGCCCTCTACACCGCAGCAGTCGAGCAGGTCGAACCTGCGCCCAACAAAGCCGCGGAGCTTCGCCGACTGTACGAGCTCGATCAGGAGTACCGGACGTCGTCACGGTTCGAGTCCGACAAGGAATACTGGACTTCGCGCGCTGCGGACATCCACGACGGAGCATCTCTGTCCAACCGGCCTGGGCGCACCATCGCAGCGAGCAAGTTGCGCAGCATCGCCCTGCCCGAGGACGTCGTCAACGCACTCGAAGGATCGGACACCAGCAAGGGCGGAACCGCCGCTGCGGTGTTCATCGCTGCGTTCGGCTGCTACCTCTCCCGAATGACCGGGCGAGAAGACGTGTTGGTCAACATCCCGGTGTCGGCGCGCACCACTGCCTTGCTGCGTCGATCCGGCGGAATGCTCGTCAACGTCGCACCGATTCCGATGCACGTGTCCCAGGACGCCACCGTGGGCGACCTCGTGCAACAGGTGCAGTTGGAGCTCATGGGTGCGCTGCGGCACCAGCGCTTCAGCATCGAGGACATCCGGCGGGAACTCGCGGCATCCGGCAGTGACAAGCAGCTCGCCGGCCCGATGGTCAACATGATGCTGTTCCACCAGCAGATCGAGCTCGGGTCGATCGTCGGCGAATTCAACATCGTGACGTCGGGTCCGGTCGAGGATCTTCTGGTCAATGTCTATCAGAGTGGTTCTCCGGCAAGGACATACGTCGACTTCAGGGCCAACCCGAACCGGTACGACGACGACGACCTCACCGCACACCATTCGAGCTTCGTCGACATGGTGGAAGCCTTCATCGCGGCGGGCCCCGATACTCCCGCTGTCGAGGTGCACCCCGACAGCGCCAGCGAAGGCCAACGACGTCGCCGTGTCGCGGCCCAGACCGCGTACTGGGCCGATCGCCTGGCCGATGCGCCCGATCTGCTCGATCTGCCCTGCGATCGACCGCGGCCCTCGCGTATCGGCCATGTTCGTGCGTCTCATGAGGTGGCTGTCGGATCCGCTACCTGGGGCGCTGTGGAACGATTGGCCGCCGACCGGTCCACGACCCCGTTCGTGGTCTTCGAGTCCGTGCTGGCTGTGCTGCTGTCTCGTTTGGCGAACACCGACGACGTGTCGATTGCCGTGCCCACTGCTGCCGGCGACGCCGTCGTTCTGCGGACTCGACCCGACGGTCGGCACTCGTTCTCCGACTTCGTCGAGTCGTCGAGTACGGACTTCGATGCCGCGATGGCGCACAGCGAAGCGTCGTTCGATGACGTCGTTCGTGCCCTCGGCCTGCCCAGCACCGGGTCGTACAACCCCCTTGCGCAGGTTGCGCTCCGATTCGGTCCATCCGCCTTGCCGCAGGACGGATCGGCAATGGACCTCGTCGTCACCGTCGACGAGTCCAATTCTCCCACTGTCGTTTTCGATTACGCCACAGAACTGTTCGACGCTACGAGCGTGGCTCAACTCGGTCGCCGCGTGCTGCGGATCCTCGACGCTCTGACGAGTGAGCCGGACCTGCTGATCGGTGACGTGGACCTTCTGTCCGCCGCCGAACGCGCTCGCCTGGCTCCGGTTCGTGGTCCGCGGTCTGTGGTGGGTGTGGTGTTGCCGGAGTTGTTGGCTGGTGCTGTGGGTGTGGCCGGTGTCGGTGGTGTTGCGGTGGTGTCGGGTTCGCGGGTTGTTTCTTATGG